>CAKTDV010000003.1 GCA_934546745.1 uncultured Desulfovibrio sp. | reverse complement strand
ACCACGCCGTCCGCGCAGGCGATGACCACGTAGGGGGCGTCCCGGAGGTGGGCGGCGGTGTCCATGACGGTGAATTCCCCCGGCGTGAGGGTTCCGGCGTCCAGCCCCTCCCACGCCTCCTGGACGGTGAGCGTGTCTTTCGGGGAAGGAGGTTCCGGCGCGGGCGTGGGCGGGGCCATCTCCGAGGCAAGGGAGGCGTCCGGGGCGATGGCGAGAGGGGCGCGGGAACCGCCAAGGGAGAGTTCCTGCGTCTCCGATCCCGCCCGTACCTGAAAGACAACGTCCCCCGCCGCGTTTTCCACAAGCTGCGCGGTGACGCCGCCGTCCGTACAGGCAAGCACTGTGCCTGTCTCCGGATTGTTGACAAAGGCGGCCATGATGGTGTCGCCCCGCCAGACCTCAAGAAGCAGGGTGTCGGGATTGACGCGGAAGGTCAGGGCGGAGGAGTCAAAGGCCACATCGGCGCGTTCCATGGTGGCCGAAAGGGTGACGGTGGCGGCGTCCGGGCCGATGACGACCGTCTGCGTGCCTGTGGAACCGTTGACAAGCGCCTCATTGGCATAGACGCCGATTTTGTCGCCGTCATTTCTGAGCGTGAAAACATTCTGGGGCATACGCTGTCTTCATCAGAAATCGCGAAGCATGTTTTTTGTGCTGGTTTCCATTCGCGGCCGCCCATCCGGCGACTGACACCGCGTCTGGCGGCCCGACATGTTCGCGTTGCCGTGCGGCTTGCCTCTCCCTGAAGGGAGAGGTGACGGAAAAGGTTTTCACCGGATTGCCCGGTGTGTCAAGAAGCGCTTTCCCCCTGAAGGGGGAAGTTGCGGACCACAAAGGAAATTTTCATGAAGCCGTTCCAGGGAAAAAGGGCGAGGCCCCTTCTTCCTCATGCGGGGAAGAAGAGGCCTGATTCAGTATCGTCACCCTGAAGCCGCGCTACCCGAGCATATCCAGAAAGTAGCGGTGCAGGCGCGTGTCCGGCGTCAGTTCGGGATGGAAGGAGGTCGCCAGAACGCGGTTCTGCCGGACAGCCACGATTTCCTCTCTCGTACCGGCATGGTGCGTCATATCCACACGGGCCAGCACGTCGACACCGGGGCCGACGCGCGTAATCAGCGGCGCGCGGATGAAGACGCCCTGGACGGGCGTATCCAGTCCCTTGACCGGCAGGGAGGTTTCAAAACTGTCCACCTGGCGGCCGAAGGCGTTCCGGCGCACGGTGGCATCCAGAACGCCCAGTCGCGGCTGATCGGAATCCTCAATGCCGTTGCAGAGCAGAATCAGCCCGGCGCAGGTGCCGTAGACGGGCATACCGTCGAGAAGGCGTTGCCGCAACGGATCCATCATGCCGAGTTCCACCAGCAGCTTGCCGATGGTGGTGCTTTCTCCGCCGGGGATCACGAGGCCGTCGATGCCGTCCAGATGCGGCCTCTGGCGAACTTCCCGCACGGCCGCCCCCAGCGAGGACAGAGCCCGGCAATGTTCGCGAAACGCCCCCTGCAATGCCAGAACGCCAAGAAGAGCCATCGCTACCAGCCCCGTTCCTGCATACGCTCGGCAGGGGGAATGGAGGAAATGTCAATGCCGACCATGGGTTCTCCCAGATCCTTGGATATCTCGGCCAGCAGCTTGTAGTCGTTGTAATTGGTCACGGCCTGCACGATGGCTCTGGCGCGTTTGGCGGGATCTCCCGATTTGAAGATGCCCGAACCCACGAACACGCCGTCGCAGCCAAGCTGCATCATCATGGCCGCATCGGCGGGCGTCGCAATGCCGCCCGCGGCGAAGTTCACCACAGGCAGGCGGCCTTCCCCGCGCACCAGCAGGCACACTTCCAGCGGCGCGCCGATTTCCTTGGCATAGTTGGCCACCTCGTCCTCGGGCAGGCAGCACAGACGGCGGATATCGTCCAGCACCTGACGGCAATGGCGCACGGCCTCGATGACGTTGCCCGTGCCGGGTTCGCCCTTGGTGCGGATCATGGCCGCACCCTCGGCAATGCGGCGCAGGGCTTCGCCGAGATTCCGGCAACCGCACACAAAGGGCACGGTAAAATCGCGCTTGTTGATATGGTATTTGTCATCGGCGGGCGTCAGCACCTCGCTTTCATCAATGTAGTCGACGCCCATGGCCTCAAGAATGCGGGCTTCCACAAAATGCCCGATGCGCGCCTTGGCCATGACGGGAATGGTCACGGCTTTCATGATGCGCTCCACAATGGTCGGATCGGCCATGCGGGCGACGCCGCCCGCGGCGCGGATGTCCGCGGGAACGCGCTCCAGCGCCATGACGGCACAGGCGCCCGCATCCTGGGCGATCTTCGCCTGTTCTGGCGTGGTCACATCCATAATCACGCCGCCTTTCAACATTTCAGCCAGACCGGTCTTCAGGCGAAGGGTGCCTTGTTCCATCGTATAACCTCCATGATACCGCGGGGGCGGTACCGCTTAGAACTTGCGACGCTGGCCGGAAGTTCCCGTTCCGCGCGCAGGGTGTTATATGAAATTCCCGTCCCGCTGACAATCCCGCCTGTCCCGCATCGCGGCGGGCGGCCGCGAACGGTGTCGCGGAGAACGCCTGAGGCGGAAAGGGGCCGTGGGAAGCCCTGTCTCAGGCGCGCTCCTGTCCAAGGGCCCGCTGGATGACTTCGGCGGCGATGGCGGCGGCATCTTCCGTGCGCTTCGCGCAGGCCGCGATCTGTTCGGGGGTGCCGTAAGGCAGGCCTTTGTGCAGGACGCGGCAGCAGGTCACCCTGTTCTGTCGCACGAAGCGGTCGTGCAGCTCTCTGGCAATCTGGCCGCACGCGTCCGGGCAGCGCCCGCTTTCCTCCGTTCTGCCAAAAAGAAAACCGACGGCCAGTTCGCCGCCGGCGAGCGCGCCGCAGCAGCACCCTGCCCCGCCCATGCCGCGCCCGAAGGCGGAGGCCATTCTGAGGAGTTCCAGAGGGCAGGGGCGGCCGCTCTCCTCAATCAGGGCCTTGAAGACGGATTCCGCACAGTTGAGCCGGTCCGTTCTGTACAGCGTTCCGGCCTTTTGCCGTACCCGGTCAGGAAAGTTCTCGTCAAGCATGGCCTTTGTCCTCCCTGTGGAAACAGGCTGCAATCAACCCGTCCGGAGCAGGATACGTTTGAATATTTTCAATGTCAAAAGCGGCGTTTTTTCCTGGCGTTCGGGCGTGATTTCAGGAATCTCCGGGCGACGCCAGGAAACAGGCGGCGGCGTGGTTCGCGTCAAGGGCGCGCAGGGGCGGCGCGTCCGTGCGGCATACGTCCCGCGCAAGCGCGCAGCGGGGGGCGAAGGCGCAGCCCGGAGGCGTCCGCGAAAGGGGTGGCACCGTGCCGGGAATGGCGGGCAGGCGTGGCGCGCCCATGAGCGCGCGATCGGGCGCGCAGCGCAACAACCCCCGCGTGTAGGGGTGGGCGGGCGCGTCGAGCAGCGCCCCGGCATCGCCCCACTCCACAAGGCGCCCGGCATACATGACGCCCACGCTGTCGGCCACCTGCCCGACGGCGCTGAGATCGTGGGTGATAAGCAGGACGGCCATGCCGTGTTTACGGCTTTGGTCATGGATCAGACGCAGAATCTGTCCCTGAATGGTGGCGTCAAGGGCGGTGGTGGGTTCGTCGGCCAGCAGAAGGGCGGGGGAACAGGCCAGGGCGGCGGCAATCATGACGCGCTGGCGCATACCGCCGGAAAGCTGGTGCGGGTAGTCGTCATAGCGGCGTTCCGGCGCGGGAATGCCCACCTCGGCAAAGAGGCGTATGGTTTCAGCGCGGGCTTCCCGGCCGCCCATGCCAAGATGCAGGCGCAACACCTCGTCCACCTGCCGCCCGACGCGCAGGACGGGGTTGAGCGCCGTCATGGGTTCCTGGAAGATCATGGCCATGTGGGGGCCGCGCAGACGGCGCAGATGGCGGGCGGAAAGGCCAAGGACATCCACCTGGCCGCGCGGCGTATGCAGCAGGATGCGGCCTGACGCGCGCGCGCCTTCGGGAAGGAGCCCCATGACGGCTCTTGCCGTCAGGCTCTTGCCGCAGCCGGATTCCCCCACAAGGCAGACGATGCCGCCGCGCGGTACGGCAAGGGAGAGGTCATGGACGGCGCGCAACGGGCCGTCGTCCCCGGAAAAGCTGACAGTGAGGCGCTCAAGGCGCAGGGCGTCGGTCACAGAAGAAACTCCGGCATGGAGGAAGAGGAGAAACAAGCCCTTCCGGCGCGGGAGCGGTTTCCCGTCCGCACTGTGAGAGCGCCCCAGGGCAAAGGGCTTGCGGCGGCAAAACGCGGGGGAATCAACGTGCTGCCAGTTGATTCCTGTAGCTGATATAGGCTTCCCGGACGGCGATATACGGATCTACGGCTATGCCGCTCAGGCTGGTATAGGTAGACAGCGTGCCTTCCAGCGCGTTGAAGCGCAGATAAAGCTCGCTGGCGGAGGAAAGCTCCCACGGATAGACGTAGAAGAAGGGATCCGCGACGCAGTCTCCGGCAAACCCCACGGATTCCCGGAGGGAACTGGGGCCAATAAAGGGCCAGACGATATAGACGCCGTGCCCGATGCCCCAGCGTCCCAGCGTCTGGCCGAAATCCTCGCCGCTGGGATCGTAGGGGACAAGCACTTTTTTGCCCGCCGCCACGTCCACGACGCCGAAGCCGGCGGAAATATTGGTACAGAAGCGCCCCAGCTCCACCAGGGCGGCCTTGCCCCTGCCTTGCAGCAGGTTGTTGAGGAAACGTTTGGGAAAGCCCGCATTGTGCCAGAGCGTACCGATCCCTTCCCGCATCTGGCGCGGCATGACTGCCTGATAGGCTTCAAAGACCGGCTTGGCTATATGGATATAGAAGATGTCGTTGAACGCAAACCAGAAGCGGTTCCACGGCTCCAGCGGATCATAAATGCCCGTGACGGGCGTGTCGTCATAGTCGTCGAGCTCGTCGGAGACGGCCGGGGCGCCGCCCTGGGGGCGCACGCTGACGGCGCCGGGCGGCAGGGCGGCGCTGTCGGCGTCGTACAGGCTTGAGGGCGCTGGCGGCGGTGTGGGACCCGCGGCAAAGGCCGGAAAGGCCGTCAGCAGGAGGCCCAGAAGCAGCGCCGTGCCGGCGGAACGGACGGGCATGGCGGTTATCCTTTCCGGGCGCGCACTTCCCGCGCTTTTTCATTGATGCGGCCAATGAGCTCGTCCGGCGTCCCCGTGGTCAGAATATCCTGAAACTGCGTCCGGTAGTTTTTGACAAGGCTGAGATTCTCCACCAGCACGTCGTAGACCCGCCATGCGCCATTTTTTTGCAGCATGCGGTACGATACGGGGATCCTGCGTCCGTCGTTCAGCGCCACTTCCGTGCGGATTTCCACCTTGCTGCCGTCGCCGCTGCGCACCTCGCCGAGGTAGACGATCCGTTCGCCATTGTAGCCGTCAATTTTGTTCACATAGGTCGGGATCAGCAGGTTGGCGAAGGCCTCGCTGAAAGCGCGTTGCTGATCCGGCGCAAAGGTTTTCCAGCGGGGACCCACCGTCCGCAGGGAAAATTCGCCGAAATCGAAGATGGTGCGCACTTCCTGCTCAATTCTGGCGCGCTGCCTGTCGCGCGTCGCGGGGTTGGCATAGGCGGGATCCTTGATCAGGTCCAGCACAGTGTCGATGACCTTTTCCAGTGCCTGATGGGCCGGAGACGCCGCCTGCGCCATACCGCCAAGAAGGCAGAGACAGCAGAGTATCGCCGCAAGGCGCGAGAGCATGTTTTTCATCAGAAAAGTCCTTTGAGGTTTACAGTCTCCCCTGTTCGCGGCAACGCCAGGGAAAACGGGGGACGGTTGCGGGGCGGAGATTATACGCCGCCGTGCGCGTATTTGGCGAGAATGGATTCCAGATCCGTGGATGCTTCCGTATCGGTGATTTCTCCACCGTCGGGCAGCGGGTCGGAGGAACCGCCGGGAGAGAGACTGACATATTTGTCGCCGATGAGGCCGCTCGTCCTGATGGAGGCGATGGTGTCATCGGAGAGTTGCAGGGGGGTGTTCAGGCGCAGGGCGACGCGGGCGCGCATATCGCTGGTGAGGGTTATGTCCGTCACGCGGCCCACAGGCACGCCGGCCAGCTCCACATCCGCGCCCACGCGCAGCCCGGAGACGGAGTTGAAGGTGGCGGACAGGGCGAACCCCTTGTCCGAGACAAGTTCCATCTTGCCTAGTTTGACGGTGAGATAGCCGACGCAGACAAGGCCCAGCAGCACGAAAAGGCCCACGGCGGTCTGACGGAAGGTGTTCATCAAAACTTCCTCTGTGGTCTGAAATCTTCCCCTTCAGGGGGAAACGGTTTTCGTGATACGGCGGCAACGCCGGTGCGTTCCTTCTCTGTCATCTCTCCCCGCGGGGAGAGAGGGGCCGCACGGCAACGCGAACAGGTTTGGCCGCCGGCTGGCGGAGGGCGCGGCTGTGGATGGAAACAGGGGGCCCCACAGGGGGCGCGTCCCAGCATACTCGCGGGAAGGCCGCAATTCAAGACGGCGGAAGGCCTTTGTCCCCCGGAGGGCCCCTACTGTTCCAGCCAGCGGGTCAGCGCCGCGCTGACCTCGGGGTCGGGCGGCGTATGGGCCAGCGCGTCGCCATCACCGGGGAGGCGGCGCAGGAAGCGGCGCAGATAGGGATCCTTGGCTGCCTTGAGTTCTTCCAGCGAACCGCTAAAGATGGCGCCGCCTTCGCGCAGGACCAGGGCGTGATCGGCGAGAGTGTCCAGGCTGGCGAGGTCATGGCTGACGATGATCATGGTCATGGCCGGATAGGCGGCGTGCATGGCTTTGAGCAGGGCGTCCATGCGCGCGGCCGTGATGGGATCAAGGCCGGATGTCGGCTCGTCGCAGAGCAGGATGCGCGGTTCGGTGATGATGGCCCGCGCCAGCCCGGCGCGCTTGCGCATGCCCCCGGAAAGTTCGTTGGGATAGAAATCCGCAAAGCCGTCCAGCTCCACCATTTTCAATACGCGCAGGGCCGCGCGGCGCACGGCCGCCCTGGGCAGGTCGAGATGTTCCGTCAGCGGCAGCGCCACATTCTGCGCCAGCGTCAGCGCCCCCAGCAGCGCGCCGTCCTGAAACAGCACGCCCATGCGCCGCCGCAGCCGCCGGAAGTCCCTGTCCGGCAGCTGGAAGAAATTGTGGCCGCCGATCAGAATCTTTCCGCCGATGGGGCGCGCCAGGCCGGTGATATGGCGCAGCAGCGTGGACTTGCCGCAGCCGGAGCCGCCGAGGATGACGGTCGCCTTGCCGCCCGGCAGCGTGGCGTTGACGCCGCTCAGGACGGCCCGTGTTCCGTAGCCCGCCGTCAGGTTCTGAAAAACAATGTCCCATCCGGCCGCGCCGGCTGTCATATGCTCTGTTTCCATGAGGATCTCCGTGAGAGAGGGTTCCCGGGCGGCTGGGAAGGAAGGCCTACAGCAGGAACGACGTCAGCGCGTAGTCGGCAATGAGAATGAGGACGCAGGAGATGACGACGGCGGACGTCGTGGCGTTGCCCACAGCTTCAGGGCCGACGCTGTCGCGGCGCAGATGCGTGTGGTACCCCTGCCGGCAGCAGACGGTCGTCACGCAGATGCCGAAGACAAGCGCCTTGATGAAGCCGCCGGTCACGTCGCTGGCGGTGACGGAATGGGCGATGCGGTAAAAGTAGACGCCTTCATTGATATGCAGCATGAGGACGCCGGTAAGATACCCGCCGAGAATGCCCACGGTGTCAAAAATGGCCGTAAGCAGGGGAAAGGCGATAAGTGACGCCACAAGGCGCGGGCTCACCAGATAGGCCATGGGATCGATATCCATGACATCAAGCGCGTCAATCTGATCGCTGATGCGCATGACGCCGATTTCGGCGGTCATGGCGGATCCCGCCCTTCCCGTCAGCATGATGGCCGTGAGCACCGGGCCCAGCTCGCGGATCAGCGTCAGGGAAATGGCCGATCCGAGCATGCCCACGGAGCCGAACTGCACCAGCGTGTAGTAGCCCTGCAAGCCCAGCACCATGCCGCAGAACATGCCGATCAGCAGAATGAGAAAGAGCGATTGCGCGCCGATGACGTAAAGCTGCCTCAGCGATCGCCCCACGATCCGGCGCGTGGTGAACACGTGCCGCAGGCCGTCGGCCAGAAAAAGGGCAAAGCCCCCCAGAGCGTCGATGCAGCGAAATGTCAGTTCGCCCGCCATGGCGGGAATGTTCGGAAATGTCATGGTTGTTCTCCCGTCAGATCTCTCCGCGGTCTCTTCTGGGGCGTGCTGGTTGAAAATGCCCTAGCGCCGCGCGCGTCCCTTGACTTCCCTGCGGGATTTCTGGATGGGCGCGCCAAGGCCCATGCGCTGGAATTCCGCGCGGAGGTTGGCGCCGTCCAGCGCTGAGCCGCGCAGCATGGCAATGACCAGCATGACCTTGCCGCTCGGCTGTACGCCGCAACGGATGCCTTTTTCTTCCAGCCTGCGGCAGAGGCGATCGGCGTCGTCCTGTCTGCGGAAGGCGGCCACCTGAAATTCAAAATCGTAGAGCTGTTGCGCGGCGGCGGACGCGGCGTTCTGGGCGGGGGGGGAGCCCTTTTCCCGCTCCTGCGCCGCGGGCGCGGGCGCGGTGATTCCCCATGCGCCGAGGCTCTCGCCGCTGGGGCGGGCAAAGGGGTGGCGGTTCCCACCGTCTTTTTGCCCGTTGCCCTTTTCGGCGGACGTGGCGTTTTTGGGGACGGGCGCGCTTTTTCCCCGCGTTTGGGCGGTCTTTCCGGCCTGGGGGGGCTGCCGGGCCTCTTTCCCCTGGGCGTTGCCCGAAGGCGGCGCGCTGCCTTCCGGCGGGATGTCATCCTTGATGATGTCGGGAGGCAGAGCCGCGAGCGCCGCCGTTGCCGGGGCGGGCGCGGGCGTCGGCGCGCCGGTAAGGCGGGCCACCTGCCGTGCCGGGTTCTGCCCCAGCCCGACCATATAGCCCATGAAGTAGGACCAGCCCGTTGTTGCCGCCATAACCGCCAGCGCTATACCGGCGGCCACGGATGACAGCCGGAAGCGATAGGCTTTTTCGTCCTCCTCTTCCGCGACGCGACGCGCCTTGCGCATGCGTTCCAGCGTGCGCAGCACCTGTTCGCTCTGGCCGCCAGGGCGCAGAGGGGCGCGCAGGCATTCCCTGACGGCCGCAAGCCGCTTGCGGAAAGTCATGTCCTACATGGTCTCCGGCGCGCTGACGCCGAGGATGTCAAGCCCGTTGCGCAGCACCTGTCCCATGCCGCGCAGCAGGGCGAGACGGGCCAGGGTGCGCGGCGCGTCATCGGGCAGCAGAACCTGATGCCTGGCATAATAGCTGTGCAGCATGCCGGCCAGATCCTGAAGGTAACGGCTGATATGATGTACCCCCAGGGACTGGGCCGCGGCGGCGACGGCGTCTTCCAGAGAGGCGGCCTTGCGGAGCAGCCCCATGTCTTCGGGCGTATCCAGCGCCGCGAGCTCGGCCAGCGTCACGCTGGCGGGCAGGGCTATGCCGCGTTCCTCCGCCCGGCGGAGTATGGCGCAAATGCGGGCATGGGCATACTGCACATAGTAGACGGGGTTGTCCAGGCTGCGTTGCTTGACCAGTTCCAGGTCAAAATCCAGCGGGCTGTCGCTCTTGCGCGACAGAAACATGAAGCGCGCGGCATCCACGCCCACTTCCCTGACCACGTCCGCCAGCGTTTCGAACGTCCCCGCACGGGTGGACATGCTGACGGGCTTGCCGTTCTGCAGCAGGTTCACAAGCTGGATGAGGACGACGTCAAAACGGTCCTCCGGTTGCCCCATGGCGGCGATGGCGGCGCGCATACGGGGAATATAGCCGTGATGATCCGCGCCCCAGATGTCGACCAGCCATTCGTAACCGCGGCGGAATTTGTCATGGTGGTAGGCGATGTCGGAGGCAAAATAGGTCAGACTGCCGTCGGATTTTCGCAGCACGCGGTCTTTGTCGTCACCGAGGCGTTCGGTGGCGAACCAGTACGCGCCTTCCTTTTCATAGGTATGACCGGCCTTGTCCAGCGCCTGGAAGGCGGCGTCGACCTTGCCGCCCTCCACCAGCGTCTTTTCCGAGAACCAGTGCTGGTGCTCCACACGGAAAGCGCGCAAATCCGCCTTGATGCCATCGAGGATGTCGTGCATGGCCCGCTGGTAGCAGCGTTCGCGGCCTTCCTCTTCGGGCATGTGGGGAAGGGAGGGATCCTCCCGCAGCATGGCGCGGGCAATATCGACGATATAGTCCCCCCGGTAGAAATCTTCCGGCCATTCCACAGGGCGTCCCGCCAGCTCCTGGACGCGCAGCCATACGGAAAGCCCCAGAATGCGCATCTGCCTCCCGGCGTCGTTGACGTAATATTCCGTATCGGCGTCATACCCCGCCCGGCGCAGCAGGCGGGTCAGACTGTCGCCCACGGCCGCGCCGCGTCCGTGTCCGACATGGAGCGGCCCCGTGGGGTTGGCGGAGACGTATTCCACCAGCGTTTTTTTCCCCCGCCCCACGTTGCAGCTGCCGTACTCCGTGCCGGCCTTTTCGATGTCCAGCACGGCGCGCCGCCAGAAATCCTGGCTGAAAGTCACATTCAGAAAACCCGGTCCGGCCACTTCCGCATGCGCGATGTCCGCGCAACGGGCGGGGAGCGCGCAGGCCAGATCCCGCGCCAGTTCCTGCGGGCGCAGCCCGGCATCCTTCGCCAGCAGCATGGCGATGTTCGCCGCCAGATCGCCGTGCCGGGTGTCCTTCGGCGGCGCAACGACCGCTTTTGCGGGCCACGAAAGGCCTTTTTCCGCCAGAAGTTCCTGCAACGCAGTCCGCAAAGCATCAGTAGCACGCATGGTGGTATCCTTATAGTACCCGGAACGGGAGGTATCTGTTATGCCTGAAAGGCGTCGATGTCGTTAAGAGAACCGGCGAACTGGACGGTAAGGGTGTTTTTGTCTTCCGGGCTGGCCACGGCGTCCACGCAGGGCGCGACCATCTTCCCCAGAATGGATTTGGGGCCCAGCTCCAGCCAGTGGCGCACACCGTCCCGGAACTCGTTGCGCATGAGGTCTATCCATTGGACGGAAGATGTCATCTGGCGCGTCATGACCTCGCGGGCGCTCTCGCCGTCGGTGACAGGCGTACCGAGGACGTTGCAGTAGACGGGAAAACGGGGTTTGCGCCAGACGGCCTTGCGGAGAAGCGGTTCCAGCTCCCTGTTGGCGTTCTCCATCATGGGGCTGTGGAACGCGCCACTGACGGCAAGGGCGACGGCGCGGCCCTTGCGTTCCCTGGCCTTGGCGCAGACGCATTCCACGGCTTCGCGCGCGCCGCTGGCGACGAGCTGGCCGGGCGTATTGTAGTTGGCCACAATCAGAAGGGAATCGGTCTCCCTTGCGGCTTCAGCCACGATTTCCGCCGCGGTTTCGGGCGTCATTTTGAGCAGCGCGGCCATGCCGCCCCGCTTGTCCGGGTCGGCTTCGGCCATGAGGCGGCCCCGCAGGGAGACAATGCGCAGCAGGCTTTCCTCATCCAGTACCTGCGCGGCGGCAAGGGCGCTGAATTCGCCGAGGCTGTGCCCGGCGGCGGCGCGCGCCGTGACGCGGCTGGAAAGCGCGCGCCACAGATTGACATTGACCACGGTCAGCGCGGGCTGGAGGGCGCGGGTGTCGCTCATGGCGTTCTCGTCGCCTTCCCAGAAAATTTCGCGCAGCGGCAGGCCGCTGACGGCTTCGGCGCGTTTCCAGAGCCGCATGGCCTCCGGGCTGGCTTCGGCCATGTCGCGCCCCATGCCGGGTGTCTGCGATCCCTGGCCGGGAAAAAGAAGGGAATATTCGGTCATGGAGAATGCTCCTTGCGGACGGGAGGAAGGCCGGGAGGGGGCTCGGGGCGCCCCGTCGCGCGGCGGAAAGGAAATTTTTTTTACGTTATCGCCGCCCGCCTTGCAAGTCCCGTCCCTGTCTGGCGGGTAACGCGGGAGTTGGACTTGAGAAGCGGGAAAAAACCTTTTACCTTGCGGCAGGCGGATACGGAGGCAAAAAGCTCCGGATCGGGGGTATGCTGGGAATGTGAGCGCCCTGGCGGACACGTGAACGGACGCCCGCGCCCACGCGCTGGGGAAAACCGCTTTTTCCCCACCGTGCGTGGGTGGCGCGGCCTTTGAAAGGACAAAATCGCAAAAGTGACATGCTCTGCATGAGGAGGCGTGCTGTGGCAGGAGTGGAGCCCGGTCCGCAGGCGTTGAGGGACGAGCTGCTCTCCGTGGTCGGCGCGGAGGCGGCGTGTCCGCTGTCGGAAGCGTCGGTTCTGGAGGGCCTTGCGAGCTATCTGTCGGCGCTGATGCGCTGGAACAGGCGCATGAATCTTGTCGGCGCGCGCGACTGGCGCGTGGCCGCGCGGGATCTGCTGGCCGACAGTCTTGAACTCGCGGTGTTTTTCCGTGCGCTGGGGGAGCGCGGGGTGATGCCCGCCGCGCCTGTGGTCTGGGATCTTGGCGCGGGCGCGGGGCTGCCGGGCATCCCCCTGCGCCTTGTGTGGCGCGACGGGGAGTACCATCTTGTGGAGGCGCGCCAGAAGCGGCATATTTTTCTGGCGGACATGTGCGCGCGTCTGGAGCTGCCGCGCACCTTTGTGCATGGCGAGAGGGCGGAGCGTTTTCTCGCCGCCCAGAAGGGACGGGGGCGGGTTGTGGTGAGCCGGGCCTTCATGCCGTGGGAAGAGCTGTTGCCGTTTGTGTCGCCGCATATGGCGCGCCCGGCGCTGGCCGTCTGCCTGGCCAACACGCCCGCGCCGGAGGAAATGCCCGCGCCGTGGCGCGTGGCCGCCACATGGAGCTATGCCGCGCCGCATGCGGCGTCGGGGCGGCGCTGGTTCTGGGCCGTACAGGCCGGGGCGGAGCCTCTGTCATGAGCGGCCGTCCCTTTGCGACGCATGACGCGGCGTACTGGCTGCGCGGGGCCCTGTGGGGGGGCGTGACGCTGGCGCTGGCTTTTGGCCTGCGAATGCTGGAGTGGCCCTGCTGGCAGGATCCTGAATTTCGCCTTGGATCGGAAATGCTGCTCGCCACCCATGATGCCTATCACTGGGTGGCCGGGGCCGAGGGCTTCAGCTTTGGCGTGGGGCACCCCATGTCCGAACTGCTGCGGCATATGGCCGGGATACTGGGAACCTATCCCGCCGCCGTGGCGTTCTGGTTTCCCGCCGCGCTGTCGTCGCTGGTGGCCCTGCTCGTCTTCGTATGGGTCTGGGCGCTGGGCGGTATGGAGGCGGGCGTCGCGGCGGGCCTGCTGACATCGCTCTCTCCCGGGTTTCTGGCGCGTACCCTGCTGGGGTATTACGACACTGATCTTGTGACGCTCTTTTTCCCGTTGCTGATGGCGTTGGCGCCTGCCTGCTGGGCCATGCGCCACATGGTGCTGCCATATCTCATCCTGCGGCGTCTGATGCCCAATTCCGGTTTTGGCGCCGCGCGCAGGCTCTGGGGCGGCGTGGCGGCGCATGGGCTGGAGCGGTTTCATCCCGCTTTTGAAATCGACAGGATGCAAAGGCGGGATGCGTCAACGTTCGGCAATCCTCTGCGCTGGCCATGGGTGCTGCTGCTGGGCCTGTCCGGCGTGGTGTCGTGGTGGGCGCAGGAATGGCATTCCGTCTTTCCCTATCTTCTCCGCTACAATATCCTGCTGCTGGGCGCGCTTTGCGTGGCGCTGGCCCGGCGTGGCAGACGGGCTCCGCTGCTGCTCGGATCGCTGGCCTATGCCCTGCCGGCGCTGGCCGGGCCATGCGGACTCCTCCTGACGCTGTGTGTGCTGGCCTGCGGTCCGGGGGTGCGTCCCTCCCGCGTCTTCCGGGCGGCGCTGTGCCGCCCGTGGGTGCTGCTGCCGCTCTGGATCGGCACGCTGGCGCTCGCCGCGGAAGGGGAAATCTGGCATACCATGCTGGCGCACGTGGGGGCCTATCTCAAACGCGGCGCGGATGTCAAAGACACGGGGATGGCCGTTGTGGGCTATCCTTCCGTGGCCCAGTCCATCGTGGAAGTGCAGGATTTGACGCTGGCGGCCGTGCTGGCCTATTTCCTTCCGTGGACGGAGGCGGCCGTTTTGGGCCTGGCGGGTTTCTGCGCTGTGATTCTGCGGCGTCCCGGCGCGCTTTTTCTCCTGCCGCTGGCCGCTCTTGGGCTGCTCAGTACGAAAATGGGCGGTCGTATGGTCATGTTCGGCGCGCCCATTGTGGCCATCGGCCTCAGCCTGCCGCTGTTCTGGCTGTTGCGGGCCTGTCTTGCGCGCTGGCGACGGGGCGCGCCTTCCCGCCCCTGGGCCGGGCTGGGCGCGTCGCTGCTGCTGATCGTCCTGCTGGTCGCGCCGTTTGTGGAGCTTCCGTCCACCATGTCGCAAGGTCCCATGATCAATCGCCGTCACGCCACAGCGCTGACCAGCGCGCGTACCGTGACGCCGCCCGGCAGTATGCTCTGGCTCTGGTGGGACTGGGGCTACGCCGCCCACCATTTCGCCCGGCGCGCCACCATTGCCGACGGCGCGCAGCATGCCGGGCCGTCCCTGTATCTGCCCGCCGCCGTGCTGGCGACGGACAATCCCCGTTTTGCCCGGCAGATTATCCGGTATACGGCCCTGCACGGCAACGAGCCGGGCAAGGTCTTTGCCGGGCTGGATAACGCCGCCGCGCAGGCGCTCATGAACCGGCTGCGTTCTCCCTCCACGCCGCTGGTGGAAGGCAGGGGCCGCCAGTTCCTCGTGGTCAGTTTCGAGACGCTGCGTCTCGGTTTCTGGATAAGCAATTTCGGCAACTGGAACTTTGTTCGCCAGCAGGGCGAATCCGCCGCCCTGTCCATCGTGACGCAGGGGCTTTCCTATCAGCTCGCCACCGGCGCGGTACGGCTGCCCGGCATGCCACCGGTCTATGCGTCCTCCATTGCCGTCCTTGACGAGACCGGCGTTACCCGCCGCGACTACCTCCAGGAATGGTTTGACAGAAACCCCCGCGCCTCGGCCGCCCAGCGCCAGAGCTACCTTGAGAGCCGCAGGAACATCCATTTCATTTTCAACCGTGTCACCGGAGAAAAGCTGGCCATGGATCAGCGCCTCTATAATTCGCTGATGGTGCGGCTGCTCATTGGCGACCCGCTGTCGCCGCACATCTCACCGTACTTCAAGCTGGTGTACGACAACGTGTTTGCGCGTATCTACGAGGTGCTGTGACGCCAGAGGACCGCCCGCGCCCGGGCCACACAGGGGAGAAGGGCGGCGCGTTCCGGCGGGCACGGCCCTCAGCGGCCGCCCCCGCCCAGTCTGGAAAAGAGAAAGAGCGCGGCGGCGGCGGCGATGGCAATGGCGATCGTGTTCAGCACATCCAGTCCCATGAGTACCTCCTGAACCTAAAAACATACGCATTGGACAGTGCGGATTTCATGAAGGAAGCGTAACGCCTCTTTTGATAAAGTTAAAGTCAAAACAAGCCACGTCCCGCCAGGGAGACCTGGGACGAAGGGGCGGGAAGCACGGCTTGCCAAAAAAATTACGTGAATTTGTATGGCTCGTTAGTGTTGATGGTCGATAGGGTGTAGTCGTTTATGCTGCCTTCCACACTCCTTGGCAGGGGTTTTACCGCTGATAAAACAAACATGGGGACGGGATTGAACGAGGCGTCGCGTGTGGCAAAGATGCGTCCGCTGATTTCCTGATCGCAGGCGCAGCGGGAGAACCCTATCTCTTCCAGGGTAGACATGTCCCAACGCGGTCGATCTTCGTGGCTGAGCGGCAGTGCCTGCCGGATGCGCTCGCCTTCGCGCAGAAGCTCGGGATCGATATTGGCATGGGCATGCTGACTTCCCGCATGGGCAGGATCGGTAAAATCCACGGCTCCGTAATTGGCATCAAAGTTGAGTAGTCTGCCTCCCTGGCGCAGGACACGCCACCATTCCCTGTAAGCGGCACAGGGGGCAACCAGCGTCCACATGACATTGCGGGCCACGACACAATCAAAGCTGTCGTTCGCAAATTGCAAACTGTCGGCATCCATTTGTCGAAAATCAATCCGCAGGGCTTCGTTCCGGGAGAGATGTTCCGCTTCCCGCAGCATTTGCGCGCAACTATCTACCGCGGTAACCTCACAGCCCTGCCGCGCAAACAGGATGGCCAGAAAACCCGCTCCCGTTCCCACGTCCAGCACACGCAGCGGCTCACCCCTCTTGCGGGCAGGGAGGTGCGGGGCGATTTCCGCCCACCAGCGTTCCGGTTTATCGCTGTGCAGCTCCCGCTGGCGGACCTGTCTGAACGAAGCCGCCCGTTGCGTCCAGTACTGTTGAATACGCTCACCAAGGGTGAGCGGAGTTGAAGATGGAAACAGGGAACAACAATATGCCGTCATGTAGACTCCTCACACAATAGTTATGGGTGTTCAGGATAGCGTATCCTCAAATGTGGAGTGAAAGAGTACGGTTGAGGAAAGCAGTTTTTCAAGGTGCGGCGAAACAATTTTCCCCATGTTTTCCGCATCAAAGGCATCGGTGACGGCTCCCTTGTGCAGAATGACGATGCTGTCGCACAGCATGGAGGCTATCTGAATGTCATGGGTAATGAAAAGGTAGCTGATATTCCCCTTGATCTTCATGAGCAGTTTGACAATTTCCGTCTGAACAGAGACATCAAGCGCACTGACAGCTTCATCAAAGACAACAAAATCAGGTTGGGATGCCAAGGCCCTGGCAATGCAGACGCGTTGCATTTGCCCGCCGCTCAACTGATGGGGAAGGCGATTCAAAAGCTGCGCGGGAAGTTCCGCGCGCTCCATCGCCGCAAGGATGGCTGCCTCGCCGGTATCGCCCTCTCCTGTCGTGCGGCAACCTTCCGCAATACTGTCTCTGACCGTGAAATTCGGATTGACGGAGGTGGCGTAGTCCTGAAAAACGACGCTCATTTTCCCCGGGTGTTCCCTGCGCCATATTCCGACAGGTTGTCCTTCAAGAAGAATCTGGCCCGCATCCGGGCTTTCCAGTCCCAGAATAAGACGGGCAAGCGTACTCTTGCCGCTGCCGCTTTCGCCAAGCAGCCCCAGAACACGGCCTTTTTCCAGCGTTAAACAGACATCCCTGAGAGCCGGAGCCATGCTTTTTTTTCGCAGCCACATGCCTTGCGCCGCAGGGTAGGATTTCCAGACATGCCGTACCGTCAGAAAAGGGGGGCATTCATCTTGCTGTGGCATACCTGTCTCCCATAAGGCGCTGAAAAGCGCGTGTTACCATCAGTCGGGTACGGACAAGATGCTGTGTGTATTCATGTCGCGGATGCTGAAAAATGTCCTCAGCCCTTCCCTGTTCCACACAGACACCACGCTGAAGAACCAGCAGCCTGTCGGCAAGCATCTGCACCGCGCCGAGATCATGGGAAACAAAGATGAGCGTGGTGCGGTAGGCATTCCGCATCTGTACAAGACGCTGCAACACGGCATAGTGATTGTGGGCATCAAGGGAGGCTGTTGGTTCGTCCGCCACAACAAGGCGGGATTGCAGGGCAAGACTGAGAGCTATCATGCAACGTTGCAGCATGCCACCGGAAAGTTGATGCGGGTAGCAGGTCAGAACGGAAGCGGGCAGATTGACCTTCGCCAGAGCTGTGCTTGCCTCGACATGAGCCTGCTTTCGTTTCATCTTGCGTTTCTCGCACAGTGTTTCCGTAATTTGCGCCCCGATGCTATACAGGGGATCAAACGCCGTCATGGCCTGTTGCAGAATGGCACTCATGCCAGAACCCCGTTGCTGACGGCGGCGCTTCTCGCTTGTATGCAGCATGTCCGTACCATCAAAGCAAGCCTGTCCTTCCGCCGTGAGAGCTGGCGGCAGCAGCCCCATGAGTGCCCGACAAAGCAGTGTCTTGCCGCTGCCGCTCTCGCCAACGATCCCTAGGCAGTGCCCCGGTTGCAGGGAGAAACTTACATCTTGTACCAGCGTTTTCCCGGACATCCTGTCACGGATGGAAACATGGCGCAGCTCAAGCAGGGGCGGTGTGTTATCCGCGTGCATCATTCCCGCCTCCCTGCCGGGTGATGCCAGGGATCCAGAGCATCCCGCAGACTGTCTCCCAGAAAGTTGCATGCGGCGACCACGGATAGAATGGCAATGCCGGGCGGCAGCATTTGCCAAGGGTACAGCGTCATGACATTTTTGGCTTCCGCCAGCATGGTACCCCATTCGGGTGTAGGGGGCTGCACACCCAACCCAAGAAAGGAGAGAGCGGAAATCAGCAGGATGACGGCCCCGGTGTCCAGAGAGGCCAGAACGGCAATTTCTCCCGCCGCACAGGGCAGCAAATGCCGCCTTATAATGTAGCGTGTGCTGTAACAGGCTACCTGCGCATAACGAATATAGTTCATATCGGTATACTTTTGTGTGATTGTTCGTACCATTCGTGTATACCACGGCCATTTGGCAAGAACACAGGCCAGAACGACATTTTCCAGCGATGGGCCGAGCATCCCGACAATGGCCAGTACCAAGACTTCACTGGGGAAGGACATCACGACATCACATGCCCGCATAAGCACGGCCTCAACCCGTCCACGCACAAAGCCTGCCAGCATCCCCAACAGCGTACCGATGCAGACCGTCACGCACATGGTCAGGACGGAAAATCCCACCGTCACTCGCGCCCCGTACAGCAAGCGGGAAAAAATATCCCTTCCGAGATGATCTGTTCCAAGCCAGTGCGCTCCGCCGCTGGCAGCCAGTTTGTTCCTTGTATCAATAAGCAGCGGATCATGAGGAGCCAGCCACGGAGCGAGAATAGCGCTTGCGGTTACAACAAGGAGGAATAACAGACAGAGCATCCCTGTTCTGTCCTGCCTGATCGTCTTCCAGATGCTCACTTTTTTTTCCTGTCTCGCAGCCGGGGATCCGCAAGGGCCGAGCAGACTTCCATGCAGGCATTAAAAAACGTAAAGAATATTGCCATCAGAAGTACATATGCCTGAATGACGGGAAAATCCCTGTTGAAGATGGCAGTCACGCATAACCGTCCCAAACCTGGCCATGCAAAAATGCTCTCAACGACAAATGTTCCGGCAATAAGTTTTGGCAGGCTCATTCCAAGGCCCGTAAGACTGGATTGCAGGGAATTTCGTACGACATGTCGTAAAATTGCCTGTGGGCTTCTTCCGCATGCTTTGGCATAAAGAACAAAATTTTGTTGTTTTGTTTGCAGAATACTGCTGCGAAGCAAGCGCGCATAGGTTGCAATATACGGTAAAGCAAGTGTTATCGCCGGCAGGACAAGAGACGTTGCTTCCTCAAGACCGCTTAAAGGAAGCAAGTCCCAGTGAACGGCAAAAAGCCAGATTAAAAGGAGGCCGGCCCAGAAGGCAGGGACGGCTCCACTGAAGAAAATCAGGGCGCGCAACAGGATATCAGGGGCGCGTCCTTCAAAGGAGAAGGCAATCAGCGCTGTTGGAACGCTGCATAAAATTATAATAAGAACTGCTGTTGCCGCCAGCAGCAAGGTAGGTGGCAGCGCCCTGCGCATTTCTTCGGCAACGGATTTGCCATCCACATAGCTGCTTCCCAGATCGCCTTGGAGGGCATTGGCAAGCCAATGCAAATAGCGTGCAAGGAAAGGCTTATCAAGGCCAAGCTGTGCCCTTGTCTCCGCCAGCACTTCCGGAGTTGGCGTAACGGCATTGACCCGGATGGCAACTTCCGCGGGATCGCTGGGGCTGAGCTGGATAATCAGAAACGAAAGAAATGAAATGCTGAGCAGCAGAAGCATCAGTCGCACAAGTTTACCCAGCGTATGTCGCATCATGTTCATGATATTTCTTTTCCTGGCTGCCGGGAACATCCCGGCAGCCGCCTCAATACTTAGAAGTGCATTTTTTCAAAGGGGATTTCATATTGGGAAAGACCGAACTCAACGCCTTTCAATGCCCTGACATGCACGGCTTTCGTGCGGGAATAGGAAAGGGGAATGTAGACGCCCTCATTGTGTACATAGGTCAGAATATCCCGATACATGTTGCGCCGCGTCTCCTCGTCCGGCTCCGTCATCAGGCGCGTGATCTCCCTGTCCAGCCAATCCTTGCGCTCCATTCCCCGTTGAGCCTGATAATCCCCGTGCGCGGGAATGCGCCAGGACGACAGGTAGGATTGAGGATCATAGGGTGTTCCCCATGACAGGGAATATTGCAATTCAAAGTCGCCGGTTTTCTGACGATCAAGAAATGTCTGTTTTTCCTCGCCGATAATCTTCATCTCAACGCCGATTTTTTTCAAATCAGCCTGCATGTATTCGCTGATTGTTCTCTCCTGGGCGTTATTTGAATTATAATACAGGCGCACGGTGGCTTTTTTCCCTTCCTTGTAACGCCAGCCGTCATTTTCCAGCTTCCAGCTTGCCGCATCGAGCAGCGAGGCCGCTTTGGCCGGATTGTAGGAGCGTTTTTCCAGGGGAACGTCGCAGTATTGTACACTGGAGGACATCAAGGTATCGGCAATCGATTCCGATCCGTTCAGGATACCCTCGACAATGCCTTGCTTGTTGATGGCATATTGCAAGGCAAGGCGCACATCCCGTTCGCGCGTGAAAGGCTGATGCGCATTGAGCAGAATGGCGCGTGAGGCAATGGGGTGGCTGATGGCGGTAACGTACTTGCCTTCGCGTTTCAGCGCCTCGAAGGTATCCAG
Organism: uncultured Desulfovibrio sp.; assembly: GCA_934546745.1. Lineage (GTDB taxonomy): Bacteria > Desulfobacterota > Desulfovibrionia > Desulfovibrionales > Desulfovibrionaceae > Desulfovibrio. The sequence continues at coordinate 157,731 of CAKTDV010000003.1, read as the reverse complement.
ATTCAGCATATCGCCATCCGCGCCGAAAATGAGATCAATTTCCCCCTTTTGCAGGGCCAGGATGATGGACTGATGATCGGGCATGACCTTCCAGCGCACGGCCGGCATACGGGGCTTTTCTCCCCAGTAATCAGGATTGGCGGTAAACAGGGCATATTGATTGTCCCTGTGTTCCGACAGAATCCACGGGCCGGTGCCGATCAGCCCCGATACCCCATCCTTGGTCTGACCGTTGATAAAGCATCTGGGGGAGATGAAACGGAACGGCCTCAGCAGCCCCAGCTCAATAAGTGTCGGATAATAAGGGTGCTTGAGGACGAGACGGTAGGTGTGGTCGTCCACCACCTCATTCCTTTCGATTTCATTGACCATATCCAGCCAGGCATGGCGAATGCGGTTGGCCATGATGGCGTCCATATTCATTTTTACAGCCTTGGCATTGAACGGTTCACCGTCGGAGAATGTGACTCCCTTGCGCAAATAAAAGGTATAGACCTTGCCGTCGTCGGAAATGTCCCAGCGTTCAGCAAGCCACGGTTTGACCCCCGCGGCCGTGTTGATGACAAGAGGCTCGAATACCATGCCCTGGGCAGCCATCTCACCGCTGTACAGATGGGGGTTGATATTGCGGATATCCTTGGTGCTGGCATAGACCAGTTCGCTGTGCGCACCAGCCTTTCCGGCGGATGCCTTGTCTCCACTTTTTTTGTCATCGTTACATCCGGCAATCACGGTCAGCAGGACCATGAGCATTGCCAGCGCACATATCTTTTCCAGCTTATGCATAGCTCCTCCTTTATTCGTTGGTTATTTTTTAGTAGCATGTTTTATTAAACCATGCTACCCATGAATAACACGTTTTTTTTGAAAATGCTACTATGAAAAATGAGGCCGCCTGCCGCACTTGCCCATTGGGCGCGGCGGCAACGATCACCGTAGCCGGGAGGATGCCGTGAGACGCCTTCGATGCGCTCATCGGGCAATCTTTGTGCAAGGCGCAACAGCGCCTCTCCTCCGCTCATCAGTCTGTTGTCCCCTTTAACCAAGGAGAACTTCATGAAAAAGCACTTTGTCATTCCCCTGCTGGCAGCCTTTTGCGCTATCCCGCCAGCCGAAAGCCATGCCGTTGAATTCAAGGCCAGGGGCGTCTGGATCAACATGCTGGAATACGGCGGCGGGGGCAGTTTCGTCAGGAAGGATCGGCACGGCAACAGCGTTACTGGCTGGGGGCGTTGGGGAGAGGATGCGTTAGAGGCCAAGACCCGTGTCCGGTTGCAACTGGATGCCGTGGCCTCCGAAGCCCTTTCCGGCTCCATCTATTTTGAAATAGGCGCGTCCACATGGGGGCGGGCCAGCAAAGGCGGCGCGCTGGGGGCCGACGGCAACATCACCAAGGTAAAGCACGCCTATCTGGATTGGCTGATCCCCGGTACGGATATCCGTACCCGCATGGGCCTGCAACGTATTTTTCTGCCGGATTACGCCTCCGGGGCATCTCAAGTCTTTGACGCCGATGTGGCCGGAATCAGCGTATCCATACCGTTCAACCAGCGTGTGGGCCTGACCGCCTTCTGGGCACGACCCTTCAACGACAACTGCCTGGATGGCGGTACGGATTATGCGCCAGACAAGTATCTGGATAACGTGGACATGTTCGGTCTTGCACTGCCGATGACCTTCGACGGACTGCGTCTGACGCCCTGGGCCATGCTGGGCATGGTGGGTGACAATGCCTTTCGCGCGGGGGCCGATTATTACGGCCGTGGGTACGGCACGGGCATAAGCCCGGCCTGCTATGCCCTGCGCAATGACAAGGTGGGGCGGCATGCGACGTATGCCTACGGTACGGCCTTCTGGGCGGGGCTGACCGGCGACATGACGGCGGCTGATCCCTTCCGTCTGGCCTGGAGCGCCAATTACGGCAGTATTGACAGCGGGGTACAGGCGCTGAACCGCCACGGCTGGTACGCTTCCCTATTGGCCGAGTACAAGCTGGACTGGGGCACGCCGGGCATCTACGGCTGGTACAGCAGCGGTGACGACAGCAACCCCAACAATGGTTCTGAACGTCTGCCGTCCTTTGACTACAATAACGAAAGCACCAGCGGCTTTTCCGGTTTCGGCACGCTCGGCACCTGGACCATCGGCCGGGACGCCGTACTGGGCTACACTCTGGCCGGAACCTGGGGCATCGGGGCGCGCATCCGGGATCTGAGTTTCATGGACAGGCTCAGCCACACCATTCGCGTCAACTTCTACAATGGCACCAATGCGCCGCGCATGGCCCGCTACATCAAGGGCGAGCTGGATGTGCCGGGTCATACGGGCTTCAGCTACGGCAATGATTTCTACAACCTCAACACCAACGGCGGCATCTACCTGACGCGGAAGGACTATGCCGCCGAATTCGGCCTCATGTCCTCCTGCCAGATACATGACAATCTGCGTCTGCTGGTGGAAGCCAACTACATAGCCCTGTGGCTGGATCAGTCCTCCAGGGTCTGGGGAGGCTTTCGCAAGAACGAAACCTATATTTCTGCCAATAGCCTTGAGGATGCGTGGAACGTCAATGTGAGCTTTATTTATAAATTTTAGAGGGATCGTTGGCGGGTCAGGGCAGCGTGTACCTTGAGAGTAGGAGCGGCCACATTTTTTCCGCCGTGTGCGGGGAGCCCGTTTTTTAGGCATGGAAACAATATGTCCCAAGGGAAAGGGACGCCTGGCGCAAGCCGCCGTGGCGTCCCTCATGTATGAGCTGTACGGGAACGGTCAGGCTTTGGGGCGGTTGTCCACAATCCGTTTGGCCTTGCCTTCGGAGCGCTCGATGGAGTGCGGTTCCATAAGGCGAATTTTCGCGGTAACGCCGAGATATTCCTTGATGTTTTTCTGGAGAGTCCGTTCCAGCGTCTGAAGCTTGCCGATTTCGTCCGCAAAGAGGTGTTCGCCCATTTCCACGCGGACTTCCAGCGTGTCGAGGTTGTTCACCCGGTCGACCACAAGCTGGTAATTGGGCGAGAGGGCGCGCTGCTCCATGAGCAGCCCTTCGATTTGCTGCGGGAACACGTTGACGCCGCGAATGATCAGCATGTCGTCGGTACGTCCGCGCAGGCGCGTAATACGGACATGCGTGCGGCCGCAACAGCAGGGGGTGTAGTCCAGGCTGGTCAGATCGCGCGTGCGGTAGCGGACCAGGGGAATACCTTCCTTGGTCAGCGTCGTGATGACCAGTTCTCCGGTTTCGCCGGGAGGGAGCTGTTCGCCGGTGACGGGATCGATGATTTCCGGCAGGAAAAGATCTTCCCAGAGATGCATGCCGGTCTTGGCCTCGACGCATTCCATGGCGACGCCGGGGCCCATGATTTCGGAGAGTCCGTAAATATTCAGGGCGTTGATGCCCATTTTCTGTTCCATGTCCTGGCGCATTTCCTCTGTCCAGGGTTCCGCGCCGAACACGCCGGTACGCAGCGGCAGTTCCCTGAAGTCTATGCCGGATTCCTGACCGGCTTCCCAGAGGTGCATGGCATAGGACGGCGTGCAGCACAGGGCCGTTGCGCCGAAATCCCGCAGCAGCATGGCCTGGCGGCGGGTCGCGCCGCCGGAAGCGGGGACGACCGTCGCGCCCAGGCGCTCCGCGCCGCCGTGGGCGCCAAGGCCTCCCGTGAACAGCCCGTAGCCGTAGGCCACATGAACGGTGTCCAGATGACTGACGCCCGCCGCCGCGAGGCTGCGCGCCGCCGCATCGGCCCAGGTTTCCAGATCCCGCGCCGTATAGCCGACGACGACGGCCTTGCCCGTCGTGCCGCTTGAGGCGTGGAGGCGCACAATGTTCTCACGCGGTACGGCAAACAGTCCGAAGGGATAATAGTCGCGTAAGTCCTGCTTTTCCGTAAAAGGCAGGTTCCTGATATCGGCTAGCGTTCTGATGTCCGCCGGGGTGATGCCGATCTCCTTGAAACGCTTCCGGTAAAAAGGGACATTGGCGTAGACGCGCGCGCACATGTCGCGCAGGCGGCGCAACTGCAGGGCCTCGATGTCCTCACGGGGCAGCGTTTCTTTCTGTATGTCGAAAATCACGGTGGTACTCCTTGACTGTCATGCTTCACGCCATTGCGGATCATGTGCGTACTGCCATGCCTCAAATAGCCGTGCCGGTCAAGGGGAGGCCCGGCGGCGCACGCCCCCATTGCCCTTGTTCCCGCTTTCCTGTAGAGGGAAGGAATGCAAACTCCTACTGAAAAAAACACGTCTTTTTCCACACTGCCCACGGCCGGGAAGCTCGCGGCCTTCCGCGACTGGCTGAACGATCACAAGGCCCTTGATGTGACCGTTCTTGACCTGGCGGGATCGGGCGCGTTTGCCGAAGGCATGATCGTCGCCACGGCGACGTCCGTCCGTCACGCGCAGAGTCTCGCCGACGGCATCGCTCTCTATTGCCGCGAACGGAATTTTGAATATCTGCGCATGGAAGGCTACGCCGCGGGCCAGTGGATTCTTGTGGACTGCAACGATGTGGTGATGCATATCTTCCAGTCCTCCGCACGCGCACTGTATAACATCGAAAACCTCTGGGGAGCTGTCGCCTCCGCGCGGGCGCTCCGTCAGGAAGGATAGCCCATGAACGCCCTGACGCCAGCGCTGCTGCTTATTCTCGACGGTTGGGGCATCGCCCCCCCCGGTCCCGCCAACGCGCCTTTTGTGGCCAGAACGCCCAACCTGGACGCCCTGTTCGCCGCCTGCCCCCATGCCCGGCTGCGGGCATCGGGGCGCGCCGTCGGCCTGCCCGACGGCTATATGGGAAATTCCGAGGTCGGGCATCTCAACATCGGCGCGGGGCGCATCGTCTATCAGGACATGACGCGTATCGACATGGCTGTGGAAGACGGCTCACTGGGGAAAAACCCTGTGTTCGTCCAGCTGCTTGACGCGGCGCGCGCCTCCGGCGGCGCGCTGCACCTTGCCGGGCTGCTCTCCGACGGCGGCGTTCACAGCCATATCCGCCATCTTGAGGCGCTGTGCGTTGCCGCCGCGCGCGCGAACGTGCCCGTGCGTGTGCATTGCTTCATGGACGGCCGCGATACCGCCCCTGAGAGCGGCATCGGTTTCGTGACGGCTCTGGAGCGGGCGCTCGCCCCACTGCCGGACGCGGCCATAGCGACGCTGGTGGGCCGTTACTACGCCATGGATCGCGACAAACGCTGGGATCGCGTGGCCGAAGCCTGGAATCTGCTTGTTCACGGCAGGGGAAGCGTCCGCGCCGGAGCGGTTGACGCGCTGAGGGCCTCCTATGCCGAAGGCGTCACGGATGAGTTCGTTCGCCCGGTACTCCTTTCGGGAGCGGCGCCGCTGGCCGATGGCGACGCGCTGTTCTTTTTCAACTTCCGCGCCGATCGTATGCGGCAGCTGGCCCATGCCTTCAGCGACGGGAGCTTTGACGGCTTTGAGCGCGGCCGCCGTCCCGCCCTTGCGGGAATGGCCTCCATGACGGCCTACGATGCGGAACTCACCCTGCCGGCGGCCTTCCCCAGACAGGCCGTGCGGGAGGGGCTTGGCGAATATCTTTCCCACCTGGACTATCGCCAGCTGCGCCTTGCCGAAACGGAAAAGTACGCGCATGTCACCTACTTCTTCAATGGCGGTGTGGAAGCCCCGTTCCCCGGCGAGGACCGGCTGCTCATCAATTCGCGTCGCGATGTGCCGACCTATGACAAGGCGCCGGCCATGAGCGCCCGTGAAATAACGGACGCCTTTCTTGCCGACTGGGCGGCGGGAACGCACGACCTCACCGTGTGCAATCTCGCCAATGGGGACATGGTGGGGCATACCGGCGTTCTGGAGGCCGCCGTCGCCGCCTGTGAAACGGTTGACGAATGCGTGGGGCGTATGGCGGAAGCCGTCCGCGCCCGCAAAGGGCGCATGCTGCTCATCGCCGATCACGGCAACTGCGAGACCATGCGGGGTACGGATGGGGTTCCCTTCACGGCCCATACCACCAATCCGGTTCCCTGCCTCCTGCTTGAGGGCGACGGGACGCCGCACAGTCTGCGCGACGGCAAGCTTGCCGATGTGGCCCCGACCCTGCTTGCGCTCTGGAATCTGCCCCAGCCTGCCGCCATGAGCGGCGACAGTCTGCTGGACGCCTGACAGGGGCGTGCGCTGGAGACGGATGACGCGGGCGCGTTCCCCCCGCTGAAGGAAACTGCCATGACAACATCGAAACGGCCCCAGACTCCCGTGCATCCCGAAGGGATGGAAATTCTTTTCTTCTATCCCTGTCCGCACTGTGGACGCCATGTACCCCAGGTCAATCCGGTGGCGCCGCAGCTTGTCAACTGCGACGCCTGCGGCCAGCCCTTTCCCATTGTTCCCATCGACGAACGGAGTCTGCATTACGTCCGTATCATGCTTGCCAACGGACGCGCCGCCGTTGATCCCGATTTCCTCTGACACAACGGAGGCGGACGGCGGGAGACCTTCTTTTCCCTCTTCCTCTACGGGGGGGAAGGGGACGGGCGGGCTACGGCGCGGTGGCGGCCTTCTGTCACAACGAAACGAACAGCGAGCATTGCCATGGGCTTTTCCGATCATGAGACCATTGCCCGGCGGACGAATCCCGTCGCCGGGCACGGCATGATTACCACGCCGCATCATCTGGCAAGCCAGAGCGGTCTGGCCGTGCTGCGCCGGGGAGGGACGGCGGTGGATGCCGTCATCGCCGCTGGCGCGGTTCTGGCGGTGGCCTATCCGCAGATGTGCGGGCTGGGAGGCGACGCCTTCTGGCTTATCTATGATACGGCAAGGGGAAAGGGACGGGCGCTCAACGCCAGCGGCCGGGCGGCGCGGGCGGTGAGCGGGGAGGCCTTCGCGGCGGGCGGGGGGATCCCCACGCGGGGCTGGCGGGCGGCCATAACGGTTCCGGGCATGGTTTCCGGCTGGGGAGAGGCCTATGCCTACAGCCGCGACGCGCTGGGGACGGAGCTTTCGTGGGCGGATCTCCTGGAAGACGCCGTTGCCTGCGCGGAAGACGGGGTTCCTGTGGCATCCTCGCTGGCGCAATGGCTGCGGGAGGACACGCGCACAGATGCCGGGGAAACGCGCAATTTGCAGCGTTTTGACGGTTTCCGTAAGATCTTTTGCGAGACGGAGGGCGATTTTTGCGCCATTGGGCGGCGTTTGCGCCAGCCGGAACTGGCCGCGACGCTGCGCCAGCTGGCGCGGGAGGGGTGGCGCGCCTTTTATGAGGGAGATATTGCCGCGCGTATCGCGGCCGATATGCGGGCCAACGGCGGTTTGCTCTCGGAAGAGGATTTTGCCGGGCACCATGCCTGCTGGCAGGAGCCGTTGCGTGTGAAGTATCGCGGCCTTTCCGTGCTGAACTGTCCTCCCAACAGTCAGGGACTGGCTTCGCTGGCGCTGCTCGGCATTCTTGATCGCTTCGATGTGCGCGCGCTGGGCGAAGGTACGGCCGATTATTGCCATCTGCTTATTGAGGCGACGAAACTGGCCTTTGCCGACCGGGATCGCTATCTTGGCGATCCCGATTTTACGGAAATTCCGGTGGAGGAGCTTCTGTCTCCTGAACATGCCGCCGCACAGGCGGCCCGTCTTGACATGCGCCGCGCGGCCGTGTCCGTACCGCCACTGGATCCGCACGGCGACACGGTCTGGCTGGGCGCTGTGGATGCGTGGGGGACGGCCGTTTCCATGATTCAAAGTGTCTACCATGATTTCGGTTCCGGCATTGTTGCCGGCAACACGGGGGTGCTGCTGCAAAACCGGGGATGCTTTTTTTCTCTTGATCCGTCCAGCCCCAATTGTCTGGCGCCGGGAAAACGTCCCTTCCACACCCTCAATCCGCCCATGCTGCTTGACGGAGGAACGCCCCGTCTGATTTACGGCACCATGGGGGGCGAGGGACAGCCGCAGACGCAGGCTGCGCTGGTGACGCGCATCGTTGATTTCGGCATGACGCCGCAGGAAGCCGTCTGCGCGCCGCGATGGCTTTACGGGCGTTCGTGGGGTGAGGCGGTCAACACGGTACGTCTGGAGTCGCGTCTGGAACGCGCTGTTGCCGGAGAGTTGCGCCGTCGCGGCCATGACATCGCCGTCACGGCGGCGTTCAGCGATGTCATGGGGCATGCAGGGGCCATCTGGCGGCATCCCGAAACAGACTTTCTCTGGGGAGCGGCTGATCCGCGCGGCGACGGCATCGCGGCGGGTTGGTAAGTTTCCTGTCCGGCGCATTCTCCCCGGGAACAGAGCGGACAGAACGGGATCAGGCGGAAACAACCCTTTTTCTTTACCATCCGGGTCTGCCACATGAACGCGCATCATTTTATTCTTGGAAACGACAGGGTAACGCTCTGGCGCAACCATGTTTCGGAACTCAAGGATCAGATTTCGGAACTCATGCGTCTGATGACGGCGGGGACGGAGCAGGCGGAAGACGGGGATAGCCGCGTCAGTCTCTGGCGATCCCGGCGTCACGATGTTTTCCGCGTGGCGCGTGAGCAGAAGCGGACGGTCCACCTCTCCTGCCATCCACAGGACGCCGGGGGACGGGAGGAGGAACTGCGGCTGCACGCGCGGGTGCTGCACGACAAGCCGCTGACCCTGCAGTTGCTGGATCCGCCGCCGGACGTGAAGCTGCCTTCGGATTTTTGTTCCTACACATTCACCATTCAGGAGGAGGAAAGCCGGCTGGAAGTCTCCGGGACGGCGGCAATCCAGGAGGTGCAGCGGCGTGCGGAGGGCGTCCGTCTCTTCGTCAGCCTGCTGCGGCGTCCGGGCATCCGCCCTGTTCTTGATCCGCCGGCCTTGATTGACTGTTCCTGTCCATCGACGACGCGGCTTGTTTCGCTGACCTCGCTGCCGCGAACCCTTCAGGCGTTGAAAGCCCTGCTGCGGCAGGCGGAATCGGAGGAAGACGCGCCGCGACTGCATACCATGTCGCCCACCGGCGCCACATTTCAGTTGCCGCCAGGTATGGCAACGCAATGCTCGCGTGGCTTTGAGCGTTTTCTTGTGCTTTTTGCCCCCCATTTTGGGAACCGGCGGAATGTGTTCATCTTTCAGGCGCAGAAGATGGGTCTGAACCGTCAGGAGGGCGGCGGCGCGCTCCTGCGGCTGAAGTTTGAGCGCAGTCTGAAACTGGGGGACAGCATGGAGCTGCAATGGCAGCCGCTTGATCGCAAGGGTTCCAAGCATCTCTACCGTCTTGTCAGAGAAATGGCGGAAAGCCTGCCTTCCCCCTCCCGCTCCTAGCGCCATTGTTTTGCAATGCTTGCATGTCGGCTTACTGGCCCCGGCGAAAAAAAGGACGCCTTCCCGAAGCCGGGAGGCGTCCTTTTCCGTGTCATCTGTGCGGTTGTTTGCCGTTAGAAGCTGTAGGCGAAGGTCAGCTGGGCCTTCCAGGCATCCTGCTTGGAGAAGCTGTCGTTCATGAAGGAACGTTCCCAGGTGTCCTTGTCGACCATGTTCACAATATAGGCGAGTTCAAGGTACATATGCAGGTTTTCATAGATCTGCAGGGAGTTGAGCAGGTTGAATTCCAGAAGGCCGTCGTTGGTCGTCAGGTAGGGGCCTTCCACGGAGTTGCCGGTCAGGGTGCTCTGGTTCCAGGCAACGGCGCTGCCCATATACTTGACCATGGATGGGCTGTTGGTGCCGCCGCGGTAGGCGGCGATGAAGGTGTGCTTCAGATCGTCCACAAAGCTCATGTCGGCGATGCGCAGGCCGAGGCCCCAGCTGCCGTCAAAGTTGTTGCCGCGTTCGTACAGGGTCCAGGTGGGATTCCAGTCACTGCCGGCGGCGCCCATCATGCCGGTAAAGGTGGGACAGGGCGACAGGGAGGGCATGCGTTCGGAGCCGTTCTTGACGTTGCCGTCGTCGCCGCTGGCGTACCAGCCGAAGATGCCAGGCGTACCCCAGTCCATCTTGTATTCGACAAGGGCCTTGGCCAGCCAGCCTTCGCGCTTGCCGGAGGCGCGAACCACCTCCGCGCCGCGTTTCAGAACGCTGTAGCGGCCCATGTTTTCGGCATAGCCGTAATTGAGATCCACTTCGACGTTCAGGGGATCAAAGGCGGTCACCTTGATGGGCAGGCCGAACCAGAACAGGGAGCCGTAGGCCTTGGAGGAGCTGGGCGTCAGACCGTCGATGGTGTTCATGCCCATGAAGCGGCTGGTCAGGGTGTCGACCACGGAGCCGTCCTTGGTCTGGAGGGCGTCCCAATCGGTACCGTTCCAGCCGGTGGTGAGGGCGTTTTTACCCATCATGCCGTACATGATCCAGGGGGTGACGGACACACCGTCGAAATTCAGGGGCAGGGAGAGGGCGAACACGTCGATGTTGTCGAGATAGTTCGCGTTGCGGCCGCGCTCGTTGCGGGTGAAGTTGTCGTTTACGGGGCGCGACCACAGCGCGGTCAGACCCACGTTGTCGTTGAATTGGTAGCTGACGGTGATGCCGGCCGCGTCGGTATCGGCCACGGCGCTGCCCCCGGCCACGTTGGGCAGGGACAGGCCCTGGATACCCATGCGAACCTGCAGATCGGTGTTGGGCACGATCCAGTCAAGATAGGCGCGTTTTACTTCCACCACGGTACCGTCGGCGCCCATGGCGGCGCCGCTGCCGCCGTTACCCCAGGTCTGATCGCCGATTTCAAAGTAGACGGTGCCGGAAAGGGCTTCGGAGGCAACGGCGTCGATCTGGGTGCGCAGACGCTGTCCGGCAAAGAAGGTGTCGTTGCTGTCGGCGCGGTTGCCGTTATGCTTGTTGACGAAGTTGCCTTCGCCGGCGGATACGCCGAACAGCCACTGACCGGAAGCTTTGAAGTCAATGGCGGAAGCGGCTGTCGCCGCGCCGAACACCATGGCGGCGGCCAGGGTGAGCGTCAGGATACGTTTCATGGAAAAATCCTTCCGTGGGAGTTATAAAAAACGCCGGCCCTCAGGGCGGCAGGGTATCCGGTTAGTCCCCTCACTAACGGATATGGACAACTATAACATGTCTCCAGTTTTTTGTAAAGTTTTTTGAACTGAACCATAAGACATTTTTTTCCTGAAAAACAGGGGACTCTTTCCGCTTGCCTGTCGTTGTTTTTTGGGCTAGAAAAAATCTAGTGACACTCCGGCGGGAGGAAGGGTGCTGGCGAGCTTTTCTGTGACGGCACGACATAGCAAGTTTTTCTGAACGACAAGGCCGCTTTGTCCGTGAAAACGGACGGTGGTTTTTTTGTCGTCTTTATGCGTGTCTTCCCTCCTGGAGCGGTTTCCCGTTGAGAACGCGGCCGCTCCGGCATCTTTCCTTTCCGTACGGCGCCGATATTTTTCGCGCGGCGGGCAGTCCCGCCGCGCGCAGGCATACGCGCCCCTGGCGCGTACGACTGAAGAAGACACACGCTTCGGATCGCGGCACGCTTCGTGGAATCCGCCCCAGCCGACGCAGGCGATCCCTGTTACGGCCCCGTGATGCGGCAAGAGGGGTGCTTCGCATCACAGCCACGTATCTGAACGGCGAACTGGCGGGGACGCGCTCCCCGCCGTTCGCCAGCCGAAGCGCAACCGCCACCTTTTTGAGGTACTCATGGGCCAGCTCATAAAAAAGTTCGGCAAGATCAAAGTATCGCTCCCCATCCCCCATCTGTTGACCCTGCAGATCGATTCCTATGAAAAGTTTCTGCAGGAAGGCGTCGCCCCCGCCGATCGCAAGCCGGACGTCGGGCTTGAAGGCGTTTTCCGTACCGTTTTTCCCATCAAGGATTTCAACGATACGGCCAGCCTGGAGTTCGTCGGCTATGAAATCGTCGAGCCCAAATACGATCAGGCCGAATGCATCGCCAAGGGCCTGACCTATGAGGCGCCGGTACGCATCAAGGTGCATCTCGTGGTGTACGACACCGACGAGAACGCCGCGCCCTATACCGTGCGCGAAATCAAAGGCCAGGACATCTATTTTGGTACCCTGCCCCTCATGACCGAAAAGGGTACCTTCATCATCAACGGTACCGAACGCGTCATCGTCAACCAGCTGCAGCGCTCGCCGGGCATCATTTTTGAACACGATGGCGGCAAGACCCATACCAGCCGCAAGGTGCTCTACTCCTGCCGCGTCATCCCCATGCGCGGCTCGTGGCTTGATTTTGACTTTGACCACAAGGATATCCTGTACGTCCGCATCGACCGCCGCCGCAAGATGCCCGCCACCATCCTGTTCAAGGCCATGGGCATGAGCAAGACGGACATTCTGGACTACTTCTATACCCGCGAGTATTACCGTCTCGACGATGCCGGCCGCCTGTTCTGGGAAGTGCGCAGGGATCTGTACCGCAAGGACAACGCCTATTCCGACATTGTGGCGCCCGACGGCACGGCGCTGGTGCGCGCCGGCAAGCCCATCACCAAGCGCGGCTGGCGTCAGATTTGCGAGTCCGGCCTGGAGGTCATAGAGGTCCGCCCCGATACGCTTGACGGCATGTTTCTGGCGGAGGACGTGACGGACGCCAATACCGGCGAGGTCCTGGCCGAGGCTTCCGACGAACTGACGCCCGGCCTGGTGGAACGCATGCGCGAAGTGGGCATCCGGCGCGTGGCCGTGCTGCACACCAGGGGCACGGACACCTCGTCGTCCATCCGGGACACCCTTGCGCAGGATCGCATCCCCGACATGGAGAAGGCGCAGGAGGAGATCTACCGTCGACTGCGCCCCTCGTCGCCGCCAACAGCGGAAATCGCGTCCAGCTTTTTTGACAATCTTTTCCGCAGCCCCGATTATTATGATCTGTCGCCGGTGGGCCGTTACAAGCTCAACCAGCGTCTGGCCGTGGAGCCGGAAAAGGTGGAGGGCGCGCCGCTGACGGCCTATGACAGGAAGCTGCTGGAGACCTTTGCCAGAGAGGCCCTTGCGCGGCAGCCTGAGGGCGGGAAGGACGAGGCCGCCGCCCACCGCGAGGCGCTGGAGCGCTTCACCGACAGCCGCACCCTGACCGACTATGATATTCTGTCGGCCATCAAGGTGCTGGTGCAGCTCAAGGACAGTCACGGCCCCGCCGACGATATTGACCATCTGGGCAACCGCCGGGTGCGCCTTGTGGGCGAACTGGTGGAAAACCAGTACCGTATCGGTCTTGTGCGCATGGAGCGCGCCATCAAGGAGCGCATGAGCCTTCAGGAAATCACGACGCTCATGCCGCACGATCTCATCAATCCCAAGCCGGTGGCCGCCGTGCTGAAGGAGTTTTTTGGCACGTCGCAGCTTTCGCAGTTCATGGATCAGACCAACTCCCTGTCCGAAGTGACGCACAAGCGCCGCCTCTCGGCGCTTGGGCCTGGCGGTCTGACCCGCGAGCGCGCCGGTTTTGAGGTGCGCGACGTGCACACCTCGCACTATGGCCGCATCTGCCCCATCGAAACGCCGGAAGGTCCGAATATCGGTCTGATCGTGTCACTGACGACCTTTGCCAAGGTCAACGATTTCGGGTTCATCGAAACGCCGTACCGCGTCATCCGCGACGGCCGCATGACCGATGAGATCGTGCATCTCGACGCGACGCGCGAAACCGGGCAGGTGGTGGCGCAGGCCAATGCCCGCGTGGACGCCGAAGGCAACCTGCTTGACGAATACGTCACGGTGCGTGTCCGCGGCGAAGTGGAAATGCGTCCCCGTGAGGAAGTGACGCTCATGGACATTTCTCCCAGTCAGATGGTCTCCATTTCCGCAGCGCTGATTCCGTTTCTGGAACATGACGACGCCAACCGCGCGCTTATGGGGTCCAACATGCAGCGTCAGGCCGTGCCGTTGCTGCGCAGTGAAAAGCCGCTGGTGGGCACGGGCATGGAAGTGGACGTCGCCCGCGACTCCGGCGCCTGCATCGTGGCCCCCGCTCCGGGCAGGGTGGAGTATGTGGATGCCGACCGCCTCGTGGTTTCCTACGATGGCGATCTGTATCCGCAGCAGGGCGGCGTGCGCGTGTACGATCTGCTCAAATACCACAAATCCAACCAGAATTCCTGCTTTGGCCAGAAACCGACCTGCCGCCCCGGCCAGATGGTGAAAAAGGGCGACATCCTTGCCGATGGTCCCGGCATTGACGATGGCACGCTGGCGCTGGGCAAGAATCTTGTGGTGGCCTTCATGCCGTGGTGCGGCTACAACTACGAGGACTCCATCCTCATCTCGGAACGCGTCGTCAAGGAAGACACCTTTACTTCCGTCCATATTGAGGAATTTGAGGTCGTGGCCCGTGACACCAAGCTCGGCCCGGAGGAAATCACGCGGGACATTCCCAACGTCAGCGAGGAGATGCTGCGCAACCTTGACGAAAGCGGCATCATTCGCATCGGCGCGCCCGTCAAGCCTGACGATATCCTCGTGGGCAAGATTACCCCCAAGGGCGAAACGCAGCTGACGCCGGAGGAAAAGCTTCTGCGGGCCATTTTCGGCGAAAAGGCGCGCGACGTGAAAAACACCTCGCTCAAGGTGCCGCCGGGGGTGGAGGGCACCGTCATTGACGTGAAGGTCTTCAACCGCCGATCCGGCGAAAAGGACGAGCGCACCCTGGCCATTGAGGCGCACGATACGGCCGTGCTGGATCAGAAGGAAGCCGATCATATGCGCGCGCTGTCGCGGCGCACCCGCGACCGCATGGCCCCCGCCGTCGTCGGCAAGCAGGTTGCCACGACGATCTCCGGCGCGCGCAAGGGGGAGGTGCTCATTGAGGCCGGCGCCGTGCTGACGGAAGAGACGCTGGCGGAGCTGCCCGTGAAGAAACTGGCCGGCCTGTTCAAGAGCAAGGAGACCAACGACTATGTGGCCTCCATGCTGCGCGACTATGACAGGCAGGTGGAATATATCAAGGCCATCTACGATTCCAAGCGTGAAAAGGTCACCGAGGGCGATGATCTGCCGCCCGGCGTGATCCGTATGGTCAAGGTGCATATCGCCATCAAGCGGAAGCTCTCCGTGGGCGATAAAATGGCCGGCCGCCACGGCAACAAGGGCGTTGTGTCCTGCATTCTGCCGGAAGAGGACATGCCCTTCTTCGCCGACGGCCGTCCTGTAGATATCGTACTCAATCCTCTCGGCGTGCCTTCGCGAATGAACATCGGGCAGATCATGGAAACCCATCTCGGCTGGGGCGCCAAGGAGCTTGGCCGCCAGCTGGCGGAACTGGTGAATTCCGGCGTGCCTGTGCGGGTGTTGCGCGACGAAGTGAAGGACATCTTCAATGCCGGGGATATCAACGATCTCGTGGACGGCATGGACGATGAGGAGTTCATCGCCTCCGTCAAAAAACTGCGCAACGGCATCGTGACGCAGACGCCTGTCTTCGACGGCGCCACCGAAGCCGAAATCTGGGGCTGGATGGACAAGGCGAAAATGCCCAACGACGGCAAGACCGTCCTGTATGACGGCCGCACGGGCGTTCCCTTCAAAAACCGCGTGACGACCGGCGTCATGTACATGCTCAAACTGCATCATCTTGTCGATGAGAAAATTCATGCGCGCTCCACAGGCCCCTACTCGCTGGTGACGCAGCAGCCCCTTGGCGGCAAGGCCCAGTTCGGCGGCCAGCGCCTTGGGGAAATGGAAGTCTGGGCTCTGGAAGCCTACGGCGCGGCATATCTGCTGCAGGAATTCCTGACCGTCAAGTCCGACGACGTGACGGGCCGCGTGAAGATGTACGAAAAGATTGTCAAGGGCGATAACTTCCTTGAGGCCGGACTGCCTGAATCCTTCAACGTTCTTGTCAAGGAACTCATGAGCCTTGGCCTCAACGTGACCCTGCATCAGGAAGAGGGCAGGAAACGGCCCAAGCGCGTGGGCTTCATGCGCGAAGCCCGTGAGGACGAAGATTCGCAGCGGGATTAGCGCCGTCCGGGGAGGGACGGAGTCCTTCCCCGGACGTGTTCCGCCGGCAACGATTCTTAATCTGCTTTTAACAAGCTAGGATACCCATATGAGCCTGGACGATCTCTTCACCATGCGCGGCACGTCGGCCAATACGACGAACATCCGCAACCTGAAAGCCATCCAGATTTCCATCGCCTCCCCCGAAGCCATCCGGGAATGGTCCTACGGCGAGGTGAAAAAGCCTGAGACCATCAACTACCGCACCTTCAAGCCTGAGCGGGACGGTCTTTTCTGTGCCAAGATTTTCGGCCCGGTAAAGGACTATGAATGCAACTGCGGCAAGTACAAGCGCATGAAGCATCGCGGCATCGTCTGCGAAAAGTGCGGTGTGGAAGTCATTGCCTCCAAAGTCCGTCGCGAGCGCATGGGTCACATCGAGCTGGCCGCGCCCGTGGCGCATATCTGGTTCCTCAAGACCCTTCCCTCCAAGATCGGCACCCTGCTGGACATGACGATGGCCGATCTGGAAAAGGTGCTTTATTTCGACTCCTATATCGTCCTCAATCCCGGACAGACCAACCTGCAGAAGCGGCAGGTCATTTCCGAGGATCAGTTCCTTCAGGTTCTGGATCATTACGGCGACGAGGCCCTGGAAGTGGGCATGGGCGCGGAGGCCGTGCGCGGCCTGCTTGAGGAGCTGGATCTGGAAAAGCTGCGTACCGAGCTGCGCGAAGAGGGCGAGACGACCAAGAGCCAGACCAAGAAAAAGAAGATCACCAAACGGCTTAAGATTGTGGAAGCCTTTCTGGAGTCCAACAACAAGCCCGAGTGGATGATTATGGAGGTCATTCCCGTCATCCCGCCGGAACTGCGTCCCCTTGTGCCCCTTGACGGCGGGCGCTTTGCGACGTCGGATCTCAACGATCTGTACCGCCGCGTCATCAACCGCAACAACCGCCTGAAACGACTGATGGAGCTGGGCGCGCCGGAAATCATCATCCGTAACGAAAAGCGTATGCTTCAGGAAGCCGTGGACGCGCTTTTCGACAACGGCCGCCGCGGCCGCGCCATCACCGGCACCAACGGCCGGCCGCTCAAGTCCCTCTCCGATATGATCAAGGGCAAGCAGGGCCGCTTCCGCCAGAACCTGCTGGGCAAGCGCGTGGACTATTCCGGGCGTTCGGTCATTACCGTGGGGCCCTATCTCAAGCTGCATCAATGCGGCCTGCCCAAGAAAATGGCGCTGGAGCTGTTCAAGCCCTTCATCTATTCGGAGCTGGAAAAGCGGGGTCATGCGACGACCATCAAGAGCGCCAAAAAGATGGTGGAACGCGAGGATCTGGTGGTCTGGGACATCCTTTCCGATGTCGTGCGCGAGTATCCCATTCTGCTCAACCGCGCGCCCACGCTGCACCGTCTTGGCATTCAGGCCTTTGAGCCGCTGCTGGTGGAAGGCAAGGCCATCCGTCTCCATCCGTTGGTCTGCTCGGCCTACAACGCCGACTTCGACGGTGATCAGATGGCCGTGCATATTCCGCTCTCCGTGGAGGCACAGATAGAATGCCGTGTGCTCATGATGAGCACCAACAACATCCTCTCGCCCGCCAACGGCGGGCCGGTCATCGTGCCGTCGCAGGATATCGTGCTGGGTCTGTACTACATGACCTCCGAGCGCACCTTTGAGAAGGGCGAGGGCATGTCCTTCTGCGCGCCGTGGGAAGTGGAGGCCGCCTACGATGCCGGCGTCGTGACCCTCCACTCCCGCGTGAAAGTGCGCATGCCCGACGGCAAGGTGTACGACACCACCCCTGGCCGCGTGCTGGTCGGCGGCATCCTGCCGGAGCGGATGGCCTTTTCCAACGTCAACTGCGTGCTGACAAAGAAAAATATCGGAAAGCTTGTGGGCGCGGCCTACCGCGAATGCGGCATCAAGGCCACGGTCATGCTGTGCGATAAGCTCAAGGATATCGGGTATGAGTTCGCCACGCGCGCGGGTGTGACCATCGGCGTCAAGGATCTCATCATTCCCGAACGCAAGAAGGCGATCCTTGCGGCGTCGCAGACGGAGGTGGACGATATCGAACGCCAGTACCGCGACGGTATCATTACCCGCACGGAAAAATACAACAAGGTCGTCGATGTCTGGACCAAGGCCACGCAGGATGTCTCCGCGGAAATGACCAGGGAAATATCCTTCGATATCCTCAAGGATCCCAAAACCGGCCGGGAGGAAAAGAACCAGAGCTTCAACCCGATTTTCATGATGTCCAACTCCGGCGCCCGCGGCAACCAGGATCAGATGCGCCAGCTGGCGGGTATGCGCGGTCTCATGGCCAAGCCTTCCGGCGAAATCATTGAGACGCCCATCACCTCGTCCTTCCGCGAGGGGCTTTCCGTGCTGCAGTACTTCACATCCACGCACGGCGCGCGCAAGGGTCTGGCCGATACGGCCCTCAAGACGGCCAACTCCGGCTATCTCACGCGCCGTCTTGTGGACGTGGTGCAGGATGTCATCGTGGCCGAGCATGATTGCGGCACGGTGGACGGCATCGAGCTGACGCCGCTCAAGGAAGGCGGCGATATCAAGACGCCCCTGGCCGAGCGCGCCGTGGGCCGCGTCCTCCTCTATCCGGTCTACGACCCCGACAACCCAGAGGAAATCCTGCTGCCGGAAAACACCCTGATCAATGAGGAGGAAGCCGCGCTGCTGGAAAAGCACGGAGTGTCGTCCATCACGGTGCGTTCGCCGCTGACCTGCCAGGCGGAACGGGGCATCTGCGCCCTCTGCTACGGCCGTGATCTGGCGCGCGGGCATCTGGTGAACACGGGCGAAACCGTGGGCATCATCGCCGCCCAGTCCATCGGTGAGCCGGGCACGCAGCTGACCATGCGCACCTTCCATATCGGCGGTACGGCGTCCAGCACCATTGAAAAGAACAAGTTCGAGGCCCAGAATCCCGGCCGTGTGATCCTCAACCGCGTCAAGGCCGTCACCAACCGCGAGGGCATGCAGCTTGTTCTTGGCAAGAGCGGACAGCTCACCATTGTCGACGCGCAGGGCAGGGAACGTGAAAAATACATCCTGCCCAATGGCGCGCGCCTGCATGTGCATGACGGACAGGAGATCGCCAAGGGGACGGTCCTTGCCGAGTGGGATCCGTTCAACGAACCCTTTGTCTGCGAGGAAGACGGCTACGTCCGTTTCAACGATATTGTGGACGGCAAAACCGTGCAGGAAAAGGTGGACGACGTGACCCGTCAGGCCTCCCTGACCATCATGGAATACCGCACCACCAATTTCCGTCCCTCCATCTCCATCTGCGACGAGCAGAACGTGGTGAAGCTCCGGCCCGGATCGTCCATCTCGGCCACCTACAGCCTGCCTGTGGGATCCATCATCATGGTCAAGAATGGCGAGGCCATTCAGGCAGGCGATATCATTGCCCGAAAGCCCCGCGAAACGTCGAAAACCAAGGATATCGTGGGCGGCCTTCCGCGCGTGGCCGAACTCTTTGAGGTGCGCAAGCCCAAGGATATGGCCGTTGTTTCCGAAATATCCGGTACCGTCGCCTACGCGGGCGAATCCAAGGGCAAACGCAAGCTTGTCGTCACGCCGGAAATCGGTGAGGCCAAGGAATATCTCGTGCCCAAGGGCAAGCACATCACCACTACCGACGGTGATTTTGTGGAAGCCGGGGATCCGCTGACCGAAGGCTATCCCGAACTGCACGACATCCTGCGGACACGCGGCGAAAAGTACCTTGCCCGCTACCTTGTGGATGAAATTCAGGAAGTCTACCGCTTCCAGGGTGTGGGCATCGATGACAAGCATATCGAGGTCATCGTGCGCCAGATGCTCAAGAAGGTGACCATCCTTGACAGCGGCGGCACCAGCTTCCTTGTGGGCGAACAGGTGGACAAGGCCGAGTTCAAACTTGAAAATCAGAAGATCATGGCCGAAGGGCGGCAGCCCGCAACCGCCGAACCGCTGGTGCTGGGCATCACGCAGGCGTCGCTGACCACGTCGTCCTTCATTTCGGCGGCATCCTTCCAGGAAACGACAAAGGTGCTCACGGAAGCGTCGCTCAAGGGGAAAATGGACTACCTGCGCGGCCTCAAGGAGAATGTCATCGTCGGCCGTCTCATCCCGGCGGGTACGGGCTATCGGGAATACGTCCACGGCGATATCGACGTTCCGAACCAGAAGGAGCGTCCCGACAAGTTCCTTGAAGATCTTGAAGAAAATCCGGTGCTTGTGAATATCGGCAACGACTAGTCCCATCTTCCTGGGAATTTCCCCATTGAAAAGGCCGCCTTTCCTTCATGGGAAAGGCGGCCTGGGACGAAGTCCGATCCGCATCATTGCCTCCCCGGCTGAAGGAACGGGTGCCAGGGAAAGGGCTGTGTTCTATTGGTTGATCATGACTTTGGCGGGTCGCAGGAGACGCTCGCCGAGCTTGTAGCCGCTTTGGAGGACGCGGGCCACGGCGTTTTTTTCCATTTCCGGGCGGGCGTCAAATCCTACGGCCTCGTGGAGTTCGGGGGTGAAGAGTTCTCCTTCGACGCCCACGGGGGCCAGGCCGTGCCGGGCCACAGCCTCAAGCAGCTGCTTGCGGGTCATGGCCACACCCTGCAGCATGTCGCGGCAGGCTTCGTTCTGGCTGCCGTATTGCAGCGCGAGATCAAGATTGTCCAGTGCCGGCAGAAGATCGCGCAGAACCTTTTCGGCGGCGTAACGGGCCATTTCCTCATGCTCGCGCGCCAGCCGTTTCTTGAAATTTTCCATTTCCGCCGCGGCGCGCAGGCGTTGCTCGTCGGCCTCGGCCTGGACGTTGCACAGCGGACAGATATGTTCTTTGCACAGGGCGTCGAGATTTTCCGGCAGCGCGGAGGGACTTACGACCTTTTCCCCGGCGTTTTCGCCGTCGGGCGCAACCTGGTGATCCGCAAGGAATGCCTCGTCGGCGGGCATTTCCGTTTCAGGACATTCTCTGGCGGTCTGGGCCGCCTTCATATAGGATTTGTGCACGTTATGATGGTGCATGACTAGCCCCCACAATGGTATTTGGGGCGCGTACGCGCCCCCGCATCCTCCACAGGTAAGAGCCCATGCCGCGGATGTCAAGGGATGCCGGGTCCGTCACGGGAAGGAGAGAGGGCACGTCTCGACAACAGGCGTCTCCTTGGCTATACTTGCTTATTACGCCAAGGCGCGATATCCCCTGTTTTTTCCCGGGGAACGAGAGGAGAAAAGCATGACGTGCCGTCTGTTGCATCTGCAAAACGAACAGGAATGGACCAAGGCTTCCAGCTGGCTTGATGCCCGCTTTAACCCCGGCAACGCCGTGGAGGAGCAGGTGCGCGAATTTTTGTCGGCCGTCCGTGAAAAAGGCGACGACGCCCTTGTGGCGTACACACGCCAGTTTGATTGTGAATCCTTTGAGGCGCCCCTGCGGATTCCGGCGGAGGACATTGCCCGTGGCGCGGCGGGCGTCTCGCTGGAAAGCCGCGAATATATCAGCCTCGCCGCCGGGAATATCCGCCGTTTTCATGAAAACCAGCTGGAAAAATCGTGGTTTGAGACACGTCCTGACGGCAGTATTCTTGGGCAGCGGGTCATCCCTGTGGACAATGTGGGGCTGTATGTGCCCGGAGGCAAGGGCGGCAGTACGCCGCTGGTGTCCAGCCTGCTCATGAACGCCATTCCGGCACTGGTGGCGGGTGTGCGCCGCGTGGTCGTCTGTACGCCGCCCCGGCGGGACGGATCGGTGGACCCGCACATACTGGCCGCGGCCCATCTGCTGGATATTGACGAAGTGTACCGCGTTGGCGGCGCATGGGCCATCGGCGCGCTGGCCTACGGCACGGCGAGCATCGCCCCGGTGGACGTTATCGCCGGTCCCGGCAACATCTACGTGGCAACGGCCAAACGCCTTGTCCAAGGGGCGGTGGGCATCGACATGGTGGCCGGGCCCAGCGAGGTTCTCGTCATTGCCGACAGTAGCGCCCGCCCCGCTTGGCTGGCCGCCGACATGCTTTCACAGGCGGAGCACGATCCGCTGGCATCCGCCATTTGCGTCACTGATGACGCCCGCCTGGCCGAGTATCTTCTGGAAGAGCTGGAGCGGCAGTGCGCCGCCCTTCCCAAGGTCGCCATCGCGGGCAAATCCCTGGAGGACTGGGGCGCTGTGGTGGTGGTTCCCAATCTGAGAACGGCCGTGGCCGTGGCGAACCGTGTGGCTCCTGAACATCTGGAATTGTGCGTGCGCGATCCGTGGAGCGTTCTGCCGGGCATCCGCCATGCGGGGGCCGTCTTCATGGGCCAGCACAGCCCGGAACCCGTGGGCGACTATTTTGCCGGGCCCAATCATGTCCTGCCCACGCTGGGCACGGCCCGTTTTTCCTCCGCCCTGTCCGTACAGAATTTCTGCAAGAAGACGAGCATTGTGGCGACCTCTCCCACGTTTCTGCGGGACAACGCCGTGGCCATTGCCTCTCTGGCGCGCCTGGAAGGGTTGGAAGCCCATGCGCGGGCGGTGGAAATCCGTTTTAACCGCTAGGGCATGGCGCTTTTGGGGGAGCACATTCACGTTACCGGCAACAGGGTCTGACGACCAAAGGAAACAGTCATGCGCGTGGTTACGCAAACCAGCATTACCGCCTTCCCTCTGCTCTCACGCGGCAAGGTGCGGGATATTTACGATATTGACGACAAGACGTTGCTGATTGTCACGACGGACCGCATGTCGGCCTTTGATGTTATCATGGCCGAACCTGTGCCGTACAAGGGTGTCATCCTCAATCAGATCACCCTGTTCTGGATGGATCGTTTCCGGGATATCATTCCCAACCATCTTGTGGAGAGCGATGTCGAGCGTTTCCCCGCCGCCCTTGCCCCCTGGAAGGATGAGCTTGAGGGGCGTTCCGTGCTTGTGCGCAAGGCAAAGCCCCTGCCTGTGGAATGTATCGTGCGCGGCTACATCACCGGGAGCGGCTGGAAGGACTATCTGGCCACCGGCAAGGTCTGCGGCCATGAACTGCCGGCCAATCTTGAGGAGTCCGCCAGACTTGAGCCCGCCCTCTTCACGCCGTCCACCAAGGCGGAACTGGGCGAGCATGATCAGAATATCAGCCTGGATGAAGCGGCGCGCCTGCTGGGCGACGATGTTGCCCAAAAGGCGCGGGAAGCCTCGCTGGCCATCTACGAGGCGGGGCGCGCCTATGCGGCGGGACGCGGCATCATCGTGGCCGATACCAAATTTGAATTCGGTTTTGTGGATGGCGAACTGCGCTTGATTGACGAGGTGCTGACGCCGGATTCCTCCCGTTTCTGGCCCGCCTCTGAGTATGCGCCGGGACGCGGGCAGAAGAGCTTTGACAAGCAGTTTCTGCGCGACTGGCTCAAGAGTCAGCCGTGGAACATGCAGCCCCCGCCGCCGCCGCTGCCCCGGGACATCATAGACGCCACGGCCGCCCGTTACCGGGAAGCTTTTGAAATTCTTACGGGCGCGCCCTTCACGGCCTAGACGGTGACGGCGCGGGTTCACGCTGAAAAAGCGGCCGTCCGCGCGCGGCGACGCGTTGAAAGTGACAACGTTGAAAAGCACCATGCTCTAAGGAGAACCTATGCTGCTCCAAGGAAAAAAAGCCCTCGTTCTGGGTCTTGCCAACAACAAGAGCATTGCCTACGGCATTGCGCGGGCGTTCAAGGCCCAGGGGGCGCGCCTTGCCTTCAATTACGTAGGCGATGCCATCAGAAAGCGCGTGGAACCGTTGAGCGCCGAACTGGGGGGCGAGTACACCTTTCAGCTTGACGTGGCTGACGACGCGCAGATTGCCGCGGCCGCGGATCTTGTCCGGGAAAAATGGGGCGATCTGGATATTCTCGTGCATTCCGTGGCATTTGCCAATCGCGAGGATCTGTCGGGCCGTTTCCTTGATACCTCCCGCGATGGTTTTCATCTGGCGCTGGATATTTCCGCCTATTCCCTCACGGGTATCTGTCGCGCCTTTGAGCCTCTGTTCCGTGAGGGATCGTCGGTGTTGTGCCTGACCTATCATGGCTCCACCAAGATCATTCCCGGCTACAACGTCATGGGCGTGGCCAAGGCGGCGCTGGAAGCCTCCGTGCGGTATCTGTCCTATGATCTTGGGGCCAGGGGGGTGCGCGTCAACGCCATCAGCGCTGGCCCCATCAAGACGCTTGCGGCATCCGCCGTGTCCGGCCTGAAGGATATTTTCAGCCGTGTGGAAGAACACGCGCCCCTGCGCCGCAATGTGACGACAGCGGATGTCGGCGGCGCGGCGACCTTTTTTGCTTCCGATCTTGCCCACGGTGTCACCGGGGAAATTCTCTACGTGGACAGCGGATTCAGCCAGCTCGGCATCTAGGGCTTTCGCGTTTGTAACCTGAGACACCTACGGCGGACGCGCGAGGCATGCGCGCCCACGCAGTCCACGCATAGCATAAGAAAAGCCGCCCGTCATTTCTGGCAGGGCGGCTCCTTCTTTGTGGCGGGCTTAGTATTGCATGGCAATTTCGTGAAATTCTTCCTGACAGGCCTCAAAGGCATCCGTCACCAGCGGATCAAAATGGCTTCCCCTGCCTTCCAGAATGATGCTGGCCGCCTTTTCGTGAGGCATGGGGTCTTTATAGGGACGTTTGCTGACAAGGGCGTCGTACACGTCGGCAATGGCCATGATGCGGCCGCAGAGCGGTATACGAACGCCGTCCAGACCGAGCGGATAGCCGGTACCGTCCCATTTTTCGTGATGTGACAGGGAAATGTCGCGCAGAATACAGAGAAAATTGGCCTGATGCAGGGTCTTCATGGCCCGCAGGATGGCGGTAGCCCCGAATACAGTATGTTTTTTCATTTCCTCGAATTCTTCGGGGGAAAGCCGTCCGGGTTTGTTGAGTACCGCGTCGCGGACGCCGATTTTTCCGATGTCGTGCAGAGGCGCGGCCCTGATGAGATCGCGCACGAATTCCCTGGTGAGCTCATCGGCGTAATCACCCCGTTTCTGCAGCGCCCGGATAAGACATTCCACATAGCCGCGTGTGCGCTGGGCGTGCCCGGCGGTGTTTTCGTCGCGGCATTCCACGAGATCTGAAAGCGCCACCATGATGGCGTCCTGTAATTCGAAGATGGTCCGCGTCGTTTCCTGGACGCGCTGTTCCAGTTTATGCTTGTATTCGAACAGATTCACATGATTATGCACACGGGAACGGATGATTTCCGGGGAGTACTGATTCCCCAGAAAATCCACCGCGCCGCTGCTGAGACCGCGCGACTCCAGTTCCCAGTCGCTGAGGCTGGTCACAAAAATAACGGGAATATCCCGCAGGGAAGGCGTTGCCTTGATGCGCTTGATGACGGCAAAGCCGTCTTCGCCGGGCATTTCCACATCCAGAAGAATACACTGTATGTCGAGCTTTGGCAGTTCGGGCAGAGCGGCCGCGCCGCTTTCATAGCTGTGGATGTGGAACTCTTCGCCAAGGACGCGCTGGAGATAGTCGCGTTTGAGTCTGCTGTCGTCAATGATCGCAATATTTTTCATGGAGACGTATCGCCTTCCTGTCCGGGAAATGGCTCAAGATGTTGTCTGTCAAGACATGCACACAGATCAGAGTTTCTGGTGCCTGACTATAGCGAAATATGTTCCTTCTGACAACGGGGGAGAGCGGCTTTTTAATTTTCCCGATAAGCAACTCATGGAATATCAGTAGGAAATCCGTTCAAAAAGCTTGCGTTGCGGCGTGACGGACAGATGATAGAAGTTGTCCTGCGGCACGTTGAGGTAGGGAATGTCTTCCTTGCGATGCTTGAGAAAGAGGGCAAGCACGACACGATTGATGGCCTGATGCCCCACAATGACGGTTGGCCTGTCCCTGGCCAGAAAAAGGGCGCGCATGACGCCATGCCGGACGCGATCGCGCAGCATGGCATAGCTTTCGCCATGAGGATAGGCGTAGCCGTACTTGTCGGCATTGCGCTGCATGGTCACCTGCGGCATGGTGGCGCGGATGTCGTCATAGCGCATGCCTTCGCAATCTCCGGCAAAGATCTCATCGAATTCCTTCAGGGCAAGGCAGTGGAGATCCGGGCGTTCGGCCAGCAGGGGCGCGGCGGTCTCATGCGAGCGCCGCCGTGTCGATGTGAACAGCCAGTCGAGGCGTTCGCCGCGCAGCCGCCGGGCCAGCCGCTGGGCCTGCTCCCTGCCCTTGGGCGTCAGCGGCGGATCGCCGCCGATGCGGCCCTCAAGATTGAATTCCGTCTGGCCGTGGCGCACAAGATAGAGGCTGCGGACCCACGGACAGACAAGAACCTCGCGGATAGCCGGATATACGGGGGATGCTTCGCAGGGTTGCTCCCGCAGGATGCGGTTTGCCGGCGCGTCGACACGGATCCAGAAACGTTCCGGCCCGTGGCCGGCAGGCGTATACATGGCTTCGTAATAACTGAGGCGTTCCCGGAAGCTGGCGACGGCTTCTTCCTCGCCGTAGGCGGCGTATTCCGGCAGTTTTGCCTTGGCACGAATGCTCAGGTCAAGCAGCAGGGGATCCTCGTTGACGCATTCGATGAACAGGGCCGGGTGATCCCGCAGCTCCTCAAGAATCATGGCGCGGCGCTGGGCGCTGCCGTTGGTGGCGTCAAGGATCGCCACGTCGCCGCCCTGTGCCAGCCATTGGCGTGCCCGATCCAGGTTGCGGCGGCAGAGCTCCTCCCTGAGGGCCCGCCCCTGGGCGTTATCGGGACGGTAAAATTCCGGGCTGGTGGACTTCGCCCCCAGCAGGCGGCGGCGCAAATCCCCGTTATTGAAAATGGCCGCCTGGCGTCCGTCGGCCTCCAGACCTTCGCGGATGCGCCGGGCCAGCGTGGACTTGCCGCGCGCGGGCAATCCCACCATGATGACATACAGTTTTCGCATAGACGCCTCGCGTGGAATGGGGCGTGGCACACGGGCAATGCCAATGCCGCCGCATATGGGAAAAACGGGAAGGGGCGGCTCCAAAAAAGCCGCCCCTTCGGGCATGAACGCGTCTTCACTGCTCTGGGACGTCTGAAAATCAGTCGCGCACCGTCAGACGCAGAAAGCGTTTTTTGCCGAGCTTGACGGCATACTCTCCCGCGTCAAGCGGGCTCAGCGCGTCGTCACAGCGCTGGCCGTCAATGGAGAGCGCGCCTTCCTTGATCAACCGTTTGGCGTCGCCACGGCTTTTGGCGAGTCCTGAATCAGCCAGAAAGGCGGACGGCGCGCTGCTTTCGCCCCGCTGGCAGGTGAAGGCCGGAGCATCGTCGGGGACACCGCCGCCCGCGAAAACGGCGTTGAAGCCCTGCCGGGCCTCATCGGCCGCGTGTGCGCTGTGGTAGCGCGCGACCATTTCGTGGGCCAGTTCTTCCTTGGCGGCCTTGGGATGGATGGAGCCGTTTTCCACCCCGGCGCGCAGCGCGTCGATGTCTTCCAGCGATTTGCTGGAAAGCAACTCGTAATAGCGCCACATGAGTTCGTCGGAAATGGCCATGACCTTGCCGAAGATTTCCGGGGGCGCCTCGTCAATGCCGATATAGTTGCCGTAGGATTTGGACATCTTGCGCACACCGTCCGTTCCTTCCAGCAGGGGCATGGTCAGGATGCACTGGCCTTCCTGCCCGTAATGGGACTGGAGGGTGCGGCCCATGAGCAGATTGAACTTCTGATCCGTGCCGCCCATTTCCACATCGGTCTTGAGCGCCACGGAATCATAGGCCTGGCAGAGCGGATACATGAACTCATGAATGGAAATGGCGCGCCGCTCGCGGTAGCGTTTTTCAAAGTCGTCGCGTTCCAGCATACGGGCCACGGTGCAGTGGGAGGCCAGGCGGATGAAGTCGGCGGCGTTCATCTGACCGAGCCAGCGGGAGTTGAACTCCACCAGCGTCTTTTCCGGATCCAGGATTTTGAAGACCTGCCGTTTGTAGGTTTCGGCATTTTCCAGAACCTGTTCTTCGGTCAGGGGCGGACGGGTTTCCGAACGGCCGGAGGGGTCGCCTATGCGGCCCGTGAAATCGCCGATGAGGAAGATGACCTGATGGCCAAGTTCCTGAAAATGGCGCATCTTGTGCATGACAACGGTGTGCCCGAGATGGAGATCCGGCGCTGTGGGGTCAAAACCGACTTTGACGCGCAGGGGTGTGCCCCGTTCCAGTTTTTTGCGCAGTTCGCCTTCGTCAATGAGTTCCGCTACGCCGCGCTTGATAAGCGCCAGTTGCCGTTCAATAGCAATCATCGAACCTTTCCTGAAAAGATATCCCGATAGAGCGTGAAGACAGCCCTCCGGATGGCCACAGCGGCGCATCCGCGAGGAAAGCAGCATACGCCGGGGGTTGCGGAAGTGTCAATTTGCCTGTGGGTTCCACCGTTCTACGGCGCGGTTGCCGGGGGAGCCTGGTGCTGGCCGTCGTGCCAGCCGAGGAACATTTTGTAGGCGGGGTTGTCCGATTCGTCGATGTAGGGATACCCCATTTTTTCCACGCGGGCGAGAAAGGCCTCAAACGCGGCCCGTTTTTCCTCCGGCACCTCCATACCGAACAGAACGCGCCCGTAGTCCGCGCCGTGATACCGGTACTGGAACAGCGTGCAGTTGAGCGGCGTTTCCATGGCGTCCATGAAATCCATGAGCGCGCCGGGGCGTTCGGGAAAGAAGAAGCGGATCAGGCGTTCGTTGGTGAGATGCGGCGCATTGCCGCCGACCATATGCCGCAGATGTATCTTCGCCAGCTCGTTGTCAGTCAGATCCAGCGCATGGAAGCCGCCCTTGCGCAGATCTTCCATGACGGAGGCGATTTCCTGGCGGCTTTTGATGTCGATACCGACCATGACGCGCGCCTGTTCGGGGTCGGCAAAACGGGTGCACAGCTCGGTGATGTTCCTGTTGCCGATGATGTCGCAGAGCTTGCGGAAGCTGCCGACTTCCTCAGGGATGGTCACGGCAAGGAAGGCCTCGCGATCGGCGCCGATTTTTGCGCGATCCACCACATGGCCGAGGCGGTCAAAATTCATGTTGGCGCCGCTGACAACGGAAACAAGCGTCGCGTCGCGGATGTCGCCCGCCGCCACGTAGGCGCGCAGGCCGGCCAGCGCCAAGGCCCCGGCGGGCTCGGCGACGACGCGGGTGTCCTCAAAAATGTCCTTGACGGCGCCGCAGATGGCGTCGGTGTCCACGGTGATGATGTCGTCGAGCAGGTCGCGGCAGAGGGCGAAGGTCTCGTTCCCCACAAGCTTCACGGCCACGCCGTCGGCAAAAAGGCCCACACGGGAGAGTTCCACAGGATGCCCGGCCATGATGGAGACGCGCATGGCGTCGGAATCCGTGGGTTCCACGCCGATGACGCGGATCTCCGGACGCAGGTTCTTGACATAGGCGGCGATGCCCGCGGCCAGCCCGCCGCCGCCGATGGGCACGAAGACGGCATGGATGGGATCGGGATGCTGCCGCAGGATTTCCATGCCGATGGTCCCCTGACCGGCGATGACATCGGGGTCGTCAAAGGGGGGGATGAAGACGTAGCCCGTCTGCTGGATGAGATCCAGCGTATGCCGCCAGGCGTCGCTGAATGATTCGCCGTACAGCACCACCTGCCCGCCAAGACGGCGCACGGCGTCCACCTTGATGGCCGGTGTCGTCATGGGCATGACGATGACGGCTTCGCATCCCAGCTTTCTGGCGGAGAGCGCGACGCCCTGGGCATGGTTGCCCGCCGAGGCGGCGATGACGCCCCGGCGAAGCTCGTCGGGGGAGAGGCGGGACATCTTGTTGTACGCGCCGCGCAGTTTGAAGGAGAAAACCGGCTGTGCGTCCTCGCGTTTGAGCAGGACGCGATTGCCGAGGCGGCGGGAAAGGTTGACCGCTTCCTCAAGCGGCGTTTCGTGGGCCACATCGTAGACGCGGCTCAGGAGAATTTTTGTCAGATAGTCGCTGTGGGTATCCATGACCGGGATCCTGATGCAGAGTTGATGGAGGAAAGGGGCGGGACGCGGGCCGCCGCCCGCCCCGACGCCGCCTTTTCCCCGGCTGGGCCGCCGCGCGGGAAAAGACGGCGTCGGGCGGATGGCATGTCTACTGTAGGCGTTCGGCTACCAGTTCACCCATACGCGCGCAGCCGACGGCTGTCATGCCGTCTTCCATGATGTCCACCGTGCGGAATCCCCCGCGCAGAACGGCGCGCACGGCCTTCTCCACGGCGTCGGCCTCGTCGGGCATACCGAGGCCCAGACGCAGCATCATGGCGGCGGAAAGAATCGTCGCCAGCGGGTTGGCCTTGTCCTGCCCGGCAATATCCGGGGCGGAACCGTGAATAGGCTCGAACAGGCCGGGGCCGGACGCGCCCATGCTGGCCGACGGCAACATGCCGAGAGAGCCTGTGATCACGGAGGCCTCGTCGGACAGGATGTCGCCGAAAATGTTCCCTGTCAGGATGACGTCGAACTGCGACGGATCGCGTACAAGCTGCATGGCCGCATTGTCCACATACATGTGCGACAGCTCCACGCCGGGGAATTCGGCATGAACTTCCTGAACAACGGCTTTCCACAGGCGCGACGTTTCCAGCACGTTGCTCTTTTCCACGGAACAGACTCTGTTGCGGCGGCGTGAGGCCGTCTCAAAGGCCACGCGCGCAATGCGGCGGATCTCTTCCTCATTGTAAATCATGGTGTTGTAGCCGGTACGCAGGCCGTCGCGCGTTTCCAGACCGCGCGGTTCTCCGAAATAGATGTCGCCCGTCAGCTCACGCACCACGATCAGGTCAAGGCCACGTGCCGCGATGTCCGCGCGCAGCAGGCACGCGCCCGCCAGTTCCGGCAGCAGCAGGGCGGGGCGCAGGTTGGCAAACAGGCCCATCCGTTTGCGAATGCCCAGCAGACCTTTTTCCGGGCGTTTTTCCGGCGGAATGTCATCCCATTTGGGGCCGCCTACAGACGCCAGAAAGACCGCGTCCGCCTTCAGGCACGCCGCCACCGTGGCCTCGGGCAGGGGATCTCCCGCCGCATCAATGGCCGCGCCGCCGATCAGCGCCTCCTCAAACGTGAAATCGTGTCCGAACTTCGCCGCCACAGCCTTCAGTACCCGTACACCCTGCGCCAGAATCTCCGGCCCGATACCGTCCCCCGGCAAGAGGCAAATTATTTTTTTCATGGAAGAAACCTTTTTGTTGTGCCGTTGCCGTATCCCTGTCAGCGCTGGGCGGCGAGGCGTTCTTTCACATAGCCGACCAGTCCCCCGCGGGCGAGGATGTCGGACATAATCTCCGGCAGGGGGGGACAGACGATTTCCGCGCCGTTGGTCAGGTTGCGTATGAGGCCACGCGCGGCGTCGATGTCCAGTTCATCGCAGTCGTTGATGTTGTCCACAGCGTCGCCCACCTCCATGAGCAGCAGCCCCATGTTGAAGGCGTTGCGGTAGAAGATGCGGGCGAAGCTGTGGGCGATCACCACGGGCATGCCCGCGCCGAGAATGGCGATGGGGGCGTGCTCCCGGGAACTGCCGCAGCCGAAGTTGCGGCCAGCGACCATGATGTCGCCGGGTTTTACCCGTGTGACCCAGCCGGGTTCCAGACCGGCCATGCAGTTTTCGCCGAGTTTTTTGGCGTCGGTCGTGACGAGGAAACGGGCGGGGATGATGGCGTCGGTATCGATATGTTCGCCCACCTTGTGGGCTTTACCTTTGTAGTTCATCAAAAATTCCTTTGAGTTCTGAAAGCTTCCCAGGGGGAAATGTTTTTGCCAGAACGGGCAGCACCGCTTTTGCGGGGTTACAGCTGATCTGGGCTGCGGATTTCCCCGGCCACGGCGCTTGCGGCGGCCACGGCGGGGTTGGAGAGATACACTTCGGAATCAAGACTGCCCATGCGGCCGCGGAAATTGCGGTTGGTCGTGGCAATGGCGCGTTCGCCGTCCCCCAGAATACCCATATGCCCGCCGAGGCAGGGCCCGCAGGTGCAGGGGCCGACGATGCAGCCGGCATCCATGAAGATTTCCATCAGGCCTTCCCTGAGGCACTGTTTCCAGACGGCGGGCGTGGAGGGCAGTACCACGCACCGCAGGTGTTTTGCCACCTTGCGGCCCCGGAGAACTTCCGCGGCATCGCGCATGTCGCTGATACGGCCGTTGGTGCAGGAACCGATGACGACCTGCTGCACGGGCAGGTTGCGGCATTGGGAGACGTTTTTCACATTGGACGGCAGATGCGGACAGGCGACCACGGGTTCCTGACCTGTCACGTCAATATCGACGACGCGCTCATAGCTTGCCCCGTCGTCCGCGCGCAGATCCGGTATGTCGCCCGTGCGGCCGTGTTCGGCGCAGTACCGCCGGGTCAGATCGTCCACGGCGAACAGGCCCGCCTTGCCGCCGGCCTCGATGGCCATGTTGGACATGGTCAGGCGGCCTTCTACGGGCAGCGCGTCCACCACCGGGCCGCCGAATTCCAGCGCCCTGTACAGGGCCCCGTCCACGCCGATGGCCTTGATCAGCAGCAGCATCAAATCCTTGCCGCGCATCCAGCGCCCCATTTCCCCTGTGATGTTCACGCGGATGGTCGCGGGCACCTTGATCCACGTCTCGCCCAGCGCCATGCCAGCGGCAATGTCCGTGGAACCCATGCCCGTGGCGAAGGCGGCAATGCCGCCATAGGTGCACGTATGGCTGTCCGCGCCGATAAGCACATCTCCTGGCCCGACAAGGCCGCGTTCCGGCAGCAGGGTGTGTTCCACGCCACAGTCGCCGCCCTCGTAATAGTGCATGAGATCCTGTTCCCGCGCAAAGCGGCGGCTCACCATGACCTGGTTGGCGGAATCGATGTCTTTCTGGGGCGTGAAATGATCCATGACAAGAAAGATTTTGTCCCTGTCAAAGACCTTCGCCGCTCCCATGCCGTAAAACGACTTGATCGCCAGAGGGCCGGTAATGTCATTGGCAAGCACCCCGGACAAACGGCACCGCACAATCTGGCCGTCGCCGCGGATCTCGTCATCCGTATGGGCTTGCAAAATCTTCTGGGCAAGCGTCTGTGCCATTGGCCATTCTCCTTGCGACATGACGTCGCGTGTCTCTTGTTGCTGTGATTTGCCGGGAGAGGGAAAGCCCCTGTCCCTCTCCCGGCGCGTTCTGGCTGGGCGGGATTGCGAAGCGTCCCGCGCGGTGAGAGCCTAGTGTTCCGTGTGCTGGCAGTGAAGGCGTTCGCCTTCCTTTTCCTTTTTGGCAAGATGATTGAGCGCGTCGACATAGGCGCGGGCGCTGGCCACGAGAATGTCGGGGTGCGCGCCGCGTCCCACGGCGGTGTGGCCGTTTTCCCTGATGCGGACAGTCACTTCGCCGAGGGCGTCGGTGCCGCTGGTAATGGCGTTGATGGCGTACTGCTCAAGTTCCGGCTCGCGTCCCACCATATCGGCGATGACGTTGAAGATGGCGTCCACCGGGCCGACGCCAAAACCCGCGCGGCTGGATTCGATGCCGTCCACATCCATGAGCACGGCGGCGGTGGGCGGCACACCGCCCGCGTCGGAACTCTGGACGCTCACATGGCGGAGGCGGAAGCGATCGGGAATGCGATAGATTTCCTCCTGTACCAGCGCCATGAGATCGTCGTCGTGCAGCGTTTTCTTGAGATCGGCGAGGTTTTTGACGGCGTCGAACACGGTCTGGAGCTCTTCCTCGCTGAGCTTGTAGCCCAGCTCCTCAAACTTGTTGCGCACGGCGTTACGGCCGGAGTGTTTGCCAATGACAAGGTTGGTGGACGTGCGCCCCACGGATTGCGGGGTCATGATTTCGTAGGTTTCCCTGTTTTTGAGCATGCCGTCCTGATGGATGCCGGACTCATGGGCAAAGGCGTTGGCGCCAACAATGGCCTTGTTGCTGGGAATGGGTTGCCCGATGGTCATGGAGAGCAGGCGGCAGGAGGGATAGAGCTGCTCTGTCCGGATGCCGTGCTCAAGGCCGTAGTAGTCCTGGCGCACGCGCAGGGCCATGGTGACTTCCTCAAGCGAGGCGTTGCCCGCGCGTTCACCGATGCCGCTGATGGTGACTTCAGCCTGACGCGCGCCCACGCGCAGGGCGGCGAGGGTGTTTGCCACGGCAAGGCCAAGGTCGTTATGGCAATGGACGCTGAAGATGGCCTTGTCGGCATTGGGCGTATGCTCAATGACGTAGCGGATGAGAGCGGCAAATTCGTCGGGCTGGGCATAGCCCACGGTATCGGGGAGGTTGATGGTGGTCGCGCCGCTGCGGATGGCAAGCTCGGTCACGCGGCAGAGAAAATCGCGATCGGAGCGGGAGGCGTCTTCCGCGGAGAATTCCACGTTGTCCGTATAGGCGGCGCAGCGTTTGACACCCGCCTCGATCATTTGCAGCACCACTTCCGGATCCTTGCGGAGTTTGTGCTTCATATGAAGGGGCGACGTGGAGAGGAAGGTATGGATGCGGGGATGGCGGGCGTGTTTGACGGCTTCCCAGCAACGGTCAATATCCGTCTCCATGCAGCGACAGAGGCCGGCCACCTGGATGTCGCCCGCCTGCCCGGCGATCTGGCGCACGGAATCAAAGTCTCCCTGGCTGGAGGCGGGGAAGCCGGCCTCCATGATATCCACGCCCAGGACTTCGAGCTGATGGGCGAGACGGAGTTTTTCCTGCTGGTTCATGGTTGCGCCGGGCGACTGTTCGCCGTCGCGCAGGGTGGTATCAAAGAAATAGACGCGGTTGGTCATGACGGATGCTCCTCTTGGTTGGTTACGCGGACGGGCCGCGCCGCCGGGGCCTCTCTGCAAAACAGGACGTCAAAGGCCGCCAGCGCATGCTGGAAAAATCCCGTTTTCCCCGCACTCTGAACGCCAGCGGCCGCCAACTCTGTTTTTGGGATCGGCAAGAGAAAGCATGTTCACCCGCTGTGCACCTTTGTCGGGAAACGGGCGACAAACCGAAGAACGCGCGGTCTATTCGCCCGAAGACGGTAGAACGCGTAGTAGCGCGCGATTGCGCCTGGGCAACAGATAGTACGTGTAGACGATGCCGCCAAAGATGTAGACGGCGCAGATCAGAAAGGCGAAAATACGCGGCTGGGAATAGACAAGCGCGATGGCAAGCATGACGCCCACGAGAACCCGGAAAGGGTGGGCTCGGAGGAAGTCGTATTCCTTGAAGGAGAAGTAGCGCACCTTGCTGACCATGAGAATGCCCAGCGCGAGCGTCAGCAGCAGGGCCGCATAGGCTGTCACGTCCGATGGTTCCGTCGTGAACATGCGGGCGAAGAGCAGGTAGGTCACGGCGGTACAGCCCGCGGCGGGAATGGGCAGGCCGATAAAGAAGCGTTTGCCCGCGGTGGCGGCGGCCACGTTGAAGCGGGCAAGACGCAGCGCGCCACAGGCCGCATAGATAAAGGCCACGGCGACGCCGAGCCGGCCGAAGGTTTCCAGCTGCCACTGCCACATGAGCATGGCCGGCGCGAGGCCGAAGGCCACCAGGTCGGCCAGGGAATCATACTGTACGCCGAATTCGCTGGCCGTATGGGTCAGGCGGGCGACCTTGCCGTCAAGGCCGTCCATGATGGCCGACATCAGAATGGCAAAGGCGGCATGCTCAATGCGGCCCTGCACGGCCCAGACCATGGACAGGAATCCGAGGAACATGCTCAGCGAGGTGATCAGGTTCGGCAGCAGATACACGCCCTTGTGGATGGGTTTCACAGTGTCCTGCCGCCTGGGGGGCGTTTCCATGTTCGGTTCCACGAGAAAGCTCCGAAACGTGATGCGCGGCGTTAGACGCCGTCCCTTTTTTGCGCTATGACGCTTTGTCCGGCGAAGACCTTTTCGCCGATGGACACAGCGGGAAGATAGCCTTCCGGCACATAAAGGTCAACACGCGAGCCGAAGCGGATCATGCCGAAGCGTTGCCCTCGGGCCAGCGTATCGCCCGCCTCGGCACGGCAGACGATACGGCGGGCGATCAGTCCGGCAATCTGTACGAACGTCCACTGTTCGCCGCCGGTATCGCGCAGGAGGCAGGCGCAGCGTTCATTTTCGCCGCTGGCCTTGTCCAGGGCCGCGTTGAGGAATTTGCCGGGCCAGTAGCGCAGATCCTCGACGGTGCCGGAAACGGGCGCGCGGTTTACATGCACGCTGAAGACATTCATGAAAATGCTGACGCAGGTCCGGTTTTCGCCGGTCATGGGATCGCGGCGGGTCTCGATGCGCACGATCCTGCCGTCCGCGGGGCTGACGGCAAGCCCACCGGCGCGCGGTGTCACCCGTTCGGGATCGCGGAAAAAATGCAGGGAAAACCAGCAGAAGGCAAGAGCGGCCACGGCGGGCGCGGCCCAGCCGAGCAGGGCGCAGACAAGAGCGAGCAGGGCCAGGAAGCCAATCAGGGGCCAGCCTTCGGGAGTGACGCCACACGTGGGTTCGCGCATAGGAAGAGGACTCCGTAAGAAAAAATTGGTGGCGGGCGGTACAGTGCCCGCGGGAAGCCGTACATTTGTACTACCGTAAAAAGTCAGATTAGCTTGCGAGGGGGGAGAAGGCAAGGGCAAAGCTTCCTTGTTTCTGGGACGGAAGAAGGCTATCCTTGGTTCGTTCGTCATCTCGCCTGCGGAACAGCGGATCGCCGCAAGCGTCTTTGCTCTTTACGGCACGTGTTCCGGGAGGTCTTTTATGGATCCCATCACCCATGCCGCCGCGGGCGCTGTCGCCATGCTGGCCCTGCACCGCCGTCCTCCCCACTGCGTCCTGGTGGGTGCGCTGGCCGCAGCGTCGCCGGATGCCGACATAGTGTTCAGCGGCGATCCGCTGAACACGCTGCTCCTGCATCGCGGCATCACGCACGCGCTTCCGGCCGTGCCGTTTTTTGCGTTCTTGCTTGCCCTGCTGGCGCTACCGCTGCTGGGGAGAGCGTCCGGACGTCCCTGTCTTGCCTCGTCCGCGCCGGCGCGATGGCGCTTTTCCACCGTCTGGCTCTGCATGGCCTGCATGCTGCTCCTGCATATCTGGCTGGATTGTGTCACCAGCTATGGGACGATGATTTTTTTGCCTTTTTCGGCGGAGCGGATTCGCCTCAACGGCGTGTTCATCATTGATTTGCTGTTGACATTGCCCTTGCTGTGGACCGTCTGGCGTTGTCGGGACTCCCGCCGTCGCGGCTGGCGGGAAAAGAGGGCCGCCCTGATGGCCGCCCGGCTGGCCCTGTGCTGGATCTTCTTTTATCCGCTGCTTGGCGTGGGGCTCAACGCGTTGCATAGGGTCCAGAGTACGGAAACGCTGCGGGCCGATGCCGCCCGGCGCGGGATGGTCGTGGAGCGGGCGGTTGTCCTGCCGGACGCCTTTGCCCCCTTTTTCTGGCGTGTTCTCTGGCGGGAGCGCCCGGAGAATAGCGTCGCCGATTTCAGCCCGGACGCGTTGCTGGGCGAGGGAATGCCCGCTGGCGGCGCTGTCGTGCGATCCGCCGGGCTCAACGCGCTTGGGCGTCCGCATACGCCTTTTTCCGACCCGCAACCGGCCATGCCGCGGGCCGCTGTCACCGCTCTTGCCGCCCAGTCCGTCGAGGCCGCCGCGTTTTTTGATTTTGCGTTGCTTCCCGTTCTGGATGTCCTGCCGGGAGACGATCGCAACGCTCTGCTTCCGCCGGACGTGCGTCAGTGGCGCAGCTATGATCTGCGTTTTGGGTCATCCCTTGCGTTTGTGCGCGAACTTATGGCGTTGCGGCCCCATGCCGATATTCCTTTCCAGCTGTTCTTTGCCGTCGAGGCCGGGGATCGGGAGGCCCTCCGGTTGAAGTCCGTGCGCCTGCGTTTTTCCGACAGCCGCCGGGATTCCGGGTGGATTCCGCCTACGGGGCCGCGTACCCCTTCCCCGTTTCGCGCTCTCGTGGGGTTACGGTAGCGAGGATGCCCCTGGACACAAAGGAACAGCGTTTTTCCCGTGGTGCGCGGGCGGCGGCGCTCATGCCGTCCTTGGGTGGTGATACAGGTGGTGATACGCTGGTGATACAAAAAACCGGCAAATGAAGCGGTCATATTTCTGTAACCGCCTGTTTTTCTTTGGTACCCGGAGCCGGGCTTGAACCGGCACAGCCAGAGGCCGAGGGATTTTAAGTCCCTTGTGTCTACCAATTTCACCATCCGGGCAGGGAAAACAGAAAAGGCGTGAAAGGTGTTTTTCAGGGGGTTCCTGACGTTGGCCCGTTGGCGCCGTCGCCAGCGGTGTCTTCCGGCAGGTTCTCTTCCGGCCTAGCCTCAGGGGCGGAATAGGCGCGGGGAACCGTATGTACCGGCAGATCCTCCGGAGCAAGGGAAGGTATCTCCTTGATGTATTCGCGCCAGCGGCCGGGCTCAAGCCAGTAGAGATGCACCGTTTCCAGCGTCTTGTCCAGGAAGAAGAGCCGTCCGCTGACGTGATCCGGAAGAATCCCGGCAATGTGCATGGCAATTTTCCTGAAGATGTAGCGCTTTGGCGCGGAAAAAAGGCATTGCAGAAGCAAACAGTCGCCCTGCTGCTTGAAATCAAGATGCATGGCATCCGCGCGCTCAAGCAGCTCCTGGAGGTCGCCGATGAGTTTTTCCTCCACCTCGAGCAATTCCTCATAGGTGAGTTGCTCGCCATAGCTGAGCTGCGCGTAAAGTTCGTTAGGGGTGTTCTCCATTCGTTTGCCTGTCTCGTATCGCTTGAGCAATAATGTCCAGAATGGCAGGAATCATTGCTGTGACGGATGCGGAGCCTGTACGTGAAGTGCCGCCGCGTCGCTACTTCATGCGGTAGGTGATGCGTCCCCTTGTCAGATCATACGGGGAAAGCTCCACCTTGACGCGGTCTCCGGGCAGGATGCGGATGTAGAATTTGCGCATTTTACCCGAAATATGGGCCAGTACCTCGTGACCGTTTTCCAATTCTACGCGAAACATGGCGTTGGGCAGAGCTTCCTGCACGACGCCGTCAACTTCGATGGAACCTTCTTTCGCCATGGGGATGTTTCCTTGTGTTCCAGCTATCTGTTATGACGGAACAGGCGATGCCGGGACAGGGAAAGGGCTTTCTGTCCCGGCGTTCGTCTGAAAAATAATCGCCAAAAGTTTACAGAAAAAGGAGCCGCTGTCAATTCCCCCGCGTCTGAGGCGGCGCTGTGCGCAGCGTCAGCCAGAGGCCGGCGGCAATCAACGGCACACACAGCGCCTGTCCCATGGTCAGCCAGCCGAAGGCAAGATAGCCGATCTGCGCGTCGGGGACGCGGACAAACTCCACGACAAAGCGGCACACGCCGTAACCAAGGGCGAAGAGTCCCGCCACAGCGCCCGGCTTACGGGGTTTGGCGGCATACAGCCACAGGATGGCGAACAGCAACGCGCCTTCCAGCGCGGCCTCATAGAGTTGCGAAGGATGGCGCGGGAGCGGTCCTCCTGAGGGAAAGACCATGGCCCACGGAACATCGGAGACCTTGCCCCAGAGTTCTCCGTTGATGAAATTGCCGATGCGCCCCCAGAACAGGCCCTGCGGGATCACAGGCGCGACGGCGTCGGCAACGTCCCAGAAGTTTCTGCGGCGGGTACGCGCAAAGTACCAGAAGGCCGCCAGCACGCCCAGCAGGCCGCCGTGGAAGGACATGCCGCCATTCCAGACGCGCAGGATTTCCGCGGGATCGCGCAGGTAGGCGGTCAGGTCATAAAAAAGCACATATCCCAGACGCGCGCCCAGGATGATGCCCAGCATGACGCAGGTTTGCAGGTCGTCCACGTCCCCGGCGCTCCATCCCGGGCAACGTCTGGCGCGGTAGCGGAGCAGAATCCAGCCGACGCCGAAGGCGACAAGATACATCAGGCCATACCAGCGCACTTCAAAGGAACCAAGGCTGATGGCGACGGGGTCAATATGCGGATACAGCATGGGGGGCTCCTGTGCGGCGCGGCTAGTCCAGGGAGGGTGCCTGGAAAAGGCCGCTCTTGCCCCCTTCCTTGCGCAGGAGGCGGATACGGTTGACGACGATATCGCGCTGTACCGCCTTGCACATGTCGTAGATCGTTGCCGCGGCGATCTGGGCGGCGACAATGGCCTCCATTTCCACGCCGGTGGGGCCTGTGGTGACGGCTTCCGTCTCAATGCGGATGCGGGGCGGCGTATCGGCGATCTCAAAGCGCACATCGACGCGGTCCAGACTCAGGGGATGGCATAACGGAATAAGTTCGGCGGTGCGTTTGGCCGCCATGATGCCGGCAACCTTGGCGCAGGTCAGCACGTCGCCCTTGGGCAGGGCCGATCGCCTGAGCAGGTCAAGCGTTTCCGGGGCCAGTTCCACAACGGCTTCGGCAACGGCGATGCGTTTGGCGGCGGGCTTGGAGGAGACGTCCACCATAGTCAGGCTGCCGTCCGTATGCAGATGGGAAAAGGATGTCATGTCTGTACTCCTGCGCCCCTCTTTGTGGAGGCGCACTCCTAGTGTATGTGGTTTTTCCGCGCGGAAAGCGCGACCGCTCTGGCGAGGGCACCGTCAGGCCACGGGGTCAAGGCTGCTCAGGATGACGGCGGAGGCGCTGAAGCGCACCCGCACGGCATCGCCTTCCCGGAGTCCCGAGCAGTAGGGATCCTCGGCCCTGTAACGGACGGCGCACCATTCGCCGCCGTGAGGAAGGCGTACCACGGCTTCCACCACGTCGCCATCGCCGCGCAGATCGGCGACCCGCGCCCGAAAGATGTTCTGGGGCACGCCGATGGAGGCCCCCAGGCCCACAGGCGGCGGCAACGGCAGGGCGTCGGGCACAAGTTCCACCCAGGGGGCCTTGACGCTGGCGCAGAGCAGGCCGCCGGTTTCGAGCCCCAGACGCCTTCGGCTGGCGTCGGTGATGAGGGCATCCAGACGCAGCTCCCCGGGGCAGTCCAGGGTGACGAGGACAAGGATACCGCGCCGCGTCAGGCTTTCTATGCGGCCATGCGTCACATTGCGCGCGCTGCTGCGCATCAGGCCGTCGCGCTGGATACTGTCGCGTAACAGCCGGGCCACGTGGCGCGGATCATGGCGGATGATGTCGCCGCCGTGCCGGGGACGGCCAAGAAAGGCGTCCACCACAAGATCGGGAAGGCCCTGCCGCCGCAGTTCGAGACCACGGCTGCGGCGCAGGCCGCGCGCGGTCAGCAGGCCTCCGGGCAGGGCGCATTCCTGGCCGCAGCGTTGCAGCGTGCGGCGGATATGGCTGGCGTCATAGGTCACGGGCAGGAGCGCCGCACCCATGCCGGAGGGATCATCCAGCACGGAGGCCATCTGCGCGGCCACAACGGGGGAAATGGGCACGTCCCGCGCGTGCTGCCCCGCTATGTGAAGGCACTGGGCCACAAGATCCACATCCTTGCGGCGCAGCTGCTCCATCTCAACCCAGCGCAGGCCCGCATGGCGCAGGATCATGAAAATCAGCCACAGACGCAGGCGGGAGTTTTTTTCGCGCGTTGTAAGCGCGGCGGCGGCCCTGTCGCGGAACCACGTCTCAGCGGCGCGCAGTTCCGCGCCGCCAAGGCAGCCCTCGTCGCTCCAGACGCCCGCCGCGCTCTGGCGCAGCAGCTTCTGGCGCAGCCACTGGCGATCCTCGCTGGAAAGATCGTGCCAGAGCGCGGTGAGACGGGCATTGTCGGAGAGGTGCTTCATAAGGAGGGATGTGTCCGGGATGGGGGGAAAGCGTGGCAACAACGATTTTGCGTCTCCCCTTATTCCTGGGGCGGGCGCGGATGCCGTTCCTTGCGTCGTTTACGGCGGCGCAGGGTCAGCCGCCAGATCCAGGAAAGCGCCACGGCAATGGTGATTCCCGTATAGGCGCGCAGGACGCGGCCGGCGTTATAGGGTTGCTCGAACCCCCAGCTTCCGGCGCGATCCCAGGCGGGGTGATAGATCCCCCATCCCATGGCAAAGACCAGCAGC
The DNA here is from genome assembly GCA_934546745.1 of uncultured Desulfovibrio sp. GTDB lineage: Bacteria > Desulfobacterota > Desulfovibrionia > Desulfovibrionales > Desulfovibrionaceae > Desulfovibrio. The sequence continues at coordinate 115,965 of CAKTDV010000003.1, read as the reverse complement.
AGCGCGCCTAGAGCGCCCACAAGCCAGTAAGGGGGCACGGCTTCTTCCCAGAAAAAGGAGGAGCGGTAAAAACGGCGGTGGGCAAGGCAGACGGCCAGCAGGATGACGGCCACCATGAGGGCCGTCAGCCAGCTGAGACTTTTGAGCAGCGCGCCCGCCATGCCCAGGGAAAGAAAGATGACGGCAAGACGGAAGGCGCGGCGTTGCCGTCGTTCCAGCCCGTAGGAGATGAACAGCAGCATGGCGCCGGACAGCGCGCAGGCAAAATGCCCGCCCTGCACGAGAAATCCGGGAAGGCTGCTCATACGGTCCATGGCCGGCGTCAGGCAGGGCAGTGTCGCGGAAACCAGCAGGATGCACCCGGCGGCAAAGGTGAGGTAGGCCGCGATGGAATGGGAGAGGACAAAGAGCCAGCGTCCGGCCTCCCGGAGAACGCCGGTGCGCTGGCGTGCCTCATAGACGGCCAGCAGGAGTGCCGCCGCCAGCAGCGGAATAATGTAGTAAATCAGGCGGAACAGCAGCACCGCAGCGAAGACGGCCTTCTCATTGGGCGTATGCGTCAGATGGAGAATGACCAGCTCGAACACGCCGACGCCGCCGGGCACATGCGTCAGGACGACCGCCACCTGCGCCATGAGGTAGCCGGGCAGAAAGTCCATGAAGCCCAGGCCGATATCCTGGGGCAGCAGCACATACATGCAGGCCGCGGCGGCGACGATGTCAATACCGGCCACACAGAGCTGGGCAAGCGCGATGCGCGGCGCGGGAAACACGAACTCCCTGCCGAAGACATGGAGAGGCGTGCGCACAGTGAAGCAGAGCACGATATAGGAGAGCGCCATCGCCAGAAGGACGACGCCCAGCAGCCGCACATCGTGAATGGGCATTTTTGCGACAAGTTCGGGCGGCAGGGTGGGCGGCCAGATGAGAAAGACCAGACCGCAGAGCCCCAGCGCGCCGACCCAGAAGGTCACGGCCAGCATCAGCACAAGACGCACGATTTCTTCCAGCCTGAAGCCCCAGGCGGAATAGAAACGGTAGCGCACGCTCGTGCCGCCCAGGAGCGCGCCGAAGTTATAGCTGACGGCCTGCCCCACCAGCGACACAAGACCGACGCACGGCAGAGGGAGTTTTTTGTGGATGGCCTTGAGCGCGAGCCAGTCGTACCCCACGAGGATGGCGTAATTGACGACCATCAGGAGAAATGAGAGGGCTATGCTGCCATGGGAGACCTGGGCGATGCTCTCGCGTATCTGGTGGATGCTGTAGGTTTCAAGTTTGCGATAGAGGAGATAGATGGCCAGGACAAACAGGGCCGCAATCAGCACCGGTCCGAGATACCGTACATATTTCTTCATGGTAGCCCCGAGAAGGTCGTGTTACACGCGGGGAGGGCCGCAGGCGGGCGCTCATTGCCAGCATAGCTTCATAACGCGTGGGGCGCAAGCCGTCCGGCGGCGGGTGGGGCTTGACCTGCCGGCCCGGCGGGAGTATAGGAAGGCTTCGAGCAACGTGCGTTTCGCCTCTTTGGCGGACGCTTTTTTTATTGCGCATCGTTTTTTTGTACCTTGCATGAGGAAAAAGCATGAACGTGACCAGCATCCCTATCTCCAAGCAGGGCTATAAAAAGCTTGAGGACGAATTGGCCCGTTTGAAGAGCGAGCGTCCCGCCATCATTCAGGCCATCAAGGAAGCCCGCGAGGAAGGCGACCTGCGCGAGAACGCGGGGTACGACGCCGCGCGCGAACGTCAGGGCATGACCGAAGCGCGCATCAAGTACATTGAGTCGCGCATGGCGCTGTATCAGATCGTCGATCTGGATAAACTGGGCGGAGACAGGGTCGTTTTTGGCGCTACGGTGGACGTGGAAGACGTCGACACCGAGGAGCGCCGCACCTTTACCATTCTTGGTCCGGATGAGGCCGACCCCGCCAGAGGATCCATTTCCTTCCTTTCTCCCGTGGGGCAGGCGTTGCTCGGCAAGGAGGAAGGCGATGAGGTGAGCGTGGATATTCCGCGTGGGCGTGTGACCTACGAAATCATTTCCATTGCCTTCAATGGCTCCGGGGTTCTCGGCTGAACCCCTGACCGCCGCGCGGCGCACAAGGCTGATCCGTTTCGCCGGTCCAGGGTTTCCCCTTGCCGGCGGCCTTCTTCCCTCGGGCGTCGCGCGGCGTTGTCGCGCTACCCGCAGCCGTCAGAAACGTATGAGCGTATCCTCTCTGCCCCGCATACTCTATCTTCTGGCCGCCATTGCCTGGCTGCTGTTGCTGAAGAGCAACCCTGTCACGCTGTTTCTGGCCGGTTGCGCCGCCTGCCTCAGCCTGCCCGTCTACCGCCATCTGCGTATCGTGGGACGGCGGTGGCGTGCGCGCTTTTCCCCGCACAGGCGCGGCGGCTGGCTGTACAGAGGCTTTTTTCACATGAGCCGTTCCATGCCGGTAACGCTCTACGCATGCGGCATCGTCATAAGCATCTGCACCCCCATCGCCGTTTTCGTCCTGCTTGTTTCACCGCAGATTGCGGGCGGCGTGGCCCGCCTGCGGGAACTGCAGGCCAACAATTTCCAGCTGCCGCCGGACTGGGTCGCCCATATTCAGGGGCTTCGCGCCAACCTGGCCGCCTACCCCCGTCTGGAGCGGGCGCTGAACGACGCCCTTGGCCAGGTGGACAGTCTCATTGGCGACACCATGGGGCAGCTCATCAATCGCGGTCTTGATCTCGTCGGCGGCACCATGTCGGCCCTCTGGACGCTCTTCCTCTTCATGACGCTGACGGTCATTTTCGCCATGTCGGCCCGGCGCATTAACCTTGTCGTGGCGCGTCTGTTCGCCATTCCCGTGCCCATGCTCAAGCGCTTTGTTCTGGCTATTCGCCGCGCCCTTCGCGCCATTCTCATGGGCATTGTGCTGGTGGCGGCCATGCAGGGTGTCCTCTGCGGGATCGGCTTTGCCGTGGCGGGTATCCGCCAACCCGCCTTCTGGGGGCTGCTCGCCACCCTTGTGGCGCCCATTCCCGCCATCGGAACGGCCCTTGTCTGGGGACCGCTCTGTCTCTCTCTCTGGTTCAGCGGCAGCGCCATGCCCGCCGTCGGTCTCGCCCTCTGGGGATCTCTGGCCGTCGCGGGCGTTGACAACGTGTTTCGCCCGCTCTTTCTGCGTCAGGGCATCAAAGCTCCTTTCGTTGTCCTTATCATTGCCATTCTCTGCGGCCTTGCCAGCTTCGGCCCCGTGGGGCTCATTGCCGGCCCTGTCCTGCTGGCCTTTGCCCTGCAGGCTGTGGAAGAGGGCAACCGACTCTATCATGCGCCAGAATCCACCACTGTCTGAGAGGCTCCTCCGCGTCTGCCTTGCCGCTCTTCTCGTTCCGCTGTGCCTGACGCTGGCCCTGCCGGTTGCGGCGCGCGTACCGGCGGCATCGGCCATCCTTTTCAATCAGACGACGGGAATGCTGCTCTACACGCAAAATGCCGACGCCTCCATCCCACCGGCATCGCTGACAAAGCTCATGACCATGATGCTGACGCTGGATGCCGTTCGCCAGCGCAGGGTCTCGCCCAGGACCTGGCTGATTGTCAGCCGCAAGGCCGCGCGTACTGGCGGATCGAGCATGCACCTGCAACGCGGCGAACGTGTCCGGCTGGAGAATCTTCTCTATGGCATGGCCGTGGTTTCCGGCAATGACGCCGCCGTGGCCGCGGCGGAAAAGATAGGGGGCAACACCCGGCATTTCGTGCGTCTGATGAACCGCAAGGCCCGCGCCATCGGCATGAGGCACACGCAGTTCAGGAATGTCAACGGCCTGCCCGCCGCCGGACAGCGCACGACGGCGCGCGACATGCTGGCGCTTTCCCTTGCCTACCTGCGCGCGCATCCTTCGGCCCTGCGCTACCATTCGCCCCGCGTCTTCCGTCATGGACGCCGCGTCATGCGCGCCACAAACCGGCTGCTGGGGGACGTTCCTGGCGTCGACGGACTCAAGACGGGGTGGACGGTAGCGTCCGGCTACAATATTGTCGCCACAGCCGAGCGCAAGGGTGTCCGGCTGATTGCCGTCGTCATGGGCGGCGCAAGCGCCGCCCGGCGGGATCTCGCCGCCCGGCGTCTTCTGGAGGCCGGTTTCAGCCATCCCGATTCCCCCCAGGAGGTGGAGCGGCGGCTTTCACGAAGTCCGAAACGGCGTTGACCTTGACCGGAAACCGGCCCGCGCCTACTATGGAGTAAACGCATCCCGGATCATCCACACCCCTAAGCACGGAGGCCAGCATGTTCAATATCGGCACGCAGGAACTGCTTCTTATCCTCATTGTGGTGCTGCTGCTGTTCGGCGCCAAGAAACTGCCGGAAATCGGCGGCGGGCTGGGACGCGCCATCCGGAATTTCCGGCGCGCCTCGTCCGAACCCGATGAAATCGATATCACCCCAACCAAGGAAAAGACGGGCGCCAGCGGCACGACGGGCGGCGACGGCATGCCCAGGGCCTAGGCCGCGCATACGGGAGACAGCACATGAAATCGGAACAATTGTCGGTCTTTCTGGAAAACCGGGCCGGACGCCTTGCCGAAGTGACCCGCACGCTTGCGGAAGCGGGCGTCAATATCCGCGCGCTGTCGCTGGCGGATACGTCCGACTTTGGCATTCTGCGCCTGATTGTCTGCAATCATGAGAAAGCGCAGACCGTTCTCAAGGAAAAGGGGTTTACCCTCGGCCGCACGTACGTCGTCGCCGTGGAAGTGCCCGATCAGCCCGGCGGGTTGGACGCCATTCTGCAGCTCATGTCCGCCAACAACATCAACGTCGAGTATATGTACGCCTTTGCCCAGGGCGCGACGGACAATGCCGTCATGATTTTCCGTTTTGACAAGGTGGACGCGGCTATCGACATCCTGCAAGGGAACGGGTTTTCCATCCTGCCGCCGCAACGCCTCTGCGATCTGTAGGGCGGCTCCACGTCGAGAAAGCGTCCGTCGCGGGACGCGCCAAGGGCGTTGTCATGCTCACGCATCGCGGTGAGTCGTGACAACGCCCTTGTCATGCCGTTGTTTCGGCCGTTGTGAAGCGCCCCGGCGGCACTCCTGCCTGTCAGGGCATACGCCGGTATGTGCCGTCAAGGACAATGTTTTTCACAAGGGTTGTTTCTCCCTGGCTGAACCAGACGTACCCCCCGTTTCTGAACGCCTCCGTGCTTGTCACCGTGGCAAGGCCGTCCCTGATGGCGAGATGAAGCTGTACGTCTCTGGCGTCGCTGTCTTCGGCGGTATCCGGCTGATAGACCGACGATGTGCTGAAACGTCCGCCCACGGCGCGCGCCTGGGCTTGGCTCCAGCCGAAAGTCTGCGGCGCGTGTGTTTGCCATGCGGCGATTTCCAGACAGTAGCCGCCGTTGCCGTCCCGGCTGATGGTCAGATAACCGTCGACGCCCTGCCGTCCGATCAGGCGGTAATATCCTTCGTTCGGGTCGCGATCGCCCGCGATCCGCTTCGAATCCGCCTTGTTTGCCGCCCTTTCCATAGCCAGAATGCGTTCCGCCAATGTCCGGGCGCAGGCCAGCGCCGCATTTCCCCCGGCGGATTCGGCCTGCCGGACGCTTTCGGCAAGGGCGGCCTCGTTTTTTTTCTCCAGCGCCCTGTACGCCTCTTCGGACAGGGAGTCATGAATCCGCTGAAGTCCGATGTCATAACGCTCATACATGGTGCGGTAGGCGTCGTTTTCCTGAATCCACACCTCATGCTGTGGCGGCAGGGAAAATGCCGGGGAGCCCAGGCAAAAAAACGCCGCGAGGACGGCGGAGAAGACGCTTCCGGGCACGCGCATGGCGGAGACGCCGTGCGCGCCCCACCGGCAGGACCTGTTCAGAAAACCTTCCATCGCTATCTCCTTTCCTCTTCCGAAACCTGTGCCGTCAGGCTCACGATGGCCCAGGTGTCCCTGCCTTTCCAGACATGGGGTCGGGCCAGCGCGACAAAACCGCCCGGAACGTCCTGTCCGTCGCCGGCGTTGTGGATGACGCCGCGCATCTCAATCAGCCCGCCGGCACAGTGCCGGGCACTGTCGACCCGCGCGTGATAGACGGCCTCGCCGTCGGCGCCCTCAAAATGATACCGTGTGCCGTCAAAATGATAGCCGTCGCGGAGAGACGCCGCATCGGGAGGCGGCGCGGAGGGACAGTGGTCTGGCGCGGAGCCGAAATAGCGCCGGAGGCTCTCCCGGACGCTGTCGCAGCGTATTGTCAGCGACCCCCACGGGCAGTTCCGGACGGCGCACGGCCGGATGCGGCTTTTGTAATTGTTTATGTAATTATGCCAGATGCCGAAGCGGACCATCGCGGAGGGGTTTTCTCCGTGCAGCACCTCTTCGGCCGTGAAGCGCATCATGCCGATTTCGGTAAAATTGGACAGGAAGACGCTCATGCGCTCCAGCTCTTCCCTGGAAAACGTTTCACCTTTTTTTTCGCGCCGGTAGCTTCCCTCCAGACTGACGCCAGCGCCCAGCGTTCCGCTTTCCCTGAACGCCTGGGTTTCGACGACGGTCGCCGTGTCACCGTTGAAGGTGATGCGGAGGGGATTGCCGTTGTCGTTTTCCTGTGCGACGCGCATGACGCCGTCCTTGAAGGCGCCGGATCCGTCCAGTTCACCGCTGTTGAAAGGGGCGTTCCGCCGCATGGCAAACAGGCGCACGGCATAGCGACCCGGCGCGTCCTCTCCGCGCACGGTGAGCCAGCCGTCGAACGCCCTACCTTCTCTTCGGTAGAACCCCTGAATGCCTTCGGGGTGACGGCGCAGCCAGTCCCACGCCAGTTCGCGCTCCAGACTGTCGTGCCCAAGGGCATAGGCGGCGCTCCATGCCTCTGTCTCCGTCATGCCCGCCCGCATGGCCACCCCGGCCGCTTCGGCCATGTCGTCCCGCGCGGCCTTCCGGGCGGCGGCAAGGTCGCTGGCGTCAAGGCGTTCCTCAGCCATGCGCTCCCTGGCGGCATAGCTTTCAAAGGCGTCCCTGTACGCCTTGTCGTGCATGAGCCTGTCATGGTTCGCGGGGCTGGCGCATACCGCGGATGCTGCCAGCAGCAAAACGCAGGCCAGAGCACAAAGAAGGGGTGGATGGCACGGCGCCATCCGGGGATGCGGTAACGAATCCATGAGGATGCCTCCGCTGTGATGGTGGAGAGACCGGTGCGCGCGCTTTCCGCCTGGGAAGGCGCGCGCTTCGGAAGCGGCGCTGTCCGGGCGTTAACCGGCCTTGACGTTGTACTTCAGGACGCGTACCCGGACGCTTCTGTATTTGTGCCAGCCTTTGTCAGGGTTGACGTTCCGCATGAAGCGCGTCTTGAGCTTTTTTGTTTTGCCTGGGCCGAGTTCCGGATCAAAGGTCCAGTCGACGGTGACATTTCGCCGGTACGTTTCCTCCCGTCCGTCGCCCCATGCGCCGTGTACCTCCACCGTCACGCTGTTGAGCCGGCGGATAGTGTCGTCGGAAGAGGTGTTTTTGACGGTCATCCAGAAGGTGATGGCCTGCTTGCCGCCGCTCATGCCTCCCGCCTCGGCGTCCGTCACCCTGATGCTCACAGGGCCCGCTTTCGCCAGTGTCGCCATTGCCACAAGGAGCAGCGCGGCCAAAAAACAGCTGGATGCCTTTCTCAGGACAGCTATCTTCATCTCGACCTCCTTTTTAGTGTGAAACCTCTCTGATGCAGATGCGGAAATCTTCCCCGGACCAGCAGTCGCCGTCGCGTCTGGCCCGCCCCCAGCGGGAATTGATGCCGCTTTTCGTCAAACCGCTCACTTCCGCCGTTTCGGGCGACATTTCGACCAGGGAGACGGACAGGATCTCCTCCAGCAGAGGCGAAGCGTCCGCTGTTTCGATGACATACCAACGGGTGTGTTCTTCCGTCTCCTGGGTGATCCGGCAACCGGAAGGGGCGTAGGTATGGCCGCCGGACGTAATAACGCACGTGACTGGCCGCGTTTGGGTCCCGGCAAACGCCTGTCCGCAGCAGAGCGCCAGACAGAGGGGGATCGGCCACAGACGGAAGCTCCGGAAGAAAGGGGAATGCCTCATGGCGTCTCCTTCGGGATGTCGCAACAATGAAGGTTGTGCGGAAGCCCTCTCCCGGCAGGGGAGGGGGCGTCCGGTTCAAGGGTGTCCGCCAGAGCCAGAAGGCCAAGCGTCAGGGCCAGCCCCAGGCCCGCGAGGGTGGCGGCCAGAAGGCCGTGCCGCCCCCGTTTTCGGGCGTAACGGGCCAGCGGGATGCCGCCCGGAACCGTTCCGGCCATGAGAAGCAGCAGCCAGCCGCTTTGCCGTGTCAGCAGCAGTACGCCCGCGATCCAGGCCAGTGCGGCGCAAACGCACAGCGCCACGGGAAGGGCGGCGTCCACGCGTATGGGATCACTGCGCATGGGATCACTCGCGGATCGCTTCGATAAGGGCGGAGCCGTCGGGCATCCAGATCAGGGTGAGGGTTCTGCTGGATGTGACGCGCAGACGCATGACAGGCGCGGCCGGGTTCTGGCCTCCGGCCGCCGCATCCCAGGCCTCCCGGGGCAGAAGGAGGGTTTCCAGCGCCACGGGATCGGCGGCGCTGAACGCCGCGCCGCAGGCGTCGGCCAGAGCCGCCTCAGCGGCGGCCTGATCGGGCATGGTTTCCTTGTCCCAGAAGCGCACCGCCTCGGTGACCTTCATGGCGGCCCCTTCCTTCACATAGGAAAACAGCGGGCGGTAGCCCATGCGGGACAGCGCCGCGAGCGTGTCGCCAAGCTCCCTGTTTTCGACGATCGCGGAGAGGGTGACGGTTCTGAGGGGGCAGGCATCCGCGACAGCGTCGGAAAAGACGCCGTTCTCAGGACTGATGCGGGCAGCCCAGGTTGTTCCGGCAAAGTTCACGGACAGGAGGAATTCGCCGTCGAAGGGGGGATCGGCTTCCCGGACGCCCAGATTGCGGAGAGCTGTCATGCTCCGGGCTGCAAGCACCCGTGCCAGATCGACGGAGGGCGTTCCCTGGGGGATCAGAGGGGACGCCGTGCCGGCGAAGGCGCCAGTGGCGGGGAGGGACGTCGGGGCGTCCCCGCCGGCGCTTGCGACGCGAAGATTGCAGACGCTCATTTCGCCTTCGACCGTGGTCGTCCAGTGCCCTGTCCATACGGCCTGTCTGCCGGGATGTTCCTCCATCCAGGCTGCCAGCACTTCTGGGCAGCGCTTCCGGGCGTGGTCATTATCCCAGATGGGGCCCGCGTCCACGTCGATGCTTTTGTCCTGAACCGGCCGGGCGGTGGCGCCGGGCGAACCGGAAGACGGGTCCCCGGGCAGCAGCACCGGCACGCCGCCGTCGCGCAGCGCGAGAGTCAGGATGTGTTCCGGCCCGGACAGGCGCATGTCCTCAAAGGTGAAGCGCCGGGGGCCGGCAATCACGGTCAGCCCCTGGACGGCGGAGGCGTTCCCGTCGTTCAGGGTGATCCTGTTGCCGGGCACGACGTTTGCGCTGGAACCCATGCCCCCTTCGTCCGTGCGCATGGACAGCCAGTTCACCTCGAAAGGCGTGCCGTTGACAAGCGTCAGGCTCAGTTCCGCTCTGGCCGGAATCCCCGTCAGGAGGAGAAGCGCCGCCAGCAGGCCTCCGCGCACCACAAACCATTTCATATTCACGTCTCCTTTCAGCGCGCCCGCCCGCAAGGCGGGTGCGCGCGCCGGTGAAACAGCAACGCCGCACATGCGGTGTTGAGTTCATCTACCATACCATGTAGAAGAGGCTCAATCACGAGAAATTAGGTATGCGCGGTACGGAAAAACAGGAAAAGAGGCCTCGGATCGGTCTCATGGGGAGCAGGAAATCGCTTCGGCGGACGCACGATGGGATGCCAGCGCCCAGGCGCGGGAAAAAACGGCGCACGGGCGGCGTAACTTTTGAAAGATGCGGCTTTCAAAGGCACGGTGCTCTGGAGGAAGGAAGTCATGGGACACAAGCCGAAAAAGACGGGACAGTATTGTTTTTCGCGACGTCTTGAGGAAGCTCTGGCAGCCATTCCCGCCTTTGGCCTGACCGTCATCGAAGCGCCGTCAGGATTCGGCAAGACTACGGCGTTGCGGGAATATCTGGCGCGGAAACACCGGCGGGCAGATGTGCGCTGGTACACGTGTTTCGGCGAACCGGCGGGCAGGGCATGGGCGGGCATCTGCGCGCTTTTTGGCGGCGCGGAAGACAGCATCGCGGAGGAGCTGCGGGAACTCGGCGAACCAACCCCGGAGAATCTGGCGGCCATCGCCTTTCTGATTTCCGGCTATGCCTGTCCGGAACCGGCGTTTCTGGTCATCGACAATTACCAGCTTTTCGACAGCCCCGTGCGGAAACGGTGCATCGCCGCCTTTTCCGCCTGCCGGGATGAGAACCTGCACATCATTCTTGTGACGCAGCCGCTCAGGGAGGATGCGGGAAGCGCTCCGACCGCGCATCCCCAGCCCTGCCTCAGCGTTACTGCGCGCGATCTGTTTTTCGACAACGAGTGCATCGCGGCCTATTGCCGCCTGACGGGCACGGACATATCCCGGGAAGAGATAGATGCCCTCCAGAGGATCACAAGGGGCTGGGTGGCGGCCATCCGTCTGCAACTGCGGAATTACCGGCATACCGGACGTCTGGCGGATTTCAGCGATATCCGCCCTTTGGTGGAGACCGCCCTCTGGAACCGGCTTTCATCCGGAGAACGGAACCTCCTGATGGAGCTTTCCCTGCTGGATGCCTTCACAGCCCGTCAGGCCGCCGTCATGGGCGACGGCATGGCTCTGCCGGAGACGGTCGCGGAACTGCTTTCTCTGGATTTTTTTATTCGCCATGCGGCGGACCGTCAGGCCTATGTCATGCACGCCATTCTCCGGGACTATTTGCGGGAGCGTTTTGCCATGCAGCCCCCGGCGTTCAGACGGGCGGCGTACCACAAGGCCGCGCTGGCAAGTCTGGATGTGGACGATCTCCTTCAGGCGGCGTTTTTCTTTCTGGAGGTGGGGGACTACGACGCCGTGCTGTCTCTTCCCATGTCCACGCAGTATGTCTATGACAATCAGGAACGCAACATCACGGCCCTGTTCGAGAGGGTGATGGACGGTTGTCCAGGGGAAGTCCTGCGGCGGTACCCGGTTTTTCTCGTCCTCATGGCCTATAATTTTTTCCGGCGCGGCTCCCGGGCGTATTTTCTGCGCGCCGCGGCGTTCCTCGGCAAGCTGCTGGAAGAGGGCGGGGAACGCCGGGAACCCGAATGGGAGCGGGCCCGCGGCGAATACGCCATGCTCATGTCCTTCACCGAATACAATGACATTGCCCGGATGGGGGCCTTTCACAGCAAGGCGCTGCGGCATCTGAGGGCCGTTTCGGAAAACCCCCGTTCCGAGGTCTTTCGCGGTTCCATGCCCTTTGGCACAGCCTCGGTGCTCTGCCTTTACTGGAACCGTCTGGGCGGCCTGAGCCGGCTGCTGGATCTCATGGACGCCTATCTTCCGATATATTCCGAGCTGGCTTCCGGGCACGGTGCGGGAGCGGAGCATATTTTCCGCGCTGAGGCGGCCCTTGCCTCCGGCGATGACATGACGGCGGAGCGCATGGTCCGCAAGGCCGCCCGCCGGGGGCGCGGGGCAGGTCAATATGGCGTCTGCCTCAGCGCCGATCTCATTCTGGCTGAAATCGCGCTTCTGCGCGGCGATGCCGGAAGCTATGAGACGGCCAGGGGAAGCATGGCCCGCACTGCGGAGGAATCGGGCCAGCGTTCCGTGCTGCGTCTGGGGGAACTGTGTCAGGCGGCGTTGGATCTCAGTCTGGGCCGGACGGCGGATATTCCCGTATGGCTGCGCGATATCGTGGAAATACAGCGGGTGACGTATGCCCACAGCATTCCCTACGCCCTGATTTTTCACGGACACTTTCTCCTGCTGGAAGGGCGTCACGAGGAGCTGCGCAGGCTTGGGGATCATCTCCTGCGGCAGGCCGGAACGATGAACTATATCCTTCCCCGGCTCTACCATGCCCTGTATCTGGCCGCGGTGGAAGCGAGGGAAGGGAACATGCCCGGGGCGGAAGCCCATATGGAAGAAGCGTTGCGCCTTGCCCTGCCGGACAGAATGTATCTGCCGTTTGCCCGCCTGGCTCCTGTTCTCAGACCGGTCTTTCCCCTCCTGCCGCGACGGGGGACGGCGGGACTGCGGGCCGTCTGCGCCCGCCGCGAGCGGGGTGTGCGTGCGCTTCCGGGAAACGACATGGGCGGCCCTTTGTCATTGACGCCGAGGGAACGGGAAGTCGGCGCTCTGGCCAGGGAGCGGTTGAGCGCAAAGGAAATCTCCGCGCGGCTCTGTATCAGCGTGCATACGGTGAACACGATTCTGAAACATGTCTACCGCAAGCTTCATATCGGCGGCAAGGCGGAATTGCAGAACATCTTCCGTCCGCTCTAGCGTCGATCCCGGCGTTGCAGGCGATCCCGCAGGAGGATGGCGGCAAGATTGATACCGAGAACCAGCGCGATGAGGACAAGCCCCGTCCCGTACTGAAGGGGGCGGGTCTTCTCTATTTCCGTCCCCGCCGTGGCAAGCACGTACATATGATAGGGCAGGGCCATGACAGGACTCAGCGGGGAATCGGGCAGTCTTGGGGTAAAGAACACGGTCGCCGTGAACATGACGGCGGCGGTTTCCCCGGCGGCGCGGGCCACGGCGAGAATGGCTCCCGTCAGTATGCCGGGCAGGGCGCAGGGCAGGACGGTGCGGGCGATGGTCTGCGAGGGGGAGGCCCCCAGCGCGAGGGATGCCTCGCGGTAGGCGTCCGGTACGGAGCGGAGGGCCTCTTCCGCCGTGCTGATGATGACGGGCAGGGTCAGGACCGTCAAGGTGAGGATGCCCGAGAGCAGGGAGACGCCGAGGCCGCAGAAGGTGACAAAGAAGGAGAGGCCGAAAAGTCCGAAGATGACCGACGGCACCCCCGCAAGGTTGGTGACGCCGAGACGTATCCAGGCGGCAAAACGGCTGCGCCCCGCATATTCGTGGAGGTAGACCGCCGAGGCCACGCCCAGCGGAAAGGAAAGGCAGAGTGAGCCCAGCGCCAGCAGGGCCGTGCCGATGATGCACGGAAAGATGCCGCCTTCCGTCATCATGTTGCGGGGAGGTTCGGTCAGGAATGCCCAGGAAAGCGCGGGTAGACCCTGGACAAGGAGAAAGAGGCAGATGCCGGTCAGGGCCAGCACGTTGACGGCGGCCGTTCCCCGCAGCAGCCAGAACATGAGCGTCTGCGCACGAAGGCGGCGCGAGGGGGATGTTTCCAGAGATGCGGAAGCGCGCATAGTCTTCGCCTTTCAAAGAGGTCGGTTACAGGCCCGAGGATCCGGCCATACGGTGCTTTTCCGAAATGCGGGAAGCCACAAGGTTGAAGGCCAGCGTCAGCAGGAAGAGGACGATACCGATGGCAAAGAGCGCATGGTAATGCTCGCCGCGAAAGGGGGCCTCCGCCATTTCCGCCGCGATGGAGGCGGGCATGGGACGTACCGGATCAAGGATTGACGCCGGCAGGATGGCCGCGCCGCCTGCCACCATGAGGACGACCATGGTTTCCCCGATGGAGCGCGACATGCCGAGCATGACGGCCGTGCCGATGCCGGAGAGGGCGGCGGGCACGACGACGCGGCGGATGGTCTGCCAGCGCGTGGCCCCAAGCGCCAGAGATGCCTCGCGCAGGGATCGGGGAACGGCGTGCAGCGCGTCCTCCGAGACGGAGCAGATGGTCGGTACGCTCATGACGGCCAGCACCAGTGAGGCGTTGAGCAGGTTCAGCCCCGATGCCGCCCCCAGGGCGTCCTGAAGGAAGGGGGCGATCACCACCATGCCGAGGAAACCCAGCACCACGGAAGGCAGCGCGGCCAGCAGCTCCACAAAGGGCTTGATGACGCGGCGCGCGGGCGGCGGGGCGAGTTCGTGGAGATAGACGGCCGTCATGACGCCCAGCGGCACGGCCAGCAGCGAGGAGAGCAGTGTGACGGCCAGCGAGGCGACGATCAGCGGAAAGATGCCGAAGAGGCCGGGATCCTCGGTGGGGTACCAGAGCATGCCGCCCAGAAATTCCAGCGGCGAGTACGCGACGAACAGGGGCAGGCCTTCCATGAAGAGAAAGAACACAATACCCGCCAGAGCCAGCAGGGAACTTCCCGCGATGCCCGCCAGAACGTGGCGGACACAATCTTCCTTAGGCAATCGCATGCGGCTGTCCTTGGGTGACGTGAGGATGGGGGATGGCTTCGGGAGGCGCGGGGGAGCGCCGGAACGTTCCCCCGCTGGCCGACGTGCTGTTCCTATCGGGCAAGCGGGACGAAGCCCACGGCGCGCACATCCTTCTGTCCCTTGTCCTTGGCGAGCAGGTAGTCCACAAAGAGTTTGGCATCGCCGGAGGGCGCGCCGTTGGTGAAAATGTAGAGTTCGCGGGCGATGGGCCACTGACGGGACAGGGCCGTTTCGGCGGAGGCGCTCACACCGTTGACGCTCAACCCCTTGACTTTGGCGTTGAGGTAGCCGAGGCCAAGATAGCCGATGGCGTTGCGGTTGGAGGCGACCGCCTGGGAGACCGCGCCGTTGGAGGCCTGCATGAGGGCGGTCGGGGTCACGCGGGCCTTGTTCATGACCAGTTCGTGCCAGCTTTCAAAGGTGCCGGAAGACGTGTCGCGCGAGATGACGACGATTCTGGCGTCGTCGCCGCCGACCTCCTTCCAGTTTTTGATGTCGCCCGCATAGATGCCCGCAAGCTGCCGTATGGTGAGCGTGCCCACCCTGTTGGTGGGATGCACCACGGGGACGATGGCGTCCACGGCGATGGCCGTGCGCTGTGGCGACACGCCGTTCTTCGCGGCGGCGGCTTTTTCCTTTTCCTGAATATCGCGGCTGCTCATGGCGATGTCGCACTGTTTTTCAAGCAGCGCCTTGATGCCGTTGCCGGAACCGCCGCCGGAGATGCTCAGATGCACGGAAGGATGCGAGGCCATGAAGGCTTCGCCGGCCTTCTGCACCACGGGCAGCACCGTGGTGGACCCGTTGATGGTCAGTTCGCCCGCGACGGCGGACACGGACAGGCCGGCGGCCGCCACGGCGGCGCAGAGTATGCCGAGTTTCATGATACGCTCCCTGATGCTATGGCGTTGTGGTGTTGCCCAAAGGGAAAGTCCTTTGGCAACGCCCTTATGGCGGCGGCATGTGACGGCTGTGTGACGGAGACATGAAAAGACGGCGACAGCGTCCCGGCAGGAGGGGCGGCGGGCTTTGTCACGCGATTGTCACCTGTTCGCCCCGGTCATGTCGTTCGGAAGGGGTGTAGTGGCAGCCGCTCTGACAAGGAAAGGGAGCATGGACAGGAAGAAGATTCTTATTGTGGAAGACGAGGCCGATATACGCGAACTGCTGCGGTACCATCTGGAGCGGGAAGGGTATGCCGTGCTGGAGGCGGGAGATGGGCCCGCCGGTCTGGCGCTGGCCCGCGCGGAACAGCCCTCGCTCATCCTTCTGGATGTGATGTTGCCCGGCATGGACGGCTTTGAGGTGTTGCGCGCCCTGTCCACGGAAGACGGCCCGGCCGCGCCGGTGCTGCTGCTGACGGCGCGCGGCGAGGAAATGGATCGCGTGGTGGGGCTGACGCTGGGAGCCGACGACTATGTGGTCAAGCCCTTCAGCCTGCGGGAGCTGATGCTGCGCGTCAAGGCCGTCCTGCGGCGGCGGGATCGCGCCAGCGCGGGAACGGTGCTGCTGCGCCACGGCATCGCGCTGGATGCGGAACGGCATCGCGCCAGCGTCAACGGCGAGCCTGTGACCCTGACAGCCACGGAGTTTCGCCTGCTGGAGGATCTGTTGCGTCATGGCGGCGCGGTGCGCACGCGCGAGCAGTTGCTCAATGCCGTCTGGGGGTATTCTTTTGAAGGGTACGCCCGCACGGTGGACACGCATGTGCGCCGTCTGCGCGCCAAACTGGGCGCGGCCTCGACGGCCGTCGAAACGGTGCGCGGTGTCGGCTACCGCCTGAGGGACGAGTGAGACCGGCGGACGCCGCGAGGGGGGGAATGCGCATGATGGACAGGCGAGGGATGTCGTTCCGTGCCCGTGTGTTCTGGGCGATTTTTTGTGTGTCCTTGCTGTCGGTGTGGTTGAGTCTGTTCCACGCCAGGACGCTGCTGGAAGAAAAACAGATGGGCTCCGCCAGGGAGGAACTGTTGCGCGAATGCCGCATGGCGGCCTCCCTGTATGCGGCGCGGGCCGCCGGAGGCGGGGACGTGCATGCCCTGTTGCGGCTGCTGGGGCATGAACGGGCGCGTGTCTCACTGGTGGACGCCGCCGGGACGGTGCGCGCCGAATCCAGTTCCCGCCTTGGCGAGCGGGAGTTGGACAATCATAACGATCGGCCTGAAATCATGGAGGCGCGCGCCCGGGGTGACGGTTATGCCGTCCGGGAAAGCGGCAGCCTGAACGAGCCCTTTGCCTATGCGGCCCATGCGCTTACTGACGGATCCGTGCTGCGTCTGGCTGTGCCGCTGGCCGAGCTGACGGATGCGATCGACAGCCGCCTGAGCGTGCTGTCGCGGCTTGCCGTGGCGGCGCTGCTGCTGTCCGCCGTGCTGGCCGTCCTGATTTCCGGGGCCCTGCGCCGTTCGGTGGATCACATGGTAAGCGCCGTGACGGCCATTGCCAGAGGGAATTTCCATCGACGCCTGCGGCGGGTTCCGGGCGGGGAGTTCGCCCCGCTGGCCGAGGCGGTCAACGGCATGGCGCGCAACATAGAGGAGCAGATCGCCCATGCCGCGGATCAGGCCGCCCAGCTGGAAAGCGTGCTGACCATCATGGGGGACGGCGTGCTGGTTCTTGACAGGTGGGGGCATGTCCGCCGGAGCAATCGCGCGCTGGAGCGCGTTTTTCCCGAGGTGGGGCTATCCCTGGGGCGGCCGCTCATCGGCTGCATTCCCGCCCCCGCCCTGCAGCGCGCGGTGGAGACCCTGCTGGAGGATGCCGCCCCCGATACCCAGACGATCATGCATGTGCAGCTGGAGCTGCCGTCCGGCCGGAATTTTTCCGTGCGGTTGGCGCGGGCCGACGAGGTGGATGCGCGCGTGGGCGTGGTGGCGGTCTTCCATGACATCACCGAGCTTATGCGCCTGGAGCGGGTGCGCCGGGATTTTGTCGCCAATGTCTCGCATGAGCTGCGCACGCCGCTGACGGCCATACAGGGCTGCGCGGAAACCCTGACCGAGGTGGAGGACATCGCGAAATGCCGCCATTTTGCGGCGATTATCCACAAGCATGGCAGCTATCTTTCCGCCATGATACAGGACCTGCTGGCGCTGGCGCGTCTTGAGAACGAGGACGGCATGTTGCGGCTTGCGCCCGTTTCGCTGGAAGACGCCGTCATGCAGGCCCAGTCGCTCTGCGCGGATCTGTGTTCCCGCCGCCATGCGACGCTGGCGGCGGACATTCCTGAGGCGCTGGAGGTCATGGCGCATGAGGAGACGCTGTGCATGGTGCTTCGGAACATTTTTGAGAACGCGTACCGTTTTTCCCCGGAGAACGGTACGGTGCGCGTGTGGGCGCGCCGGGAGGGGGAGCGTGTGCTTGTCCGTGTGGCCGACGACGGCCCGGGCATCGCCCCCGATCATCTGGAACGCGTTTTTGAGCGGTTTTACCGGGTGGAAGGGCATCGCGGCCAGCAAAGCACGGGGCTGGGGCTGGCCATCTGCAAACATGCGGTGGAACGGCATGGCGGCCGTATCTGGGCGGAGAGTCCCGCCCGCGACGGCCATACGGCCATCGTCTTTACCCTTGCGGCGGCGCGCGCGGCGGAGGACGCCTCTCCGGCGAGGGCGCTCCCCGGCCCTGAGGGAGTGGAGGAGGAATGAGCGGTACGATGACAGCGCGGGACGTAAGCGTCTTTTACGGCGATTACAAGGCCCTGCACGATGTGAGTCTCTCTTTTGAAAGCGGCAGGATCACGGCGCTTATCGGGCCGTCGGGCTGCGGCAAGTCGACCTTTTTACGGTGCCTGAACCGCATGAACGATCTGGTGCCCCATGCCCGTGTGGAGGGCGTGATCGAGCTGGATGGGGAGGATATCAACGCGCCAACGGCCCATGTGGCGTCGCTGCGGCGGCGGGTGGGCATGGTGTTCCAGAAACCCAACCCCTTTCCCAAGAGTATTTTTGAGAACGTCGCCTACGGGCTGCGCGTCAACGGTATGAAGGATGAGAACGCCATTGCCGAACGGGTGGAAACCGCCCTGATCCGTGCCGCGCTGTTCAAGGAGGTCAGGGATCGCCTGCATTCCTCGGCCCTGGGGCTTTCCGGCGGACAGCAGCAGCGGTTGTGCATCGCCCGGGCGCTGGCCGTCGAGCCGGAGGTGCTGTTGATGGACGAACCCGCCAGCGCGCTGGATCCCATCGCCACCCGCCGCGTGGAGGAAAGCGTCATGGAGCTGAAAATCGGCCTGACCATCGTCATTGTGACACACAGTATGCAGCAGGCCGCGCGTATTTCCGATGAGACCGCATTCTTTTATATGGGTAGGCTCATTGAGCATGGCGGGACGGACGTCATCTTTACCCGTCCCGCCCGGAAGCAGACAGAGGACTATATCACAGGCAGGTTCGGCTAATGGAATGCGTTTTTTGTGAGGATGCCTCGCGGCGGATGCTGGCGACCCTGCGCACACGCCTGCTCGTCATGTTCGCCCATGTGGGCATAGCCCTGGACGAGAGCGGCAAGGCGCTGGCGCTGGACGACGCCGCCCGCGCGCTGGCCATACAGGAGGGGGACGCCGTCATTGACGATCTGGAAAATGAGATAGACGAACTCTGCCTCTGCGTCATGGCGCGCCTGCAGCCCGTGGCCGGCGATCTGCGCTTTGTGGTGGCCGCGTTGCGCATGGTTGTCGATCTGGAACGCATCGGCGACGAGGCGGCGGCCATTGCCGAACGGGTGCTGTTGCTGCATGAACTGCCCCTGCGGGAGGAAGACATGCGCCGCCTGCGGGCCATGTTCGCCCAGTCGCGCGCGGCCTTTGCCCAGGCTTCCGGCGCGTTCCGCGAGGAGGACGCCGGGTCGGCCCGCGACCTTCGCGCCAGTGAGGACGAGGCTCTTCAGGCGGAAGTGGCCCTGCTCCAGGCACTGATGCCCCTGCCCGGCGAGGACGGGAGGGCGGCGGACCCGCGCGCGGCGATACACGCCATGCTCATTGTCCGTTCCCTGACGCGCATATGGCGGCGTTCCGCCAATATTGCGGAGCAAATCCACTTCATGTGCCGTGGCGACAGCCTCAAGCACGAGCGTCTGGTGTGAGCCGCCCCGGCCCTTCCCGGCCGGCGGTTCCGTGGAAAAGGTTCGGCCCCGGTAGGAGGTGTGGCTCCAACCGGGGCGCAAACTTGTGATTCCCTATCATGGGGACGTGTCCCCCACGTGAGCGGCGGGTGAGTGCTTATCACTCGCCGTTCTTTTTGTTCATCCGTCTGTTCCGTCGGTGCGTCAAGGGGCCACGTCCAGACTGCGGGGCGGGCCGGGCGCGTTTGCGACAGTCGCTATGGGTGTTGCGGCAGCGTCTGAATGACAATCCGGCGGGTGCTGGCCCGTCCGGCGTCATCCACAAGGCGGAGAAGCGGAGATCCGGGATCGGCGTTCCAGACAAGGGGTTCGCCGGGGGCGCTTTTGCCGAGAAAGCGCCCGTCGGCAAACCAGTAGAGCGTGCGGACGCCCGCATCGGCATGGCCCAGAAGGATCAGGGCCCGCCGGGGAGCCTGCGGGCGCAGATGATGGATCAGGCCGGTTTTGGGGCGCAGGATGATCGGAGGCGCGCCGGGAAGGGGACCTTCGGGGCGGCAGCGCGGATCAAGAGGCGGCGGGGGCGTTTTGGCAAGGCCCGCCGCGGCGAACATGGCGGCAAGTTCGCTGGGCCAGAATTCCTGAACGCGCCTTTCCACATGGGGATCTTCCGGAGAGCAGGCGCGTAGGCCGGTGCGCGTATCGATGAGAACGGGGCGGTAGATGCCTGTGGGACGGATGGGCGAGACGCCGGGAATGAACCATGTCTCCACGGTGTCGGCACAGAGGGACGTATCGACATCGCCTGTAGCGGCACAGACCGGCAGGCGGATGGCGTTCAGGCCGGGGATGGGCAGTTGCAGGGGGTCGTCCATGTGTTCCGGGGCGGCAAGGGCGGTGGCGATGCGCCGCAGCAGGGGCGCCGCCACGCGCCCACCCACAAGAAGCGGATTGGCGCTGTTGTCGAAATTCCCCACCCAGACGGCCAGTACACAGGGGCCGAAAACCCCCACGGCCCAGGCGTCCCGGAAACCGTTGGACGTGCCTGTCTTGAGGCGCAGCGGCAAACGGCGTCCCTGCCGGGAAACGACATGGACGCTGGGATCCTCCAGCATGGACAGCGTCACCAGCGCCGCTTCGGGAGAGAGGAGCGGGCGCGGCTCCTCCCCGGCGTCGTTGCGCAGAAGCCGCAAAGAACGCAGGACCCCCTGGTTGGCCAGCATGGCATAAAGGCGTACCAGTTCGCGCATGGTCGTTTCCGCGCCGCCAAGAACCAGACTCAGCCCGTAATGCTCATGGCTCCCGGTGAAGGCGACGCCGGCGGAGCGCAGAAAGCCGTAGAGGCCTGGCTGGGCAAGGCGCGCGGCCAGCGCCAGCGCGGGAACGTTGCGGCTGGCGCGCAGGGCGTCGGCCGCCGCGATGGGGCCGCGAAAGCCGCCGTCGAAGTTTTCCGGATCGTAGCCGGAGAAGCTGCGGGGCGTATCCAGCAGCAGCGTGCGCGGGTGTATGAGCCCCTGATCCAGTGCCAGCGCATAGATGAAGGGCTTGAGCGTCGAGCCGGGAGAGCGGCGCGCCCGCGTACCGTCTATCTGGCCGCCGATGCCGGAGTTATGGAAATCCGCCGATCCCGCCAGCGCCCGTATTTCCATGCTGGGCCAGTGCAGCAGCAGGGCGGCGGCATTGGTCAGGCCATAGGCGGCGTACTCTTCCGTAAAGCGCCGCAGCGCCTGTTCCACCGTGCGCTGCGCCGCCGGATCAAGGGTCGTCTCCATAATGTCCGGGCCGGGCCGGGACAGCAGCGCCGCGCAGACGTGCGGGGCCTTGAAGGGGAGTTCGGCGGGCGTATGCACCCGCAGGGGCGCGGCGCTGGCGTCGCCATACCAGTGGTGCCGCAGGCGGCGGACGGCGGCGAGAAATTCCGGATTGTCCGTGCCCGGCCTGCGCCGTGCCGGATGCTGGGGAACCGGCGTCAGTGCCAGCGTTTCCTCCGGCGTCAACTGGCTCGCCGTTTTGTGAAAGTAGATGCGCGCCGCCGCTTCCAGCCCTTCCACGTTGCCGCCATAGGGCGCAAGGTTGAAATAGGCCTCCAGAATGGCGTCCTTGCTCCAATGGTATTCCAGCAGCAGGGCCAGCAGCATCTGGCGCAGCTTGCCGCCCGGCGATGCGGTTTCCAGACGCCAGATGAGCCGCGCCGTCTGCATGGTGAGGGTCGAGCCGCCCATGCGCCGCCCGCCGCTGAGCATGCTCAGGGCCGCGCGCCCCAGGGCCAGAGGGTTGACGCCGGGATGGAAGCGGAAATACCGATCCTCATAGCGCAGCACGGTGCCCACGGCATCGGGAGGGATGCCGTCAAGGCGCAGGCGTAGACGGTATTTCTGATCCGCCGCCAGGGAAAGCCGCAGGATACCGCCCTGGCGATCCGTTATCAGACGGGAAAAGGGCACGCCTTCCAGCGGCGGCGGGCAGGGCGTCAGATACAGCCAGAGCCAGAGGCACAGAAGGCCGTAAAGGAGCGCGGAGACGCTTGCGGCCGCCAGCGGCACCGCCCTACTCCACCACAAAGCGTCCACCGTCGGCGGCGGCGCGGGTAGCGGGATCATGTATGGCTTCCGCCGTGACGGGCGGCAGGGTGAAGCTGCCCCGGGTGGCGGCGCGGACCCGATGGCGGTAAACAGCGGGTTCCGGGGTGGCGTTGACAAACAAGAGGAGCCGGTCCTCCCGGCGCTGCCGGTACAGAAGCCCCGCCCCCTGCGGCAGGGCGTTGTTGTTTTCGGGGAGGGCTTCCAGTCCGCCGGGCAGGAGATCCACGACGGCGATATGTTCCCGCGTCGCGGCGTCGCCTCGAAGGCTGATCTCCACGGTCAGCAGCGCGCCGGCGGGCGCGGAAAGAACGGTCTCGCCGCGCTCGTTGAGGAAACGGCGGCGGATCTCCAGCCCGTGGGCCTTTTCCGGCAGGGGGGTACGGGGATAGCCGTCCGTCAGCACCTGCAGCCGCCAGCCTTCGCCACCGGGGGCGGTGGTCTCAAAGTGTGTGCAGCCGGGAGCGTCAAGAGTCAGCGCGGCTCCCACGGCAAGGGCCTGGGCCTCCGGAGGAGGAAATCCGGGGGCGGTTTTCGTGCAGATCAGCCGGGTATCAGGAGGGAGGGGCGTCGGCGTCGCGCCCATGGCCAGTAGGCCGCGCGCAAGGAAGGCCAGCTCAAGCGCGCTGGCATCGGCGGCGGCATAGCGGACAAGCGTGTCCACGGGGATATCCACGCGGCGTTCGGGGAAGTGGCGGGACAGGACAAGAGCATGGAGACCGTGCAGGACGGCCGGGGAAAAGAGGGCGTCGCTGGCGGGCGCGGCCATGTGTGGCGGCAGAAGATCCCGCGCCTGCCGATCCAGCCGGAGCATGGCCAGACTGCCGGCCAGCAGGGTTGCGGCGGTGTCGCGTTCCCACCCGGCAAGGTGGACTCGGCACCAGCGTTCCAGCTCGTGGACCTCCTGCGTCATGATGCGGCCGTCGCGCAGCAGGATCCAGACGGCGTAGAGCTTGACGCGGGCATCATGGGGCGACGTGGGCGGGCGGACGGCCAGCCGTTGCAGGTCGTCGAGCAGGGTGCGCGTCAGGGGTTCGGGGGCGATGCCGCCGTTTTCACGCAAGGTCAGCAGGAAGTCGGCGGCATAGGCGGTGAGGAAGTCGTCGCTCTTTCCGCCGGGCCAGAAGCTGACGCCATCGCCGGGCCTGAAACAGCGCCGGATTCCCTGAATGGCGGCGTCGCTACGGCGGCGTGCGGCATCCTCAATGCCTTCTCCGGGATCCTTCGGGGGCCGCGGAAGGACAAGCTCCCGCAGTTCCGGCGGCGCGACACTGAGGGCCACATGGGGAAATGCCTGACTGATACGCTGTTCCGCGCCATCGTAGGGAGTGGCGTTCAGCCGGGCAAAAACGGCGCGCAGCGCCGGCAGGGAGCCTGTGGCGAGCGTGGCGCGGGTGACGGCCTGCCAGGGGTAAAGCTCCGAGGGCACAGTGATGTCGCGCCGTTCGTCCACGACGGCTTCCGAAATGGTGAGCGTGCGCGGCGTGGCCGGGCGTATGGAAACCTCCACGGTGCGCCGCACGGGGGGGGCGTCTCCCAGGGTGACGGTGGCGGTGATGGCGCTTATGCCTGGAACGTCGAGAGCCCGCAGCGGCAGCGGAACGGCGGTTTCTCCGTTTTCCGGGATGACGAAGGTCCGCTGTGCGGGCGCGTCGCGCGCTTCCAGACCCGGGCCGAAGGTCAGGTCAAGACGCGCCCGCGCTTCGGGACCACTGCCGGGCACGGTGTTGGCGATGACCAGCGCGCCTTCGAACGTATCGCCGGGAGCGACCGCCACAGGCAGAAGGGGTTTGATAATGGCCGTGCCGCGGACTTCGGCAAAGGCTTCGGTATGGCCCGCCGTGACCGCGGGCGCGTCCGGCGCGGCGCAGCCCACGGCCATGAGGCGCACCTTGCCGGTAAAGGATTCGGGAACGCGTATGGAGAGTTCCCTGCCTTCAGGGCCGACGTCCACAGGGTCCAGCCAGACGGCGAAGGGGGCTTCGCCGCGACGCTGGAAAGGGTTGAGGAAGCGGGCCCCGAAACCGGTACCGCCCCCAAACGCGGGAATGCGGCCCAGCAGGCGGGCATGATCGGGCATGAGCAGATCGAGCGTCTGGCTTGTGCGCACATCCAGGGCGCGATCCAGAAGAATATCTTCCAGAGGATGGGGCGTCTGGAAGCCGGTCAGCTGGAGAAGGCCTTCATCCACGGCAAAGACGATGGCGCGTCCGGGCGTCCGGGCGGTGATTCGCGGGCGCAGCTCCTCTCCGGGGCGGACTGTGGCGGGCACTTCCAGCCGCAGCCCCATGTCCCGCTGTTCCAGACCGGCCGTAAAGGGCGCAGCGGCGCAGACATGGGGTTGCATGTGGATGGCGTCGGATTGCGGGCCGCGCACGAAGGAGACAGTGACGTAGCCCGTGCCCTCAAAGCCGTCGGGCAGGCGCAGTTCCTGCACGCTTTCCCCGGCTTTGGCCGTGAACCACGTATGCGCCAGCACGCGATCCCTTTCAATGGTGATGAGTCCGGAGCCGTCAAACGGCGCGGAAAGGCGCATCCTGACGGTCTCGCCCGGCGCGTAGTGTTTCTTCTCCAGCACGAGGCGCAGGTTGCCGCGCGCCAGCGATGCCGTATCGAGCTCTTCCGGGGGAAGAAGGCGTTCTCCGGCAACGCTGAAGGGAATGCGCGCCAGCAGGGTTCCCGAGGCATCGCGGACGGAGACAAGATAATCGCCGGGCGTGTCCGTGGGAAGGGGCCAGAGAAGGCCGTCGGGGCCGATGGCCGCCTCGCCACGCGTCACTTCCGTTTCCACAGGCGTGGCGTCATAGCGGTAGCGTCCCTGCGCATCGGACACCAGCGAGGTGACATAGCGGCGTTCGGAAAGTACGAGAGACACGTTCTCAAGGGCCACAGGCTGGAGTTCGTTGTTGACGGCCAGCAGGCGCAGCGATCCCGTGGCATGCCGGGGAACATAGTCAAGATTGGTGACGCCGCCTTCGGGTTTCCAGCCCAGCGCCAGTTCCCGCGGCGAGAACAGCGCGCTCAGGGCGCGGCTTACGGCGCGCCCGCCGGAGGGCTCGAAACCTTCCAGATGGACGGTCCCCCTGAAGGTTCCCGGCAGGAGGCGTCCCAGCGGCAGCGGTAGCAGCGCGGCCCCGTTTTCGTCCGTCGTCGCGTCGTTCATGCGCAGGGAGGCGTTTTCTCCCCGGAAGGGGGCGGCGTTATAGAAGGTATAGTCGCCGTATTCCTCAAAGCGGAAGGCGCTTTCGCCTGTCTGGAAGGTGGCGCTGACGCGGTGTCCGGCGGCGGGCTGACCGTAGAGGTTGTCCAGACGGACGCTGGCCGAGGGCATCGCGCCGGTTCCTGTGCGGAACCAGCCGCGCGGCGCGTCCGGGGAAAACGTCGCCTTGACGCTCAGGGTGTCCGGCTGGAATTCCTCCACGCGGACGGCGGTATCGCCCAGAAGGCGCGTGGTATCGCCCGCAAGGCGCACGGAAAGGCGGTAGGATCCCGTGGCGGCGTCCGCAGGGCTGGCCCATTCGAGAACGGCGAGCCCGTCCGCGCCGGCCGTCAGCGTCCGGCGTAGGACGGTTGTCGCGCGGGGATCCGTCAATTCCAGCTCCAGCGGCACGCCTTCGGGCGGCGGCGTACCGTCGGCCCCGCGCAGGATGCACCCGAAATGGAGGGTCTCTCCCGGGCGGTAGATGCCCCTCTGGCTGAAGACGGAAGCCAGCATACCGTCGGGGTGTATGTGCCGCCCGGCAATGGGAACGTCGCCGTAGCCGGCCGTGCGCGCCGTATCCCGGAGGGAAATCCAGGCAAGATCCCGCCCGTTGGCGGATTGCGCCGCAATGGCCGTGGGAGCTCTGTCCCGCGTCAGCCCTTCCATCGCGGGCAGAAGCGCGCGGCCCCGCTCGTCGGTGGTTTCCGTCAGGACGGCGTTGCCGTTGGCGCCCAGCAGGCGGACTTCCGCCCCCTCGACGGGGGCGCCCGTACCGAGGTGCTGGATGAAGACCGTCCGGCTGCCGTCGGCGGCCGTTTTGACGATCATGCCCATATCCGTTGCCAGCAGCAGGCGTTCCAGATGGGCCCGCTGTCTGCCATCGGCGTCAAAACCGTCGATGCGCAGGGCGAAAAGGCCGGATTGGGGTTTGTTGCCGTCCCGGAGCAGCGTCGAGAGGTTGAACACATGGAAGACCGCGCCGCCCGGCGTCGCGGGGGCGGGCAGGGAAACGACGCCGCTGGTCATCGTTCCCATCTGTTCGTACTCCGTTCCCCAGGATTCGAGATGGGGACCGTCGATGCGCTGGGCCAGCAGGGCGAGAAAGGGTTCGCGAATGCGGTAGGCGCGCCATTCCAGGCGACGTATGCCGACGGTATGCAGATCCAGCTTCCTGTCGCCGCTGAGGGAGAGGAGGTTTCCGGGCTGCAACAGGCCTACCGAGGGCTCGAAGCTGGGCGCGCGCAGCAGAAAACGCCGGGTTTCGGCCAGCGTCAGCCCGTTGGCCGCCGTCAGCCCCTGTTGCAGCTCGATCAGCACAGAGCGACCCTCTTCGGCGGGAAGGAGAAACGTCAGGCGGTCGCTTTCAACGTCGCTGTTTTCCAGCGGTACGGGCGCAAGGGGCGTTCCCCGTTCGCGGTCTTCGGGGCTGATGGCGGGCATGGCCGTCCAGTCGGTGTCCTTTCCCGCTCCCGGCGTGGCCCTGGCGGGCAGCTGTACGGCGCTGAGGCGGCGCAGGACCTCGGAGGGTCGGACGCGCAGGCTGGTATGGATTTCCAGCCGCATGACGCGATTCAGATCCCTGTCATAGGCGCTGGAGATGTCCACGGATTTGATGTCGAACAGGCGGGCGCTGCCGGTGACGGCAAAACGGCTTTCCGCGGGTTTTTGCCTGAGGAGCGTGCGGGTACCGTCGCTGCCGGCGGTAAAGGCGGACAGGCCGTGCAGCGTGATGCGCCCCCGCGCGTTGTTTTCGGGCAGCGCGGCGACGGCGGCCGTCACCAGTGCCTCATCCCGGTTTTCATTCCAGATGACGCGGGGGCGATCAAAGCGCAGGCCGCTGCCCGGCGTGGCGGAGGCCACGCGTAGCCCCGCCTCCACCTGTGCTGGATTCGCGGGCCAGATGAAATGCAGCGGCACGGAAACGGCATGGCGTCCCCCGGCGGAGGGGTCCGTCCAGAACGTTTCCTTGCCGATACGCACCGCCTGCGGACTGGTCGTATAGGCGAGCTGTGCCGTGCGGAGGCGCATGGCATCCGGCAGCGGCAGATCGGCCAGAGAGATGTCATAGCGTGTGGCCGGTTTCAGGGCTGTTTCCGGATGGAAGCGCAGGAGGTGCGGCGTCTGCCAGCGCCAGACGCCCGGCACAGCGGGCCGCATCGCGACGCTGTCCACGGTGCGCCCGGCCACCCCCGGCGCGGGGGCGGCGCAACGCGCCAGCCAGTCCTTGCCATAGGTGGCGCGGCATTGTTTCTCGTCGACGGTGAAAAGGATGCTGAAGCCCTCGTTCCAGACATCCCTGTCAGGAGAACTCGCCGTCGCCAGACGGAAGGCGGCGTCCGCCGCTCCGGCGGGAATGCCCATACCCAAAAGCAGCGCAAGCGCCAGTAGCAGGCGTAGCAGCATGGTCCGCTCCTTGATCAGAATTTCCGTTCTAGGGGCCGCCTGTCCATGCGAGGGTGGCGGCCGCCACCACAAGATACCGTCCCAGTTTCGCGGCCAGCGTCATGAGCACAAACGACGGGAAGGGTTCGCGCAGGACGCCCGCCGCCAGCGTCAGCGGATCGCCGACGACGGGAGCCCAGCTGAGCAGCAGCGACCAGCGCCCGTAACGGCGGTACCAGCGTTCCGCCCGCGCCAGCGCGGCGGCGGACGCCGGGAACCAGCGCCGCCCCTGAAAGCGCGCCAGGCTCCGGCCCAGCAGCCAGTTGACGCTGGAGCCCGCCGTATTGCCCGCGGTGGCGACCGCCAGCAGAAGCCAGACGGGCGCGGCCTCGCGCATCAGCAGCGCGGCCAGCGTCAGTTCCGACTGGGCGGGCAGCAGCGTCGCCGCCAGAAAGGAGGCCAGGAAAAGTCCGCCGCAGGCCAGCGCCACAGCGATCACGGAAGGTCCGCGCCGTTGAGGAAGCCCGGCAGCGCATCGAAGAAATCCGATCCTGGCTCAAGGCGTGTGCAGGCGGCATAGGGCTGAGGAATATCCAGCAGGCGTTCCAGCGGGATCGCCAGCGCATAGGCCAGAATAACGCGGATGACGCCGCCGTGCGCCGCCAGCAGAACATGTTCCTCCGCATCCGGCGATAGGGCGTCCCACAGGGCATCGCGCAGGGCGGGAAGCACGCGCCGGGCCAGCATACGGAAGGATTCGCCGCCGTGCGGGCAATAATCGGCCAGACAACGGCCGCGCGCCGCATAGGCGCCGGGAAAACGCTCCTCCACCTCTGCGGGCGTCAGTCCTTCCCAATGGCCGAGATGGATCTCCCGGAAGGCGTCCGAGGGGATGACGGGCGTTCGCGGATGACGGCTTCCGATGATGCGGGCCGTGTCCCGGCCGCGTTGCAGGGAGGAACAGAGAATGCGTTTCAGGGGCGTCCGCGCCAGCATGTCCGCCCAGAAGGCGATTTGCCGCCGCCCGCGCGGCGTCAGGGGCAGATCGCGCTGGCCCACAAAACGCCGCCGTGGATTGGGGGGCAAGGCCCCGTGGCGGAGAAGGTAGAGCGCCATGTCAGGATCCCGCGCGTTCGCGTTCGTCCCAGGGGGGAGCGGCCGTCAGCGCCACTGTCTCGGCGCGGACATGCGCTTCGGCGGCAAAGCGCGCGGCCAGACGGGCGGCCCGTTCCCGGCGGCCCTCAATGGCCGCGCAGGCTTCGGCGTCTCCACGGAATTGATCGAGTTTCTGCTGAAAACGCCGTTCCAGCGGCAGAACCCATGCGCCGCAGACAACTTTGTCCGCCAGAAAAACCAGTTCGCGCGCGCTCAGCGGCATCCCGTCGGGGAGAGGGAGATCCCTGTGCGATTCCACCAGCCAGGCGAGCCTCTCCATGCCGTAGTGCCGCAGGAGACGCCCCGCCGCCGCCTCGTGTTCCGGGTGCCCTTTGCGGATGTCGTGGAGAAGTCCCCCCACAAGCGCTTCCTCCGCATCCACCGGCGGTTCGCCTTTGGCGGCCCGCGCGGCGGTGAGCGCCCGGGCAAGCGCCGCCGCGACGGCCCCCACGGCCCGGCAATGGCGTTGTCCGCGCGGCGGGAGTCCCTCAATATCCAGCATGATTTCCGCTTCGGCGGGCGAGAGCAGATGGCGGCGCGGGGCGGCCTGCCGCAGCGCGGCATAGTCCGCCTGTGTGTCCATATCCGGCAGGCAGAGCGCGTCCGCCACGGGGACGGCGCGTTGCGGCAGCCCTTCCAGCGCGCCGCGCAGGCCGCCCTGTCCCTGCCATGCCAGAATCCGGCGCGCGTACCGCCGGGGAATCAGCGGCGGATGCCCCTCGTTTCCGGCAAAGGAGGGCAGGAGAACGGCGTCCGTCTCCACGGCGGCATCCAGAAGACGCTGCACCGTCATGGGACGCACGAGAGGAATGTCCACGGGGTGGACAAAGACGGCGTCTACCTCTTCCGGGAGGGCCGCGAGTCCCGTCCGCACGGAAGAGAACATGCCGTTTTCGGGGTGCGGATTGCGCACACCGCGCGCGCCGCAGGCGCGGGCGACCGCATCGACCTCGTCGCCCCGGAAACCGGAAACCACCAGGACGGGAACATGGCGTTCCGCATAGGTGCGGCACAGGAACTCCAGCGCGGGGCAGGTTCCCCCATCCGCCTCCGGAAGGGGCAGCAGGGGTTTGAATGCGCCCATGCGGGTGGAAAATCCCGCGGCCAGAATCAGGGCTAGCGTTCGCACGGAGTGCCCCGCCGGTGGGCAATGCACTGCGCAATGATGCTGACGGCGATTTCTTCCGGCGTTTCCGCGCCGATGGCAAGGCCGATGGGCGAGAAAACGCGGTCGAGTTCCGTCCGGGAAACGCCTTTTTCCCGTAGATGCTGAAATACCTGTTCCTTTTTGCGGCTGCTGCCAATCATTCCGATATAATCGGCCTCTGTGCGCAGCGCCTGTTCCAGCGCCGTGCCGTCATGCCGGTGCCCGCGCGTCACAATGACGATGTAGTCCCGGGGGCCGGGAGCAAGATCGTCAAAGCAATGGAGAAAGCCGGGCACAACCCGCGTCGAGGTGGCCTCCGGAAAGCGTTCCGGCCGAGCGTATTCGGCTCTGTCATCCAGAACATGCACATCGAAACCCGCCAGTGCGCCAACGGTGACCGTGGGGCGCGAGACATGCCCGCCTCCGGCAATGATCAGCCGCCGGGCCGGGCAATACGGTTCGGCAAAAAGGGTTTTTCCCCCAGCGGAAAGCACTTCGGCTTCCGTTTTTTCCCGCAGGGCGGCCCGTTCCTCCCCGCTGAGATCCAGTGGCGCGCCCAGCAGGCGGCCGTCCGGCGTCAGCAGGCTCCATTGATCGTCGCCGTCGGGAGGAAAGGGGCGCAGCGCCACGCAGCCGCCGCGGCGTTCATCCCGCGCCGCCTGTTGCAAAAGCGCAAGAGGGGCCTTGCCCGGCAGAAAAGGTTCTATCAGCAGGCGAACCCGTCCGCCGCAAATCATTTCCGCATTGGCGGCGAGTTCTCCGTCCATGAGAAAGTCCAGTTCGGTGGCCCGGCCGTCGCGCAGACTGCGCGCACAGGCCTCGATGGCTCTGGCTTCGGCCAGTCCGCCGCCGGTCGTGCCGTACAGCAGCCCCTTTTCGCTGGCAAGCAGTTTTGAACCCGCCCCGCGCGGCGCGGAACCGTCCTGATAGACAATGGTCGCCGTGGCGACCGCCTCTCCGGCGGTCAGACGTGCCACAAGCTCCGAGAGCAGGCTGCGCATCACAACTTCCTTTGAAAGATATTTCTGGCACGGCGGCAAGGCCGGTGAAATCCTGTCTGGGCAAAAAATTCCTCGACAATGTCTTCTCAAGGAGCACTGTATGCCGCCGGAACCCGCCTCCGTCAACCCGTAAAAGGCCTTTTTTCGCCGAAAGACGGTATATATGGCAAAGGGGAGCACCCCAACGGATGCTCCCCTGTTCTGTTGTGTCGCTGCGCGGGGCGGCTATTTCCTCATGGCCGCCAGCACCTTTTCAGGATAGGCGGGAAGATGGGTCACACGCGCGCCGCAGGCGTTGTAAATGGCGTTGATGATGGCCGGGTGCGGGCCGCACAACGGGATTTCGCCGGTGCCGGATGCGCCGAAGGGGCCGTCGGGGCGCGGCGTCTGCACGTAGATGAGCTCAATATTGTCCGGAATATCCTTGATGTAGGGAATGCCGGCTCCCGCCATGGTGCTGTGTTTCTTGATGTCCTCGTAGTCTTCGCTGAGCGCCAGGCCGACGCCCTGGGCGATGCCGCCGTAGAGCTGGCCGTCCGTCAGCAGGGAGTTGACCACCTTGCCGATGTCGGCAACCATGGTCATCTTTTCCACGGTCGTCTTGCCCGTGGCCACGTCCACGGCCACTTCGGCCATGAAAAGACCGTACATGTAGCAGCAGAAGGGTTCGCCCTGGCAGTTCTTGCCGCAGTCTTTGGCGGGGGCGGTCCATTTGCCGTTCTGGCGCACGTCGCGGCCCGCGGCCTTCATTTCGTCATAGGTGTAGAAGCCGCCTTCGGGTTTGCGCATGGCCTCAATGAGCATTTCGCAGGAAACGCGGATGGCATTGCCTGTCATGACTTGCGAACGGGAGCCGCCAGCGGGGCCGGAATTGGGGGTCTTGCTGGAGTCGTTCATCACCAGGCGGATCTTTTCCACCGGGATGCCCAGCGGACGCAGCGCTTCGTGGGCCGTGCACTGCGCGCCGGAGTCGGCGCCCTGACCGTGATCTTCCCACGAGCTGCCGATGGTCACGGAGCCGTCGGGGTTGAGTTCCGCCCAGGCTTCGGAGGAGTCCGGGCCGTCCAGACCCGCGCCGTACACGGCGAGCGCCAGACCTACGCCGCGCTTGACGGCGTCGGTGGATTCCGCCTTGGCCTTTGCCTTGGCGGCCTCATACTTGGGACGCAGGGTCTTGAACATGGTGGGCAGGTTGATGACTTCGGGTTTCTGCCCCGTGGGCGTGGTGTCGCCTTCCTTGTAGCAGTTGATTTCGCGCAGATCGAAGGGGTCCATGCCCAGCTTTTCGGCCAGTTCGTCCATCAGCACTTCGGAGGGGAATTCCGATTCGGGGCCGCCGTAGCCGCGGAAGGCCGCGCCCCAGGCGTGGTTGGTGGCCACGGTGCGTCCGTCGCCGCGGATGTTCGGAATGCCGTAGCCCGCGCCGATGAACTGCGCGCCGCGCAGGGTCAGCAGGTCGCCAAATTCGGAATAGGGGCCGTGGTCGCAGGTCCAGTCGGTTTCCATGGCCTTGATCTTGCCGGTCGTTTTGTCGGCGGCCATGCGCACGGTCGTCCAGAAGGGCGAGCGCTTGCCGGTGTACTGCTGCTGCTGCTCATAGTTGTAGCGCAGGTGACAGGGGCGGCCCGTCGCCAGAACGGCGACGCCGATCAGGGCTTCCATGGTGGGGCTGAACTTGTAGCCGAAGGTGCCGCCGGTGGTGTTCTGCACCATGACCAGATCCTTGCCGAACTCAACGCCCAGACCGGGGGCGATCATCAGGCCGTGCAGGTGCAGGCCGATGGACTTGGAGTGGATGACGAGCTGCCCTTCGTCGTTCAGATAGCCGTAACCCACGTCGGGTTCGATGTTCAGGTGCGGCTGGCGCTGGGTATAGAAGCTGTCTTCCACCACGACGTTGTTGGGATCCTCAAAGAAAGGTTTGGTGTCGTCGCCCTTTTCGATGTGGGGTTCGTAATAGATATTGGGGGTGCCGGGGTGGATTTCAATGGCGTCCGGAGCCATGGCGTCCATGGCGTTCATGTATTCGGGGAGCGGTTCCAGATCGAACTTCACCTTCTCGGCGGCGGCACGGGCGTTGCATTCGGTATCGGCGCAGACGATGGCCAGGGCATCGCCGTACTGGAACACCTTCTCGTCGTTGAGAATGGGGCGATCCCAGCCGTCGCCCTTGTTGTCCGGGAAGGTGATCAGGCCGGTGATGCGGTTCTTGCCCTTGACATCCTTGTGCGTCAGCACGCGATATACGCCGGGCATCTTTTCGGCTTCGGAGGTGTCGATACCGTGGATGATGGCGTGGGACACCTTGGCCTGCGCCAGGGCGAGGTGCAGCGTTCCGGCCGGCATGCGCACGGCGGCGTCCGCCCCGTATTCGGCGGTGCCGGTCACCTTGGCGACGGCGCTGGGACGGGGCAGGCGCGAACCAAAGGCGCTGGCGCCGGCGGGCAGCTTGTAGCGGATTTCCTCAATGTCCTTGTCGCCGCGCATGACGGCGGCGGCGTCCATGACGGCGTCCACCAGCGGAATGTAGCCGGTGCAGCGGCAGACGTTACGGTGCTTCTGGAACCAGTCGCGCACATCCTCGCGGGTGGGGTTGGGGTTGTGATCCAGCAGGTTCTTGGCGGACAGGATGAAACCGGGCGTGCAGAAGCCGCACTGGGCCGCGCCGTGGAAAATCCAGGCTTCCTGAAGGGGATGCAGATGATCGGGCGTGCCCAGACCTTCCAGCGTTGTGATTTCGGCATTGTCCTCAACGCGGTTCATCTTGAAGACACAGCTGCGGACCAGCTTACCGTTCAGGATGATGGAGCAGGCGCCGCACTGCCCTTTTTCGCAACCGATCTTCACGCTGGTGAGTTTGAGCTGGTTGCGCAGCACGTTGGCGAGAACGTCGCCGGCGGTGACAAGCACCTGGCGGGCAACGCCGTTGACCATGAGCGTCTTTGTGAACATGCGAACCTCCTGGATGGGGACCGGAATCCGCGCCATGCCCGGCCCGAAGCTGATGGGGTTTCTCCCGCCCAGAGTGCGCGACGGGGCGAGAGAAAGACTGGGGCTGAAAATTTCTCCGGGGACAATCCCCCACCCGGGGGGGATGGCCCGCCGTTCCGTGGGGAGTCAGTATTTGCCGAAACCGCACATGGGGTAATGGCATTCCTGACAGGCGCCGCAGAAACCGCCGTGCCCGAGCGCGGCAATATCCGCGCGGCTTACGGGCACGCCCGCCAGCAGGCGGGGAACGATGATGTCAAAGATGCTGGCCTTGTGGTACATGACGCAGCCGGGCAGACCCAGCAGCGGGACGCCGCCGCTCTGGGCAAGCAGGAACATGGCCCCCGGGAACATGGGCGCGCCGTAGCTTTCCACCACGCCGCCCGCCGCGCGGATGGCCGCCGGCGTCCGATCGTCGGGGTCCACGGACATGCCGCCCGTGCAGACCACCATCCCGACGCCCTCGTCAAGGAACCGCCGTATGGCGGCGCTGATCATGGCGATGTCGTCGTTCACGATCGTCTGCCCTGCCACCGTGCAGCCCAGCGCCGCGAATTTCTTGCGCAGGACGGGCCCGAAACCGTCGGTGATGCGGCCGTGGAAGACCTCGCTGCCTGTGGTGACGATGCCGACCCGCAGCGGCCGGAAGGGCAGGACGGAAAGGACGGGAGCGGAGACGGCTTTTTCCAGGGCGGCAATCTTTTCTTCCTCGATGAACAGCGGAATGATGCGCGTACCGCCTACGGCCTGATCCTTCCGCACTTCCTGCATGGTGTGCAGGGTCGCCAGCGCCGCCTCGGGGAAGGCGTTGACGCGGTTCAGCGCGGGTACGTCCACCCGCAGCAGGCCCTGGCATTGCGCCAGAAAGTTGATGCGGCCTTCCTTCGGAGCGGAGAGGGCAAGGTTTTCGCCGGCCACAGCATGCGCTATGCGCGCGGCGGCCTCATCCT
This sequence comes from uncultured Desulfovibrio sp., assembly GCA_934546745.1. Lineage (GTDB taxonomy): Bacteria > Desulfobacterota > Desulfovibrionia > Desulfovibrionales > Desulfovibrionaceae > Desulfovibrio. Next base: position 81,266 of record CAKTDV010000003.1, on the reverse strand, counting down.
CGTGCAGCATGCCTTCCCCGGGAGTGGCCACATACAGGTGCTCCTTTCCCACGCGCAGCAGGACGGGGATGTCTTCCTCCCGGACAATGTGCCCCTTGCGGAAGACGGGGCCTTTTTCGCCGCCCGGCTCAATGCGTGTGATATCGTGGCACAGCACGGTGCCTACGGCCTCTGCCACCGGAATGGTTTTCATGGCGTCTCCTGCGGGGTTCTCCCTCGCAAAAGAAGCGTGCGCGGGAGTAGGTCTGAGAATGCTCCCTTTTGGGGCGCAAGGTCAAGGGGTCTGTCTGAAAAAGTGTAAGCACTTTTTTCACAAATTCTGTAACATAATGAAATACCTGGATATAAATAAATCGCGAAAAATTGGGAAATGCGGCCTTTCTCCGGCATGGAGACGGAAAGCCCGCCCTGCCGGGGGCTTTTTTTAATGCCCTGTGATGCCGTACTTTTTCAGTTTATATTGAAGAAGGCTCTTGGAGATGCCGAGGTATTCCGCGGCCTTGACCTGGATGAGGTCGGCGCGGACAAGGGCGCGCCGGATGAGGGCCGCCTCGATTTTTTCCAGGGTGCCGGCAAGGTCGAGCTGTACGGGCAGGAGATCCACGGCGCTTTTGAACTGGGAATCCTCGTCGCGGATCTCCGCAGGTAGATCGTCGACGTTGATGACGTTGCCGGGTACGAGAACCATGCAGGATTCCACGACGTTTTCAAGTTGCCGGATATTGCCGGGCCATTCGTAGCCGGTGAGGTAGTTGAGGGCTTCGGTGCTGAAGGTCTTGGAGGGCATGTCGTTTTCCGCTGTGACCTTTTCCATGAAATGCGCCACCAGCGAGGGGATATCCTCGCGGCGTTCACGCAGGGCGGGCAGGGGAATCTGCACGACGTTGAGGCGGTAGTAGAGATCGTCGCGGAAAGCCCCCTTTTCCACCAGCCCGGCAAGATCCTTGTTGGTGGCGGCCACCACGCGGATGTCGATCTCTATTTCCGCGCCGCCGCCCACCCGTTCGAACTTACGTTCCTGAAGGACGCGCAGCAGCTTGACCTGCAGTTCCGGCGTCAGCTCGGCTATCTCGTCAAGAAAGAGCGTTCCCCCGTCGGCCTGTTCAAAGCGGCCGCGGCGCATGGCCACCGCGCCCGTGAAGCTGCCTTTCTCATGGCCGAAAAGTTCGCTTTCGAGGACGCCGGGATTGAGCGCCATGCAGTTGACGGAAATGAAGGGCTTGTCCTTGCGGGGGCTGGAATAGTGAATGGCGCGGGCGACAAGTTCCTTGCCCGTGCCGGATTCCCCGGAGATGAGCACCGTGGCGCGGCTGGGCGCGGCGCGTTCCACCATGGCGAGGACGGTGCGGATGGCGTGGCTGCGGCCCACGATCTTGTGGACGCCGTAACGTTCCTCCATGGATTCCTGCAGGAGGCGGTACTGCCTGTGGGCGCGCGCCAGCTCCGTGGCGTTATGGACGGAGAGCAGCAGCTCGTCGTTGGAAAAGGGTTTGGTGATATAGTCGAACGCGCCGTATTTCATGGCTTCCACAGCGCTTTCAATGGAGCCGAACGCCGTCATGATCAGCACGGGAATGTGGGGCCAGTTCTTCTTGACCTGTTGCAGGACCTCGCGGCCGCTGACCTTGGGCATCTTCATGTCCGTCACGACCACATCGACTTCACTTTCATGGAGAAAGGCCAGCGCGGTTTCGGGATCATTGAGGGCGGTGACGGCGTAGCCCTCGTCTTCCAGCAGGGTCTGCAGAACCAGAAGGTAGTTCTTCTCGTCGTCGATAATCAGAATGTGTGACTGTTCGCTCATCGGAAATTCCTCTGCGGTCTGAAACGTCCCCGCCACGCTCAACTGTTTTCCGTTCCGGGGTGTTCCTGCCCGGGAGCGGGGGTGTCGCCGTTGGCGGCGGGCAGCGACAGGTGGACGACGGCCCCGCCTTCCGGGGCGTTGTCCAGCGCAACGCGGCCGCCGTGGCTGGTGATGATGGAGTTGACGATGGGCAGGCCCAGTCCCGTGCCGCCGTCCTTGGTCGTAAAGAAGGGATCCAGCAGGCTGGGCAGGAGCGCGGGATCGATGCCCCGCCCGGAATCCCGCACGGCAACGAAAACGGTGCCGCCGTCCCGCCAGGCGTTGATGGAGAGCGTGCCCGGCCCGTCCAGCGCCTGCTGCCCGTTGATCAGGATGTTGTACAGGGCGCGGTAGAGCAGGTCTTTGTCGCCGCGCACCCAGAGAGGTGTTTTTTCGGCCATGATGGGCGCGGGCCATACGGGAGAACCGGGAGCGTCCCCGCGTTCGATGGTCACGGAGACGCGCGCCAGTTCCCCTTCAAGAAAGGCCAGCGCCTGATCCAGCACAAGCTGCACGTCCACGGGATCCTGCCTCGGCTTGCGGGGGCGGGCGTAGTCGAGAAAGTCGTTGACAGTCTGTGACAGGCGCACGGCTTCGTCATAGATGGCGTCGAGGATGCGGCGCGTGGCGGTGTCCGCCTTGTCCGCGCGGCGCTGGAGCAGTTCGGCGCTGGATCGGATGATGCCGAGCGGGTTACGGATTTCGTGGGCGATGCTGGCGACGACGCGGCCCATGCTGACGAGCTTTTCATTGCTGTGCAGTTCGTTTTCCAGCAGGCGGTTTTTCTGCATGCGTTCCGCCAGGACGCGTTCCGAGCGCTGGATGAGCATGAGCAGCAGGCCGAACATGATGACGGACGACAGCAGGCACATGACGATGATGATGCCCTGGAAGGCCAGCACCTGCTCATAGTCGCCGGTGATGTCCTGCGTCAGTTCCAGAGCGCCCATGATGGGCGGCTCCTGCCCCGGACGCAGCGGGTCGCCGCGCAGCGGATAGAGGACGCGCAGCACGAAGGTGCCGGGTTTGAGGGGAAGGTGGAAGGGGGTCTGCCAGTCCGGAATGGCCGCGATGATGCGCGGTTTTGCGCCGCGGCCGCGCAGGACCTCCTCAACAGCGGCGGGGGCAAGGCCGATGCGCCCGAGTTCGGCCTTGTCCGTGGAATAGGCGACGACGCGCGAGAAGTCGTATATCCGCAGGCGCTGGACGGAAAGCCCGTGAATGACGGACACGACCACTTCGTCCAGCCGCCTGTATTGCGAGGGCTGGCGCAGGGCTATGCGTCCGTAGGCCAGCAGGGTTGGCAGCGCGAAGCGCTGGTATATCTGGTGATTGAGGTTTTGCGCCAGCAGGTGCGCAAAGTCTTCCTGCCGCGTCAGCAGCGTCTGCCGCGCCGAGTTGGATATGAAGAAGGAGAGTCCCAGGCTTGTGAGCAGGATGACGACAAAGGAGAGCCATGAGAGCGTGCGCGCATAGCTGAGGGACAGATCCTGTTCCGGTGTCGGCGCGGCGGACGGGGCGGCGGGCATGGGCTAGAAGCTCTGTACGTCGCGGGTACGGGAAAGGAAGGCGGCCAGATCCGCGCGTTCCCCGTCGTAGTCGGGAGCGCCGAGACGGGCGTTGGCAAGACGTTTGCCCAGCTCCACGGCTGGCTGATCCAGAGGATTGACATCCATGAGCCAGCCGGTAAGGAGCGTCGCGGCTTCCAGAAGGGCCATCATGGCTCCGGCGGCGCGGGGGCCGGTGTTCTCCATGTGCAGGCCTACCAGCGGCACCTGGCTGCTTCCCAGCGCCATGCGCGTCCCGAGGGCCTCGGCCGTCAGCAGATCGCCAAAGGGCCTGCCGCGCAGCCACGCCCAGGGTTCGGGCAGATCATCGGGCAGGCAGCGCCCCGGGCCGTCATCGGCGCAGGTGAGGAGGAGGCAGCCCTTGTCGCGTTGTCCGTCCAGAAACATCTGATTGATGGAATGCTGATCCGTCACGCCGGTGGCGGGGATCGGTTGCAGCCCCTTGCCGTCCTTGCCGAGGCTTTCGGCCCAGAGCTGCGCGAACCAGGGGCCGTAGGTGGCCCAGAGGGGGATATAGCAGAAGAAAATGAGCTGGCTGTAGCGGGTGGCCTCAAGGGCGTTGGCCCAGCAGGCGAGGCGGAAGGCGGGGTGTCTCTCCAGTGGAAGAGCGCCGTCCACCAGCGGGCGCGCCACATCCGCCGCGCCGTCCAGCAGCGCCTCCCAGTCGATGCCCAGGAAGGCGGCGGGCAGCAGGCCGACGGCGGACAGGGCGGAATAGCGTCCGCCGAGATGATCCGGCACTTCCAGCGAGTCCAGCCCGTGCCGCCGGACTTCCTGCCGCAGAAAACCTTTGGCGGCATCCGTCACCAGCAGCATGTGTTCCGTCCAGGAGGCGCCGAGGGCCTCCTGGAGCCAGCGCCGCGCCAGAAAGTATTGGGTCACGGTCTCGATGGTGCCGCCGGATTTGCTGATGCAGACGACGGTGGTGTCGCTGGGCGGCAGGGTTGAAAGCCAGCTTTCAAAAATGGCGGGGCTGACGTTGTCGGCAATCCAGAGGCAGGGGCCGTCGTGGCAGGGGCCGTCCTGTCCCGGCGCAAAGGCGCGCTGCATGGCGCGTGCGCCCAGCGCGGAGCCGCCGATGCCCAGCAGCAGCATGTGTTTTCTGGCGCGGATGCGGGGCAGCAGGGGCGGCAGCGCCTCCCGCAGCGCGGGAACAAAGGGAAAGGTCAGAAAGGGGAGCGTTCCGGCGGCGCACTCGCGTTGCAGGCGGCACGCCATTTCGGGAGCGCGCGCGGCAAAGGGCGCCGCCGCATGGGGAGAGAGCCTGCCGGTATAGGCCTGGGACCATTCGACGCTGTGAGGCATGGGCGTTCCTCCTTGTTTCAGTGCGGATGTCGGTGGGATGCGCTGGCTGTGGGGCCGTGCGTCCCGGCTTCCTCTCCTGAGGGGGAAGCCGCTACCGGACGGCGGCGGGGAGCAGACTGAGGGGGCGGGGAGCGAAAAAGCGCCGCCGCACCTGCCTGTAGGTGTGCGGGCGGACACCGAAGCGGTAATGCCAGAGCGGACAGCCGTCGCGCGCCGTGCAGTGGCGAACGTCGTTCCTGCCTCCGGCGCAGAGAAGACAGTACCTTCGGACGGCGCGTCGCGCCGCCAGGAGCGTATCCTTGCCGCCGGCCCCAAGGGCGGCCAGACGCCAGGCGTGCAGACGGCAGTCACCGTCGGGGCATTCCCGGACGGCGCGGGACGAGCCGCCCTGACACTCAAGGCAGAAGCGGCGTATGCAGGCTATGGAAGACGCGTGTGCCATGACGTCTCGGCGTGTTCCCTACGCGGGGACGCCGCAGCATTTCTTGAATTTTTTCCCGCTGCCGCAGGGGCAGGGATCGTTGCGGCCCACCTTGGGCGACGGCCGGCAGTAGGTTTCGCCGCGCAGGGGGACGCCGTCCACATAGTACAGCCTGCCGTCCCCGCGGGCGAAAAAGCTTTTTTCGCCGATCTGGCGCAGGACGCCGTCCAGTTCGTAGAACGCGTGGAAGTCGACGGTATCATAGCGCTCGCCGTTTTCCCCGGCGGGCACGTTCTCGGCCGTGGCGGCAATATCCAGGCGGTGCCAGCGCACGCCTTCGGCGGATTGGGCCAGACGTTCGACGGTAACGCCGTCCCGGTAATCGGGATGCGTCGTTTCCACCAGATAGTCGAAGTGTCCGGAACCGTAGGCCGTGTAGCGGGATCGTACAAGGGCCTCGGCTGTTTCCGGCCAGGTTTCGCCTTCAAGGTACGGGCGGCAGCATTGCTCATAGGCAAGGCCGCTGCCACAGGGGCACTGTTCGGACATGGGAAAACCGTTCCTTTGCGGAGAGTGAAGCCGGCCTCTGCGGATAACGCCGGCGGATCATGGGAAGAATGGTACGCCTGGATCGGCTTTTTCTCAAGCCCGCGAACCGGGGAGGATGCCGCCAAGGCGCACCACATCGCCCGGCGCCGGAGCGGGGCCGCCCCTGGGCAGATCGAGGGAAAGGCAGACTCCCTTGCGTCCGGAAAAGACAGCCGTCCCGAGAGGCTCCGGAGAGGAGGCGCGTTCCACAGGGAAGCGCCAGACATCCGTCGCCCTGTTGGGACGTTCCGGCAGGGGCGCGTGGGGAATGTCCGCCACGCACCAGAGGCGATGGAACGCGCCGTGCGCGTTGGTTACCGTCTGGATGCGGAAGATTTCACTCAGCCCGTGCCGCCGCAGCAGATTCGCCGCCGCGCGGCCGGACAGCCATGTGAGAAGGCCGGCCGCCACGCCCGCCAGCGCCAGCGCCGGAGCCAGCCAGAGAGGCGGCAGCCCGGTATGCGCCTGAATAAGGGAGAGGGCCCCCGCCCGCCGTGCGGCCGCGTCGGGCCAGATGACAATTTCGTACTTCTGGGGGCTTCCGCCGCCGCGGAAACCGATGGAGAAGGCATAGGTTCCGGGAGCGGCGTCGGGGCGGGCGGCGACAACGCCGCGCCACATGCCGTTTCCGAACCAGTAACTGGGGAAAAAGCCTTCCAGCCGGAAATCCACGGGAGCCGTCTCCGGTTCCAGACGCAGGCGCATGTCGCCGGAAACGGGATCTTGGGAGGCGACCGGGCCGGAAAGGCGTTCGCTCTGTCCCGCAAGCAGCTCTATACGGTTGCTCCCCGATCGCATGAGCGCCACGAGACCGTCCACAAGCGTCAGGGCGGCGAGACAGAGCAGCAGGGATGCGGCGGCCCCGCACCAGCGGCGGCGGCGGGCAATGCGCCGCGCCTTTTCACGCCACGGCGGCGGTGTCCGGGATATTTCCGGCGTCATGCGGGCTCCTTTTTCCGCTCTGGCTAGAAGGTGTAACCGATGGTGGCGGAATAGATGTTGGCGACGGTGTCGCGGGTTTTGGCGCTAGAGATGGAGGCGGGCATTCCCCGGATACCCCCGGACTGGGTGCTGCCGTAGTCGAGGGAGTTGATCCAGAGGTGCGCGTAGGCGAGATCAAGGGTCCAGTTATCCCATGTGAAGCCCGCGCCGAGAGTCATGACGGTGCGGCCGTTGGTGGGGATCATGAAGTCGGCGTAAGCGGTGTCCACCACGGGCGTCTCATACCAGACGCCGCAGCGCAGGGTCATCCAGTCGAGAGGACTGTACTCCACGCTGGCGTTGAAATTCCAGCCGTCGCGCCAGTTTTTAGGGCTGATGGCGTCGTAGCCGCTGTCAAAATAGATGTCCAGGGATTTGAAATCGGACCAACGCGTCCAGACGGTGCCCGCCTCGAAGCTCAGGTTCTCCAGCGGCTTGTAGCTCAGGCCCAGGGACACGGAGTCCGGCAGGATGACGGTGCCGTGGGCCCCGGTGTCCACGGCGGGGGGAACCTTCCCGGCCCGGGCGAGCATGTTGTCGGTCTGGCGGCCGAAGGTGGCATCGCCCTGTACGGAGAGGGCGACCTTGCTCTTGTAGGTGAGGCCGAGCGACCACTCGTCGTTCATGCGCAGATGCGCGCCGAACTGCGCGCCGAATCCCCAGCCGGAAGCCTTCAAATCCATCTCGTTGTCTGGTTGCTGCCGCATGGTCATGGAATAGACGGGAATCTGTGAACCCATGCTGAACATACCGTACATCATCTCCACGCCGGCGGAAAGGGAGAGGACATCGTTGACCCTGAAGGCCACGGTAGGCACGGCGGAAACGGTCTGCAGGGTGATGTCCGTCACGTTGTAGCGTCCCGCCCAGTTCTCGCTGTATTCGTTGCCGAGTCCGAAGCGGGAGAAGACGCCGAGGCCCAGCCAGACGCGATCGTTAAGCTGGTGGGTAAGATAACCGTGCGGCGCGGGCCAAATGTTGGGCTTTGTCTGGGTGGTGTGGCTGTTGCCGTTCTGTGTGATACGGACGGTGCCCATGGGGGCGATGGCGGCAAAGCCGCCCATGAGATGTGTGCCCGGCAGCTGGGTGATGCCCGCGGCGTTGTAGGCGATGGCGGAAGGATCGTCCGCGCGGCCTACGAGACCGCCCGCCAGGGCAAGACCACGGGAGCTCCATTCCGTCAGCGCAAAGCCTTCCGCCAGCGCCGATGAGGCGGCATGAAGCCAGAGAATACAGGACAGGACAACGAGACGCGACGCTTTCAAGACGTTTCCTCCGGGAAAGGGAGACAGGTTGCGGTCTTTCCTCGCCGCGGGAAGATGGGAGAAAACGTTGGAAAGACCAAAAATAAGAGATATTACAGCATGCTAACGGGATTCAAGTCAAGAAAGACACGGAGATGCCGGCTTTCCGGCGCGGCTAGGGCGGCAAAGTAGATCTGGCGAAGCGCCGTCCAGTCCTGTCCCTTGAGGAGGCAGTAATAACGTTTGCGGCCCCGCAGTACGGCGAGAGGGGCGGGGGCGGGCCCCAGCAGGCGCACGTGCCGGGCACTGGCTTCCCGGCGCAGGATCGCCGCCAGAGGCTGGATGGCGGCCGCGCCCGCGCTGTCCCTCAGCTCATGCGAAAAGCGGATCAGGGCCAGGCGGGAAAACGGCGGATAGGCAAAGGGTTTACGCCGGGCGGTTTCCTCCTCATAAAAACCCTCATAGTCGGCGTTGTGGAGATATTTCCAGCAATAATGCCCCGGATCGCGCGTCTGCAGCAACACCCGGCCGGGGCGTTCGCCACGCCCAGCGCGGCCGGCGGATTGTACCAGAAGTTGAAAAGAGCGTTCCGCTGCCCGGTAATCGGGAAGATTGAGACCGAGATCGCCGTCGGCGACCACGGCCAGCGTCACCAGCGGGAAGTGATGTCCCTTGGAGAGCATCTGCGTGCCTACAAGAATGGGCGATTCCTGCCGGGCAAAGGCTTCGAGAATTTCCTCCATGCGTCCGGGGCGGCGCGTACTGTCACGGTCCAGCCGGAGGACGGGGCGTCCGGCCAGAAGGGAGAGGCGCTCGGCAAGGCGTTCCGTCCCTTCGCCCATGGGCAGGTAGTTGATGCCGTGGCAGGAAGGACAGGGCAGGGGGAAGGGGGCGCTGTAGCCGCAATAGTGGCAGAGCAGGCGTTCACGTCCCTTGTGATAGGTCAGGCCGATCTGGCAGTGCGGGCACTTGAGGGTGGCCTTGCAGTCCAGACAGTAGATCAGCGGCGCATAGCCGCGGCGGTTGAGCAGGACAACGGCCTGTTCCCCCCGGGCGAGGGTTTCGCGCAGGGCTTCCTCGCAGCGCGGCGCGAGCAGCCCCTCCGCTTCCGCCGAAGGAGCCATGCCGCCAATGTCAACCAGTTCCACGTCTGGCAGGGAGCGCGCGCCCACGCGCCGCGGCAGGCGCAACAGAGGGAGGGTCCCCTGTCGCGCCGCATGGAACGTCTGGATATCGGGCGTCGCCGATCCCAGCAGCAACAGGCCGCCTTTCTCCGTCCCGGTGTGCGTCATGCGGAACCAGGCCACTTCCTTGGCATGGTAGGGCATGCCTTCATCCTGTTTGTAGGAGGCGTCGTGTTCCTCATCGAGGATGACGCAGCCGGGGTTCGGCACAGGCAGAAACAGGGCTGATCGGGTGCCCACGACAAGACAGGGGGTCCGTCGGGCCGCCAGACTTCTGAAGGTTGCCTCGCGGTGGGCGGGCGTCTGGTAGCCGTGCGAAAGGACGGTGGGGATGTCGGGGAGCAGACAGGACGCGTCCCGGTGCAGCTTCAATGCCAGCGCCACCTCCGGTGCCAGCAGGAAGACGCTTTTGCCACATGCGAGGCAATGCCGCACCAGCGCCAGATAGACGGCGGTCTTGCCGCTGCCTGTCACGCCGAAAAGCAGGCGCGCCGTTGCGGTGTCCGTATCCGCGGCGGCCACAAGATCGTCAAGGGCCCGTTGCTGATCCGCGTTCAGGCTGTAGGGGGCGGGAGCGGGCGGCAGCAACGCCGTCCCGGCGTCCTCCTCCATGCCGCCGTCATGCCGCAGAACCACATGCCCCGCGGCAAGCAGGCTTGCCAGCGCCGGGGCTGCGCTCCGGCCCAGGCTTTGCAGAAGATGCCGCCGGGAGACGCCGCCGTGTTCCAGCAGATACTCCAGCACCTCGCGTTGCCGCGTTGCCGCGGGGCGGACAGGCCACGGCGGTTCCACACGAAGGAGGCAGCGTTCTCTGCTGGCGGGATCGTCGCCCGACGGGATCAGACGTGCCGATCCCTCCTGGAGCGCCCCGGCCAGACGCCGGCGCTCCTCGGGAGGGGCAAACGCCGCTTCCCGCAGCGTCAGCGTGTCGCCGCCGCGTTGTTCTTCGCCCAGGACGCGCATGCGCACGCGGAGGGATCGCAGCCCTCGTGGCAGCATGTGTCCCAGTGCCTGCCCCGCGCTCAGTCCCTGCCGCAACGCCAGATCCTGGGCCAGCGTCAGCAGTTCCCGCGGTACGAGAGGGGCGTTTTCCAGCGGCCAGGCAAGGGGTTTGCAGACAATGCCCGGCGGCGGATCGCCCTCCCGTTCCAGTTCCAGCAACATGCCCGCGCGCAGCGGGGAGGCCGCGCCCGGCTTGCCTCCCAGCGGTACGGCGACGCGCAGCCCGGGACGCCAGAAACATTCCTGGAATTCCTCCGGCAGGGCATAGGTCAGTGTGGTGTACGGCGGGGAGAGAAGGGCAATCCTGGCGAGCATGGCATCCTGCGGACGTTGGCAAACGCAAAAGCGAGCGGGCCTGCCGTATCGCCCTGTCAGTTTTTGGGGGGGAAGACGAGGGTGCGCGCCTGGCCTGATCTGGCTCCGGTGGGGAAATCCTTGCCGTCGTAACGGATGCGGACGCCGCCCGCGTTCCCCAGCCGGAGATCGAGGCGCTGCGAGAAGGTCAGGGCGAAGGTATCGCCTTTGCCCAGCGAGAACTGGCGCGTATCCGTGCGATCGGCTGTGGAGCGTATCCAGCACGTCTCCGTGGCTGTGATGACGATTTTGTGCTGCCCCGGAGGAAGAACGCCGTCATCCCGCGCGGCCGGCGCGGCGGCGGAGGCGGCGTCGCCAGTGCGGACGACGACTTTTTCCGGCGTTGCCGGGGACGGGGATGCCGTCGCGGACGGGGGGGCCTGCGGCGTTGCCGGAGGGGCTGGCGGCGCCGGTACGGCGACGGGCGCGGGCGCGGCGGATTCGGAAGGCGCGGGTGCGGGAACATAGGCGGGGCGCGCTTCGTCCCGCAGGGGCAACGCGGGGCGTGCCACATCGTTCTGACGTCCGTGCAGCGTTTCGAGGAATCCGGATTTCCAGACGGCATAGGAGCCGCCCGCCAGCGCCGCTGCGGCTGTCGTGAGCAGCAGCAGACGGACGAAAACGCCGCTCCCTCCCTTGCGGGGAGCGGTGTCCTGCGGCGGCGCATGCCGCGCGGGCCGCACGGTTTCTTCCGTGTTTTCCGGCAGATGGCTGCTGACCACCTGCATGGCCTCCACGACTTCGGAAGCGGCCATGCCGAGATAGGTCGCATAGGAGCGGACAAAGCCCTTGGCATAGGCCAGAGGCATGGAGGACGCGTCGCCCTCTTCCAGGGCGCGCAGTTTGCGCACGCTTATTTTCAGATGGGCGGACACATCCTCAATGTTCAGGCAGCGGCGTTCGCGCTCCGCGCGTAACAGCGCGCCCAGTTCTTCCAGCGTCATGCGGTAACCCCGTTATGCTGTCGTACACGTGAAAGGCCATGCCTGTCATGGAAAGCGCGGCCAGACGGTCGGATGTTCAACGTAAGCCGCTCTAGAGGCGAATGTCGATGACCGCCCGGTTGCGGAGCTGCCGGGTATAGTCCTCAAAACGTTCCAGGGCCTTGGGGCGGCGCAGAATACTGTCAATGATGGGGCGGGCCTCATCCAGGGTCAGCGGCGCGTCCGGGCCTGTCGCGCCGGGGCGGAAAAGCTGAACCTGCGCCTTGAAACCGTTGATGGTGAAAATATCGGTCACGCCGCCGGGTTTCATGCTGTTCAGGCGTTCGCTCCATTCGGGATTGAGGCGATCCCATTCCACAGGTCCCATGTCGCCGCCCTTGTCCCTGTTGGGAGCGACGGAGTATTTGCGCGCGGCGGCGGGGAAGGAAAGCGCGCCGGAGGCGATCTGGGCGGCTATGGAGGCGGCGTTGACGTTGCGGGGATAGACCAGCAGCGCCATATGGAGGCCGTCCCGCCGGAACAGGTCGTTCTTATGGAGCCTGTAGTAGTCTTCGATTTCCCTGTTGGTGACGACGACCTTGCGCCCCACTTCCTGCCCCATGATTTTCTGGCGCATGATTTTTTTGCGCAGATTGTCGCGCAGTTCCCTGAGAGAAATTTTCTGCCCGGCCAGACGTTGCTCAAACTGGGCTTTTGTCAGGCCGTTGGTCTTTATGATGGTCGCCAGTTCCTCGTCGACGTCGCTTTCAGAGACGGTCGCCTTGAGGCGGACGGCTTCCTGTTCAAAAAGAATATCCATGATCATGCCGTCCAGCGTGTTGCGCAGGATGCGATCCATTTCTTTGGCCTGTTTGGGATCGTCAGGTCTGACGCGTGCCCGGATGAGATCGGGCAGGGCATTTTTCTGCAGGTCGTACATGGTGATGACCTTGCCGTTGACCACAGCGGCCACCTTGTTGAGCTGCGCGGCCTGCGCGCCGGAAAACATGCAGAACGTCATCAGCAGGGCAAGGAAGAGGTGTTTCACGACGTGCCTCCGGGAAGCCTTTTCAAAAGAGGGGAAATGCCGGGCGGCGGTAACCGCGCGTGCGGTGTTGAGCATAGCAAAGCTAGCTCAAAACCGCGGACTATGCAATGCGGAAAGGAGCCGCTCCCGCGGCGCAGGCTCGGACAGGAAAGCGCCGTTTACGGTTTTTTCCCCTGTTCTCCAGTGTCTTTGGGATCGGCGGGCGGCGCCAGCACCTCGTCGCGCAGAGGCGGCGCGACGGCGATACGGGAATGCGACAGCGCCTCCCGCAGCCAGCCGTCAAAGGCCGGGTAGCGTTTCCGTCCGCGGATTTCCCCCTCAATGAGGGCATAGACGGCCGCGGGGGGCGGCGTTTCCGCCGCCATGCGCCTCACAAGGCCGATACTGACGAAACCGCCGTTCGCATCCTGGCGGGGGCGGGTGCTTTCCCCGGGTCTGAGGGAGGCGGCGTCTTTGCCCCACAGCGCGGCGGTTTCCCTGACGGGAACATCCGTGCAGTGAAAGGAAACGTCCGGGACGCTGACAGGCGTTTTGGCGGTGGCGAAGGCGTCGCGCCAACGTTGCAGCGCTTCGCCGTCCGGGGCGGACGCGAAGCAGAGCCGGGAGCGATCGGGGAGGTGAAAGAGCTTTTTGTGTTCCCCGTAGTAGGCCAGCACCTCGTCGCGGCTGACGCGCAGCGCCGGTTCCAGCAGCACTTCTTCCAGCCGTTGCAGAGCGACGGCCCCGCGCAGCAGATGGCGCCATTCCGCCGGATCGGGCATTTCTTCGGCAAGACAGGCGTCAAACGCCTCCGGGCCGTAGTCGTCGCGGATTTTTTCCTCAAGATTCCGGGCGCGTTCCTCGACGTCGCCAATGCCGCGCCGTTGCAGGTCCTGGATGGCCAGCGTCTGGATGATGATAGCGGAAAGGGCCGCTCCGTAGTCGCGCCGCGCCTGGCGGATGTCCGGGGACAGCGTGCGGCCGCCTTTCTGGGCTGGGGTGTTGGCATCCATATACGCCTGCACGGTACGGAGGCGGATGGCCTCGCCGTTGACTGTGGCCACGACGCCATCAGGCAGGGGATGTTCCCAGCATCCGGACAGGGACAGAAGGCAGGCAAGGACGAGCGCGCGCAGCGGCAAACGGCGGAATGTCATGCCCGCGCTCCTTCGTTGCCGGGCGCAAGGCGCACGCGCTCCAGTTTTTCGCGCAGGGCGCGCAGCCCAGCGCCAACATCGCCTTCGGGCAGTGGCAGGAACAGTCCCGCCGGCGGCAGCAGACGGGCTCCGCGCGTTGCCGTGGCCAGCGCCACAATGCGTTCGGGCGCGGCCGCCCGTTGTCCTTCCGCCCAGGTGAGGCGCACGTGATCGGGGCTGATGTCGGCGCGCTGTACCTGCAGGGAGCGGAGAAACTGCTTGAAGTCCAGAACGGCCAGAAAGTTGGCGACCTCCGGCGGATAGGGGCCGAAGCGGTCGCGCATGGCGAGGGCCGCTTCCTCCCGCGCGGCGCCGCTGGACGCCGAGGCCAGCGATTTATAGTAGCGCAGGCGTTCGCGGCCGTCGTCGATATAGGTCTGCGGAATATGCGCGGGCAGGCCGAGGTTGAGTTCCGTCTCCGTTTCCAGCGCCGCGGGCGTTCCCTTGAGGCGGGCCACGGCTTCTTCCAGCATTTCCAGATAAAGGTCGAGGCCCACGCGGGTCATATGCCCGGACTGGACCTCTCCGAGAATGTTGCCCGCTCCGCGCAGCCGCAGATCTTCCAGCGCCACCTGAAAGCCAGCTCCCAGATAATCCATGTCCATGATGATGCGCAGGCGTTCCTCGGCAAGGGGCGTCAGGCGTTCCTCATCGGGCACGACAAAGAAGGCGTAGGCCTGTCTGTCACTGCGGCCTACGCGGCCGCGCAGCTGATAGAGCTGGCCGAGACCGAACATCTGCGCCTGATCCACGATAAGCGTGTTGGCGCGGGGAAAGTCCAGTCCGGACTCCACAATGGAGGTGCACACCAGAATATCCAGATCGCCGTGCCAGAATTTGTGCATGTTCTCTTCCAGCTCGACTTCCCCCATTTGGCCGTGTGCCATGCCGATGCGGGCGTCGGGAACGAGCGAGCGCACGTAGTCGCGTACCCGTTCCAGCCCCTGGACACGGTTGTAGACCCAGAAGATCTGTCCCTCGCGCGCAAGTTCGCGCTGGAGTATCTGCCGGAGTTGCCCGGTATCCCGGCGCAGCAGGGCCGTCGCCACGGGCTTGCGCTCCTGCGGGGCCGTTTCGATGACGGAGAGATCGCGGATGCCGGACATGGAGAGCTGGAGGGTGCGCGGAATGGGCGTTGCCGTCAGGGTCAGCACATCCACATTTTTTTTCAGTGCCTTGAGCTTTTCCTTATGCCGTACCCCGAAACGCTGCTCCTCATCCAGAATGAGCAGCGCGAGATTCGGCAGCTGTACGTCCGCTGAAAGCAGGCGGTGCGTTCCGATGAGAATGTCAATGGTTCCCCGCGCGGCGGCCGCCAGCGTCTCTTTCTGCTTTGCGCGGGAGACGAAGCGGCTCAGCAGCCCCACATTCACGGGAAAGCCGGAGAGGCGGGCGCGAAAGGTCTGAAAGTGCTGTTCGGCAAGAACCGTGGTGGGACAGAGCAGGGCCACCTGACGCCCCTCAGAGGCGGCGCGGAACGCCGCACGCAGGGCCACCTCCGTTTTGCCAAAGCCCACGTCGCCGCAGACAAGGCGATCCATGGGCTCTGGCTTGTCCATATCGTCCAGAACGTCCTGAATGGCGCGCGTCTGATCCGGAGTTTCCTCAAAGCCGAACGTCGCCTCAAACTCATGGTAGAGGTCGCCCGGCGGATCATAGCGAAAGCCCTTTGCCACCTTGCGATAGGCGTACATCTCCACCAGATCGGCGGCAATCTTCTCAATGGCTTTGCGCGCCTTCTCCTTGCCCGCGTTCCAGGAAGGGCCGCCCAGACGATCCAGCGCCGGGGGCTCTGTATCTCCGCCCTTGAAGCGCTGGACGAGGCCCATGCGATCGACAGGCACATAGAGTTTGTCCTGCCCGGCGTAGTCCAGCAGCAGAAAGTCGTTGGCAATGCCGTTGCCAGTGAGGTGTTCGAGACCCGCAAAGCGGCCGACGCCGTAATCCCGGTGCACCAGCAAATCGCCGGGCTTGAGATCGTCGAAGGAATCCAGCCCCTTGAAGGCGCGCGAGGGTGTACGGCGCGCTGTCTCCGCCTTGGGGTAAAGAATTTTTTCGCCCAGCAGCAGAGCGTCGTCCCAGATCAGATCCGCGCCGTTGCGAAAAGGGGAGACAAGCGCGTACAGGCCGCGTTGATCCGGCGCATAGCGGAGGGCGGGGACGATGCCTTCCTGTTCGGCCAGCCTGAGGAATTTGGCGCGGCTGCGGCTGCTGGAAAAACTGAGCAGCACCTGCCGTTTTGCGCGCTGCCATTCCTTGAGGGCCGAGGAAAGATGCTGCCAGGGCCGATCGATCGCGCCCGGCGTATCCCAGAGATCCGTAAAGGCGTGCAGCGGCCGTTCCGGCATGTCCGTTCCCCGGGAGTCCACGCCCATGACAAGCGGTTCCGCCTCCACGCGGGCGGCATGTTGCCAGGGGAGCGCGCCGCCCGCGTCCCGCAGGCAGATATGGGCGGGCTGGGGCAGCGGCGCGTCTTCCGCCTCCAGTTCCTCGCGCAGGGTGGCGGCCACCGTCAGCATTTCTTCGCCACAGGCGGCGGCGTCGGGCAGCAGCCAGAGCGCGTCGTCGGGAAT
Source organism: uncultured Desulfovibrio sp. (assembly GCA_934546745.1). Taxonomy (GTDB): domain Bacteria; phylum Desulfobacterota; class Desulfovibrionia; order Desulfovibrionales; family Desulfovibrionaceae; genus Desulfovibrio. The sequence continues at coordinate 65,057 of CAKTDV010000003.1, read as the reverse complement.
CCACGCCTCCAGCGGGCTTGCGGCGTCGTGCGCCATGCCGGGAAACAGGCCCGCGCCGCCGCTGAGCAGGGCTTTCTTGGCGCTGTAGCAGTCGTTTTCGCTGATGCGTTCCCCGGCAAAGAGGGTGTCCAGCCGTTTGCGGATACGTTTGACGCCCGTGCCGTCAAGAACAAACGGCAGTGTTGGCAGAAGCGTGGCCGACGGGAGCGGTTCCAGGGAGCGCTGGCTTTCGGTATCGAAGAGGCGCAGTTCGTCCACCGTGTCGCCAAAAAATTCCAGACGCACGGGGCGGGCGTAGCCGGGAGGGAAAATATCGAGGATGTCGCCACGCCGGGCCAGTTCGCCGCGGTGCGTCACCAGAGGCACGCGGGCATAGCCCCATTCCACGAGCTGTTCGATGACAAGATCCGGAGAATAGTCGCTGCCGCGTTCCAGATCCAGCACGTGTCCGTCAAAAAAGGAGACGGGCATCTGTCGTACCAGCAGGCTTTCAAGGCTGACGACGGCACAGCGCGGTTGCCCCAGGGCAAGCCCGTACAGCGCCGCCATGCGCGTTCCCCAGGCGTCGCGATCCGCCCGCAGGGTCAGCCCGGGAGGCAGGAAGAGGCAGGGGCTTTCCCATGACGTGCGGGAAAGTGGCGCGTCGTCCACGGAAAGCGACGGCGTCAGCAGAGTGGCGAGGGCGCGCGCCTCGGCGAATTCCGTGCGGGAACGGGTAACGATGACCGCCGTGCGTCCGGCCTCCACGGCGGCGCAGGCGATGCGGCAAAGGGTTGCCAGCCCCGCGCGGCGGATGCGGGCCGCGCCGCCGGCAGGTGTGTTGAGCAGGGAGAACAGTGCGTGCATGGCGTGCGCTTTGTGGAATGGGTATGGCTGGATCAAAAAGTTCCCCCGCTGTCCGGATGCTGTCCGGGCAGCGGGGAGCGTGTGACAGAAAGGATCCCGCGCGGCGTGTCTTTCATGGGGGCACGGACTCTCCGCGCCGGCTGTGCCGCAACGGCGGGATTGCCCTTGTTAATGTGAGCCGCAGCCGGAACCGCAGGAACCGCAGCCGCCGCCGGAAGACGCCAGCGGTACTTCCGGATCGACCGTGAAACCCATGTATGTAAGGTCTATGGTCACGCCCTTGATCTGCGCCAGTAAGTCCTTGGCGATGCAGAAGGCGAATCCTTGGTCTTCCAGCTTCTCGTCGCTCTCATTTGGCTCGTCCAGAGCCAGTGCCAGGCGGGGGCCGCTTCAACCTCCGGGGGCCAGAAAAATACGGATGGTCTGCGCTTCCTTGCCCGCGAAATAGGCGTCAAGTTCCTTGCGGGCGCTGGGGGAAAGATGCAACATGGGAGTCCTCATGACTGTCGTGTTTTTTTCGCGCTGTGCGGAACGGGTGTCCTGTCTTCCTCCGTCAGCGGTCGGAGGGGCCCGGGATCGGGCGGGGCCGCGCGTAGTACGGAATGCGGCCCGCCGTTTCTTTTGCGGGGCGTCCGGAAAAGGCGGCTAGTGCGAGCCGCAGCCGCCGCAGGAGCCGCAGCCGCCGCCGGACGATGGCAGCGGCACCTCGGGCTCCACCGTGAAGCCCATATAGCTCAGATCAATGGTCACGCTTTTGATTTGCTCCAGCAGATCCCTGGCAATGCAGAAGGCAAAGCCCTGCGCTTCCAGTTTCTCATCATCGTCCTTCGCCTCGTCCAGGGCCAGCGTCAGACGGGGGCCGCAGCAGCCTCCGGGGGTCAGAAAAATACGGATTGTCTGTTTGTCCTTGTCCGCGAAAAAGGCTTCAAGCTCCTTGCGGGCGGCATCGGAAAGCGTCAGCATGAATTTCCTCTCAGGTGTATGCGCGCGGCCTATGCTTTAGCCGCCGCACAAGTTTTTTCTCATGTAAGGTTCCTCCGAAGTCTTGTCAATGCGGAGGTGTTTTTTCTCTCAGAGTCTGCCGGAAAAAGGAAAAAAACGGCTTTACAAGAGCAGGGCTTTTGACTATGTTCTTTTTTCAGAAGCGCTCGTAGCTCAGCTGGATAGAGCAACAGGCTACGAACCTGTAGGCCAGGAGTTCGAATCTCTTCGGGCGCGCCATTTTTCAAGGGATTTTACCGGTGGGTAAAATCCTTTTTTTGTCTGTGCTCTTTCCCTAGGAGAGGCCATGAAACTGACCAGGAAAACGTCCGCATCTTTTTCCCCTTCCCCGTCGTATCCACACGCTGCCGGTCGGAACGCACGTCCCCGGTCGCGGGGGACGCTTCCAGCACATCCGCGCCCCATGATGCAACCTCTCCCCAGGCCTCGCCGGACAGGCCCGGGCAAGGGGCTTGTGGCTGCGGCGCTGCTGTCACTGCTGGCCGTGGCCGCCGCTGTCTACTGGGTGACGCGCGACGATATCCAGAGAGAAACGTTGCGTCGGGATGCCCGCGCCTTTCTGTGGGAGAGGACGCGGGACACGCCGCTGGAAGATCTGGCCGCACGCCTGCTTCCCGCGGAGGCGGTTCCCGCGGATGCCATTGACGCGTCAGGGGAGGAATCGCCGGTTGTTTTCCAGGAGGAAGATGGCTCTCTGGCCGGGCGGATTATTGCCGCGCGGGTGACGCCGCCTCCGGCGGCCGTTCCTGAAACGCCGCTTCCCGTGCCGCAATTGCGCACGGATGATCGCGTGACGCCGGTTTTTATTACCGATGTTGCCCGTTTTCTTGTGGCGCGCTATTCCCCGGCGGGTGTGGAAGGCGGTTCGCTGCCGCTCTCTCCGCAACAGCTGAATCAGCATTACGGCGTGCGCCTGACGGGTCTGTCGGCGGGCGGCGGCGATGCGCGGACGCGCCGCGCGGCTGTGCTGCGGTATGCGTTTCATCCCGTCATGTTGCAGGCTCTGTATGACATCTATGCGGATCGGTTTATGGATGCCGTCATCAAGGAAGCCATGCATCCCGCCCGGGGGCGGAGCCTTTCCGAGGCGCAGACGCGGCGTCTGTGCCTGGTCGTGGGCGGCCGCTTCATCCTTCTGGCAGGCGCGCTGGACGGCGTGCGTAAGACACGGGATATGCGCGATCTGCTGGACGCCGTGGACAGGCGGTCGCAGGAGGCGCAGACGGCTCTGGAGCGTATGCAGGGGGCAATGCTGCGTCTGGACGAAGCGCGGGCGCGGGACGGCGAGGCCGCGGCCCGTGGACGCGGGGAGGTGGACAGGGCTGAGACGGCCTACAGGGCGGCGCTTCAGGGGCGCGACGAGGCACGGCGCGCCATTGCGGCCGCCGTGCGGCGCGCGGGCGGGCAGGGCTTTGACGACGCCTCTCTGATCTATCTTGCCGCATGGGTGGATCGCCGTTTGCGCGAGGATGCCCATGCCGGGGAGGCTGTGGAGACGGCGGTGCGTCTGTTGCGCGATTTGGGACGGCGTTTCGCGCGGGCGGGCACGCGTGGACTGCCCGAACCTCTGGAGGAGCGTCTTGCCCGCGAACGTGAGGGGGCGTCCGTTAGGCGAACTCAGGCGTTGCCGGCCGATCCGGATGCTCCGGCGCGGGGTGGCGAAGAGGTGCCGCCGGATTCGGGGGAACGCCTGTTGCCGCGTCCGCCGGACATGCCTGCCGGGGGCGGGCTGCGTCCGCCCGTATCCCCGCCCGCGATCCCTGCCGGGGCTGCGCGGCCATGAGGCTGCTGGTCGTGGGAGGGACGCGCAGTGGCAAGAGCGCCTTTGCCCAACGGTGGGCGGAGCGGCGGGCGTCCTCCCGCCTCTATGTGGCGACCTGCCGCGCGGAAGATGCGGAAATGGCGACGCGCATCCAGCTGCACCGGGAACAGCGCGGCGCGGGCTGGTCGTGTCTGGAAGAGCCCGCGCGTCTGCCAGAGGCGCTTCAGGAAGCCTGCGCAGCGCCATATCCGCCCGGTGTGCTGCTGCTGGACTGCGTCGGTCTGTGGATTTCCAACCTTATGGGCGACGGGCTGGGGCCGGACGCCGTCCGGGATCGGGTGGAAGCGCTGGCCCTGTGGCTGGAAAACGCGTTTCTGCCTGTTGCCGTGGTCAGCCCGGAATGCGGCCTCGGGCTTGTGCCCATGCATCCCGTCGCACGCGCCTACCGCGACGCGCTGGGATTGGCCAACCAGCGCCTTGCCCAGGCCTGCGACACCGTCGTGTTCGTCGCCTGCGGCCTGCCGCTCGTGCTGAAAGGCGCCGTCGACGGGTAAGGGGGCTTGTGCCTTGGCGCGATCGTGATAGGCGTAATTGAGCGCGTGCGCGGCTATAGAAAAGGAACGGAAGTATCTGCCGTTCCTTTTCTGTCTGAGTCCTTCAGGCAGTGGGTAAAGGAGATACTCGCTGTAATGCCAGAAAGGGCTTGACGGAATGTTGTTTTTTGTGTTTTTGTAACACGTTTTCAATTTTTGTGTCACAAATGCGGGGAAAAGGAGAGGAACTGATGGGTAAGTTTTTGTTCATGGCGGCGTCGTTGATCTGGCTGGGTGTCGCGGCGGGGACAGCGCACGCGGCTGATGACGCCGCCAAGGGTGAGGGCAACAGAAAAATCAATCTGACAGAGGGCAGTCTTACGGCATATACCTTACCGCCGATCACGACGTTTGGTGTGGCGGAGCAGGCCCCTACAACACCTGTCCTGACCCGTTTTGGCACACAGTTCAACGCCGTCACTGAAGAGCAGATAAAATTGCAGGGTTCTCTGGATTTTTACGATGCTTTACGCAATGTGCCGGGTGTCATGTTTCAAAAAAAGAATGTTATTGGCGGCCAGACAAGCCATAGTTTCTACATCCGTGGGCGTGGCGCCAGCCATCCCGGTCCGGATTTGAATATCTTCTTTGATGGTGTGCCGCGTAGCGGCGTCCTTTATGGGCAGGCGCTGGCAGATGGCATACCTGTGTACGCTCTTGGCGGTATGGAAATATACAAGTCGCCCCAACCTTCACGTTTTGGCAGCGGCTATGGTATGGTCAACTTTATCCCCAAATATATGACAGAAGACGGCTTTGAGTTTCGCGTGGGCTTTGAGGGAGGCAGCTTTGGCACCTTTGCGGAAAATGTGGGGATGGGAGCAAAAAAGGACAATGTGGATATTTATGCCGCGCAAAGCTGGATAAGTACAACAGGGCATGAGGAACATACAGCCGCGCATCAGGCCAGTTACTATCTGAATATGGGCTATGGTCTCAGTGAAAACTGGAATATACGTTTTCTTGCAAATCAAGTGAATGCCAAAACACAATCACCAACAAATCCAATAGATAACAGTATCTACTGGAACAACACAGAGAGGTATGACACATATACAGGCTTTGGAACGCTGACGTTGAACAATGATTATGATATGGCAAAAGGCTATATAAAAGGCTACTATAATCAGACGCAATTCTTTTTGCGTGGGGAAAGCAATGGCACAGCAACGTCACGGCAGAAGAATATCCTTTATGGTGTGCGTGGACGGGAAACAATCCATCTTTGGCAAGGCAATGAAAGCGTACTGGGTTTTGATCTGGATGTGAGCGATCTGGAAAACAGGCAAAATAAATATGGTCCAGGTGGAGTGACAACGTGGGATTTTCCCACACAGACGCTTTTTTCTCCCTATCTGGCAATCAGTCAGACCTTTGGCAGCGATAACGGTTTTCATGTCACCCCCTCTGCGGGTATTCGCGGCTACGTCAGCGATCTTTTTCAGGATTACATCTCGCCTCAGGCTGGTTTGGTGCTGGGCTATGGAAACACGAATCTGAGCGTTTCCTATGCGCGGGGGGTCAATTACCCCAGTCCGGTCATTTTGCAGAATTTTTTGGGGAACAAAGATCTGCCGGGCAATATTGATCCCAAAGACATCAAGCCTGAGGTCGTGGATCACTATGAAGTCAGCCTAAGCCATGTGCAACCAGAGCTATTCAGTCTGAGCGCCACATGGTTCCACGACGATGGACGAGACAGACTGCGGGCTTATATGTGGGGCCCGGCTCCAACAACGACGGACTTTTTTACTTCTTCTTCCGCGAAATATCAGATTGATGGGCTGGAGCTGGCGGGCAGCCTGACGCCGCTGGACGGCTTGGACATTTTTGCCGGCACAACATGGCTCTGGGCCAAGGCCAAGGGTGATGATGGCGTGACGCAACGCAAAATGCCCTATACCCCCGGCTTTGCCCTGCAGGCGGGTTTCAAATGGCGTTTTCTGGAAGATTTTCAAATCAGTGGCGACTATCAGCATTTGCGGAATGTCTATGCGGGATCTTCAATGCGTACGAGCGCTACGGCTTCTCCTGCCAGCAATTTTGGCAAACTCTCTGATGTGGATAAATTACCGGATATCAACGTTGTCAATCTGCGTCTGGATTACTTTTTCGACAATGAGGATCTGCATCTGGAAGAAGGGCGTGTTTTTGTGGCTGTGAACAATCTGCTTGACTGCCGATATGCCTATGCCATGCAGAAAAATGCCAGCGGCAACGATCGCGAACTTTATTATATGCCCGGCATTTCTTTCATGGCTGGTTTTGAACTCAAGTTTTAGATGTTGCCGGGAGAGCCTGGCGACATCTGAATGGCGCAGTCCCACGCGCACGGCAGCCCCCAGGAACGCCCGGGGGCTGGTCAATAAGCAAGCAAGGAAAAGATATCATGGAAATGAGTGAACGGAATGTGGCGCGCCGCCAGTTTTTCGATGCGAGCGCGCATGGTTGGGAAGAGCGCAACTATCCGCCCGAAGTGCGATTGCGGCTGGAAGCAGCTTTGGAACGTGTCACACTGTGCGAAGGCATGAGTGTACTGGATGTTTGTTGCGGTCAGGGGATCTTGCAACCGTATTTGCGTCAGCGCGTCGGTGAAACGGGCCGTCTTGCGGCTTTGGATTTTTCTCCGGCGATGCTGTCTGGCGTTGCCAGAAAATATCCCTTTGTCTGGCCGTTGCTGGCCCGCGCGGAGGAAATTCCTTTGCTGCATGATTTTGTGGATGTGCTTGTCTGTTTTTCCGCATTCCCCCATATCGAAGACAAGGATGCGGCTGTACGCGAATTTTTCCGTGTGCTTAAGCCCGGTGGAAGAGCCTATGTCATGCATCTTGAAGGGCGGGAAAAACTCAATGCCATGCATGATCGCTATCATGCTGTACGCGGCGATCATATGCCTTGCGATCGCGGTATGCGGACTCTTTTTGAACAGGCTGGATTTTCTTACATTGAAAGCGATGAAAGTGCGGAACATTATTATTTCTGCGCCTGCAAAGCGGGGTAATATATGCGTTTCACATCAATGGTTGCCTGTGTTCTATTCCTGACAGTCGTCTTATGTGTGCCAAGACTTGAGGCGGAGCCGTTCAAAGTTATCGCTGGTACGTCGCTTATCGAAGATATCGTCAAGGATCTAACTGATGGGCAAGGAAAAATCCTTACGCTCACGCAGGGGTCCAGTTGTCCCGGCCATGAAAATATCAAAACCGGAGATTTTGTCTTCGCCGCGGAGGCGGACATTCTGTTGCTTCACAGCTTTCAACAGCATATGCCGCAAGTGACAGCCATGTTGGAAGCTGTGGCGAACAAGAATTTGCGCGTAGTTTTTTTGGAAACATCTGGCAGTTGGCTCATACCGAAAAACCAGCGTGAGGCTTCCCGCGCGGTGAGTGGAGCCCTTATGGAAGCGTTTCCCAAGCAGGCGTCGTTCATCTCTGATCGTTTGGAGGCGCGCCTTGCGCGAATAGAGGCCTTGGAAAAGGAATGCCTGGCCATATTGGCTCCTGTACAGGGCAAGGGAGTTCTGGTTGCCGGTATGCAGGCGGAATTCGTCGTATGGGCCGGGCTACATGTGCTGCAACAATACGGAAGAGCCGAGGATCTCAGCGCGGGCGCATTGGCTCAGACGCTACGTGCTGTACAGGGCAGACAGGTCAGCGGCGTCATTGATAACAAGCAAAGCGGGAGTGAAGCTGGGCTGCCCTTGGCGCTGGAATTACAAGTGCCACATGTTGTTCTGTCCAATTTCCCCGGATCCAGTCCAAATGTGCCGGATTACTTCAGCCTGATGCGTGCCAATGTGCAGGCCCTTTCCCATCTCTGATGCGCCTGTGCAGGCCGGACTGTACGATGTGTCTGTCAAGTATGGGCGGAGATACATTCTTCGTAATATCAGTCTGCATATCCGGCATGGGGAATTTTGGTCGCTTATCGGGCCCAACGGTGCGGGCAAATCTTCCCTTTTGGGGCTGTTCAATGGTCTGACGCCCTGTCACGGGGGCAGAGTGGAGTATGCGGGACAAGCCGTTACGAAACGTAATGTCCGTCAGGTACGCCTGAAAATTGCCCAGGTTTTTCAGGCGGCGGATATAGATCCCAAGATGCCGCTTTCAGTCTATGAATCTGTTCTGGGGGGAACTTACGGGCGACTTGGCCTGTTTAAAAGACCCGGTAAGCGGGAAGAAGCGCTTGTCATGCGTTCGCTGGAAACTGTGGGGATGGCAGAGCTGGCCCGACGTCCCCTGGGACAGCTTTCCGGCGGCCAGCGCCAGCGCGTAGCCTTGGCGCGCGCCCTTGCCCAGGAACCAGAACTGCTCCTGCTGGATGAACCAACAGCCGCATTGGATTGGCAGGCGCAACGCGATATTCTTGAGGCCATAGCCGCCCTGCGACACAGGCACAACTTGGCGGTGCTTATGGTCACGCATGATCTCAATGCGGTTTTTCATCTGGCGCAAAAGGTCGCCATGCTGCGGGAAGGGCAAATACTCTGGCAGGGGAAAGCCGCTGATGCTATGCAGGCGGCGTTGCTGGAGCGGCTGTACGGCGTTCCCATTGTAATAGCCAATTGCAATGGCCGCCAGGCGGCCCTGTTTTGAGGAGGGCAAGAGAGGCCGCATGGATGGTTTTTTATATTACGAATTTCTGCAGCGGGGGCTGCTTATGGCAGTGCTTGGCGGCTGCGTGTGCGGGGCCATAGGCGTTTTTGTTGTTCTCTGGCGCATGAGCCTTGTGGGGATGTGCATTTCGCACGCGGCTTTTGCCGGAGCGTTGCTGGCTCTCATGCTGGGCTGTTCTCCCCTGGCCGGAGGCGTAGCCGCCAGCCTGGGCGCGGCTGCCGCGGTCGGGCCTCTGGCCGATCGGCCCGGTTTCACCCTTGATACCGCTATGGGCATCATTTTTTCCATCGTCATGAGTGTCGCCATGCTGGCATTGGGACTTTTGCCTGGCGCACGAGTGGACGGTCTCAATCTTATATGGGGCAGCCTGCTCACCGTCACCTCTCTTGATCTCTGGCTCATGGCGGGTACGGCATTTTTCCTCTTTGCCTTTATTTTTCTTTTTTTCAAGGAGATACAAGCAATTATCGGACAACGTCGCTCAGCTTTGGCTGCCGGTATCCCGGTACAGGTAATCTACTATACCTGTCTGATTCTTATGGGGCTGGTGATGGCCTTTTCGCTCAAGGCTATTGGAGGATTTCTCATTTTTTCGCTGATCGTTACCCCGGCGGCTACAGCGCTGCAATTGACATACAGCCTGCATCGCATGTTTGCACTCTCAGCCTTTTTGGGAGCGGCAGCCTCGGCAATGGGTCTATGGATATCTTTTCATTTTGCTGTGCCTCCGGGTGCGGCTATTGTTTTGGTAGCGGCCTTTTGCCTGCTGCTGGCTATACTTTTTTCTCCAAAAAAGCGCGATAGGGCTACCTGATGTATTGTAACGCCCCTTCCTGTCCTTCTGAACTCTGTAAAGAGCATAGAAGTTTATTTTTTTGTCTGCCGAAAAATACGGATATAATACATTTACAATATATAAAATGTCATTGTAAAAATAGTACTAAATATTTTTTACTGTCTTTTATTATCCATGTTTGTCTCCTGAGCGGTTTTTTCTTCGAACCATTATGGGGCATGAAAAAAAAAGAAATTCCTGTGTATCACCTCGAGCTTGTGAACGGGACAGCTCTGCCTGGCTTATCCGCATCCACACCGGGAGCTTCGATAACGCCTTCAGCGGATCAACGGGAATCGCGGGGAGAAGAGGATATTGCCGTATCGCCGCCGCAGCGGAGCGAATCTCGTCTTGGAAAAGAGATTCATGAGCAAGCCAGAGAACGCAGACAGAAACAAAAGAGCCGTGCCAGATCGACCATCCGATCCATGAAAGCTTCCAGGCAATCTGTCCGGGAGAGTGACAATGCTGGCGTATCTCCTTCCACGCCGGGAATACCCTCTGGCGCTGATGCGGCCAGCGTTGGCATACCAGGTGGCAAGCAGGGTGACGGGGCGCTTTTTACTCCGGGAGATCTGGACAATCCGCCGGCCATACTCAAGCGGATACGGCCTGAATATCCAGGGAAAGCCAAAAGAAAGAGCATTGAAGGTCGCGTGATAATTCAGTTGATAGTGGATACTAACGGCTTGCCCACACGGTGTGCCGTGTACAAGGCTGAACCTTCCGGCCTTTTTGAGAAAGCCGCTTTGGAAGCCGCTTACAGGATGCGTTTTACGCCCGGGAAAAAACAGGGGAGGCCAGTGAGGACGCTGGTTTTGCTGCCTTTTGATTTCAGGCTGAAATAGAGGTTGGGAGCTGTCTCTTTGAACCAAAAGACAGCTCCCAGCAGGGTGTGAAAGCGGCGTCTAGCCCCAGAGGACGAGGCGGGTATCAAGGGGCGAGTCGAGGCCCTTTGTTATGGGCATGACGCGGATACCGTAGATATGGCGGCCATTCCGTGTGGGCGTGTAGTCCCCGCTGTAGGTCAGGCGTTCCGCCGCATCGTCGACCTTTTCCCGTTTCAGCTCCACGACGTCGGGTCTGCCGTCGAAGCTGGCGCCGTCCCCCGGCCCGGCGACGAGCTGCACGAGCAGCTCGTCATCGTTCATGTCGCCGGGCAGGATGTCGACGCTCACGTGCATGCTGTCGGCATCGGCGCCGTCTTCGCCGCCAAGACCGCTGATGACGATGCTGTCCATCTTGAGGCTGCCGAAGCGCTGGGCCACACCGGTTTTCCAGGTGGCAATCCGACGGGCAAGGGCAAAGTTCTTTTCCGTCAGGTCATGGTAGTGGCGTGCCGCGGGCTGGTAGTAGTCGCGAATGTAGTCCGTCAGCATACGGTGCGAGCTGTACCGCGCGATGAGCGACGTCATGGCCTCGCGCATCATGCAGAGCCAGCCGTGAGGCAGATCAAAGGCGTCGCGTTCGAAATAGAGCGGCACGACCTTTTCCTCAAGGAGGCTGTACAGGCTTTCGGCATCGTCGTAATCGTTCTGTTCCGGCGCGTTGCCGGGCCCGGCCTGCGCGCCGATGTTCCAGCCGTTGCGGCCGTTGAACCCTTCGCACCACCAGCCGTCGGAAACGCTGAGATTCAGACCGCCGTTGACCGATACCTTCTGGCCGCTGGTGCCGCTGGCCTCGCGGGGACGGCGGGGCGTATTGAGCCAGACGTCGCAGCCCTGCGCCAGGAGGCGGGAGACGGAGATGTCGTAATCGGGAATGAAGAATATCTTGCCTTCCAGTTCAGGCGTCAGAGCACGGTGAAGCACTTCCTGCATGATGTCGATGCCCTGCGTATCGGCCGGATGGGCCTTGCCCGCAAAGACAAAAATCACGGGCCGCCTGTCGTTATCGAGAATACGGCACAGGCGCTTGATGTCGGCAAAGAGCAGGTTTGCGCGTTTGTAGGGCGCGAAGCGTCGCGCAAAGCCGATAATAAGGCTTGAGGGGGCAAGGCGCGCGCCTATGGCCTTCTGGCGTTCATAGGGCACGCCCAGCGTCTTTGCCATCTGGGGCAGTTGGGCGCGCAGGTGATCAAGCAGGCGTTTTTTCTGGAACTGTTTGACCGTCCAGAGTTCATCGTCGGACACGTCGGCGAGTCTGTGCCAGTCGGCGGTATCCAGATGTTCATCCCAGCCTTCGCCGAGCGTGTGATTGAGCAGCGAGCGGAAGGCCGGGCCCACATAGGAGGGAACGTGGACGCCGTTTGTCACGTGCCCGATGGGAATTTCCGCCGCGGGAACGCCGGGCCAGCCCTCCTGCCACATCTGGCGCGACACGTAGCCGTGCAGCGCGCTGACGCCGTTGGCGCGATAGGCGTAATTGAGCGCCAGCACGGTCATTTCAAAGACATTGCGCTCGCTTTTGGCATAACGGCCCGTTTGCATGAGCTCGTTCCAGCCTATGCCGATGCTCTGGGCCAGTTGTTTGAAATAGGTCTCCATGGCGTCGATGGAGAAGCGTTCGTTGCCCGCGTCCACCGGTGTGTGCGTTGTAAAGACGGTGCTGCCGCGTATGACTTCCCCGGCTTCGGCAAAGGACAGACCGCGGTTGAGCATGAGTTCGCGTAAACGCTCAAATATCAGAAAAGCCGAATGACCTTCGTTCATGTGATAGGCGGCGGGGGTGATGCCCAGCTCCCGTAACAGGCGGACGCCGCCGCAGCCGAGAAGGATCTCCTGCCGCAGGCGCACGTCCCGATCCGCCTCGTACAGACGGGAGGTGATACGGCGATCGTCATCGGTGTTTCTGGGGGTGTCGGTATCCATCAGATAGAGGTTCACGCGCCCGACGCGCACGCGCCAGACATTGGCAAACAGGCGGCGTCCGGAAAGCTGGAGCATGATGTCCAGGGGGTCGCCGTTGCCGTCATGGACGCGCTCCAGCGGAAGCTGGCTGAAGTCGTTCCGCGGATAGATGGCCACCTGCCGGCCGTTTTTGCCAATGCCCTGACGGAAATAGCCGTTTTTGTAGAGCAGGCCGACGCCCACCAGCGGCAGATGGAGGTCGCTGGCGGTTTTGAGGTGATCCCCCGACAGCACGCCCAGGCCGCCGGAGTAGATGGGCAGGCATTCCGCGAGACCGTATTCCGTGGAAAAATAGGCCAGGGGCTTTGCCCCGCTCAGGGGACGATAGTCCGGCCCCGGCGCGTTCATGTAGGCGTCAAAGGCCTCCAGCGTGGCGTTGTACAGACGCAGGTAGGACGGATCGGCGGCCAGTGTTTTCAGTCTCGTTCTGGATGCCTTGTCGATGGCCGTCACGGGATTGTGATGGCCGTTATGCCATTCTTCGGGGTTCAGTTCCGAAAAGAGGGGATGACATTCGGGATGCCAGCACCACCAGAGATTGCAGGCCAGCTCGCGCAGGCGGGCTATGGCCTTGGGCAGGCGCGGGGTCACGGTAAAGGCGTGCAGATTGGGCGTGGTGGACATGGAAGGCGTCAGCACACGGGTGAGGGAGCTGCGATCCTGGGCGCTGCCGGGAGCGCGTCCGCCGGCCTTGGTCAGGGCCATGTCATACGCCTGCGCATACTGGGGGAAAAAATCCTCCCATGTGCAATGCCCGCACAGCGAACGCGCCGAGGCCCGGCGGCGGCGCAGCTCCTCGACGTCCAGTCCGGCGTAGGAGAGCAGCACATCGCGCAGGGCCTCCGTGCTTTTCTCATAGGTGGTCTGTTCACGGCTGAGGATCTCCACGCCGCATTCCTGTCCCTTCATCTTCCGCGCCCACAGGCCGAAGCCCGCTAGATCGGAGGTGACGGTGGGAACGGCGCAGGCGATGCTTTCCTGCGGCGTATAGCCCCAGGGTTCATACCAGGAGGGAAAGACGCCCAGATCGCAGGCGCTCAGGACATCCTGATAGGACATGTTCAGAAAACCGTCCTGACCGTTGAGCTGCGCCGGATCAAAGATGACCTGCACCCTGTTTTCGGGGCGATTGTCCAGATGCAGTCGGCGGCAGGCGCACAGGATGGGATCCTGCGGCGGATTGTAGACATAGTGGCTGCTTATCCAGTGCCCGCCGTCGCTGGGCAGACGCGCGGGATCGCCGCTCACGGCGTCGGGATTGGGGCCGCTGTGTCCGCCCATGACGGCGCACAGGGCCAGCACATTGGTGGACGACTCCGCCAGCGCCTCATTGACCTGCCCCAGCGCGTCAAGAAAAATGTCGATGCCCTTATTGTGGAATTCGTACCGTCCGCCGATGAGGAAGATGCGCGTGTCACTGGGCAGCGTGCGCCGCAGCAGGCGCCCCGCCGCTTCCAGCAGGCGTTCGCGCGCCCTGCGCGGCAACGTCCGATCGTCACTGAAATCGGGAATGCGGCGCAGATCGATGCCGTTGGGCGTCACCACGTCGGGCACGCGCCCCAGAAAGGCCGCGGCCTCGCTGGCGGTAAGGCGGCTGACCGTCGTAAAACAGTCCGCTTCGCGCGCCGCCGTGGATTCCATGGAATGTTTGGCTGTGATGTTGTGGGCATCCGCCTCGCGCCGGGGATTGATCTGTTTCCGCTGCGCGGAGATGGCAACGTCGGCCCCGGACAACGCCCGTCCCAGCATGGTCGCGTGCGTGGTGAAGACCGTGCCGATGGCGGGCGCGTTCTGCTTGAGATACAGCAGGCCGCCGCCGCACATCCATTCGTGAAAATGCGCCAGCACCCGGCCATTCTCGTCGCTGTGGAAGACCTTTGCCGCCGTCTCGATGACTTCGCCGCAGGCTGTACTGAACATCACCGGTTCCGCATAGTCCCAGCCGCCGGAAATGGAATCCACGCCAAAACGGTTCCACAGGGAATAAAGAAGCTGGCCCTGGTTGTAATGATCCCGGAAACCCACCAGAATCACCTTGGGACGTCCCGGTATGTTCCAGCGCCCAAAACGGCACTTCAGGCCGCGTTGCTGCAACGCGGGCGCAAGCGCCGACCAGCAGGACTCGTCCGTGGGTTCGAACGCCGCGTTGTTCCCTAGATCGGGGCCCAGGAGAAAATAGTTGTCTCCGAAATGGCCGACAGCCTCCAGGGCCTTGCTGCTGACAACCGTATAGATGCCGCCTACCTTGTTGCAGACTTCCCAGCTTACTTCAAATAACGTACAGTTACGTAAGTCATGTTGCATGAAGATACTGTCCTTTTCCTGATGTTCTCCGGGAGGCGGAGCGTCTCCCGCCGCTGGTTGCGGCGCGGGGCTTTCTCCCCCGGTATGTTGCGGAGAGAGCGGTTTCCTGAAACGCTCCGCTCTGGTGTTCCCGTGCGTCACGGACGCGCATGTCCGGGTGTTTCGGGGGGTATCGGAAGCTTCTGGCCGTCATTGATGCGCAGGGTGAAGTCCGCGAGGACGTTCATATAATTGATGTAGGCGTCATAGGGAGTGCCGTAGGGGTTGAAGTAGCTGTGCACGTCGCCGTCGGAAAACCATTTTGTACACATGTAATAGAAGTGGTCTGACGTCTGCAACCGCTGCCAGGTACGGAGCATGTCGGGATCGTTGCGGCGTTTGACGCGCTGTTCAAGGCGGTAGACGGCTTCGATGGCGTCGTGCTGCATGTCGTTGCCCAGCCATGCGGTGAGGTCGCGTTCGACATCCGCCCAGGACATGAAGTTGTGCACGTCGAGATCGGCAACGGGTTCATGGCGTTCCGCCGCTTCGGAAGGCGTGACGAAGGCGAAGCCGGGCAGACGCAGCACCGCGTCCGGGAGGGCCTCCATGAACTGGAATATGCCGGTGCTTTCCCATTGGTGTTCGCCAAAGGTCTCATAGTCCATGAAGAGGTTGACGAGGTTGCCCGAAGTGGCGGCGGCCTGTAGCCAGCTGGCGAATTTGTCCGCCGTCAGGGGAAATTCCGGCCACTGGCGATTGGAAAAGCGGAAGGCGATGTCGTCGGACAGGCTGTAGTTCTTGAGCAGCAGCCTGAGGTTCCGGCAGCCCGCGGGGCGGTAGAGGTAGTTGGGGCTGCGCCAGCCAAGAACGTGATCCGCGCCTTCGGCGAGGATGGCCCTGTAGCCCATATCTTCCACGGCGCGGGCCAGGGCATTGTTGTAGATGAGTTCCGTATTGCGGAAGACGCTGGGCCGCACGCCGAACAGTTCCTCAATGCGGTCGTCATGCCGCCGCACCTGAAGACGGAATTCTTCCGGCGAATAGAGAAAGGCGAGGGAATGGGCGCATGTCTCGGAGAGCATCTCCACGCAGCCTGTTTCCATAAGTTCCCGGTAGCTCTGGATAACCTCCGGGGCATAGGCCTCAAACTGGTCCAGCGCCGTGCCGGAAATGGAAAAACTCGCCTTGAAGCGCCCCTCATGGCGTTTGATGAGTCTGAGCAGCAGGGCGTTCATGGGCAGATAGCACTTGCGGGCCACCTTGAGCAGGATGCCGCAGTTGGCGTCCTCATCCTCATAGAAAGGACTCTGCCCTATGTCGAAAAAGGTATAGTGGCGCAGGCGGTAGGGTTGATGCACCTGAAAATAGAAGCAGATGTCAGGCATGGCTATCTTCTCCCGGCGATGAGCCGATCATAGGCGGCGCGCAGCTTGACGGCGGCGTTTTCCCAGCGAATGTCTTTCAGTTCCTCGCGGCAGTTGCGTACTTCTTCCGCTGCCAGTATGGGGTAATGCAAAAGGGCGCAGATTTTGTTGGCCATTTCCCTCACGTCCCAGAAATCGACCCTGATGGCGTTGCGCAGCACCTCCACCACGCCCGACTGACGGGACACCAGCACGGGCACGTCGCAGGCCATGGCTTCCAGCGGCGCGATGCCAAAGGGTTCGGAGACGCTCGGCATGACGTAGAGATCGCTTATGGCGTACATATGGTCCACATCGCTGTCGCGCAGAAAGCCCGTGAAGTGGAAGCGGCTGCCCATGCGGAGCTGTGCCACGCGGCGCACCATGTTGGGCAGCATGTCCCCGCTGCCCGCCATGATGAAGCGGGTGTTGGGCAGGCGATCCAGTACGAGGCGCGCGGCTTCCACAAAATAGTCCGGGCCTTTCTGGAACGTGACGCGCCCCATGAAAAGTACGCGTTTTTCCTCTTTGCACAGGGACGGAAGAGGATAGGTGCGATCGATGTCGCCACGCTCCACGGCATTGTGGACGACCTTGATTTTGTCGCCCGGAATACCGTAATGCCGCATGATGCTCCGTCGCGTGTAGGCGCTCACGGCCACCACAAGATCGGCGGCCTCCATGCCCATGCGTTCAAGATGGGCGATGGCGGCGTTGACGTTGTCGCCGCTGCGGTCATACTCCAGCGCGTGCGCGTGCGCCACCAGCGGCTTTCCGGTCAGTTCCCTGACGAGGACACCCGCGGGGTAGGTCATCCAGTCATGGGCGTGGATGATGTCGAAATCCGTTTCCAGGGCGATGCTTGCGGCCGCGCTGGCATAGCGCCAGACTTCGGCCATGAGATCGGCGCCATAGCCGCCGTGCAGTTCCACGCTAGTTTCCGTACTGGCGCTGCTGGTTGCGCTTGATGTTTTGTACTCCCGGGAGGGAAAGAGGACGGAGCGGAAACCGGGCGCGTGCTGGCGTGCGCCGGCGCGGCGTTCCAGTTCCCGGATTTCCCGCGCATAGCCCTGGGGGGTCAGGTAGGGGTGGAGGGGCGAAGGCACCATCCGCAGCCGCAGGCGTTCCCACCAGTCCTCCCCGTCAGGAAGGCGGCGTGAATCCTGCGCATCCGGGTGTTCCCACCACAGGGTGTGCGGGCGCGTCTCCCAGCGGGTTCGCCGCACGATGTGGGGGACGCGGCGTCCCGAGGCCGGCCAGACGTCCAGCCGTTCCCGCACATGCAGCGTGTTCCCGTCCAGGGTGCGGGGCAATACGAAGATGATTTCCGTTCCGTTGCGGGCCAGCGCCGTGGCCATGCCCTTGCAGGCCGTCCCCAGGCCGCCGCTTTTTACGGGGGGGAATTCCCAGCCGAACATCAGCACGCGCATTCAGCACACTCCTTGCCGCAGGCCGGTTTCCCAGCGTGCGTAGATATCCGGGGCCGCCTGTTCCAGTGTGCGCAGCAGCCGCAGGCTTTCCGCCACGCTCCATGCCTGCGCGATGCAGCCGTCCGGGCGGTGCGGCGGGTCTCCGTCGAAAATTTCGGAAATGGAACCGAGGCCCGCTTCCGCCAGATGCCGGGTAAAAAGCGGCGTCAGTGTCTGGAGCAGGGCATCCGCGGCGGCCCGCTCGTCCCAGGCGGCCCGCAGCAGGGCATCGCCGTAGGCCCCGACCAGCCAGGCCCAGACCGTGCCCTGATGGTAGGCGCCGTCCCGTTCGGCGGGGCCGCCTTCGTACAGGGAATGGTAGTCCGGCGCGCTGGGGGCCAGCGTGCGCAGGCCATAGGGGGTGAGGAGGCATTGCCGCACACGGGACACCACGGCCGCATACCTGTCCTCCTCAAGGACGGGATAGGGCAGGGATACGGCAAAAAGCTGATTGGGCCGCACGCGCGCGTCCTTTTCACCGTCGCGCCAGACATCGGCCAGATAATCGCCGCGAACATCCCGCACCCAGTACCTGTGCGTGAAGACAACGCGCATGCGGCGGCGCATGGTTTCGCTGTCGTGCCAGTTGCGGGCGTCGGTTTTGTGGGCCAGCCAGTCGGCAAAGGCAAGGGCGTTGTACCACAGGGCGCTGATTTCCACGGGCTGGCCGTTGCGCGGCGTTACCGGGCGGCCGTTGACGGCGGCGTCCATCCAGGTGAGCTGGGTGTTTTCGTCGCCGACGTTCAGGAAGCCCTCCACATCGACGGAAAGGAAGGGAACGCGTCCCTGTCCGTAGGCTTCCACTATCTGGCGGATGGCGGGCCAGCAGTACTGGAGCACAAAGGGCAGGCTCTCAGGGGAGGCGCGCAGCAGCATCTGGACGGCCCATATGTACCACAGGGAAGCATCCACGGAGTTGTAGGCGTTGTTGCCGTCCGGCAGCAGCAGGTTGGGAATGAGTCCGTCGCGCACGGTCTGTCCCATGCGGGCGAGAATCCCCTCGCCGTCATGCCTGCGCCCCGCATGGAAGGTCAGCCCCGGCAGGGCAATGAGCGTATCGCGCCCCCATGCCCCAAACCAGTGGTAGCCCGCTACGACGGCGTCGGGCGTGCCGCCGTAGCGCCGTTCGATGTCCGAGGCTTCCGGCGACAAGGCGGGGGATGCGCCGTCCGTGTGACGGCGTATCAGGAAGCGCCCGCCTTCGCGCGCCAGATGCCGTTGCAGGGAGGTGACGCGCCTGTCTTCCTCCTCACGCAGCCGGGCCGCTTGATCCCAGAGGAGGCTGACGTTGCTGTGGCCGCGCTCTTGCTGCAGGTTTTCCAGGGAGGCTGTGAAATAGACGGCTTCGCCCGGCGTCATGGCAACGTCGAACACGCCAGGCATGATCAGATCTTCCCGCCATTCAAAACCGCGTTCCTGCTCGACCAGATATTCGATGGCACGGTACCAGTCCGGCGCCGCCGTATAGCTTCCCTTTCCCTCCGCCTGCAGAAAGAGTTCCGGCAGATCCGGGTTCGGGCGTACCGAGGCGCCAAGACGGGTCGCCGACGAGCGCATATCCGCATAGCGGCACTCATGGCGCAGCGTATGCATGTTGCGGCAGGCCAGCAGCGGTTTGATGCGCAGTGTCAGCGGCGGCGCATCCGGGCTGTGGCATTCGGCAAGGTAACGGACGGCAAGCACATGCCGCCCGGGCAGCAGCATGATTTCCCGCGTCAGAAACACATCTCCGAAGCGGTAGCGGTGACGGGGCCACGGGCCGATCCGCGTTTCCTGCAGGTATTCGTGCCCGCGCGGGTGGTACACGCCCGGATGCTTGCGGCAGGAAATGAAGAATTCGCGTCCCGCCATGTGGAGGGATTCCTCCAGTGTGGACAGCAGCACATGCCGTCCCGCCGGGCGGGCCAGCTCCGCCACGAACAGACCATGATATTTGCGCGTGTTGCAGCAAATCAGAGAACTCGAGGCATAGTCGCCAAGGCCGTTGGTTTCCAGCCATTCCCGCCGCAGTACGCGGCGCAGGTTCTGGCACTGCGGTCGATCATAGTGAAAGTGCATGGAGCGCCCTCCGGAGGCCATAGCGTTGAAACAGGATGTCGGGCAACGGCGATATCGCGGCATGGGTCGGTGCGGCCGCAAGGGCGGAGTCATGTTGAAAACATGATCGCTCGGGCGGACGCCCGCGCCCCGGAAAGAGGGGCATGTCTGTCAAAGAGCCAGGGGCTGCACACCCCCTTTTTTCTGTTACCTAGAGGTATTCTCGATGGTTGTCCAGAGGAGAGACGGAATAAGGGGAGAGGAACGCCATTTTTTCCGGCACGGGGGAGCGCGTCATTCCGGCGGTGTGTTTTCCCCATCGCCGGCGGCTTCCCGCGCCGCCAGCGCCGCGCCGCCCCACAGTCCGCTGTAGGGCGTGTCAAAGCGCGCCACAGGCACGTGTTCCAGCACCTGGAGTTCCGGCGCGAGCAGAAAGGCTTCCCGGAAGGCCGGGTGCGCCGTTACCGCCGGGTTACGCAGCACCATGCCGCCTGTCAGAAACAGGCCCCCCCGGCAGAGCGTGGCCAGCGCCCATTGGCCGCACACGCGCCCCAGAAGGCGCGCATACCAGCGCAGGCCCTCCTCGTGTCCGCACAGTTTTGCCGCGGCCTCCGCTTCGGACAGCCGCTCGCCGCTCAGAAAAGCGTGCAGCAGGGCGACGCCCCGTCCCGTCACCACATCATCGGCGCTCAGAACGCGTCGGTGAAGCGCTTCCCGCGCGAACGCGGCGAAGTCCAGCTCTTCCCGCCCCTCAAAGGGAAAGGGGGCATGGCCGAATTCCGAAGGGAGCGCCCGCAGGCAGGTGCGTCCCGTGGCATCCCACCCCGGCATGAGCCAGGCCGTGCCCAGCCCCGTCCCCGCGCCAAGAACCGCCACAGGCCCGGACTCCGGCCCTGTAACGCCGCCCGGATCCGGCGCCGGAGGGCCGAACAGACGCACGGCGCGGGAGCCTACCGGCGTCAGGCAGGCGTAGGCTTCCGTGATGAAATCATTGACGACGCGGCAGCGCCGCACACCGAAACGCTCCGCCGCCGCGCGCTGGCTCACGGCCAGCGCGGCGTTGCTCAGGCGCGCCGTGCCTTCCAGGTCTACCGGGCCAGCCACGCCTATGATCAGCGCCCGGACGGATGACAGGGGCGTGTCCAGCGCCGTTTCCCATGCCCGCAGCAGGGAATCCGTGTCCGTCATGTCCGCTGTTGCCCGCAGAGCCACGGCTTCCAGCGCCGGTCCCGAGCCGTCTTCCCGAAAACGCGCCAGGCGGCATTGTGTGCCGCCGATGTCCATTACTGCAAGCATGGTGTGTTGCTCCTTAGTCGTAGGTTTCTTCGATGCCGGGCAAGGGCCCCAGTGTACGGGCCAAGGCTGCGTGAACCTCTTCCCAGGAGTGGCAGCGGCAGAGAGCGAGGCGGATCGCCTTGGCTCCTGGGAGGTGTTTGACGTAACGAGGAACGACGGAACGCATTTTCCACACGGCGGCGTCGGGATGCGCGGGAGAGGCGAAACGGCGGATCAGCGCCATGTGGAGGGCTATGAGGGCGGCAAGGCGGGCGGGATCGGCGGGGATGGGCTCACGTCCCGCGAGAAGTTCGGCGTGATCGTGGAAGATGGCGGGGTTGTGGAGCGCGCCACGGGCATACATGACGGTATGCGCGCCGGTGGCGCGGATGCGGGAGATGCCGTCGTGGGCGGAGAAGAGATCGCCGCTGGCGATGACGGGGATGGAAAGGCGGCGGACAAGTTCGGCCAGGGCGCTGGGATCGGCAACGCCGCCGAAACCCTGCCGGGCGGTACGGGGATGCAGGGTGATCCAGCCCGCGCCGAGATCCTGCAGACGGAGGGCAAGGTCATGGCAGACGCGGTGGGCGTCGTCAAAGCCAAGGCGGAGTTTGAAGCCCACGTGCCCGGGAGCGGCGGCGGCGATGAGGGCGCGGGCAACGTCGAGGGCGTTGGCGGTGTCGCGAAGCATGGCCGCCCCCGATCCCTGTTTGAGAACCTTGGGTACGGAGCAGCCCATGTTGAGATCGAACCAGCCGTAACCGGCATCGCGCAGGAGGGTGGCGGCGCGCCCCACAAAAGATGCCTCCGCCCCGAAAAGCTGGACGACGAGAGGACGATCGCCGGGCAACGTGCGGAGAAGATCGCCGGTTCCCGGGCTGCCATAGACGAGGCCTTTGGCGCTGACCATTTCCGTGACGCACACGGCCGCGCCGTAGCGGCGGCAGAGCAGGCGGAAGGGGAGATCGCTGTAGCCCGCCAGAGGCGCAAGCCAGGGCGCGTCGGGAGAGAAGGGCAGGGCGGAGGGCACGGGGCCGGGGCAGCGGGGCAGGGCGGAGGGAGTGCGTGCGGCGGTCATGGGTCTGGGTTTCCGGAAGCGGCGGTTGCGGTTGGCGTGGAAGAGGTGCGGAAAGGGCAGCGGTCAGGCTGGCGGGAACTGCGTTGCAGGAGGGAGCGGGCGAAATCGAGGGCCTCGTGAAGGGTTTTGGCGGCGAAACCGTCGCCAAGGTAGTCGAGCAGACCGGTCCGCTCCAGGATGTCGCGCACCTGCGGACAGTCACAGACAAGGATGACGGGCACACTGTGGGCGTGGCAGCGCTCAATGAACTGTTCAAGGGCATGGGCGCCAGACGCGTCGAGCCAGAAAACGCGGGAGAGGTGAAGGACAAGCACACGCGGCGGCGCTTCCTCCACGGAATGGAGACGGCGTTCCAGTTCGTGAATGGCTCCAAAAAAAAGCGTTCCCTCAATAAGATAGACGGCGATGCCGGGCGGGATGTCCCCCGGCGCTGGTCGCGGGAGAGGAGCGGCGTCCGGGAGTCTGCGCAGGCGGGGATGGGAGCTCTTGTGGATGAAAAGGATAAGGGAGAGAAGGACGCCAAGCAGGACGGCCTGCGTCAGGTCGAGTGTCAGCGTGGCAAGGAAGGTGACGAGGAAAACGATGCGATCCGTGCGTGTCGCGACGAGGCAGAAGCGGATGGCGCCGGGGTTGAGCGTCTGCACGGCAAGGAGCATGAGGACGCCGCCGAGGGCGGACATGGGCACATGGGAAATGAACGGCGCGAGCAGGAAGAGCAGGGGCAGGGTCAGGATTCCTGAGAAAACGGCGGCCAGGCGCGTGCGCGCGCCGAGGGCAATCAGGGGAGCGCTGCGTGTAAAGGAGCCGCAGCCGGGCAGGCCGGAGGTGAACCCAGCGGCCACATTGCCAAGACCCTGGGCGATGAGTTCCCGGTTGCCGTCGAAGGCGTCGTTGCGCACGCCCGCAAGCTGTTTGCCGAGGGCAAGGGACTGGACGCCACCGAGAATGGCAAGCGCCAGCGCCGGAGAGAAAAGCTCCCGCACGAGGTTGAAGTCGAAGGCCGGCGGCAGGGAGAGGGGCGGAACGATGCCGGTGATAGAGGCAATCATGGGTACGCCCCGCCCCGCGAGGTCGAAACAGGCGGAGGCTGCGCCCGTCAGCGCCAGCGCGGCGAGCGCGGCGGGGAACTTGCGGGAGATGCGTTGCAGGCAGAGGGTGAGCGCGATGGTCATGACGGCCGGGATCAGGCACCACGGATTGACGGCCAGTTCCGCCAGTCGGGCGGCGGCATGGGCTATCTGGAAGAAAAAGCCGCCGATCCGGGGCGGCGCGATGCCAAGAACGGTGGCAAGCTGGCCGGAGGCGATAAGCAGGGCCATGCTTGCGCTGAAGGCCGTCATGACGGCGTGGGAAATATAGTTGGCGATGTCGCCAAGGCGCAGGACGCCCATAAGGATCTGAAGCAGGCCGCAGAACAGGGTAATGCCGAAAACGATACCCATGCGCGCGGCTTCGGGCAGTTGCAGCAGGGGGACGCCCGCCACGGAGACCGTCCCGAGAATGGAGAAGAGCACAAGGGAGGTCCCGTTGGCTGGCCCGGAGGCGAGGAAGCGGGACGATCCCCAGAGGGCGGCCACAATGACGGGCGCCATGCAGGTGTAAATGCCGTATTGCGGCGCGACGCCCGCCACGGCGGCATAGGCCATGGCCAGAGGCACGGTCATGGGCGTCAGGGTAAGGGCGGCCAGAAAATCCCCCCTGAAGTCACGGAGGCTGTAGCCGGAAAACTCGTGCGGAAAGGGGAAAAAACGTGCGAGCATGGGTATCCCGGGGAAAGCGTTGGGAGGTTCCGCGTTGTCCCGCGATTCGGGCACACGGCGGCTGTCAGGCGGGATCAGCGCTGGAGGGAGGGGGCATCCTGCGGGCTGCCGTCTTCCAGCTCCAGGACATCCTGTCCGAGGGCATAGCGCATGAGCCGGGGACGATCCACGGATTTTTTCAGGGATTTGATGATGCGCGTCATGCGGCGGTTGCCTTCCAGGACGCCGCCGAGATGTCCGGCCAGTTCGGTGAGATCCGTGCGGGCAAGCACGCTCTCCAGCTCAAGCGACAGACGCCTGCCGCGGGAATCATCGGGGAATTCGCCGATCAGCTCGCGGCACAGGCGCAGGGCGCGGGCGTGATTGGCGTCGATGTCTTCCACCAGTTCGCCGCAGTATTCGACCTGATTGCGCATGATGTTCAGCGCGTTGTTGCCGTAGTGGGCCATGGCGCCGGCGGCCTTTTCCAGGGTGTCGCGGGCCACGGCCAGCCGCCGTCCCACCGTCAGTGAAAGAATGCGGGCGCATTTGGAGAGAAAACGGGCGTCGTACCCGTCAAAGCCGTAGTCGCGTTCCGTATAGAGCAGGACGAGGCCGAAAGCGGGTCTGTCGAAGCGTTCGCGCAGGATGAAAGCCAGCCGCGACCGGTAGCCGGACTTGTAGACGACGCAGTCAAAGGCTTCGCCGCCACGATCCAGTCCATGCAGATCGTTGGAAACCACGTAGCGGCCGTGCCCTTCCTGAATGAC
This sequence comes from uncultured Desulfovibrio sp., assembly GCA_934546745.1. Taxonomy (GTDB): domain Bacteria; phylum Desulfobacterota; class Desulfovibrionia; order Desulfovibrionales; family Desulfovibrionaceae; genus Desulfovibrio. Next base: position 40,497 of record CAKTDV010000003.1, on the reverse strand, counting down.
GCGCATGACAGGGTGGCGGATCAGGCTTTCTTCCATCATGGGGGCCACGATGGGGATGGCGGCGCCGTCGGCGCGGGCGGCGGCCTGGACGATCCATTCCCCCTGTTCGCTGCGTATGCGGCAGACATACATATCGGCATGGAGCGCGTGGACAAGAATTTCCGCGCTCTGGCGCAGAACCTCGGAGGGCACGGCCATATGATCCGCAATGGCCACAAGATCGCTGGTCACGCGCAGCAGGGCTTCCGTTTCCGTCTGCATGGTGGCTATTGACGACAGCAGTTGCAGCAGGCAACGCCAGCCCTTGATGGGGGTGGCGCGCACTTCGGGGCGGTAGCCGAGATCCAGGGATTTCTTGGCGGCAAGGAAGAGCGCGTACACGGCCTGGCGCATCTCCGGCGGCGTGTGCCTCAGGAGCTGGACGATATCCTCATAGGTACGTGTGTTGCGGTAGGACACGGGGAAAGGCCTTCTGTTCATTGTAAAAGTGGCGCTGTCCGCGCGCGGCGGAAAAGCGGACAGGCCTCGTTTCAGTAACGCTAGATCCTCTCCGGCGGCAGGTCAAGAGCGGGGCGGAGCAAAGTGTCCATATTTTGACGCAGACGCGGAGCATAAGCCGGACTGCCGGGGTGGGGCGGTTTTCCTCTACGGCTAACAGAGAAATATCTTCTACGAAAGTTTGATGTAGCACGTTTTTTGCATGTCACTGGGAAACAGAAATTGAGGAAACGAGTATGAAGCGCCGAACACTTGTCGTGGCGGGAGCCGCGCTGGCGTGTGCCTCGGCGGCCGTGGGCCTGCTGGCCGGATTTGTGCCTCCCCAGGAAAACGTTCTCTCCCTGCGCCGGCGCGCGGAAAATCTTGTGGCCGTCGCGGGACCCGGAGACATGCCCGCGCCTATTGAGCGCATGGGCGACGGTGTGCGTGTCTGGGCTGTGCGGCGTGATGCCGTGCAAACGGTACGCACTCCCGGCAATGCCGTGTCCGTGCCTGCCGGGGCTGTCGTGAGCTTTGACGATCGCGGCGTGCGGCTTGAACTGGGCGACGCCTCCCTGCGTTTTGCCGGAAACGTTGCGAATGCGGCCCCCCTCGCGCCGCTGGTAAGTATGGACGGCATGACGGTTCCCGTCCTTGTGGCCGGCCAGCCCGTCCGTTACGGCGAAGCGCTGGACATGCGCGGCCGTCCCCTGCGCTGGCAGGGCGCGGAAGCACTGCTCGAAGGCTACGCGTTGCCCGGACCCCGCGTGGGAGAGCTGGATTTTGAGGAGTTGATGCCTCTGCCGCTTTTTTCCGGCGGCCCTCTTCTGGCGCACGCTTCCCGTTTTCGTACCCTGGTGGAAGACAGCGCGCGCCGGTATAACCTGAGTCCTGAGCTTGTTTTTGCCATCATCCATAGCGAAAGTACGTTCACCATGGATCTGGTCAGTCCCCGATCGGCCATGGGTTTGATGCAGCTTCTGCCTACCACCGCCGGAGATGAGATTCACCGTTTTCTGTATGGCAGCAAGGGCGAAGTCTCCTTTGAGGAACTCAGCCGGCCGGATATCAACATACGCTACGGAACAACGTACATCCATATTCTCCTCACCCGGTATTTCGGCGGCGTCCACGACAGCCATTCCCGCGAGTTCTGTATGATGGCTGCCTACAACATGGGCCCCAACCGCCTGCTGCGCTTTTTCGGAAAAACCCCGCGGGAAGCTGTGGACGCCATCAACGCGCTGTCCAGCGAGGAACTTTACCGCGTCCTGACCACCGACCTGCCCGTGCGTGAAACCCGCTGTTACGTCGCCAAGGTGCGCCACTACCGGCAAGCCTACGCGTCGGCGCGGCAGACCGCTCCTGGCGGCGCGGTTTCGCCGTGACGCCTGTCCGCGCGCGGCGGTTTTTTCCGTGTACCCGGTCGGGCGCCCGCTCTAAAAAAACTTGAGATACTTTTAAAAGAAGGATATGACGGTGGCACAAATCCTTTTGAGGTCTACAGAGACCTCCCCTTGCGCTCCTCCTGGCCGCCCGGTGTTGCGCTAGGCGGCGGAGGGATTGCCGCGGATTGAAACGTTTCCGGCACAGGCATGCAACCGTGCCCGACTTCCCCGATCACGTTACAGGAGAATATTCATGCGCATTCGTTTCGTCGCTCTGCCGTTGCTGCTTCTTGCCGCTCTTGCCTTTGCGGGGTGTCAGCAGACCGGGCCCGCCAAACCCGCCGTGGCCGTGGTTGACATGAGCCGCCTGCTGACGGAAAGCGAACCGGGCAAGGCCGGCATGGCCTTTCTTGAAGGGCTTCAGGGCGAGATGCAGAACAAGCTGAACGCCGTTCAGGAACGCCTCGAAAAGAATGACAAGGACGAGGAAGCCCAGCGTGAGTTGCAGCTGTCCTATATGACCTTTCAGACCCGCATGGGCAAGGAACAGCAGAACGTTGCCGGGCAGCTCTATGATATGTTGCAGAAGGTGCTTGGCGAATACCGCGCGGCTCATGGCTATCAGATTATCATCAGCCGCGAGGTTGTCGCTTCCTTCGATGCGGCGGTGGACGTGACCGCCGCCGTTCTTGCGGAGGTCAACAAGCAAAAGATGACCTTTACGCCGCTGGAACAGGATGATGCCGTTTCCGCCGCGGAGAAGCCCGCCTCCCAGGCTGCTCCCGCGGCTGATAAGCCCGCCGAATAGGCGTCCGGGGGATTCCCCGCCTTCCTGAGACAGGACAGCCCGCCGAAGCCATGCCCCGGTGGGCTGTCCGTTTTTTTGTCCGCTTTTCGGGCCTACTCCGAACCTTTGTAGACGACCAGGGTATCGCCTTCCCGCGGGATGGTGTCGCCGCGAGGGATGATGACCTCCTGCCCGCGCAGGACGGCCACAACGAGGGGCATGCCGGAGGGCGCTTCACGCAGGGGGCGTCCCGCCAGGGGGCTCCCTTTGCCGACGTGATGCTCCTGGAGCACGGCGCTGTTGATGGACGTCACTTCCCTTCCCCCCAGCACCAGCACGTCGCCTGCCTGGAGGCGGGTGTTGCCGTCCGGGGCGAAGTTGCGGCCTTCGCGCCTTACGAGGGCCAGCAGGGTATCCGGCGGCAGATCCAGATCGCGCACGAGACGCCCAGCCCAGGGGCTGCCGTCTTTCAGGGTGAATTCCGCGAAAATCAGCGGCACGTTCTCCTCATAGTCGTTAAAGGTTTTGCGGACGTCCTCCTCATCGTCGATCATGTCCAGCCTGCGCGCCACCCAGGGCAGCAGCGTCCCCTGGAAAAGTACCGACAGAAGGACGATGAAAAAGACGATATGAAAAATGTCGCTGTGGGTATGGGCGGGATCGATGGTGGCGACGATGGCAAAGACGATGGATGCCGCGCCGCGCAGCCCTGTCCAGGAGACCAGCGCCTGCTGGCGGAAGGGACTGCGCAGGGGCGTCAGCAGCAGCGCCACGGAGATGGGACGGGCCACGAACGTAAGAAACAGGGCGATCAGGGTTGCGGGCAGAGCCACGGCGGGAAGGCTCGACGGGAAAGAGAGCAGCCCGAGCAGGAAGAAAAGCACCATCTGCATAAGGCCTGTCAGCCCGTCGAAAAATCCCAGCAGCGAACGTTTGTTCGGCAGGGGGGAGTTGCCCAGAATCATGCCCGCCATATAGGCGCTCAGATAGCCGTTGCCGCCGAGGGTCTGGGGAACGGTATAGGAAAGCAGGGCCACGGCCAGCAGAAAGATGGCGTCGAAGCCGTCGGCACTGAATGCCGTGCGTTGCAGGACGTAGCGTGCGCCCAGCGCGATGACCACGCCGCAGGCGGCGCCCGCCGCTATTTGCAGACAGAGCATCCAGGCGACCTCGCCGGGCCCCTGTGCCGAACCGCCCATGAAGGCCAGAATGACAACGGTCAGCATATAGGAGAAACAGTCGTTGCTGCCGCTCTCCATTTCCAGCATGGAGGCCGTGCCATACCGCAGATTGAGGCTTTTGGCGCGCAGAATGGAGAATACCGAGGCCGCGTCCGTGGAGCTGATGAGAGCCCCTACGAGCAGGCTCTCGGCGGGCGGCATGCCAAGAGCCCAGTGGCAGAACGCGCCTACAAACACGGCCGTCAGCACCACGCCCGCCGAGGAGAGCAGCAGGGCTTTGGCGGCCACCGGTTTCGCGCGTTGCCAGTTTGTCCAGAACCCGCCGTAGAAAATAATGAAAATGAGGGCCACGCTGCTTACCTGTTCGGACAGGCTGAAATCGTCAAAAGCTATTTTCAGCAGACCGTCGGAACCGCAGAGCATGCCGAGGCCCAGAAAAGCCAGCAGCGCGGGCATGCCCAGCCGCCCGAAAATCCGGTTGCTCAGCAGGCAGGCGAGAATCAGTATGGCCGCGCCAAGCAGGGTGTTTGCCGTCATGGGATAGACCTCCGTCCAGTGATGTTTCCCGGCGATCCTTCGCCCCTTCGCCGTGGCGAGGCGTCCGGCGGGATTCTTACAATAAATGCGAAAGTTATCCTTGACAAACCCGTTGTTTCAAGTAAAAAATTTTTTCATGGCAGACAACATGTCTATCCGGCGTCCCGAAGACGCTTCTATGTAGCAGGGGGAGAATTTTTCTCCCCCCTTATTTTTTGTGTTGTTTTTCAGGAATTTCTGCTAGATCGGTGAGCTATGGCGCACTCCCGAACGTCAGTCCCGCTTTGAGAGCGGTTTCACAGGGAAAATGTGATCGCTCCGGCGGCCGCGCGAGCGGCGTCGCTTTTGAACGTGACAGCGTTCAAAAGCAAACTGTTCTAGTCTGAATCCGTGGAGGATCGTGTGGAGCGTGTAGCCGCTTTTGTGGATGCCGGTTATTTCTGGGTACAACTTTCCTATTTGCTGTACGGTGAAAAGCGCAGGCGGGAGGATATTCTCATTGACGCCCCAAAGATGCGCGAGTCGCTTATTCACGAAATTCACAGTCAGTTCGCCGAATGTTCCCTCCTGCGCATCTACTGGTATGACGGACGCGATCCGCGCGGCGTCGTGACGGAACAGCATCAGGCCCTCGCCCGCCTTGACGATATCAAGATGCGCTACGGAACCCTCAACGCCTACGGACAGCAAAAAGGGGTGGACGGCCTGCTTATGGCTGATTTGCTGGCGCTGGCCCAAAACCGGGCCATCACGTCCGCCATTATTCTTTCCGGCGATGCCGATCTCGCTCCCGGCGTGGGCGCGGCCCAGATGCTGGGCGTACGTATCCATCGCCTCGGAATCAACGGCCAGAGCGCCTCTTCGCCCATCCTGCTTGCGGAGGCCGACAAAAATATCGAATGGGCCCGCGAGGCTGTCGAAGGCTTTGTCCGCAAGGCGGAATTCCAGGATGCCCGCATTATTTCCACGCCCCTGTCCTGCGCCGTCATGGACGAGGCCGCTCCGTCCGCGGATGGGGAAAGCGTCGCCACGCCCTTGGCGCCGGAACAGCGCCACCTTCTCGATCTCAACGCTCAGCTTTTTGCCGCCAGCCTGTCCGAGGCGGAAAAAGACGCCGTGCGTCTTAACCGCGGCATTCCTCCAGAACTGGACAAGCGTTTGCTGTTTCAGGCAAAGCTCACCATGCGGCGCTTTCTCTCGCCAGAAGAGAAAACGCTTCTCCGCGATCTTGTCCAGACGTGGTTGACCGCCTCCGACGACACTCCCGCCGCGGAGGACGCCCCGGATCCCTCGGATCCCTGCCCCCCTCCTTCCGACGGACATGCCTCCGACGGGGAACGGCGGGACAGGCCGCCGGCTTCCGAAAGCTCTTCGCGGAACGAAGAGGAACCCCTGCCGCCGGCGACACAGGCGGACGGGGCCGAAGCCGGGACGCGTCCCGCTTCCCTGCCGCCGGATGCAACGGCGGAGGCAGCGCCGCTGCTGGAAATCTCCGGTACGCCGCTCCTTCCGGCGCTGGAAAGCCTTCCTCCGCAGAATAGGGAATGTGGCGGTGACAAAAAGCTGTTGTTGCAGTGCGCCGCGCAGTTCGTGGACGCCCTTTCGGAAGAAGAAAAAAGCGCGTTGCGCGATTGCCCCCGCATACCACAGGAATACGATCGCGATCTCCTTTACCAGTCCCGCCTTCTTTTGCAGCGTCACCTCTGGCCTGAGGAAAAGGTGCTTTTGCGCGCCCAGGTACAGACGCTTCTCCAGGGAGGCGTTCAGGACATCGAACTCCGCCTTTCCCAATGCGCCGACGTTTTCGTCGAGGAACTCTCGTACCAGGAATTCAGGGCGGTACAGGAGAACTACGGCATTCCCCCCGAACTGGATCGCCGCCTTCTCTTTCTCAGTCGTGAAACGCTTCACCGCCCCCTTTTTGACAGTGAAAAAAACCTTCTCCGCACCCTTGTCAGACAGCGCGTGGAGTCTGGGGAACGGCGTCCGTAGCGCCTCCCCACTGCCGGCCACAGGTTGCGCTGAAGGCCGCCCGCCCCGGAAAGCGTCCGTTCCCCGCACGACGCGCGGGCGCGAGCCCCGGCACAGGAGTTTCAGGAAAAGAGGATGCCGTACAGCTCCCGCGACGCCTTGTATTGTCATGCCCTGTGCCGTGACGCCTTGCCCACGGCGCGAGCCGTGCTGGCGGCCCTGCCGTGGCGGCGGACGGACGGTCTGTGCCTTGGGTCGGGTACGCTGACAGCGCCCGCCCGTTTCGCGCCTTCGGACGCTCTGGCGTGGGCATCGCTGCGGGATCTGATGGCGGCGCGCTTTCACGGCAGCGCCGCGCAGGTTTTTGTCGGGGCCGCAGGGATTGCCGTGCGCGCCATCGCGCCGTACCTTGTCCATAAAAGCCGGGATCCCGCAGTGCTCGTCATTGATCCCGCGGGACGGCATGTGATCAGCCTTCTGTCCGGTCATTGGGGCGATGCCAACGGGCTTGCCCGCCACCTGGCGCGGGCTCTGGGCGGCGAGCCCGTCGTCACGACCGCTTCGGATACCCTGTCGCGTCCGGCGCTGGACATGGCTGTCCGGCGTGCCGGGCTGCGTCTCCTTGATTGGGATCGGCTGCCCGCCGTCCAAGCCGCCCTGCTGGAATCCCGCCCTGTGCGCCTTTACGATCCCCTGCGCCGCCTTCCTTCCCTGCCGGGTTTTCTTCCCTCCGGCGTACCGCCTGCGGAGGGCGATCCTCTGCCGTCGGTCTGCGTTCACTGGCAGGCTCTGCCGCCCGCGCCGGAGCGCGTGCGCGTGGCCGTGCCCTGCCTCGTGCTGGGCGTAGGCTGCCGCAAGGACATGGATACCGCCTTGCTGCGGGAAAGTTTCCTTGATTTCTGCCGGACGGTGGGCGTTGCGCCTGAAGCTGTGGCCGCGCTGGCCACCGTAACGGAAAAATGCCGGGAACCGGCCATTGCCGCTCTGGCGGCGGAGCGGACAGTGCCTGTCTGTGATTTTTCCGCCCAGGCGCTGGCCGGGGTTCGCACCCCCCATCCTTCCGCCGCCGCTGGCCGGCGGTTCGGCCTGCCTGCCTTCAGCGTCTGCGAAGCCGCCGCCCTGCTGGGAGCGAATGCCCGAAGTTTGCTTGTTCCCAAGACCGTCATGCACGGATGCCTGACGTTTGCCCTTGCCCTTGAAAGCGCGCGGGGAATGCCCTACTCTTTTCCCCATCGCTGGGAATGAACGCCGCGACGGCGGCGAAAGCGCAAGGGTGGCCTGAAGGTATGGGTGTTGCCGCGTTGTATGTTGTGGGGCTTGGCCCGGGTTCTGAAGAGTGTCTGACGCCGCGGGCCGTGCGCGCCCTGTCGGAGAGCGCCTGCATTGCGGGCTATGCCCGGTATCTGGCGCTTGTGCCCGAGGCGCTGCGCGCGGGAAAGCGCATTGTCAGCAACGGTATGCGGCAGGAGGAGGAACGCTGCGCCGCCGCTGTGGAAAGCGCGTTGTCCGGTACGCCGACGGCGCTTGTCTGCTCCGGGGATCCCGGAATTTACGCGCTGGCGGGACTGGCTCTGGAACAGCTGGAGGCGCGTGGGCTGCTGGAGACGCTGCCTCTGGAGATTGTGCCCGGCGTCCCCGCGCTCTGTGCCTCGGCGGCGCTGCTGGGCGCGCCGCTCATGCATGATTTCGCCTGCGTCAGTCTGAGCGATCTGCTTACGCCCTGGGAGACCATAGAACGCCGTCTGCGCGCCGCCTTTGCGGCCGATTTTGTGGTCGCTCTCTATAACCCCCGATCGCGGGGCCGGGACTGGCAGCTGGACAGGGCGCTGGAACTGGCCAGGGCGGAACGCGCGCCCGCCTGTCCTGTGGGCATTGTCCGCAACGCCTGCCGGGAAGGCCAGCGTGTGCGCGTCACGACGCTGGAAGCTGTCTGTTCCCCGGAGGTGGACATGCTTTCACTTGTCATTGTTGGCAACAGCGAGACCCGTCGGATGGGGCGCTATATGGCGACGCCCAGAGGGTATGCCGCCCGCCGTATGCGGGAAAAAACGCCCTGCGAAAAATTGCGGGGATGTTGACACGGTACGGGGCTGGCGCTACGTTTTGCGGAACGGCCCCCCGCTGGGGCGGAGACCGTTGGGAAGAAGGCGATGTCCACTCTTATTCAGGAACGTGAGGAGGTTTCCATGAAAAAACCGTTGTTGCCCGCCGCGCTGCTGGTTCTGGCTGTGGCTGTTCCCTCATTCGCGGCACAACCTCCTGTTCCCGCCGACGGGTTGCGGTTTTCCGGGGCGAAGAAGACCGTTGTCTTCAATCATTCGACACATTCCTCGGTGGCGTGCGTGACCTGTCATCATCCGGTAAATGATCAGGAAAATTACGCCAAGTGCGCAACGTCGGGCTGTCATGACGATTTGCAGGCCAAAAAAGGCACGTCGTCCCTGTATGCCGTGGCGCACACGCGCAAGGGCGCCAAGTATCAGACCTGTATGGAATGCCATCAGGGTATTGCCGCGGAAAAACCGGATCTGAAGAAGGAATTGACCGGTTGCGCCAAGTCCAAATGCCATCCGTAGGGAAGGAATTTGTGATGAAAAGGCCGCCCCTGGGGCGGCCTTTTTTGCGTGAACGGGGATATTTGCTTTTTCTGCTCAACCTGCTAGGTTTCTCTCTGCATAGTATCCGCTTTTTCTGTCAGGATACCCGTATGTGTTCCGCAAGGCACGGGCAGCGTGCGCTCTGGATCGAACGAATGTTCCGGGCGGGCGCTCTGGAGCGCAATCTACCCGAACGAGGCTTTTCATGGCAAAAGACGACGTCATTGATCTGACCGATCTCATACAGCAAGGTTCTTCTCCACAGTCGCGTGGGCCGGCGCCGACGCCGCCGGGGCATGTGGTCGTTCCCGACGAAAAATTGCAGATGCCGGGGCTGGACGGCGTGGATGATTTGCTGGCGTCTCTGAGCATGACGTCTACGCCAGCCACAACGGAAGCGCCACCGCCGGTGGCAAATGACGCGCCGTCGATGGATCTGGATACCATTCTTGGCTTCAAGGAACCGGAGTCTGCGTCTGCCGCGCAGCCCGCGGCGGGGAAGAGTTTTGATGCCGTGCTTGACGAGGCGGTCGCCGCGCCCGCCCCTGCCGCGCAGCCCGCGGCGGCGGAAGCGCCCGCCGGAGATCTCGACTTGGATTCGCTGCTTGACGAACCCGCCGCCGTGCCCGCCCCTGCCGCGCAGCCTGCGGCGACGGAAGCGCCCGCCGGGGATCTCGACCTGGATTCGCTGCTTGACGAACCCGCCGCCGCACCCGCCCCTGCCGCGCAGCCTGCGGTGGCGGAAGCACCCGCCGGGGATCTCGACCTGGATTCGCTGCTTGACGAACCCGCCGCCGCACCCGCCCCTGCCGCGCAGCCCGCGGTGGCGGAAGCACCCGCCGGGGATCTCGACCTGGATTCGCTGCTTGACGAACCCGCCGCCGCGCCTGTAGCGGCGGAGGAACTTGACCCTATTGCGGCGGAAGCTCAAAGCGTTGTGGATGAGGCCCAGCAGGAATTGTTCAGTGCCGGGGCCGCCGCGCCCGCGCCCGAACCTGTGGCGGAGGAAGCGCCCGCCGGGGATCTCGATCTGGGATCGCTGCTTGACGAACCGGCTGTCGCCGCACCAGCCGCTGTGAATGCGGCCGCACCAACGCTTGCCGCACAGATGCCTTCCGGCCAGAAAACAGCCCCCGCACCTGTTGCGCCAGAACCTGTTCCTGTTGCGGCGGATCCGGCCTTGGCGGCGCGTCTGGCCCAGTGCGAGAGCGCGGTGAACACCCTGTCCAACCGTCTGGAGGCTGTGGAAACCTCCGTTCCGGTTGAGTCCGCTGCCGATCCGGCATTGGCGGATCGTTTGACTCACTGCGAAACCGCACTGACAGCTCTTTCCGGCCGTCTGGGCGCAGTGGAGACCGCGGCATCCACGCCGGTGGAACCCGTTGCCGATTCGGCCTTGGCGGCGCGTCTGGCCGCTTGTGAGAACGCCTTGGCGGCACTCTCCGGGCGCGTGGATGGCGTGGAGGCCGCCGCCTCCGCGCCGGCGGAGGAAGACAATGCCGCGCTCCGGGACGGCGTGGCCGAATGCGATCGCGCGCTGGCCGCGTTATCGGGGCGTGTGTCGGCTCTGGAAGGAGACGCGCGCGGCGCGTCCGACGCCGTGCTGAAAGAGTCGCTGGAAGCCGCGCGCCTTGCCTCGGAAGAGACGCTCAGAAACGCGCTGGACAATGCCCGTCAGGATCGCAACGAGCTGCTGGCGGCCCTGCCCGGCCTGGTGGCCGAGGCCGTGCGTCAGGCCGTCGCCCCCCAGCCCGCCGCACAGCCTGCCCCTGATGCCGGGCTTCCCGGGAACCTGCGCGAGGAACTGGATCGTTTGGGCGTACAGTGCCGCAGTATGGCGGCGCGGCTGGATGCGCTGGAAAAACGCCTTGACGACCTGCAGCCCGCGTTTAACGCCAATATTGAAAAGGCGGCCGCGGCGGCCATGTCGCGTCTGCTGAACGAACAGATTACCAGATTGACGCAGGAATAGACATTCTTTCCTGTCTGCGCCGCGCCTTGCCAAGGTGGCGCGTTACGGCTATGCTCGTGCTTTATCAAAAATTTCTTTGTGGTTTGAAACCTCCCCCTTCAGGGGGAAAAGAATGGTTGACAAGACGGCGAAGCCGAGGAGATCCTTTTCTGTAACACCTCCCTTCAGGGAGGGGCAATCCGCACGACCCCTGGCCGTCGGTTGCGGAGCCAGTCGGCGGATGTTGCGACTGTGGATTGAAACATTGAGGCATTCGTGCCTGTTTTCACATGAACAAAAGGGGCGGGGGTCAGCGTTTCCGTCTCTTTACCCGCCCGGCGCGCTACCCGTTGTGGGTCACGGCCATTCCCCAATTGGGCGGGTTTTTTTCTTTTGTCCGTTCGGCCCGGGCGACCGGGCCGCAAGGAAGCGCTTATGGACAAAGATTGCAAGGAAGCTCTGATGGTTGCCAAGGAACTGACGGCCAAATTCATTGAAACCCGTACGGTTTCACCCGGTAATTTCGCGGACGTGTTTCCCGCCGTGTACCGCGTGGTACGCGAAGCCGTGCGCGAGAGCGGCGCTGATGCCGGAAAGCCGGGAGGGGCGGCGTGAAGCCCCTCTCTGAAGACGCGACGCGGGTCCGAAGTCACGATCAGGCTGTTTCCGGCATGTTTGGCCGTATTGCGGGCTGGTACGACATCTGCAACCGTGTCTTGAGCCTGGGCATCGACCGCTACTGGAGGCGCGTGCTGGCTGACAGCGTGCGTCTGGGACCCGCGGGGCGCGTCCTTGATCTGGCCGCTGGGACGCTGGACGTCTCGCTGACCATCCGCCGCCGCTATCCTGACGTCCGTATACCGGCGCTGGATTTCTGTCTGCCCATGTTGCGGTACGGCGCGCGCAAGCTTCACGGCTGGGACGCCGCCGCCATTCTTCCCGTGGCGGCCGACGCCAAGCGCCTCCCTTTGCCCGACGCTTCCGTGGATTGCGTGACAATGGCCTTCGGCATCCGCAATATTACCCCGCGCGAAGCGGCCTTCCGTGAAATGCTGCGCGTGCTGACGCCCGGCGGGCGTGCCTGCATTCTGGAATTCGGTTCCGGCAGGGAGCGCATCTGGGGAGGTCTGTACAATTTCTATCTAGGCCGCATTCTGCCCCGTGTGGGCAGGCTTTTTTCCGGCGATACCGCCGCCTACGGCTATCTGGCCGAGACCATCAACGCCTTTCCTTCGGCGCGGGCTCTGGAAAAGGAACTGATCGACGCCGGTTTTGCCAGCGCATGGCATCGGAAACTTACCTCGGGCATCGTCTGCCTTCACCTTGCTGAAAAGGCGCGTTAGAGCGGACGCCCGCGCCCCGGCGGACAACGCAACGTTTACAACAGGATTATGCGCATGATTTCTTTTGAAGGGCTGAAGCGCCGGGAAAAACCGTTGGCGGTCGTCGGTCTTGGGTATGTGGGATTGCCGCTGGCGGTAGCCCTGTCGCGCCATATGGATGTGATCGGTTTTGACATCAGCGCGCTTCGCATAGAGGAGCTGAAGGGCGGCCATGATCATACCAACGAGGTGACGGACGAAAAACTGGCCGGCGCTCCGGTGCGGTATACCTGCGATCCCTCGGCGCTGGCCGGGGCGGCCGTGATCATCGTCGCTGTGCCTACGCCCATTGACGCGCACCGCTCCCCGGATTTGACGCCGGTCACCGGGGCGACGGCGACGGTGGGGCGTCATGTTTCGCGGGGGACCGTCGTGGTGTATGAATCCACGGTGTATCCGGGTCTGACGGAGGAAATCTGTGTGCCGATTCTGGAAAGGGAATCGGGCCTGCGCTTTGGCGAGGATTTTACTGTGGGGTATTCTCCAGAGCGCATCAACCCCGGCGACAGGGTGCATACGCTGGAAACCATCGTCAAGATCGTTTCCGGTTCTGATCCGGCGACGGCGGATCTGCTGGCCGAAATCTACGGCAGTGTCGTGCGCGCGGGCATTCACCGCGCGTCCAGCATCAAGGTGGCCGAGGCGGCCAAGGTCATTGAGAACACCCAGCGCGATTTGAATATCGCGCTTATGAACGAACTGGCCGTCATTTTCGGCCGTCTGGGCATTGATACCGCCGAAGTGCTGGAGGCGGCGGGGACCAAGTGGAATTTTCTGCCCTTCCGGCCCGGCCTTGTGGGCGGCCATTGCATTGGCGTGGATCCGTACTATCTGACGTTCAAGGCCGAAGGCATGGGCTTCCATCCCGAAGTCATTCTTGCCGGACGCCGTACCAACGACGGCATGGGCAAGTACGTGGCCGAATGTACGGTGAAACGCCTCATTGCGCAAGGCAATGTCATCCGGGGGGCGCGTGTGGGCATTCTTGGGTTTACCTTCAAGGAAAACGTGCCTGATCTGCGCAATACCCGCGTTGTGGATATTATCGCCGAGTTGCGTGACTACGGGGTGGAAACATTGGTGCATGACGCCGAAGCCAGTCCCGCGGAGGCCATGAGGGAATACGGGCAGAAACTGTTGCCGCTGGAGGCTCTGAGCGGCCTGGATGCCGTGATTCTTGCCGTGAGTCACCGGGCCTATGCCGCCTTTACCCCGGAAGACATTCTGGCTCGTTTCCGTGATCCCGGCAGGGGCGTGTTCATGGATGTGAAATCCCTGTACGATCCCGCCGCCATGCGGGCGGCTGGTCTGGATTACTGGAGATTGTAGCGTGTTGCTTCTCTGTGCGGCTACCGGTAAGGAGCTGGCCGCGTCCCTGGGAAAGCGCGCCCCGGAAGGTCTGGCCGATGCGCGTGACGACAGGCCGCCGCGTCCTTTCCCGGTACGGCTGAAGCATGGGCCTATTCTGGCCTGCGTCACCGGCGTGGGACCCATCAACGCGGCCATGACCTTGGGCGTGGTGCTGGCGTCGGCGTCGGCCGCGCGGACGCCGGTGACGGCGGCGATCAATCTTGGTCTTGCGGGCGCTTTTGATCTGGACGCTATACCGTTGCGCACGCACTGTGCCGTCGTGACGGAAATCTGGCCGGAATACGGTTTGCACGACGGTCGATCCGTGGTGGCGGCGGCCTTTGCTTTTCCGCAGTGGGACAGGCCCGCCGCTGAAGGCGGCCCTGTGCGCGATCGCATTTCACTGGCCGATCCTGATGCGCCTCCGACGGTGGAAATGCCGCGGGGCTGGAAAGTCGGCCCCCTGCCTGACGCCCCCCGCGTCAGCGCCGTGACGGTGGCCGGTGTTTCGGCCAGCGCGGCGCGCGCGCGGCAGCTGCGGGATACCTACCCCGGTGTGGCCGTGGAATCCATGGAAGGCTTTGCCGTGGCCTATGTGTGCGCGCGCTACGGCATTCCCTGCTGGCAGTGGCGCACTGTCTCCAACAAGGCCGGCCCTCGCGCCGCGCATGAAAAGGATTTTCCAGGCGCGCTGCAAGCGCTCGGCGAGTTGCTTCCGGCCTTTAACCTTCTTTAGCATTCTTATGGCAACACTACTTCTGAAAGCGCGCCTCGCGCTGGAGCTTCCCCCCATCAATGCGGCCCTGAAGCGCGCCGCGCAGAGTCTGCCCGAAGCGGTGCGCCCTGTAGCGCAACATATCTTTGACGCCGGGGGCAAGCGCTTGCGTCCGTTGCTGACGGTTCTTACGGCCCGCCTTTGCGGGTATGAAAAGGACGACATCTACGATCTGGCCGTGACGCTGGAAATGCTGCATGCCGCTACGCTGCTGCATGACGATGTGCTGGACAATGCCGTCACGCGGCGCGGCAAGGCTGCGGCGCATACGCTTTTCGGCGTGACGCCAACCATCCTTGCGGGAGACGCGCTGCTTGCCCATGCCAACGGCATGGTGTCCGATTATGGCGATCCGCGTCTCTGCCGCTGTTTTTCCGAGGCGACAAGCCGCACGGCCACAGGGGAAATTCTGGAAATCGCGGCTCTGCGCCAGGTCGGGACCTCCGCCGGAGTGTATGAGGAGATCGTGCGTGGCAAGACCGCCTGGCTTATCAGGGCTTCCTGTCAGATGGGCGTGCTGCGTGCCGGAGCGGCCGACGCCCTGGCCGAGGCTGCCGCGTCCTACGGGGAAAATGTGGGTATGGCCTTTCAGATGGTGGACGACGCGCTGGATTTTGCGCCCGAGAGTGAAACGGGCAAACCTACGGGCGGCGATGTGCGCGAAGGAAAGATGACGCCGCCGCTGCGCCTGTACCGGGAAAGTCTTTCTGAAAACGAACGTGCCGCCTTTGACGCCGCCTTTGCGACGGGCCTCATGACGGCGGGTGACGCCGAGACCATTGCCGGACGCATCCGCGCCGCCGGATATGACCTCCAGACGCGGCGGCAGGCCGATATGTTCCTTGAGCGCGCGCGGCAGGCGCTGTTGTGTCTGCCGGACAGGCCTGAGCGCGATCTCATGCTGCAAATGGCGGACTATGTCCGCGATCGCAAAAAATAGCCGCAGACCTTCTGCGCAAGCCTACGAGAGGAAGCGATGCTTTACCGCGTGGAAACGGGCCTTCATGCCCATCTTACCGATACGCAGGGGCGCAAGACAGCCATGCACCTTGAAAAGGCGCTGGGGTTGCGCGTTGCGGCCATTCGTCAGATCAAGGTCTATACCGCGGACGGTCTGACAGACGGGCAGGCGGCCCGCCTTCTTGCCGAAGGCGTCTGGCACGATCCCATTCTCCAATGCGCGTCGCTGGAACCCCTGCCCGTGACGTGGCCCGCCGACTGGTTTGTGGAAGTGGGCTTTCGCCCCGGCGTGACGGACAACGAAGGCCGCACGGCCAGGGATACGGCTGCCATGGTGCTGGAAGCGCCCCGTGAATCCCTGCGTGTCTATACGTCCGTGCAGTACCGTATTGCCAATGACGCCGCCGCGCCTCTCTCCCGTGAACAGGTGGAAAGACTGGCCCGCGATTTGCTCTGCAATACGCTGATTCAGCGTTTCCGCGTCAAAAGCGCGGAAGAATGGGCCAGAGAACCCGGTTTTGCCGCGCAGGCCGCGCAGGTGACCGGCGAGGCCTGCGCCGTCGTGGACACCGTCCCCCTGTCCGGCATGGATGATGCGGCTCTGCAAAAGGCCAGCCGTGAGAATACCTGGGCGCTCTCCCTTGAGGAAATGCACTGCATCCGTGATCAGTTCTCCTGCGAGGAGGAATCCCGCCGCCGCGCGGCGCTGGGACTGCCGCAGGGCGACCCGACCGACGTGGAAATGGAGGTTCTGGCGCAGACCTGGTCCGAACACTGCAAGCACAAGATTTTTGCCTCGCGCATTGACTATGAGAATCACGAAACCGGACGCAGGGAAGATGTGGACAACCTCTACAAAACCTGCATCCGCGATGCCACGGCCCTGTTGCGCGCCCGTATGGGCGACAGGGATTACTGCAAGTCCGTCTTCAAGGATAACGCGGGCGTCATCGCCTTCATCAACGGCTACGACGCCTGCATCAAGGTGGAGACGCACAACAGCCCTTCGGCCCTCGACCCCTACGGCGGCGCGTTGACAGGTATTGTGGGCGTCAACCGCGACCCCATGGGGACGGGCATGGGCGCGGAACTGGTCTGCAATACGGACGTGTTCTGTTTTGCGTCGCCTTTCCACGACGGAACGCTTCCTCCCCGCCTGCTGCATCCCCGCCGTGTGCTTGAGGGCGTGCGCGAGGGCGTGGAGCATGGCGGTAACAAGTCCGGCGTACCCACGGTCAACGGTTCGCTGGTTTTTGACGAGCGCTATCTCGGCAAGCCGCTGGTCTACTGCGGTACCGTGGGCATCCTGCCAACGGAGGTTAACGGGCGTCCCGGCTGGCGGAAAAAGGCTGAGGAAGGCGATGTCATCGTCATGACTGGCGGCCGCATCGGCAAGGACGGCATCCACGGCGCGACCTTTTCCTCCGAAGAGCTTCATGAGGGCTCTCCTGCCACGGCCGTGCAGATCGGCGACCCCATCACCCAGCGCAAGATGTACGATTTCATCATGCGCGCCCGTGATCTGGGCCTGTACAACGCCATTACCGACAACGGCGCGGGCGGCCTGTCCTCTTCCGTGGGCGAAATGGCCGAGGACACCGGCGGTTGCGTCCTCGACATTGCCAGGGCCCCCCTCAAATATGACGGCCTGCGCCCGTGGGAAATCCTGCTCTCCGAAGCGCAGGAACGCATGACGCTGGCCGTGCCTCCGGCAAAACTCGACGAATTCATGGCCCTTGCCCACCGTATGGATGTGGAGGCTACGGCCCTTGGAAACTACACTTCCAGCGGCTTTTTTGAGGTGCGCTACGGCGACCGCGTGGTGGCCTCCCTGCCCATGTCCTTCATGCATGACGGCGTACCGCAACTGCGTCTCAAGGCTGTCTGGGAAGCCCCGGCCATGAAGGATGTCCGCGTGGAAGTGTCCGGGGTGGACGAGGGCGCGTTTCTCAAGCGTATGCTGTCGCGTCTCAATATCTGCTCCAAGGAATACATCGTGCGCCAGTACGATCACGAGGTGCGCGGCGGCAGCGCCGTCAAGCCGCTCGTGGGCGTCATGCATGATGGGCCTTCCGACGCCGGCGTACTGCGCCCGGTGCTGGAATCCGATGCCGGGCTTGTCGTGTCGCACGGCATCTGTCCCAAGTTCAGTGATTACGATACGTATTGGATGATGGCCAACGCCATGGACGAGGCCATCCGCAATGCCGTTGCCGTGGGCGGCGACCCGGACAGCATGGCCGGTGTGGACAATTTCTGCTGGTGCGACCCCGTGCGGAGTGAGAAAACACCCGACGGCCACTACAAGCTGGCCCAGCTCGTGCGGGCCTGCAAGGCCCTGCGGCACTTCTCGCTGGCGTTCGGCCTGCCCTGCATTTCCGGCAAGGATTCCATGAAGAACGATTACGCTGGCGGTGGCGAAAAGATCTCCATTCCGCCCACAGTGCTGTTTTCTGTCATCGGCGTTATCCGCAACGTAACGGCTACGCAGACATCCGACTTCAAGAAGCCCGGAGATCATATTTATCTGCTCGGCGGCACGTGGCGCGAAATGGCGGGCAGCGAGGCCGCCGCTGAACTGGGCCTCCGGGGAGGGCGCGTGCCGCAGGTGGACGTCCTCTCCGCCCTCCCGCGCTATCGCGCCGTTCACGGGCTCATCGGCCAGCGCGCCCTGTCCGCCTGCCATGACTGTTCCGACGGGGGCATTGCCGTGGCTCTTGCGGAAATGTGCATAGGCGGCCGTCTTGGCGCGGACATGGATATCGACGCCATAGCCGCCCTTGACGCCATGTCCCGCACGGAACTCCTTTACAGCGAATCCGCCAGCCGCCTTCTTGTGAGCGTCAGGCCCGAATTCGCCATGATGCTCGATATGCTCGGCCAGTGGCAGCTTTGCCGCCGAATTGGCACCGTCACGGATACGGGCAACCTCAGCATCCGCAGTGGTTCCTCCATAGTGCTTAACGAGACCGTCGAGGATCTTGTCCACGCCTTCAAGCGCACGCTTGACTGGTAGAGCATATGCCTGTGACCAGGGCCGTTCCCGGCACACAAAACGGCCGCCCGGAGTCAATCGGGCGGCCGTTTTTTTCATTTCAGCGGCGCGCGGGCGGTGTGGCTTTTGAAACTTACATGCGGGAAGCGCTAAAACGTCGCCGCGCGCGCGGCGTCAAGGGCGCGGGAGAAGTCGTCGTCAGTGTGGGCGAAGGAGACCATGCCGGTTTCAAAGGCTGAGGGAGCAAGGTAGATACCCTGTGCGCGCATATGCCTGTAAAAGGTGGTAAAGAGTTCCTGATCGCAGTTTTTGACATCGTCGAAGTTTTCAACGGGCGTTTCGCTGAAATAGGGGCAGAACATGGAGGCGATGGTGGGCAGCTGGATGGGGACGTTCTTGGCGGCGAGGATCTGGCGGAGCTCGTGCGCGAAGGCGGCGACGCGCCGTTCAAGGGCGTCGTAGTCAAGGGCGCTGAGCTGGCGGAGCGTCGCGATGCCCGCGGCCATGGCGAGGGGATTCCCGGAGAGGGTTCCCGCCTGATAGACGCCGCCGCGCGGGGCCACGTGTTCCATGAGGGCGCGCTTGCCGCCAAACGCGCCTACGGGCAGGCCTCCGCCGATGATTTTGCCGAAGGTGGTCAGATCGGGATCGATGTTGAAGCGCTTCTGCGCGCCGCCGTAGGAAACGCGGAACCCGGTGATGACTTCGTCGAAGATAAGCAGCGCGCCGTGCTTGGCGGTGATGGCGCGCAGCCCTTCCAGAAAACCGGCCTTGGGCGGGACGAGGCCCATGTTGGCGGCCACAGGTTCGACGATGACGGCGGCGATGTTTTCGCCGTGCGCGGCGAAGAGGGTTTCCACGGCGGCAAGGTCATTGTAGGGGGCAAGGAGAGTGTCGGCCACCACAGCGGCGGGAACGCCGGGCGTGCCCGGAATGGAGAAGGTGGCCACGCCGGAACCGGCGGCGGCCAGATAGGGATCGGCATGGCCGTGATAACAGCCGATGAATTTCAGTACCTTGTCGCGGCCCGTCACGCCGCGCGCCAGACGCAGGGCGCTCATGGTGGCTTCGGTGCCGGAATTGACCATGCGGACCATTTCAAGGCTGGGCATGGCGTCCACCACCATGCGGGCGAGCGTCACCTCGTCTGGGCATGGCGCGCCGTAGCTGGAGCCGCGTCCCGCGGCATCGCGTATGGCCTTGGTCACTTCGGGGTGATCGTGCCCCAGCAGCATGGGCCCCCAGGACAGCACAAAATCAATATATTCCTGTCCGTCCACGTCTTTCAGGCGGCAGCCGTGGGCTTCGGCAATGAAGAGGGGGAGGCTGTGGACATTGTGGCACGCACGCACGGGGCTGTTGACGCCGCCGGGAATGAGTTCGCAGGCCTCTTCAAAAAGACGGCGCGAAGCGCTTTCGTTCATCAAAATTTCCTTTTGGGGTTGAAATCTCCCCCTCATCAGGGGGGAACGGTGAAAACGGCCACATTTTCAACGTGACACCGCTCTAAAAATACGTTGGGGAGATTTTTTTCAGTTCCTTGATGCTGGAAAGGGCCGCGTGATCGTGGAGGCCGAGCATGGTCTCAAGCTCCGCGACGACGCGATCGCACTCCCCGGCGCTGCGGCCATGCACCATGGTGTAGAGTTCATAGGGCCAGTCGGGGGCGGCGCTGGGGCGGTAGTAGCAATGGGATACGTTGGGGTGCTTCGCGGCCTCCGTGCCGCAGCGCTCCACGACGTCCGCATCTCTGGGAACAATCCAGGCGACCATGGCGTTATGGTTCCAGCCGGTTTTCTGATGTTTGATGCTGGCCCCGAAGCGGCGGATGGCCCCGCACTCCCTGAGACGGTGGAGCAGGGCGATCACCTCCTCTTCGGCGCAGCCCACCTGCGTGGCAATATCGGCATAGGGCGTGAGGCTGTCGGGCAGATCCGCCTGCACAAGGCGGAGGATGGCGCGTTCCTGTTCTGTGAAATCAAGCACGCGGAGTCTCCTTGGGAATCAGGAAGCGCCCGGCGTTTGTGTGCCGGGACGGAAAAGCGCCGCGCATCTGCGCGGCGCGGATGGGGGCAACCTTTCTCGCCAGAGCGGTGTCGCGCCGCACACGCCGCCGTTCT
Organism: uncultured Desulfovibrio sp.; assembly: GCA_934546745.1. GTDB lineage: Bacteria > Desulfobacterota > Desulfovibrionia > Desulfovibrionales > Desulfovibrionaceae > Desulfovibrio. The sequence goes on along the minus strand of CAKTDV010000003.1, from coordinate 20,026 downwards.
GGCGGACGCGGGAGTGGGCGGCCGCGCCCAGGCACAGGGAATGCCATGCGCGGACAGCGCCATCTTTGAAATATCAGGCGCTAGCGGTTGAAGGAGCGGGCGAACAGATCCTGAATGGCGTCCCGCCCGTTATCCTCAAGAAAACGGGTTCCTGTGGCCGCAAAATGGGCGTGCTCGATGCGGGGGCGCTGGACGGCCACCCACTGATCCTTCTGCCAGGTGAACCAACCGTTCTGGGGCTGATCGAAGACGAGGAGAGGCTTGTTGCATATCTTGGCGAATTCCGCGCCCCAGCCGGTGCCGCCCTTGACCGTGTTGTCGGGCTGGATGGCGCCGATGACGATAACCTGGTTGCCGCTGCTGACCTGCCAGCAGATGGACTGGAGAACCTTGCGGAACAGGGGCGCGCGCGTGTACTCGCGGTTCATGAGCTTGGAGACGTAGGTGAGGCTCACGTCCTTGAGGGCGAGTTCCTCGGAGGTCAGAATGCGCACGCCGCGCTTGCGTTCGCTCTGATGGCCTTCAAAGCTGTAGTTCACTTCTTCAATGCCCCAGCCTTCGGCCAGCGCGCCGAAAAATTGCTCCGTTCCGGCAGCGCCGCCGCTGTACAGGATACATTGTTTGGGATTGAGCATGCCCGGGCCTCCTGCGTTGTGTTTTTATCGCTGCCTTCGCGGTGAAGGCATGTCGTGGGTGCGTTCTTCCCGTATCATGGCAGAAATCCGTCCCTACGGCAAGACGGGAGCCGCCGGGCGGGGCGGGATGCGTGCGCCGCCTCCCCCGGCGCGTCACTCCCCCTCGTAGACGCGGGGATTGGTCATACCCACAAGGCAAAGAATCTCATAGGCGATGGTTTCGAGGAGGGCCGCCCATTCGTCCGGGCTGACGGCATCGTCCGGGCCGGGGGGGCCGCCCAGCAGCCAGGCCCTGTCTCCGGGCCGCACGTTGTCCAGCGCGGAGATATCCGCCATCAGCATGCCCATGCAGATGCGCCCCACCTGCGGCACGCGCCGTCCGTGAAGGCGGAGGGGGAGGGTGTTGGAAAGGGCGCGCGGCACGGCGTTGGCGTAGCCGCACCCCAGTACGGCAACGCGCATGTCGCGGGGAGCGGTGAAGATGCGGCCGTAGGAGACGCTCTGCCCCTGTGTCAGTTGCCGCACCTGAAGGACGGGAGCGGAAAAGCCCATGACCCATTCCAGCGCGTCTCCCTTGCCGCTCCAGACGGTTCCGGCCAGCGGATTGCCGCCATAGACGGCGTAGCCGGGACGGCAGACCTCAAAACGGGCCTGGGGCCATGCCAGCGTCCCCGCGGAATTGTCCAGGGATCGTTCCATATCGGGAAAGACGGCGCGCACGGCGTCCGTCATGGCACTGAAGCGCGCTATCTGATCAAGGGTGTAGGGCTCTTCTTCGGGCGTGTCCGCCGCGGCGAAATGGGAGAGGGCCAGTGCCGGACGCAGAAGGGGCGCGGCGCGCAGGGCATCCAGCAGGGCGGGGATTTCTTCCGGAACAAAGCCGAGGCGGCCCATGCCGGAATCGAATTTGAGGGCCACCCGCCAGGGGCGATCCGCACTTGCCAGCGCGGCGGCACGGGCCACGTCGTCCAGGCAGGCGACAAGGGGCGTGATGTCCAGCGCGCGGGCACGTTGCCAGTCGTCGGGCGTCAACTGGCCGAGCAGCGGGACGATACGCTGGGAGAGGCCGGCCTCGCGCAGGGTGCTGCCCTCGTCCACGAGGCCCACGGCAAAGCGCCGCGCGCCCGCTTTGGCGAGCGTGCGGGCCACGGGCAGCAGTCCGTGACCGTAGGCATCCGCCTTGACGACGGGCATCAGCCGATCGGCCTCGCCCAGCCGGGCGAAGTTGCGCCGCAGGGCGGCAAGGTTCACATGACAGCGCGAAGGGGTGAATTCGCAGGCGGGCATGGCGGACATCCTTGGTGACAGGACTGGGTGACGGAACGGGAAAAGGACGGTTTTCCGGAGAGGATGCGTGCGCGGGGAACGAAGCTCCGTTGCGCGCCGTCACCTGCCGCAAAGGAACGGTCGCGCGCAACGGAGCTTCTTTCCCCTGAGAAACGGCGCTGCGTCCTACACCTGCTTCAGATCCTGAATGAGTTCCGACAGGGTTTCTGCCTGCGCGGCCAGTTCGGCGACGGCCTTGGCGGCTTCGGCCATGGCTTCCGCCGTCTGTTTGGACATGTCGCTGACCTGGAAGATGGAGTGGTTGATCTGCTCGCTGGCGGCGGACTGTTCCTCGCTGGCCGTGGCGATGGCGTTGATCTGATCGGCGGTGGCGTCCGCCATGCTGACAATTTCCTGCAAGGCCGTACCGGACTGGCTGGCCAGACCGGTGACTTCCTCGATCTGGGCTACGGCGTCGTCAACGGAAGCCGAGCTCTTGGCCGCGCTTTCCTGGATGGCCTTGATGGCGTTGCCCACGTCCTGCGTGGAGGCCATGGTCTTTTCGGCCAGCTTGCGCACCTCGTCGGCCACCACGGCGAAGCCGCGTCCGGCTTCCCCGGCGCGCGCAGCCTCGATGGCCGCGTTGAGGGCCAGCAGGTTGGTTTGATCCGCGATATCCGAGATGACGTTCATAATCTGGGAAATGGCCTGTGTATGCTCGTTGAGCTGCCCCATGTCTTCCTTGAGGCGCAGGGAGGTCGTGTGGACGGACTGTATCCGTTGCAGCGAATGTTCCACGACCTCGGCCCCGGATTCGGCCTTTTGCCGGGTTTCCGAGGAGGCCGCCGAGGCGGTGGAGGAATTCTTGGCCACCTCCTGCACGGTGGCGTTCATCTGGTTCATGGCCGTGGCGGCCTCCGTCAGCTGCTGGGCCGATTGGGCCGCGCCTTTGTCCGACTGCTCAATCTGCGCCGAAAGCCGCGCGGAAGCGGACGATACGGCGTCACCCACCTTGGCAAGCCTGTCCGCCGCCCGCAGCAGGGCTCCGGTCTTCGCCTGGGCCTCCCTGCCCGCCTCCTCGGCCTGCCGCATGGCTTCCTGTGCCTTGCGGGATTCCTCGTTGGCCAGCCCTTCCTTCTGCCGCGCTGAGGCGATCATATTCTTGAGCTGCTGGAGCATGACGGAAAGGGCGTCGAACAGCTCGCCCAGTTCGTCGTCGCGGTGGAGTGTGATGTTCTGGTTCATGTCGCCTTCGGAAACGGCCTTCGCAAAGGTGACGCCCTGAAGCAGATCGCGGATGATGGAACGCACGATCAGCCAGATAATCAGGCCCACGACGAGGGTGCCGGCCAGCATGACGCCAAGGCTGACATTGCGGATGTAGCCCGTGGCATCGTCGATTTCCGAAAGCTCCATGCAAGTGACGGCAATCCAGCCCGACTCGGTGTCGTGCCGGAAGTTGAGCTCGCGCCTGACACCCTTGCTTGTGACGTACTCCAGCGAACCTTCAGGTTTGGAGAGAACCTGGCGGCCCCAGTCCGTGGTTCTGGCATCAAAGGTTTGAATGAGGTTCGCGTCGGGGTGCGCGAGCATCAGGCCGCTGTCGTCCACAAGATAGGCAAAGCCCGTCTTGCCGATGCGGACGCCTTCGATGGTGTTGGCTGTCACGTCCTTGCAGGGGATGGTGACATAGACCGTGCCTACGACCTTGCCGCTCCCGTCATGCAGGGGCGACGCGACGGCCATGACCTTCCGCTGGTTTGCCCCGCTGACGAGCGGCTCGGAAATGTTCGTGTCGTTCTGCATCGCCGACTTGAAATACGCCCGCCCGCCGACGTTCACCTTGCCGATGCTCTCTTTCTGGTTGCTGGCGATGACATTCCCCTGCCCGTCGGTCAGGTTGATGCTTTCAAAGTTGGTATAGGCCTTGCCGAAGCCCTCAAGCGTGTCCTGAGCCCGTTGCAGGGCCTCTTCCCGGTTGCCGCCCCCCCCGCCCAGCACGTCCGCCAGCGCGCGCAGGCGCGCGGTGGCCGCCATGACGTACACACTGGTCTTATAGGCCGACGCCGTTGTCCGCACGTTACGGAGCAGCGTGAGGCAGGTGGCGTCCAGCTGCTGGTCAAACGCCTCTTCCAGCTGACGGGTCACAATACCGATGACAGTCATGGTGCTGCATGTCGTCAGCACGACGAGCGCGCCGAGAATGGGCAGCAGCAGTTTCTTCTGCAAGGTCAGTTTCATAAGTCCTCCTTGGGACCGGATGCCGGCCCTCTGTTTCCGGCGGAAAACACTAGCAAATTTCTAGAACGGAAACAACCGTTTCCGGGCTTGCGGCCACAGCCGCATCCGGCTACCCTGCGGACATGACACAGACGTACACTTTGCAGCATCGGGACGGCGCGGCGCGCGCGGGCATCGTCCACACGGCGCACGGGGATATTCCGACGCCCATCTTCATGCCCGTGGGAACCGTCGGTTCCGTCAAGGCCGTCGCGCCGGACGACCTCGCGGCCATCGGCGCGCCGATCATTCTCGGCAACACCTACCATCTCTACCTGCGCCCTGGCGACGAACTCGTGGCCCGGCACGGCGGCCTGCATGGCTTCGCCTCCTGGCCGGGGGCCATCCTGACGGATAGCGGCGGCTTTCAGGTCTTCAGCCTGAACAGCCTGCGCAAGATCCGTGAGGAAGGTGTGGAATTCCGTTCCCATCTTGACGGATCGAAACATCTTTTCACGCCGGAAAGCGTGGTGCGGATACAGCGCAATCTCAATTCCGACATCATGATGGCGCTGGACGAATGCGTTCCCTACGGCGCGGACTACGCCTATACGGAGCGTTCCCTTGAGCTGACGACCCGCTGGGCCCTGCGCGCCCGCGCCGCCTGCCCCGCGGGCACGGCCCCCAATCTTCTTTTCGCCATCACGCAGGGCGGGTTCTTCAGGGATCTGCGCACCCGTTCCATCGAACAGCTCTGCGCCCACGACTTTGACGGTTTCGCCATCGGCGGATTGTCCGTGGGGGAGGACAAGCGCACGCTGTATGAATTTATCGGCAGCACGGCGCCGCAGCTTCCCGCCGAAAAACCCCGTTACCTCATGGGGGTCGGCACGCCGCTGGACATCGTCACCGGCATTGCCGCGGGCATCGACATGTTCGATTGCGTACTGCCCACGCGCAACGCCCGCAACGGCACCCTGTATACCTCCGTAGGCAAGATTAACATCAAACGTCGCGAATTCGCCGAGGATGACAGTCCCCTCGATCCCGGTTGCGGCTGCTACACCTGCCGCACCTTCAGCCGGGCCTATCTGCGCCACCTCCACGTCAGCGGGGAGCTGCTTTCCTTCCGGCTCAACTCCCTCCATAATCTGACCTATTTCCTCTCCGTCGTCCGGGGGGCCCGGCAGGCCATCGCGGAGGGGCGTTTTGGCGAGTTTTACGCACGCATGCGCGCCACCTATCCGGAGGAGGCCGCCGCGGGCGCATAGCGGGGCGCGCACGGACGGGGCCGTTCCGCCCGGAGGCACCCCCGGCGGAAAAGATTGACAAAGAGCGAGGCGGAGGGTATGTGGAACGTTCCCTTGCTCGTACCTTACTTGGGAACCGGTACGGGCTGTTGAATCCAAAAGGAGACGACAATGCGTAAATTTGAGACGTTGCTGCTCCTTTCGCCCGAACTCTCCGCCGAAAACCGCGAAGGCATCCTCGCGGCGCTGGGCGGCGTGATTGAGCGCGAAAAGGGCGTGATGGAAGAGGTTGATCAGTGGGGCATGCGCGACCTTGCCTATCCTGTGCGCAAGCAGATGCGCGGCTATTATGTGCGCCTGGTGTACAATGGCCCGGCGGCGCTTGTGGCCGAGCTTGAGCGCAACATCCGCATTACGGATGGCATCTTCAAGTTTGTGACTGTGAAGCTGGCTGATGAGGCCGGGGAGGTTGCGTAAATGGCGTTCAAAAAGAAATTCGCTCCCCGTCGCAAGTTCTGCCGCTTCTGCGCGGACAAGACGCTGCCTCTGGACTACAAGCGGCCCGACATCCTGCGCGACTTCGTGACCGAGCGCGGCAAGATTATCGCCCGCCGCATCACAGGCACGTGCGCGCATCATCAGCGCCTGCTGACGCGCGAAATCAAGCGTGCCCGTCAGATGGCCCTGATGATTTACACCTCCACGCACGATTCCGTGGTCAAGAAAAAGAGCATGATCTAGGGAGGCGCATATGAAACTGATTCTTCGCGCCGATGTGGAAAATCTCGGCAACCTTGGCGACGTGGTGAACGTGAAGCCCGGCTATGGCCGCAACTATCTGTTGCCCCAGGGGCTGGCCATGGTGGCCACGGAAGCGAATCTGAAGGTCTTTGAACTCGAGCGCAAGAAGCTCCAGGCCCGCATGGACGCCCTGCGCGCCGAAGCCCAGGACCTCTGCGCCCGTCTTGAGGCGCTGGAAGTGGTTATCGCCATGCATGTGGGCGATAACGACAAGCTGTACGGTTCCGTCACGTCGAGTATCATCGGCGACGCGCTGATCGCCCAGGGCGTGGAAGTGGACCGCCGCCGTATCCTGATGGACGCCCCCATCCGCACCCTTGGCGACCATCCTGTGCGTATCCGCCTGCATGCGGACGTCGTGGCCACGGTGCCGGTAAAGGTCGTCTCCGATCATCAGCCCGAGCCTGAGGAGGCCGCTCCCGCCGGGGAAGCCGCCGAAGACCAGGCCGACGCCGAATAAGCAGGGAGCCCCGTGGCTTCCTTCGCCAAAAATAACGCCGCCTCCGGAACCAGCGCCGGGGGCGGCGCGCCCGCTGTGGGAGCGCAACGGGAAAACCGCGCCGATGCGGATCTCCTGCGTCGTGTGCCCCCGCACAGTGTGGAGGCGGAACAGGCGGTGCTGGGTGGTATTCTTCAGCGACCCACCATGATGCACAGCATCGTGGATGTGCTCAGCGAGGCGGATTTCTACCTCCCCGCCCACGCGGCCATCTTTCGCGCCTTTCTTGATCTGTACGCCAAGTCCGCCCCCATTGATCTTGTCTCGGTAAACGAATGCCTGAAAAGCCGGAACCAGCAGGAAGAGGCTGGCGGCACGGCCTATCTCGCCGAACTGACGCAGGCCGTCGTCAGCGGCGCCAATGCCGGCTATTATGCGACCATTGTCCGCGACAAGGCGTTGCAGCGAAATCTCATTGACGCCTGCGCCCATATTATCGGTAACTGCTATGACGCCTCGCGCGAGGTGGCGGGCCTGCTGGACGAGTCGGAACAGGCGGTTTTCGCCATTTCCCAGCGCACGACAGGGCGGGATTTTTTCGGCTCCAAGCTGCTGGTGGACAGCGTTTTTGAAAAGCTGACAAAGCTGGCCGCCGCACGGGATGAGTTTACCGGCGTCACCACAGGCTACAGAAAGCTGGATCGCCTGACGGGCGGTCTGCAACCGTCGGATCTGATTATCGTGGCGGCGCGTCCCAGCATGGGAAAGACAGCCTTCGCCATGTGCCTTGCCCTCAATGCGGCCATTCGCCAGAATATCCCCGTGGCGGTTTTTTCCCTGGAAATGAGCCGGGAACAACTCATGCAGCGTATGCTGGCGGTGCGCGCCAAGGTGGATATGTCCAGGCTGCGACGGCCCTACCTGCTGACGGACGACGACTGGAACAATCTCTATGCCGCTGCGGATGTGGTGAGCCGCGCCCCCATTTTTATCGATGACACGCCCGCGCTCTCCACGCTTGAATTGCGTGCCCGCGCCCGCCGTCTCAAGGCGGAGCGCAATCTGGGGCTGGTGGTGGTGGACTACCTGCAACTCATGCGCGCCGCCCGGCGCACGGATTCGCGCGAACTGGAAATTTCTGAGATCTCCCGTTCGCTCAAGGGCCTTGCCAAGGAAATGAATGTGCCTGTGGTGGCGCTGTCGCAGCTCAATCGCAAGGTCGAGGAGCGCGGTGACAAGCGCCCCATGCTCTCAGATCTGCGCGAGTCTGGCGCCATTGAGCAGGATGCGGACGTGATTATGTTCGTGTACCGCGACGATGTGTATAAAATCGCAAAACCCGCCGACAGGCCGTTGCAGGGTGTTGCGGAAATCATCATCGGCAAGCAGCGCAACGGCCCTGTTGGCATGGCGGAGCTGACCTATATGTCGCCGTATACCTCGTTTGAGGATATGGAGCCGGATATGGCCGGCCCGTCGGAAGATCAGCCTCGCCAGACCGTGTGAGTGCCGCACGAGTGTCTGTTCCATGAAACCCGTGATGAAATGGGCCGGTGGCAAAACGCAATTGCTGGGGCATATCACGTCTCTCCTCCCAAAAAGATTCAATCATTACTTTGAGCCTTTTCTGGGAGGCGGCGCGCTTTTTCTGGAACTTTCCCCAGGAGCTTCCACGGTCAATGATATCAATCCTGAACTTGTCAATGTCTATCTGCAAATCAAGGCCTCGCCGGAAGCTGTGATGGCCGCTCTGGAAAACATTGACGCCAACCATGAAGATGCGGTGGACGCAAAGCAATCGTATTATGCCATACGCAATCTCTTCAATGAGAATATGGGAACAGCTACACCGCAACAGGCGGCAAGATTTATATTTATAAATAAGCACTGTTTTAACGGGCTTTATAGAGTCAATAAAAAGGGCTTTTTTAATGTTCCTTTCAATAACAAGCCACAAGGGAAATCGTTTGTTCCTGAAGATATCCATGCTCTTTCTGAAAGGCTTCAAACGGTGACAATCCTTGGAGGTGATTTTGAGCGGGCGATTGCCACAGCCAGAGAGGGCGATTTTGTTTTTTTTGACCCTCCCTATGCGCCTCTGTGTCCAACGTCTTTTACAGACTATACAAAAGAAGGATTTGGTTATGACGACAATGTACGACTGGCGAACCTCTACAAGGATCTTTCTCAAAGAGGTGTCTTTTGTATGCTGACAAATCATAATACAGCATTCATTCGGGATTTGTATAGTGAATTTTCATGTAATATTGTGTCTGTTGCAAGAAATATAAATGCAAAGGCGTCTGGACGGAAAGGTGAGGAGGTAATCATTACAAGCTATGTGGTATGAACTTTATCAAGGCGACTGTCTTACTATGATGCATGCTATGCAATCAAATTCTATAGATCTGATTTTTGCCGATCCTCCTTATTTTTTATCTAATGGTGGGATTACCTGTCAAAATGGTAAAATGGCGTCTGTTAATAAAGGCGAGTGGGATAAAATAGCTAATATAGAGGAAATGCATTGTTTTAATAGGATCTGGTTGCAACAAGCTATTCGTATTCTAAAAGATTCTGGGTCAATTTTTATATCTGGTACTTTGCATAATATATTTTCCATAGGTATGGCAATAAAACAAGAAGGATGTGTTATTTTGAATAATATAATTTGGCAGAAATTAAACCCCCCGCCAAATATATCTTGCAAGTGCTTTACGCATTCAACAGAAACTATTCTTTGGGCGGTAAAAGATAAAAAGAAATACTATTTTAATTATGCCTTGATGAAAGAATATAACGGTGGAAAACAAATGAAAGATGTTTGGTCTGGCCCGCTCACTCCAAAGAAAGAAAAGTCTTTCGGAAGACATCCAACACAGAAGCCGGAGTATCTCCTTGAAAGAATTATTTTAGCCGCTTCTAAAAAAGCAGATCTTATTCTTGATCCTTTCTGTGGATCTGGGACAACAGGTGTTATTGCCATGAGATATTCTAGAAATTTTATTGGCATCGACAGAGAATTTGAATATATTGAACTTGCAAAGAGGAGAATAGATAATGAGAGACTTCAACGCTTGGCTTAAAACTTTTCGTCAATCTATAGCAAGTTATGCTTATTATATTAACTTTGAAAATGTTTATAACAAAGCAGCTCAATATAAAATTGAGCTAAATATTCTCAATAGTCTTGTGGGATCTAAAGATATTGAAAATGAATTGAAAATAATTTTAGAAAAATATCCTCAATGTCTAAATGCGATACCTATTTTGCTGGCAAAACGGGAAGAAGAGATTTTTTGCATGGATAAGAAAGGCGCTCTTATATATAATTTTTCAAAAAAAGATCTCAACTTTGAGCAATATCTCTATTTTATGAAAGAAACAGGTCTTGTTGAATTAATCGCAAATCGCATTGCATCTAATCTGTATGATTATGTTTTGGGTGTTAATACAGGTCTTGATTCAAATGCAAGAAAAAATAGAGGAGGCCATTTGATGGAAGACTTATGTGAAGAGTTTATAAGAGAAATGAATCTTCCGTATGATAAAGAAATTACTATTCAAAATGTGGAAAAGAAAACAAATCTTAGTCTTGCAAGGTTGTCAAATGATGGAGATGTTACAAAAAAATTTGACTTTGTCGTCTACGGAGAGCAATATACCTACGCTATTGAATGTAATTTTTATGCCTCTGGAGGATCAAAATTAAATGAAACAGCGAGAAGTTATAAAAATATTGCTCTTGAATCAAAACACATAAATAAATTTAAATTTGTTTGGCTAACAGATGGTCAAGGCTGGAAGAGCGCCAGACATAATTTAAAAGACACTTTTGATGTACTCCAGACTCTATATAACATAACAGATTTGGAGGATGGAGTACTAAAGACATTAGAAAATTTGTGATGCGTTCTGTGACACTGCCGTGGACAAGGAATCCGGCGGACGCGCCCCCAAAAAAAGCTCGTATTGGGCAAACCTGATCGGCCTGTGACGCCTAAGAAGAAAAAAATACTTTTTTTTCACAAGCGCGTTGACAAGCGGAACAAAGCATGTTTGTGTGATTTTCAAGGGCCGCGTGACGGGAAATAGGGTTTGCCGGAGAGAGCGCGGCGATTGGCCTTTTTTTCATGAGGTTTTTTGAATGTCCAAGTCCATCTATGTCGGCAACCTTCCCTGGTCCGCCACCGAAGACGAAGTGCAGGCTCTGTTTGCCGAATATGGCAAGGTGCTGTCCGTGAAACTGGTGAGCGACCGTGAAACCGGCCGTGCTCGCGGTTTCGGTTTTGTTGAAATGGACGATGCCGAAGCCCAGGCGGCCATTGAGGCCCTTGATAACCACAACTTTGGCGGGCGCACCCTGCGCGTGAACGAAGCAAAACCGCGCGCTCCCCGTCCTCCCCGTTATTAGGCCGCAGGCGATCGCGGCACGCCAGGCGGCCTTGCTCCGCATGGATTTGCCGTAATGGAAAGAGCCGGAGCATCCCAGGGATGTTCTGACATCTTTCGAGATTTGGACGCCCCGCTTTTCGGGGCGTTTTTATTTTTTGCCAGACGCCTTGACGGGCAAGTCCGTTTTTCACCGCCCATTCTTTCTTTTCAATCCTGACTCCGCCCCTTGACCGTCCGTCCCTGTTATGGGAAAAATCAAGCGATACATCCCCGGAATCGCCTGAAACACCGCGATACAACGGGGCCTGTGGGTAAGGATAGAGTCAGCCAACACTTCTGGGAATACAGACGTATCATGACGCAACAGACGACCCATCGCTGCGGCTGGGTAGCCCTCATGGGGCCGCCCAATGCGGGCAAGTCCACACTGCTGAATGCCCTGATTGGGCAGAAGGTCACCATTGTAACCCCCAAACCCCAGACAACGCGCACACAAATCACCGGTATTCTGACTGTGGATGGCGCGCAGGCCATCTTTATGGATACGCCGGGGCTGTCGCAGGTGCGCGGACGCCTCAGCAAGACCATGATTCAGTCCGTATGGCAGAGTCTCGGCCAGGCGGATGTTATCGCGCTGGTGCTGGACGCCCATCTCTATATCCGCAAACCAGAATTTCTGGAGCGCGATCTCGCCCCCGTGGCCCAGGCGCTGGCCGGAGACGAACGCCCCATGGTGATCGTCGCCAACAAGGTGGACATGTTTGCCGATAAAAGCCGCATGCTGCCTCTGCTGACGAAACTCAATGAGCTGTGGCCCCGTGCGGAAATATTTCCCGTTTCCGCCTTGCGCAAGGACGGTTTGCCCGAACTTGCCACGCTGCTGACGTCTCTTCTGCCCGAGGGGGAAAAGCTGTTCCCGGAGGATCAGATTTCCACCGCGCCGCTGCGCTTCATGGCCGCGGAAATCATCCGTGAAAAGCTTTTTCTGCTTTTGCGGCAGGAGGTGCCCTACGGTGTCGCCGTGGATATCGAGAGCTGGGAAGAAGACGCCGGGCGCGGACAGACCATCATCCATGCGCTGATCTATGTGGCTTCGCCGCAGCATAAGGGCATGGTCATCGGCAGGGGCGGGGCAACCCTGAAACAGGTGGGCATCGAGGCTCGCAAGGAGATTCAGGAACTTGTGGAAGGCAAGGTGCATCTGGAACTCTGGGTCAAGGTGCGCGAGCAGTGGACAGAGGATCCGGCCTTTCTGCGGGAATTGGGACTGTCGGGAGAAGCCCATGAGTAACGACGCCCTGCGCGCGCGCTACGCCTCCGTGCTGGATCGCGTGGCCAGCGCCGTGGCCTCCGCGGGGCGGAAGCCCGGCGAGGTGACACTGGTGGCGGTGTCCAAGCTGCATCCCGCTGGCGATGTGGCCGCCGTGGCCGCTGCCGGGCAGGTGGATTTTGGTGAGAACTACGTGCGGGAAGCGCTGGAGAAGCGCACCGACCTCCAGGGGCGGGGGCTTTGCTCCGGCGTCCGCTGGCATATGATCGGCCATGTCCAGAGCCGTAAGGCGGCGCAGGTGGCCGGCGCCTTTGCGCTGCTACATTCGCTGGATTCCGTCAAGCTGGCTGATGCGCTGGAGCGCCATATGCCCGCCGGGGCGATACAACCCGTACTGCTTGAAATCAATGTGGGCGAGGAACCGCAAAAAGCGGGTATTCCCGCGGAGGAGGCGGCGGCCCTGGCCGACCATGTGCGGGAAAGGTGTCCCCATCTGTCCCTTGAGGGGCTGATGTGCCTGCCCCCGGTTTTTGACGCCGGTGAAGCGGCTCGCCCTTATTTTGCCCGTTTACGCCGCCTGCGCGACCGTCTCCGGGCGGAATGCGGGCTGCCTCTGCCGCATCTCTCCATGGGCATGTCCGGCGATTTTGCGGCGGCCATTGCCGAAGGCGCGACGCTTGTCCGTATCGGTACGGATATTTTTGGGCCACGACCGCCAAAAAAATGAAATTGGCATAAAAAATGCTTGCTATCCAGGAAAAGAGCGTGGGCAACGTCGCCGCAGGTTCGCTCCGGCGAACGGCTCTGTAAGAAGAGGGAGGTCTCATGGCAGCAAAAGGAAATGAGCAGGCGGCCTTGCCTGCAGGCGAAGACGACAAGAAAAAGAAAAAGCCGTCGCGTGGCAAACGCATCATTATTGCCCTGATCGTGCTGCTTACCCTGGCCGCCGTGGGCGGCGGCGGGTACTGGTGGCTTTATTTGCGCGGTCCGGCAGCCCCCGGCACGGGGAACGATGCCGCCAAGGAGGAAACCGCTTCCAGCGACAAGAAAACTCCGGGGGGCGATAAAGCCGCCCCGCAGAGCGCCCAGGGCGGCGTACGCATTGAGCGCCAGAGCGATTTGCCCCGCAGCGGTGGCATTGTGGTGCCTCTGCCGGCCATTACCGTCAATCTGGCGGATCCCGCCGGGCGGCGCTATCTCAAGATCGGTATGGAAGTGGAGCTCAACGAGGACGTGACCGCCCAGCTCCAGCAGCAGGCGCCGCGTGTGCGGGACGCTATCATCATGCTTCTGGCCGGCAAATCGTACCGGGATGTCGCCACACCGGACGGCAAGGTGCTGCTCAAGGGAGAAGTGGCCGCGCGCCTGAATCAGATTCTGGGGGCACAGCGCATCATCCGCGTGTATTTCACGGATTTTGTGGTGGAATAGCCGGTCGCCGGCTGCGGGAACGCGCGTGCCGCAAGCGCCGCCCTGTTCCTGAAAAGGCAATCTTCAAAAATTTCCGCGCGGCGTCCTCAAGGGGGCGAAGCCGCGGCGACGACAAGCAACGGGGTTTCTCATGGCAGACGATCAGGATATTTTGGCCGGGCTCGATCTCGATGGCAAGGACCTCGACGCCGATCTCAATTTCGACGCCGACGCCAATGCAAAGACAAATGATTCCGATGAAGACGCGCTGGCCGCTGACTGGGCGGCATCTCTCGCGGAGGATGAAGCCGTCAACACCGAAAAGAAGATTACCGAAACGTCCACAGCGCAGCAGGCGACCGACGCCAAGTTCAAGGATATGACAGAAACGGCGCGGCAGCCGTCTGACAACAAGCTCAAGCGTGAGCTGGATTTCATCCTTGACATTCCGCTGGACGTTTCCGCGGAGCTGGGCAGGACACGCCTGCTTATCAACGAGCTCCTGCAGCTCGGCCAAGGGTCTGTCGTGGAGCTGAATAAACTGGCCGGAGAACCTCTGGAAGTCTTTGTAAACGGCAAGCTCGTGGCTCGCGGTGAGGCTGTCGTCATTAACGAAAAGTTTGGCGTGCGCCTTACGGATATTATCAGCCCCATTGAACGGGTGAAGCAGCTTGGCTAATCCCCGCGACATGCGGTTCGCGCCGCACACGCCCTTCTTGCGTGTGCGGCGCGCCGCCCGGTGTGGGCGCGGCAGCCGTTGGCTGGGTATTGCGGGTTTTGTTCTGGGAAACCTGTGGGCCGTTGCCGCATTTGCCGCCGGACAAATGCCCGCAACGACGCCTCCCGCACTCTCGCCGCACGCCTTTTCCTGGGGCGGCTATCTTCAGGCCCTCGGCGCCGTCTTTCTGCTGTTGGCCTTTCTCTGGATCATGCTCTGGCTGCTGCGCCGCTATGGCAAGTTCAATTTCCTGCCCCGTCCCGGCAGTTTGCCCCGCGACGCTCTCCTTATGGAGGCCCAGCTGCCCCTTGGCCCCCGCAAGGGGCTGACGGTCGTGCGCTTCATGGGTAAACGTCTCCTCCTTGGTGTGACGGAACAGAATATCACTCTTTTATCTTCTGAAGATACGGTGTCGCATGAAAACGAAAGCAAGTCCTTTCGGCAAACTCTTGAAGATGCTGCCGGCGCTGGCCCTTCTGGCGGTCATTCCGCTGCTTCCTGCCCTTGCGCAGGCGGCGCAGGAGATGAGCGCCCCCTCGCTCCAGCTGACGCTTTCCGGCGGCGCATCTGAACCCGGCAAGGTTTCCGTTCTGCTGGATGTTCTCTTTCTGCTGACCATTCTTTCCGTTGCGCCCTCCATCGTTTTGACCGTCACCAGCTTTACGCGTATCATTATCGTGTTCAGCTTTCTGCGTCAGGCTATGGGTGTGCAGCAGCTGCCGCCTACCCAGGTGCTGGCCAGCCTGGCCATTTTTCTGACCGTCGTCATCATGTTCCCTGTGGGGAAGCGGATCAATGACGAGGCCCTGCAACCCTACCTTCGCGAGCAGATAGATTACAGCGTGGCGCTCGATCGCGCCCAGGAGCCCATTCGAAAGTTCATGTTCCAGCATACCCGGGAAAAGGACATTTCCATTTTCTACTCCATTACCAAGATGGACGCCCCCAGGAACAAAGAAGAAGTCCCGACCATCATGCTGGCCGCCGCTTTCGTCATTAGCGAATTGAAGACGGCTTTCACAATCGGTTTTTTGATATATATTCCTTTTCTTGTTATGGATATGGTCGTTTCCAGCATCCTTCTTGCCATGGGGATGATGATGCTTCCGCCCATGATGGTATCGCTGCCCTTTAAGCTGCTTCTTTTCGTCATGGTTGACGGCTGGAACCTCCTTGTCGGTTCTCTCGTCAACAGTTTCATGCTCTGACGGGCGCGCTTTTCCCTGTAACCAACATGATGAGGTTTCCGCCATGTCGCCAGAATTTGTGGTCGGTTTCGGGAGGCAGGCTATTGAACTTTGCCTCATGATGTCTTTACCCATGCTGGGCGTGGGCCTTGGCGTCGGCATCGTTCTCAGTATTATTCAGGCCGCTACCCAGATTCAGGAACAGACGCTGACATTCATTCCCAAAATCGTCAGTATGTTTCTGGCCCTGCTCGTGGCCTTGCCTTGGCTGATGGATAAGATCATCTCCTTTACCCGTGAAGTTCTCCTCAATATTCCCCAGTATATCCGTTAGGGCGTTTTCGCATTGGAAACATGACCGCGCTGGCACGCATGACCGTAAGGGAAAAACTCCTTTTCCGCCCGCGAGGAGCGCCGCTTTTGAAAGTGAAAAACGGTGAAACAGCATACGCTGGAGCTGTGGATGAAAACGTCGATCGAATATGCGATCGGCGTTTTTTTATTTTCCACCTCCTTCTGTGCGTGGTTTTTGCGGAGTGCACCTTCCACGAATTTCTTCTTTTACTGTATATTATGTAGAAATTTTCTAGATTTATATTCTGTTGAAAATATCACTTGTGGATTAAAAAAATACTGTAAAATTGCTTTATTAAAGTGAGTTGAGACTTTTACTACAGAAAAAGTATAGAATTTTTTGCTGTATGATAAAAAATGAAAAAATTTAAAATTTTCATTATTTTTCTTTATTATCAGGGGGATACGTTGTTTTTAGAGTTTGTGTAAAAAATAAATGACTTTTGCAAAGAAGAAAAAGTGCGTATGATTTACGTATCTGAACGAAGAAGACCCCCTGCAAGGTACGTTCTTGCGGTCTTTTCCATCGTTGCCCCTCGTGCGTGTACGGCATACGCATAGGGAGAGAGGGGCTGTCTGTGTCGCGCTTGTGCTGTCCACTCCTTGAGGGCAGGCAGGCATGCGCCGGATCGGTGGAAGGACAGGGAGGGAAACGGCTGCCGCACGGCGGCGCCGTTGGTGCGTCCGGCACAGCGCTTGCCGGGCGGACACACAAACCGCCGCGGTTTCACGGGCGCCCGTGAAACCGTGGCGGTATCAGGAGCCTCATTCTGTCGGATTGTCCCTGTGCCGGGCGCGGATCGCGCCGCATGCGGGCCTTTTTCGATGGATGGGGCCGGCGGAACGCACGCCCGGGCGGCGTCCGCGAACGCTTTGCCCCATAGGGGCAAAGCCCGTCAAAAAAGGCCGGGCGGTCATCCGTCCCGGTGAAGAGGAGGCCCGCGCGGCGTACCCGAGATCCTCCCTGGGGTGGAACGCATGCACCGCTCTTGCGAACGCGAGAGTGCGGACAGCGCCGCTTTTGAAATGAACGCATTTCAAAAGCGCCATGCCCAGGAGAAGGCAGGCGCGCGTTCAGGGGAAATGGGGATTTTCCCTGAGCGGAGCCGCCGGGTTTTTCCCCTTTTTTCAGAAGTGTGTCACGCTTCGGGTTCCGCGTGGCGTGAGACGGCTTTTCCGCCATAGGCGCGGGCGGCAAGGGCAATGAGAATGCCGCCCGCCTGCGCCACGTTCAACGAATTGAAAGGGCGGGCAAAGGGGATATGCAGCATCTGGCAGCAGCGTTTGGCCACGCCGGGGCGCAAACCCTTCTCCTCGTTGCCAAGGACAATGACGGCAGGCAGCGTCGGAGCCTGCCGGAAAGCGTCGGTCGAGTCATGCCGCAAGCCGGCTCCGTAAATGGCAAAGCCCGCTTCTTCTGCGGCGTCGAGAGCCCGGGCCAGATTTGTGACGCGGGCTATGGGCAGGCGCTCCAGTGTGCCGGCCGCGGAACGCCGGGCAGCCGGGCCAAGATAGGCGCTGTTGTGACGGGGCAGGATGATTCCCGCGCCGCCCAGCGCGTAGGCTGTGCGGCAGAGTGTGCCCACATTACCGGGATCCTGTACCTGATCCAGCGCGATCAGCAGAGGAAGCGGAGCGCGCATGGCCTCACCAAGCAGTGTTTCAAGTGGGTGGAAGCTGACCGCGCACAGGCGGGCGACGACGCCCTGATGCGCGATGGAGGCGGCGCCTTCCTCACGGCAGATCCGATCGAGAGCCTGCGGATCCACCAGCGTGTAACGAATTCCCGCCTGGCGGCAACGTTCCTGTATTTCCATGAGTTCCCGGCTGCGCAAACCTTTTTTGCAGTAAAGATGCTCAATGCGCCGCGGGTCGTCATGCAGCAGTTCACATACCGGTTTGAGACCGGACAAAAGGGGAGTGGGAGAAACGTCGGACGGCATTGCGTACTCCTTGACGGTAACAGCGCCGCATGGGCGGTTTCACGTTGTGCGCGTAGACAGCTCTGGCGGACGTGGAAGTAGACGCCCGCACACAAGGAAAAAGCTCTTTTTCCCGAAGTGCCTACGGCTGCGCCACTTTTGAAATGGAGACATGTCAAAAGCGGTATCCTGAGCGGTGTTTGCGTTTTTCTCATGGTACTACGCACCGCGTTTTTCCTCAATCGGCGTGAGTGTGGGGCAAGGCGTCGACGCGCGTTGTCTGAATTTCGTGCGGGCTCAGAGATCCCCAGCGCCGTTCCCCGGAACCATAACGGCAAGGCGTTCTGCCACCGGCAGGGCGTTCTGCGCCGCTTGAAGGAGCGGCAAGGGAGGGAGTGTATGCAGAAAGAGACCACCCGTAGCGGGGATCAGCGTCTCTGGAAGCGGGGATTGTGTTTTTTGCTGGCGTCCGCACTGCTGGCGGGGTGCGGCGCCCGGCAAGGGGGAAGCGTGGATGAGGATACCTCTCTGTATGTTCCCTCGGAGGAGGCCGCCATATCGTTATCGCCCGCGGAGCAGGCGGCCTTGCACAGTTCTGGTCCCATAGATCGCAACATTCCCGCGGACGCCATGCGGGAAGTTACGCTTCAGTACAAGCATTTTCTGAACAAGGGTCGTCCGACCATGAACGTCTTTTCCAAACGGGCGGAAAAGTATCTTTCCTATTCCCGCAAAGTCTTCCGGACACGCGGCATGCCTGAGGATCTGGCGTACCTCGCCATCGTTGAAAGTGGCTACAGACCTGACGCCGTGTCCCGCGCGGGCGCTGCCGGCGCCTGGCAGTTCATGCCCTATACCGGTATGAAATATGGTCTGAATCAGGACTGGTGGATGGACGAGCGTCAGGATCCCTACCGGGCTACGGAAGCCGCGGCTGATTATCTGCAAAAACTCTATGGGGATTTCCGCGACTGGCCCACAGCCATTGCCGCCTATAATGCGGGAGAAGGGAAAATGCGTCGCGCCATGGAGGGAACCGGTACGAATAATTTCTATGGCGTCTGCCTGCGTAATCACATGCTGGACGACAAGGCGCAGCTGCGAGATGAAACGAAGCAGTATGTGCCGCGATTCATCGCCGTTACCAAAATCATGCGCCATCTGCCTGAGCTGGGGTTTGAGCCCATACATCCGGAAGCGGCGCCGCTCGTGCTGCGTTTTACAGCGCGGCCAGGCACGGATCTCATGGGGTTGAGCCGCGCCTGCGGCATGACATGGGAAGACTTTGTGGCCATGAACCGCCATCACCGGCGGCCTATTACCTCGACGGAACGTTCCACATTTGTGTACGTGCCACAGCGGGTGGAGCAGCAGGCGACAGCGTTTCTGCGCGGTTCCGGCAGTACGGCCTTTGCGCAGTGGCAGCCGAAAAAAGTGCAGACGTCGTCTGATAGCTGGGTCAAGATCAGCAAACGAAGCGGCGTCTCCATTGCGCAGCTGAAATCACTCAATCCCGGTACGGATAGTGTCCATGCCGGAGATATGGTGCTTGTGCCGCGTCATGTCAGCATGGCCGCCACCGCTGTCAGCAGGCAGGGGGGATCCAGCCGCAACGCCCAGCGCGAACGCCGTCCCGCGCCCGCCGTAGTCGCCTCTTCCGGCAAAACCCACGTGCTTCAGCCCAATGAAACGCTCTACGGGATCGCCCGTAAATATGGCGTGAGCGTCGCGGATATTCAGGGGGCAAATGACATCAGCAATCCCAATGCGCTTCGCGTCGGGCAAAGTCTCAAGATCCCCGTCGCCGCCGTCGAAGCCAAAAACCCTTCCGGCCGGCTTGGTTCTTCACGGCCTGCCCGTAGTGCCAACCGCGCAACGTACACCGTACGTCCGGGGGATAACCTCTGGAACATCGCGCGCCGTTACGACGTTTCCGTGGAGGAGCTTAAACGATGGAATAACGTCGATGAAGCGGCTCTCCGCGTAGGAGCCGTCATGATTGTGGAAGCCCAGTAGCGTGGCATAGTCCCGTTCTCCGGCAAAAAAATATTTTTTTTGCAAAAAGGCTTGACGTTTGGTGGTAGATTGCGTAGAAATCGCCTTCGCCGGTTGGGAACGGGACCCGAAGGGGTTCCGCCAGGAGCTGGGGCGGGAGATTT
>CAKTDV010000002.1 GCA_934546745.1 uncultured Desulfovibrio sp. | reverse complement strand
TGTGGAGCGGGAGACGGGATTTGAACCCGCGACTTCAACCTTGGCAAGGTTGCACTCTACCACTGAGTTACTCCCGCAGAGTAATTTTCCGCTAACCCTTAGGGTGATGGAGGCGGCATCCAGATTTGAACTGGAGATGGAGGTTTTGCAGACCTCTGCCTTACCACTTGGCTATGCCGCCATCTTTCTGTGGAGCGGGAGACGGGATTTGAACCCGCGACTTCAACCTTGGCAAGGTTGCACTCTACCACTGAGTTACTCCCGCTCAACGCAAAAGAGTTCTATAGACTTTACCCACCGCTGTCAACAGGGTTTTTCCGGAAAAAGGCATTTTTCCCTTCGTAAAAAATTTTTATTATACATAACAAGCTATTATAGCATCCAACGAATCCATCCGCATAGTTCAAGTGGCGCGGCGCAACAAAGCCGGGGGGCTTTCCACCCCGCGTCATGAGGGGCCCGGACGGGCGCTGCGGACGCGCGCCGGGGCATCCGCAGGCCATACAACCTGCAAACGCCCCCAGCGGGCCGTATCCAGCAGCGGGATATGACGCTCGGAAAACCAGTTGCGAACAGTTTTTGCGGGATGTCCGTAACGATTGCCGAAACCGCAGGAGGCCAGGACCAGGCGCGGCCGGACGGCCCTGTATAATCCCGCCAGGAAACTTCCGGACGATCCATGATGCGGCAGAAGCAGCACGTCGGCGGAAATATCCCCCCCACGGCGCAACAGCGCCCGCAAGGACGCCTTTTCCGCATCGCCCGGCAACAGCGCCAGCCCATGCCCGTGACGTGTCAGACGCAAAATCAGGGAAGCGTCGTTGGACGACAGCACCGCCTCTTTCGGCGGCCAGAGAACCTCCAGACGCAAGCCGAGAGCGGGGTCGCCCAGCGCCAGCACGTCGCCGGCGGAAAGGGGGCGCGCACGTCCCGTCTTTTCCCACAGGTCACGGGCCTGCCGCCAGCGCTCCCCGACAGTCCCCCCGCCTTCCCTGCCGTTATGCAGCAACACCCCGGGCGGCACAGCCTCCAGCAGGGCAAAAAGCCCTCCCACATGATCAAGATCGGGGTGGCTGTTGATCACAGCCGCCAAGGCTGGTTTCCTGTTGGCGCTGACGGTGGGCAACACCAGCGCCCGCCCTGGATCAAAACGGACGGAAGGCATACCGCCGCCATCAATGATCCAACGCGCGCCATCCGGCAGCGTCAGCAGCACGGCCTGTCCCTGCCCCACGTCGAGAACATCCAGGCGGACTTCCTGATGCGACACCCCCTCATACCGCGTCCAGAGACGCTCCAGAGGGCCGAGACACAGCATCACAGCGGCCGCCACAGCCAGACGGCGCATGGCTGCCGGTAACCGCTCCCGCCCCACGGCGCTCATGGCGGCAAGAAAAAGTATGGGCACGGCCAGCAGTGCCGTCCAGTGGGGGTGCAGCAACGCCGGGGACTCCAGCAGACCGCCGTCCGACAGCTTCCGCAGTATCTCCAGCAGCAGGCCACAGGGCATTGCCGCCAGTGAAAGCGCGTATTCCGCAAGCGCGTACCACTGACACACGGCACACAGCAGCCCCCAAAACGCCAGCGGCATGACGGCCACGCCAAGAACCGGCAGCCAGAGGACATTGAGCCAGAACCAGTGCCCCAGCGAGGCGAACAACCGCACCTGCAACGGCAGCAGAACAAGCTGCAGAGCCAGCGAGACGGTAAAGATATGCAGCGCGCCACGCAGGGCGGCGCGGGTACGCCCGAACCTCACCTGCCGCGGCGCCCCTGAAGGACGGGGCATGATCCGGGAGAGCAGTGGCGACAGGACGCACAGGACGCCCACACAGAGAACAGAGAGTTGCAGGCCCGTGTCGTAAACGCTCAGGGGAGAGACAAGCGTCATGCAGAGCAGCGTCAGGCAAAGGGCATCCCCCCCGCTACGGGGAGCCAGCGCCGCCCAGAGGAAGGGCGGCTCCTGCCCGTGCCGGAAACACAACGCCAGACTGACGGCCAGCAACATGCCGGCCGCGCGCACGAGAGAGGGGGGAGCATTGCCGATCCAGAGGTAGGCAAGGGCAAAGGGGAGCGCGCAGAGCAGCCCCCAGACGCGAAGCGGCCGGCGCAAATAGCAGGAAGGACGCGCACACCCGGCAAGGCGCGCCATGATCATGCCAAGAAGAACGGCGATGGCGAGATGCTGGCCGGAAAGCGCCAGCGTGTGTGCCAGAGAGGCATCGGCCACCTGCCGGAAAACAGGAGAAGCAATAGACGCCCTCTCGCCGAAGATCAACGCGGGAAGCAACGCCCTGGCCTGATCCGCCTGAGCCTGGCCGTCGGGCCAGAGGGCTTTCAGAAACGCCTGATAGCACGCCTCCCGCCACCGGACCATGACGGGAACCTCCGACGCTGACAGCGCCGGATTTCCGGCAGCTCCACGACTCCACAGCGTCCAGCCCACACCGTGTGCCCGCCACCGGAGTTCCGCGCCGTCCGGCGGCGTATATTCCCTGCCGGTCTCTTCCAGCGGCGTATGGCGCGGTTCCCCATTGGCAAAGCCATGCACAGGACGCAGAGGACGGGTAAGGCAGATCCGCTGCCCCCGCAGGGGACGAAACAGAGGCTGCTCCCATGTCCACGCGGCCATATCCTCCAACGGCGGCGAGCCGCTTCCCTCCGGGCGCACTTTCCGCAGGAATACGCGCACACGGTTGTCCGGCAGACTCCGCACATCCGCCACCGTACCGCACAGACGCACGGCGCGGAAGCGCGGCGGCTCCCGCATATCCGCCGCGGGCATCCACGACGGTGGAGGCGGCGGACGCAAGAGGACAGATGCCACGACGCAGCCCGCGCCCCAGAGGAAAAGGCAGCACAGCAGACGCGCCCCGCCGCGCCACAAACGGGATCGTGTCCACGGCGGGGCTGGGCGTAACCGTGCATCCGCCGCAAGCAGCAGACCAAGAAAGACCAGGGAAGGACGCATCCATGACGCGCCCAGCAAGCCTGCCACCCAGCACAGCGACAGACATTGCCACGGCAGCGGGGCCTGCAGCGGACGCGGCGTCATGTTGCCGGGATCTACCCCATCTCCCGCGCCGCATCACGTTCCTCGGCACGGCGTTTCAGGGCTTCCCGGTGATCGAAAAGCTTCTTCCCCCGTCCGAGGGCAATCTCCACCTTGATTTTTCCCCGGCTGAAATAGAGCCTCACGGGAACGACGGTCAGGCCCTTTTGCGCCACCTGCGCCGCAAGGCGAAGAATTTCCCCCTTGTGGAGCAGAAGAACGCGCGGTCTGTCCGGCTCCTGCGGGGCATAGCCAGCATTGGCATAGGGCGCGATATGCAGCGACAGCAACAGCGCCTCGCCGTTCCGGAAGTCCACATAGCTGTCGATGAAGTTCACCTTTCCCGCGCGCACGCTCTTGACTTCCGGGCCGGTGAGGCTGATACCCGCCTCCATGAAGTCGGACAGCTCGTAGAGATGACGCGCCTTTTTGTTGACGGCGATGACAGACGGGGATTGTTTCTTTTTACTCATGGCTGTGGGTAAGAATGCTTGTGGTGTGGAACGCCAGTTCCGAGCCCAGCAGCTCCTGAAGCCGTTCGCGCACCATGCGCTGTGATGCGGAAATATCCGCGCTCATCAGAACGTTGTAGGCAAGATCCATGCAGGTTGCCGCCTCAAGACGGCGCAGCATGTGTTTCATGCCAGGCACAAAACGCGGTGACGCCGAAACGGCATCCACGCCCATTCCCAGCAGCAGCGCCAGTCCGTAGGGATCGGAAGCCAGCTCGCCGCAGACGGAAACACCAATGCCTTCGCGATGCGCCGCATCAATGACGCGCTTGAGCGAACGCACCACGGCGGGATGCAGCGCCTCATTGAGATAGGCAACCTGATGGTTGTTGCGGTCGATAGCCAGCAGATAATGAATCAGATCGTTGGTACCGATACTGAAAAAATCGCACTCCCTGGCCAGGGCGTCGGCGATCAGCACGGCGGCGGGCGTCTCAATCATGACGCCCAGGGGCAGGCTCTCGGCGTGGGGAATACGCCGCGCCGCCAGTTCCCCGTGCAAATCCCGCATGATACCGCGCACGGCCAGCACTTCGTCCAGCGTGGAAATCATGGGCAGCATCAGCGCCACATTCCCCATGACGCCCACGCGCATCAGGGCGCGCAGCTGCGTGCGGAAAAGGTGCCGGTGCCGCAGGCAGAAGCGGATGCCGCGCAGGCCCAGCGCCGGGTTGGGTTCACGGACGCCCGCCTGGGCGCGCATCATTTTATCCGCGCCCACATCCAGCGTGCGAAAAACCACGCGCGCCGAAGCAACGCCCCGCACCACGGCGCCGTATTCTTCCAGAAGATCCTTTTCCTCCGGCAGCGTCTCGCGCAGAAAGGAAAACTCCGTGCGGTACAACCCCACGCCGTCGGCCCCGCTCTCACGCATCTCCGAGGCTTCCCCGGGGCGCTCCATGTTGGCCTGCACGCTGACGCGCACGCCGTCGCGCGTGTCCGCCGGCCAGTGGGCGGCGGCGCGCACACGGGTTTCCCAGGCCGTATAGGCCTCGCGCAACGCGGAATACCGCGCAAGATCATCATGCTCCGGCCCGGCAAGCAGAATACCGCCAACGCCGTCCACAATGACGGAATCCCCTTCGCGCACCGTGGCCAGCACGTCGGGAAGACCCACCAGCGCCGGAATGCGCAAGCCCCGCGCCAGAATGGCCGTATGCGATGTCGGACCGCCCTGTGCCGTCACCAGCGCCTGCACGCCGGAAAAATCCATATCCATGACATCGGCGGGCGAAAGATCTTCCGCCATCAGCACGCACCCCTCATCGGGGAGCATCGCGGTACGGGCCCCCTGGAGGCGCTCCCGCAGACGCAGACCCACGGCGCGGATGTCCTGCGCCCGATCCCGAAGGTAGGGATCCTCCATTTTGGCAAAAAGGGCGCACAGCTGATTGACGGTCTCATCCAGCGCCCACGATGCGCAGATAAGATCGCTTTCAATTTTTTTCTCGGCGCTTTCCAGCAGCTTGGGATCCCTGGCCAGCTCCATCTGGGCGGCGATGACTTCCCGGTATTCCGCCAGATCGTCCGGCACCTTGCCCATGGCTTCGCGCAGCGCTTCCCGCACAGCTTCGGAAGCCGCGCGCAAACGCCGCCGCTCTCTGGCCACCTGCCGGGGAGCAATACGCCTTTTTTCAATCATGCCCGCCACATGCAGCAGATGGACCCTGCCGATGGCGTACCCGGGCGACACTGCCGTACCGTAAAGAAGGGCGCGCGCCATGATCTAGTTCCGCAACGAATCCAGATACACGGCCAGCCCCTCGAGCGCGGCGCGCGCATCAGGTCCGGAAGCCGTCAGGGTAAGTTCGGCATCCTGCGGCAACGCCAGCGAAAGCACGTCAAGCATACTCTTGGCGTCAGCCTGCCCGTTTTCCGTCTCAATGCGGATATCGGCCGTAAAACGCTGCGCTTCCTGCGCCAGCTTGGCCGCCGGACGCGCATGCAACCCCCCGCGCACACGCAGGATCAGCGGCAGCCTCAGGCCCTCGGCGGTTTCGGCTATGGCTTCATGCATTGTCTTTGTTCCTTCAGCCGCAAGGCGTCGGCCTTTGACGTTCCTCACGGCGCGTTTTCCGCGCACCGCGCAACCGGTTCCTGAAAGCACAGCCGGCATCCCGGCAAAGGGGCGTTCCCCAGACACGCCTTCACTGCGACACCGCTCTAGCCGCGAACAAGAGCCGTATCAAGAAAGGCCAGGCAGGAAACGCCCATCAGCCAGAAAAGAATACGCGGAAAACGCACTCTTCCGGCAAAGGCCATCGCGGCCACCGCGCACAACAGGGCGGGCATGCACAGCAGCCAGGGGAAAGAATGCGCCGCCCAGGGCGAAACCCCCGGCAAGAGCGCCAGCATGACGGCGTTCACCCGCTTGATCCGCCCGGCCCAGTCGATGAGGGCCAGACGCTTCAGCCACTGCAACGCGGCGACGCCATGCCGCAACCCATAAAAAAACAGACAGATACGAAAAACAGCCATTCCCGCTACCAGCAGCGCCGTCAGGGCGACGGCCGCCCAGACATGACCACACAGCACAACAATGACACAGGCCAGCGACCAGCAGGGGAGCACTGCGCCCTCAAAAAAGCCGTCGCCAATAGCCGACAGCGTCGTGGAGAGCGTCCGGCTGAGACCGCCCAGCGCGGCGGCCGGCAGGGATCCGTCCGCAATCCGCGCTTCCAGCGACAGGGTTATTCCCATATAGAGGGGCATCATGGAGGGATGCGTGTTGCTGTGTCCGGCATGCCGTAACAGGGCTTCCCGCCGTTCCTTTCCCGGCGGATACAGCGCCATGACGGCGGGCTCAAGCGCGAAAAGCACGCCGATTTCCTGCATGGCGCGCGCGGATATGGCGGCATTGATGCAGCCGCACCGGACAAAACAGCGCAGCGCGACGGACGTGGCAAGCATGACGCTCCCTTGAACGGCGGAGCTTCCCAGGCCGCTCTTCTTTCTTTCCGGCGTCTCCTCAGAGTTCCCGAACCAGCGCATACAGTTCCTTGGACGTCCATCCGTCAAGACGGACGGCGGCGCGGCGGGCGCATTCCCTCGGTTTGCCACCGCCGTCCAGCTCTTCCCTCAGGACGGCCAGCGCTGCCTCCTCCGGGGATCGCTCCTCATATTCAGGAGGCCCGATGACGACAGTTATCTCTCCGAGGACGTCCACGACCGCCGCGGCGTTCTCCAGCCTGTCAAGTATAAATTCCTCATGCGTTTTGGTCAATTCCCGGCAAATGGCCAGCGCGCGCGGACCAAGGATCTCCGCCGCCTGTGCAAGGCTTTCGCGCAGGCGATCGCGGCGCTCGAAAAAAACCAGCGATCCAGGTGTGCGGCGAAACGCCGAAAACAGGGCGGCGCGCCCCGCCGCGTCCCGGGGCAGGAAGCCCAGAAAGGTATACGGCAACGGCGGCAGTCCCGCCGCCGAAAGCGCCGTTACCGGAGCGGAAGGTCCGGGCACCGGTGCAACCCGCACACCGGCGGCGCGGCAGGCCCGCACCAGCCGGTACCCGGGATCGGCCACCAGCGGCGTCCCGGCGTCGGAAATCAGCGCCGCCGTGCCCCCCGCCTCAAGCTGGCGCAAGACGTCCGCCTGCCTCTCCGCCTCATTATGATCGTGGAAACTGACAAAACGCCGCACGGCGATACCGCATTGCGCGCAGAGCAGGCCGGCCCGGCGCGTATCCTCAGCCAGCACGAAATCGGCATTGGCCAGCGTCTGGCGGGCGCGGGGAGAAAAATCACCAGGGTTGCCAAGCGGCGTCGCAACAATCCACAATACGCCGCCCGTCGGAGAACTGGAAGGCATCGGGCATATGCTCCACAGTGAGGGTTGTTCCGTCATGCACCAGACACAGAACGTCAAAGCGGCAGGGACGATCCCAGGCGTCATGGCTGCTCAGCCACGCCTGGGCGGCCTTGCGTATATGCGTCCGCTTGGCGGGCGTCAGGGCGTCAGCGGGGCATCCTCTGCCCCCCGCCGTCCGCGTCTTGACTTCCACAAACACCAGTTCCTGGCCGTCGCGGGCCACCATGTCCAGCTCCACGCGTCCATAGCGCCAGTTTCGATCCAGAATCCGCCAGCCCTTGCGCCGTACAAAGGCCTCGGCCGCCTCCTCTCCGTAACGGCCCAACGCCGCCGCGCGTGAACGTCCGGACATCAGAGCAGCGATCCCTGCGCGGGCGCGCCGTCCCGCGCCACAACGCCACGGTAGGTAAGACGGTGCAGCGGGCAGGGTCCCAGACGCCGCAGGGCCGCATAGTGGGCACGGGTTCCGTAGCCCTTGTGGCGCTCGAAGCCGTATCCCGGCCAGCGGCGCGCAAGACGCTCCATCAGATCATCCCTGAACGTCTTGGCCAGAACGGACGCGGCGGCAATGGCGTCCACGCGCGCATCACCGCCCACAACGGCTTCCTGCAAGGGAAAGCGCCCGTCCCGGCCGTGCGCGCGTGCCACAGATTCGGGGATGATCCTGTTGCCGTCCACAAAGAGGATGTCCGGCGTCACGGACAGAAAGCGCACGGCGCGGGCCATGGCCTCGAACGTCGCCCGCAGGATATTGATTTCGTCAATACGTCGCGGCCAAATCACGCCCAGCCCCCACGAAATCGCGCATTGCCGTATCCTGGGAGCAAGAGCGGCGCGCCGCGCCGCCGTCAGCGCCTTGGAATCCGTCAGGCCCGGCAGGGCGGCGGCCCTGGGCAATATGACGGCGGCGGCCACGACCGGCCCGGCCAGACAACCTCGCCCGGCCTCGTCCACACCGGCCGGCGGGTTTTCGGCAATCATCCCCGGCAGGCAGTGCGCGGCGCGCGCTTCCCACAGACTCCATGCGCTCTGGCACAGTGGAATGGAACGGCTCTTTTTCATCATGGCGGAGCGAAGGAAACACTCTTTACGCTGTTGGATCGTTACGCGAACAGCCCCAGACAATGCCGGACGGCATCGCATGGGGCTGTTCGGAAACTGTTTTCCGCAAACGGCGACCGGAAAAATCAGAAGCGGCCGCGGGGCTTGATACGGGCGGCCTTGCCCTTGAGGCCGCGCAGATAGTAGAGGCGGCTGCGGCGCACACGGCCCTGCGTCACGACTTCCACGTGATCGATAAAGGGAGAATGCATGGGGAAAATACGCTCCACCCCCACGCCGTCGGAAATTTTGCGGACGGTGAAGGTCGCGTCCGTCGTACCGCGGCTGATGCGGATGACGTTCCCCTGAAACACCTGAATGCGTTCCTTTTCGCCTTCCACAATGCGCAGATGCACTTTTACCGTGTCGCCAGAGCGAAACACGGGCATATCCATGCGCATGTTTTCCAGCTCGATCTTTTTAATGATGTCCATGCCCAACTCCTTACATAGGCGGCTCACAGGGAGCCATGATATCGCGGCGTTAGTGATAATCGCCCAAAATTCTGTCGGCCAGAATGGCGGCCGCGCTCCGCACCGAAAGATGATTGTAGTGCAGGAAGCGCACGGGGCGCAACCGCCCATCGCCGCGCGCCAGCACTTCGGGGGCCAGGCCGTGGGCGGTGCCAAGACAAAGCAGCACGGGGCCGCTCCGGCACCATTCCCGCACATCGGCGCACGTCAGCGGAGGCGGCGCGTTCCTGCCCGCCGGCCATACGGCGGAACTCACGACCAGCCTGGGACGCCGACCAGTACGCCGTTCCAGATCCGTCATGGCCGCATCCAGCGAACACGCCGGCCGGACAAGGCGCAAGGCTCTGGCCCTGTCGGGGTTGCCCCGACCGCCGGGACCGTCCGTCCAGTGGCGCAGAATCTCCGCCAGCAGGCGCTGCTGATCCTCCAACGGCGTCACCACATAGAACGGCCCCATCGCATAACTGCAGGAAATCCGGGCTATATCGTGAATATCAAAATTTGTCAAAGAGGAAACGCCGCTCTTTGTCCCGTCCAGCATAACCGGACAGTGCGTCAGGCACAAGGAAAGATTTCGCCCCGGCCGCTCGCGCGGGATCTCCGCCAGCATCAGGGCGTCCTCTCGCCCCAGCGGCGCGCTGTCCAGCATATCGGGCCTGACCGCCAGCGTCGTCCTCAACGACATCTCCCGCCGCCAGCGGGCAATGCGCTCATGATCACCGCTTCGCAGGATTTCCGGCACAGGCATCCCCTCCAGAACCTCCGGGCGCGTATAGTGCGGGTACTCCAGCAGGCCGGCGGAAAAGCTCTCCTCGTCGCCGGAGGATTCCTTGCCCATAAATCCGGGCGTCAGGCGGGC
The DNA here is from genome assembly GCA_934546745.1 of uncultured Desulfovibrio sp. Taxonomy (GTDB): domain Bacteria; phylum Desulfobacterota; class Desulfovibrionia; order Desulfovibrionales; family Desulfovibrionaceae; genus Desulfovibrio. The sequence goes on along the minus strand of CAKTDV010000002.1, from coordinate 201,575 downwards.
GACCGCTTCCATCAGGGCCAGTGCCGCAACCTCGCCGCCGTTGAGCACCACATCGCCCAGACTGACAGCTTCCAGCGGAAACAGACTGAAAAGACGCTGATCCAACCCCTCATAACGACCGCAGACAAGGGTCAGATGTTCTTCTCCGGCCCATTGCCGCGCCATGCGCTGCGTCATGGGCCGCCCTCCGGGACTCATGACCAGCATACGCCCCGGCCGTGGGATGGATCGCAGGGCCGCCGCCAGCGGCTCCCCCCGCAACACCATGCCTGGACCGCCACCGTAGGGGCTGTCGTCCACATGGCCGTGCCTGTCCTGGCTGAAATCCCGCGGATTATGAAAGGACACGTCCACAATTCCCGCGTTGCGGGCTCGCCCCATGAGCGCCGTATGCAGCGGCGAAGCAAAAAACTCGGGAAAAAGCGAAACAATATGAAAGTGCGGCATGACGCAAACCATGCCGCAAGTCGCTCCGTCTGTCAAAAAGCCCTGAAACAGCGCACGTACCAGCCGGGAGCGGCCTCCCGCAACGGGGGCGATTCCCGGCGGCACCGGGCATCCGCCCACGCACAGCGGGGATGGAAACGGCAACCCGGCGGCGGCGCCAGCGGGCTTGGCAGCTCTCCGGCCACGGGTTCCGGCAGGCGCCGTCGCGCAGCGGGATCGGCCGACAGACGGGGCGAGGCGGCCAGCAACGCCCGCGTATAGGGATGCGCCGGACAATCCAGCAACCGTTCCCGAGGCCCTTCCTCCACAATCTGCCCAAGGTACATGACCATGATGCGGGGACACATGAAACCGACCACCGCCAAATCATGGGAAATGAAAAGGTAGGCGGGGCCAAAACGCTCCTGCACATCCCGCAGCAGGTTCAGGATCTGGGCCTGTACCGACGCATCCAGCGCGGACACGGGTTCGTCGCAGACAATCAGATCGGGACGGGTCACAAGCGCCCGGGCCACGGCGATACGCTGGCGCTGTCCGCCGGAAAATTCGTGAGGGTAACGCCGCTCCATGCCTTCCAGACCGATAGTGGCGAAGATGTCCGCCACGGTACGTCCGCGGGCTTCCGGCGACAGGTTCCCCAGCGCGCCGTCACGGGCGGCCAGCGCCGCCAGCGGCTCCTCAACGGCCAGTCCGACCCGCATCCGGGGATTCAGCGAGGAAAAAGGATCCTGAAAGACCATCTGTACGCGCCCCGCCAAGGGGCTGTGCGCCCCCGCCAGAGGAAGCGGCGCGCCCTGAAACAGAACCTCTCCCTCGCTGGGAGACAGCAGACCGCAGGCAATCCGCCCCAGCGTCGACTTGCCGCAACCGGATTCCCCCACCAGACCGAGGCTTTCTCCGGCCCGAATCACGAGATCGACACCGTTCACGGCACACAGGCGACCGGCGTCGCGCCAGAGGCCGCCGCCGGTGCGGAAAAACCGCGAGACACCCCGCAGCGCAAGCAGGGGAGCGCCGCCGGACGGATCCGCCTCTAGCCGCATGTTTCCCCCGTCACGCCCGCGCTGTCAAACGTCGCCATTTCGTTGAAGACAGCCGCCGCGCAACGCAGGAGGTGATAGGCCACAGCCGCCCCCGTGCCCTCGCCCAGCCTCATGCCAAGATGCAGCAGCGGAACGCCTTCTTCCAGCGTTTCCAGAGCGGGCATGTGGCCCGGCTCCGCGCTGGCATGGGAAAGCACGGCATAGCCGGCCAGAGCCGGACACAGGCGCACGGCCACGGCATAGGCGGCGCAGCAGATGAAGCCGTCCACCAGCACGGGCAGCCGCCGAGACGCGGCGCCCAGCATGATCCCCGCCATGATGGCTATCTCGAAACCGCCCACGGCGGCCAGCACGCCCAGAGGATCATCCCCGCGGCACAAATCCGCATTGACGGACAGCGCCCGCCGGATGACGGCGGCCTTGCGCCGGACGAGTTCCGGCCCGGCCCCGGCCCCCGGCCCGGTCATGGCGTCTGGATCAAGGCCCAGCAGCGCGCAATAGATGGCCGTCGCCGCGGTCGTATTGGCAATGCCCATTTCCCCTGTGGCAAAACAGCGCGCCCCACGCGCAACCTCCCCTTCCACAAGAGCCATGCCGCGCCGCAGCCCTTCAGCCGCCGTCGCGCGCGGCATGGCGGGACCCCGGCTCATGTCCGCCGTGCCGTCTCCCAGACGGCAATCCAGCAATTTTTCATGCGGCGGAAAAGGGCCTCCGGCGCACCCGGCGTCCACAAGATAAAAATCCATGCCGCTGGCACGACACAGGGCATTGACGCCCGCCCCGCCCGCCAGCAGGTTTGCCACCATCTGGCGCGTCACGACCTGCGGAAAAGGAGAGACGCCCTGCGCCGCCACCCCGTGATCGCCCGCCACAGTGAACATCAGCGCCGGACTTACCCGCAACGGCGTCTCGCCGCCGCGCATGGCATAGAGCCGCCGGGCCAGCTCCTCAAGACGGCCGAGGCTGCCCCTGGGTTTTGTCAGAGTGTCCAGATGCGCCTGCGCCGCCGCCGCGTCCGCCGGATCGACCGGCACGATGCCCACGCCGGGCGCGACCTCAGCCAAGAGAGAAGATGCTGCGTATGTCATCCCCCGTTTGTAGCCTATCCTGTTCCAGCACGCAAACAGCGGCCCAGCGCGTTTCCCTCTTGAAGATCTCGCCGCCCTGGCTGCCGCGCAGATGGACACCCGCGCTCAGACACAGGGAAAAAGCGCGTTTTCCCGGCGGCGCTTGCGAAATGAAAAAATTTCACAAGCGAATGCTCTTGCATGAAGAACCAAAAGGCCCGACTATGGACGCCGCACAGACGCTTTTCAGGAGGATATCCCCATGCGCCTCTCTCCCCTGCTGGCCGGACTGGCCTGTACGCTGCTGCTGGCCACGGGCAGTCCCGCCGCGCCCGCGCCCGGCAGCCCACGACTGACACCCGTGGTACGGGCCGTCAACGCCACGGCCCCGGCGGTCGTCAACATCACCAGCACGCATATCATCGAGGGGCAGCGCCGTTCGCCGCTGGAACAATTCTTCGGCTTCGGTGAGGCTTCCCCGGATCTCTCCCTGACGCCCCGAGGGAAAAAGCGCGTCAGCCTCGGTTCCGGCGTCATCGTGGACGGACCGCGCGGGCTGGTCCTGACCAACGCCCACGTCATCGCGGGCGGCGACGACGTCAGGGTGCGGCTCCAGGACGGCCGCGAATTTGCCGCAGCTGTCAAGGGGGCTGATCCAGATTTCGACATCGCGGTTCTGGAGCTGCGCGGCGCGCGCAACCTGCCCGCCGTGCGCATGGCGGCCTCTCCGGACATCCTGCCCGGAGAAACCGCCATCGCCATAGGCAATCCGTTCGGCTACAACCATACCGTCACGGTCGGCGTCATCTCCGCCAAGGGACGCACCATCCGCAGCGAGGACGGCGTCCTCACGGATTTGCTCCAGACGGACGCCGCCATCAATCCCGGCAACAGTGGCGGCCCGCTTCTGAATCTTGACGGAGAACTTATCGGGATCAATACCGCCGTGTCCGCCAAAGGCGAGGGAATCGGCTTCGCCATCCCCATCGCCAAGGCGCGCCGCGTCATGGACAACCTGCTTCACGGCGGCCGGGTGTCGCCGCTGTGGCTGGGCCTGTCCGGCACGGATGTGGATCAGCGCTTCGCCGCGGCCCTGGGGCTCAGAGAGGCCCGGGGTCTCCTGGTGACAGCCGTTTTCAACGGCGGCCCGGCGCAGCTGGCGGGCATGGAACCCGGCGATGTCGTCCTGGAAATCAACGGCACCGGCGTGGACGACAGGCGCGACTATCTCCATATCCTGCGCAACCAGCTGCCAGGCGAACCTCTTGAACTGCGCATCGCGCGCGGCGACCGCGAACTGCGCCTGACCACGACGCCCGTCCCCTTTGGGGAGGAAACCGCCCGACGCATGATGGAGGCGCGCTGGGGGCTTTCACTCCAGGAAGCGCGCGGTGGCGTTGCCGTCGCGGGCGTGCGGCGGGACGGCCCGGCCGCCTTCCTGCGGCGGGGCGACGTCATCGTGGGCATCGGCGGAACGCGCACGGCCTCGCTGGGGGCCCTCATAGAGGCGTTCCGCCGCGAACGCATGGCCAATCAGGTCCTGTTACATATCATCAGAAACAACCGCGAATATTACGCCCGGCTGATTGTCCGCTGAGCGGCGCGGCCCCCCTGCGCGAACAGGGCAAAAAGGGCCGCCGCCGCGAAGAGAGAGGCTCAGGCCTGGCCAGCTCCGTCAGGGGGGCTCTGCGGCGCGTCAAGTTCACCGTTACGGTTGAAGATGCCTTCCAACATCAGCGTCAGCGCTCCGTCACCGGTCACGTTGCAGGCTGTGCCGAAGCTGTCCTGCAGGGCAAAGATGGCGATGAGCAGGGCCACGCCGTTCTGATCAAAACCGAGCACGCCCGTCACGATGCCCAGCGACGCCACGACCGTCCCGCCGGGCACGCCGGGAGCGCCCACCGCAAAGACGGCCAGCAGCACGCAGAACAGCAGCATGGTGCCCAGGCCCGGCAGGGAACCGTAAAGAATCTGGCTCAGGGTCATGACAAAGAAGGTTTCCGTCAGAACGGAACCGCACAGATGCACCGTCGCACCCAGCGGTATCATGAATTCCACCATGCTTCCGCTCAGCACCCGGGACTTGCGGGCGCAGGACAGCGCCACGGGCAGTGTGGCCGCGCTGGACATGGTGCCGACGGCCGTCAGATAGGCGGGCATATAGTGGCGGAAGACTTCCCGGGGGTTGCGGCCGGAAACCACGCCCGCGATGCCGTATAGAACGGTCAGCCAGAGGAAATGCCCCACCAGCACAATCAGCACCATGCCGGTGAAGACAGGAAGATGCCGGCTCAGCGAGCCTTCATAGGACAACCCCATGAAGGACAGTCCCACAAAGAACGGCAGCACGGGAATGAGGACGCGCGCCACAAGCATGGTCATGATGCGTTCCAGCTCCCCAAAAAGACGGCTCATGGTCTCGGACTTCGTCCAGGCGATGGCCACACCGAAGAGCAGGGCCAGCGTCAGGGCGCTCATGACGCTGAACAACGGCGGAATATCCAGACGAAAAACCATTTCCGGCAGTGCGCGCAGGGTTTCCGTACTGGTGGCGACGGAAAGGTGATCAATCAGCGCGTATCCGGCGCAGGTAGAAAAGAGCGCCGCGCCGAGAGAAGAACAATAGGCCAGCAGCACGCCCACCAGCAAAATTTTGCTGGCATTCCGTCCGAGGCGCACAATGGCGGGCGTGATGAAGCCGACAATGACCAGCGGCACAAGGAAGAAGATGATCTGGCCGAAGATATGCCGCACGGAAACGACGACGTGCATGACACTCTCACTGGCCACGAAACCCAGCAGCGCGCCGAGCACGATACCGCAGAGCAGTTTGAGAATCAGGGACAAATCACCCGCTTTTGTCATGGGGAAAACCTCCTGCCGGCGGCCTTTTTGCCCTTCCGCCCCGTTGTGGCGGCCAACAGTCTCGCGGCCCGGCCTTTTTACCTTGGCACAAAAGCGCGGGGCTCGCAATACGACGGCAAAAAAACCGCCGCCCCATGACGCACGGCCGCGCGAGCGGATGCCCGCGCCCAGTGCGCAGGAAAAAACGCCGCTTGCGGGCAGCGCCGGTTTTGAAACGGAGACCCCGAACGCCTCTTGACAATCCGCTCTCCAGAGGCAAGGCTTGCGCGGAAACGGAGGGCGCGCAGCGTGCCGCCCTGGAATTTTTCCCCTGAAAAGGGGAAGTTCAGACCACAAAGGAATTTTCGATGAAAGTGCTGGTAACGCCGCGTTCTTTCGGCAAAACGGATCCGACGCTTTTTGATCGCCTGCGCGCCGCGGGCATCGAATACACCCGCAACGATACGGGCGGCATTCTGGATGAGGCGGCCATGAAGGCCCGGCTTGCGGACTGCGACGGTCTCATCGTCGGCGTTGACCCTGTCACCGCCGGCGTCCTGGCCGCGGCGCCGAAACTCCGGGCCGTCGCCAAATACGGCGTGGGGCTGGACAATATCGATCTGGCAGCCTGTGAGGCGCGTGGCATCCGCGTCTCCCGGACGCTGGGCGCGCCAACGGAAGCCGTGGCCGACTACACGCTGGCCCTCATGCTGGCGGTGGCACGCAGGGTGCCGCTCATCGACGCCCGCTGCCGTCACAGGGACTGGGGCAAAATTACCGGAACGGATCTTTTCGGCGCAACGCTGGGTATCATCGGCCTCGGCAGCATTGGCAAGGCCGTAGCCCGCCGCGCACGGGGCTTTTCCATGAGGATTCTGGCGCACGACCCCAGCTGGGACAGCGCGTATGCCGCGGAAAACGACATCGAACGCGCCGGCGTGGAGCGGATCTGCCACGAAGCTGATTTCATCAGCCTGCATACGGTGCTGAACGACAGCACCCGCCATATGATCGACGCCGCGCATCTGGCCATGATGAAGCCGACGGCAATTCTCGTCAATACGGCGCGCGGCGGCCTCGTTGACGGCGCGGCCCTGCTGGCCGCCCTGAAGGAAGGACGCCTGTGGGGCGCGGGGCTCGACGTCTTCGAAGAGGAGCCGCCCGCCGAAGAAAGCTGGTACGCGCTGGACAATCTTGTCATGGGTTCCCACTGCGCCTCTTCCACGCCGGGCTCCTCCTCCATCATGGGCCATATGTCCGTTGACAATCTTCTGGGGGATCTTGGTCTGGCCTGACGCACACGGCCGCTCCCGCGCGGCGAAAGCGCGCATCCGGCGAACGTATACGCCACACAGAAAAACGGCGGAAGGTGGGACTTCCGCCGTTTTTCTGTGTCTGGCACGCAAAAATCAGGATTGCCGCTACATTTCGCTGAGCATATCCAGATCTTCGCTGGAAAGCAGCTTGTCGAGATCAAGCAGAATCAGCAGGCGATCTTCCAGCTTGCCCACGCCGCTGATGTAATCGGCGTCCACGCCCGCCACAACCGGCGGCGCTGCCTCCACCGTGCTTTTGGGTATGCGCAGCACCTCGGACACGGCGTCAACCACAAAGCCCACAATGATACCGCTCATCTCGATGACGATGATGCGCGTATCCTTGTCGTGAGGCTTTGGCGTACGGCCAAAGCGGCGGCGCAGGTCAATGATGGGAATAACCTTGCCGCGCAGGTTGATGACGCCTTCCACAAATTCGGGAGCGCGCGGCACCTTGGTAATGTCCATCATGCGGATAATCTCCTGCACCTTGAGGATATCCACCCCGAAATCCTCTTCGCCGATGGAAAAAGTCACCAGCTGCAGAATCTCATTGCCACTCTTACTCAGCGCGTCGTCCATGCATCCTCCTTGACGGGCGATTTATACGCCGCGAATCCAATAGGTTTCGACATTGTCGTCCAGCCACCCGTCCCGAATATGGCCAAAACCGGCTTCACGGAAGAGTGCCTTGTATTCGGCTCGCGTACGACGCCAGCCCCAGAACTGTTGCCGCCGCACTCCAAGAAAATGCAGGCCGCAACGAATAATGTTCTTCAGAAAGTTGACCAGACTGCCCACAAAGGAGTCTTCTTCCAGAAGCGACGCGGACAGGCAGATCACCTCGCCTCCGGGAGACAGCTGGGAGCGGAGTTCCCACAGCAGGCGTTCCAGATCCCGCTGCGCCATGCTGTAGTCCACGGCGGAAAGATAAATCATGTCGTACTGGATATCCGATGGAAGGCAGGCTGGCGGCAAGCCGATGTAGATACGATCCGCGGGAACGACAGTCCGCAGCCAGCGCATGCCCACCGTACTCGGCTCGTTGACGTGCAGCTCCAGCCCGGGAACCTGCTGGAGAAGCGCATGTTCCATATACCCCACACCGCTGCCTATGGACAGCACCCGCAGGGGGCGTTCCGGGGGCCAGCCCTCCGCCCGCCGCCGCTCCTCCAGCACACGCGCCAGCCATGCGGCGTCCAGCTTTTTGTTCTCACGCCAGTGCGCGGGCAGATCTTCCCAGTCTTTGTAACGGCGAAACAGTTCCTCATAGAACGTACCGTAGAACTTGGGCTCCGCCAGATGAAAAAAGGAAAGATGCGAAAAGGCGCTGAACGGAATCCCCTGCCAGCTTTCCTGATAAAAACGGCGCATAACTCCCCTCGCACGCCGCGGAACAGGCCTACACAGGCAGGCCGCGCCGGGCACGTTGCGTCTGGAGCGCCTCAAAGACGGTATAGGGCACACGCAGCGCCCCATAGCCGGCGCCAAGACGAATCTTCGGCTTGTTGGTACCGTGATAGTCCGAACCGCCGCTCAGCGCCAGATCGTAGCGGCGGGCCAGGGCGATGCACTCGCGCACATCGGCATCGGAATGCTCGCTGTGATACGCCTCTATGGCGCTCAGGCCGTTCTCCACCAGACGGCGCACAAAGGCGTCCCGCCACTCGGCACTGACCTTTGACAGCATGGGATGCGCCCAGCTCACGGTCGCGCCCAGCCCGGACAGCAGACGCACGGCCTCTTCCGGTTCCAGGACTTCCTTGGGCAGATAGGCCTTGCCGTAGTAGCCAAGATAGTCCTTGAAGGCCGCGCCGATATCCTTCACCACGCCCTTGCGGATCAGTACCGCCGCAATATGCGGCCGCCCCACACTTTCGCCCCTGGCCTCATCCAGCACTTCCTCTATGGAGATGTCGATGCCGATGTTTTGCAGCTTCTCTACAATACGGATATTGCGCTCTCCCCGTTTCAGGCGGAGATACTCCAGTTTGCTTTGCAGGGGGGCCACGTCCTCCGGCAGCCAGAGACCGAGAATATGCATTTCGCCTTTATCGGTACTGGTCGAGAGTTCACAGCCGCGAACCACGGTGATGCCGCATTCCTTTCCCGCGGCCTGCGCTTCGGCAAGGCCGGAAACCGTATCGTGATCTGTAACGGCCAGAGCCGCCAGTCCGCATTCATGCGCCAGACGGACAAGATCGCCGGGCGCGGTCGTACCGTCGGAAGCCTGGGTATGGGTGTGCAGATCAACAAGCTTCATACACAATCCTCTCTCCCGCCACCCTACGGCATCATGCAAAAAAAGCAAGAGCGGCGGCCCCGCCCGCCGCATGAATCAGGGGCGGTAAACGCGGCTGGGCCGCTTGCAACGCGCGCGGCCTACGGCTATGCTTCGCCAGCCAAAACCGCAAACAGCGTTTACGCCGTCCCTCTCTGGAGAGGAGGCGGTTTCAACCCCATAAAGGATTTTTTCATGAAAACGCAAGAGCTGCTTGACATACTGGCCTGCCCCCGCTGCCTCGGCCCGCTGGAAGCCCTGGGCGGCGAAGAGCCGGACGGTTTTCTCTGCCCCGCCTGCGCCGTCGTCTACCCTGTGCGCGACGGCATCCCCGTCATGCTGATGGAAGAAGCCGTCCCACGGGAACAGTGGGCGGAAGGAGATCGCCGCTGATGCGCCTTCTTATTACGTCCGATCTGCACGGTTCGCTGGAAGCCCTGCGCTTCATCTGCCAGCGCGCCCGCGAACTCTCGCCCGAACGCCTCGTGCTGCTCGGCGATCTGGTCTACCACGGGCCGAGGAACAGACTGCCCCAAAGTTATGACACGCTGGGCGTTCTGGAAACGCTGCGCTCCCTGCCCTGCCCCGTCACCGCCGTGCGCGGCAACTGCGATGCCGAGGTCGATCTCGGACTCCTGCCCTTCCCCGTTACCGAAAGCGCCTGGATAGACGCTGACGGTCTGCACATCTTCGTCAGTCACGGGCACCGCCTTCCCGAAATTCCTCCCATTCCCCAGTTCGAACGGGGCACGGTTCTGTTGCGCGGACATACCCACGTACCGCGCGGCGAAACGCTTGACGGGCTGCATTTCTGGAACCCCGGCTCTCTCAGCCTGCCCAAGGGAGGCTCGCGGGCCAGCTACGGCCTCTATGAGGACGGCTGTTTCAGCGTTCTGGACAGGGAAGGGAACGTCGTTCTGCGCCACACTCCCCACGGGGACGCCCAGGCATGAGTCCCCCCCTTTTCCGCCTGAAACCTGGCCTGCGGCTGATTCTGGCCTCGGCCTCGCCGCGCCGCCGCCGTTTTCTGGAAGAATGGGGTCTGCCTTTTGAAATTTGCGTGCCCGACGTTGCCGAGCCCCGTCCCCTGCCCGGCGAAGACCCGGCCGCCTATGTCCAGCGCGCCGCCGCGGCCAAGGCCAGGGCCGCCCTCGATCTCGTAGGGGGGCCGACGCCCGATCTTCTGCTGCTGGCGGCGGATACCATCGTGGCGCTGGGTTCCCGGCTGCTGGGGAAACCGGACGGCGACGCCAGCGCGCTGCGGATGCTGCGCGATCTCTCCGGCAGGGAACATCAGGTCATGAGCGGGGTCTGTCTCGTCACGCCCGACGGCGGAGAGGAGCGCTTCAGCGAAAGCAGCACCGTCCGCTTCCATCCCTGGCCGGACGATATCCTGCGCGCCTACGTGCGTACCGGCGAACCGCTGGACAAGGCGGGCGCCTATGCCATTCAGGGACAAGGCGCGTTTCTGGCCGCCCGTGTGAACGGCTCATGGAGCAACGTCGTAGGCCTTCCCGTCACCCTGCTGGCCGCCCGCCTGCTGGAACGGGGCTGGATGACGCCCAGCGGCGCGGCGCACGGGTAAGGGAGCGAACCGCTCTACGCCGGGGGAAGGCATCCTTCCCCCGGTTCTTTCAAAAACGGCTTACAGCCCCTTATCCCGCATCAGGCAAATGAGGTCGCAGACACGGTTGGAATAGCCCCACTCGTTGTCATACCAGGCAACGGCCTTGAGCAGATACCCGTCCTGCACGATCGTGTAGGAAGCCTCCAGAATGCTGGATGCCGGATTCCCCTTGAAATCCATGGAAACAAGTGCCTTGTCGTTGTATTCCAGAATCCCTTTCAGATACGTTTCGCTGGCTTCCCTGAGTTTGGCGCGCACGGTTTCCGTATCCGTGTGCTTTTCCAGAATGCCGCTGAAGTCCACTACGGAAACCGTGGGCGTGGGCACGCGCAACGAATAGCCGCTGAACTTCCCCTCCAGCTCGGGAATGACCTTGGCCACAGCCTGGGCGGCCCCTGTTGAGGTCGGGATGATGTTGCAGGCGGCGGCGCGGGCGCGGCGGGGATCCTTATGGGCCATGTCAAGAATGCGCTGATCGTTGGTGTAGGAATGGATGGTCACCATGTTGCCGATCCTGATGCCAAATTCCCTTTGCAGCACCAGCGCCACAGGGGCAAGGCAGTTGGTGGTGCAGGAGGCATTGGACACAATGTGATGCTTTGCGGGGTCATAGCCGTCATGGTTGACACCCATGACAATGGTGATGTCCTCTTCCTTGGCGGGCGCGGTGATGATGACTTTTTTCGCCCCGTTGACGCGGTGAATGGACGCCTGCGACGCCTTGCGGAAGATACCGGTGCTTTCCACCACCACGTCGACGCCGTATTCGGCCCAGCGCAGATTGCCGGGGTCGCGCTCGGCAAAGCAGTGAATCTTCCAGTCTCCCGCAACGGCCTCCTGACCGTCAACCCTGGCGTCAAGCCAGGCGCGGCCATAGACGGAATCGTATTCCAGCAGGTGAAAATTTGTTTCCGCATCAAAAAGATCATTGATGGCAACGACTTCCACGCGATCCCTGTAGCGCTGGTGCAGCGCGCGGAAGACCTGCCGGCCAATGCGGCCAAAACCGTTGATGCCTACGCGAACTTTCGTCATTGTTTCCTCCAGAAACGGCAAGCAGCCGGACTCGTCAAAAATTCCCTTGCGGTCACATTTTCACGGTGAAACCGCCTAGTCTTCGTATACGGAATAGGCGTGTTTCGCCATCAGCTCGTAATTGTTGCGCAGCGCGTCATGCAGGCGGGCGTTTTCAATGGACATGGCCGAGAGGGCGGCAACGGCCTGCATGAAGGTCTCATCGTCGGGCGTGAAATCACGCGTCTCGGCGGAGTACACGCGAATCAGGCCGATGGTCTTGCCATTGACCAGCAGAGGCGCGGACAGCACGGACACCAGGCCTTCGGCTTTGGCGGATTCGGGATACTGGAAGCGGCCGTCGCTGGTCGCATCTTTCAGATGAATGATCTTTCCGCCAAGCACGTCGCCGTCAAGGCCGCTGCGGCCCACTTCCACGGGACCCTTGCGCATATAGGTGTCGGAAAGGCCGTAGGCCGCCGTGGGCAGAAGGAAATGGCCCGTCCCGTCCAGCAGACGGATCGTGCAGGCTTTGCAGTTCATGGCCTTGGCGGCGTGTTCCGTGATCCGCCGCAATACGGCGGAGGGTTCCAGACTGGAATTAACGGCCAGCGCCACGTCGCGCAATGCGATAAAGTAATTCTGAGCCATAAGGAAATCCTCCCGGGCATGACGCCCTTCAGTATCTTGCGCTCCGCCTCTGCCGCAACCGGCAGCCGGAACGATGAAATGCCCTCTACTTCTCCGTCTGCTCCGGCCGCTGCGCCGGGCCGCGCATGGTGATCTGTCCCTCTATGATGCCGCCTTCCTCGGTAAGCAGGCCGGGGGTTCGCAGCCGGCCTTCCAGAACGCCGGAGGAATGCACGACCACACGGCGCTTGGCGACGACCTCGCCAGTCAGCTGGCCCGACAGCAGGAGCTCACCCACATGGAAGGTGCCGTCGACCACGGCCCCCTTGCCGACGACAAGCGTCCCCTCGCTGGAGATTTCGCCGGTAAACTTGCCGTCAATGTGGACGGAGCCCTCAAAAACAAGCTTGCCTTCATAGACGGTATTGGAACCGAGAAAGGCGTTCAGTTCTTCCTTTGCCACACTCTCCCCCAGTAAACCTTTTGGTCTTCGCAATCTCATCGTCAACCCTTGAACATGAAACGTCTCATGGAGACGTTAAGCACAATTCCCACCAATGTAAAATTGACAATCGTGGCGCTGCCGCCATAACTGATGAAGGGCAGGGGGATGCCAACCACGGGCATCAGACCGATGACCATACCCATATTGATGCAGATTTGCCAGAAAAAGTAAAAAAAAACGCCCACTACCAGCATACTGCCGAACCTGTCCTTGGCCTGGACGGCCGTGGCGAAAATGGAAAGCAGAAAAAAGCAGAGCGCCGTCACCAGAGCCACGCAACCGACGAAGCCCCATTCCTCGCCGAACACGGCCACGGCAAAGTCGGAGTGGCGTTCGGGCAGGAAACGCAGCTGGCTCTGCGTGCCGCCGCCAAAGCCCTTGCCCCAGAGCTCGCCGGAACCGATGGCGATACGCGATTGCAGAATATGGTAGCCTGTGCCGCGCGGGTCGTCGCCGGGGTTGAGAAAGGTCAGGATACGCTGGCGCTGGTAATCGTGCATACCCGCGAACCACATGAACGCGCCCACGCAGGGAACGGCCAGCAGGCATGTCTTGAGGACCGCCGGCCGGAGGCCGTGAAAAAGGATCATGCCCGCAAGAATGAGCAGAATCAGCATGGACGTGCCAAGATCCGGCTGTTTGAGAATAAGGGCCACAGGCAGCAGCCCGGCGGCCAGCACCATGCCGAAATGCTTCCAGTCCAGCGCCTTGCCGTCGCGGGAGAGCAGGCGCGCCGTCAGCACGAGGACGGCCAGCTTTGTCATTTCCGACGGCTGGATACTCATGAACCCCAAAGAGATCCAGCGTTTCGCGCCATAGACGGTACTGCCGACAAGCGGTACCAGCATAAGCAGGACAAGTGAGGCCAGATAGGCGGGCCAGGCGAGATTGCGCAGCTGGCGGTAGTCAAAGCACAGGGTCAGCAGCAGGCACCCAAGACCGCACAGGCCCCAGATCAGCTGTTTCTGATAGAAAGGCGCGTAGGAGAGCAGGCCGCTTTCGATGCGCGTACCGCTGGCGGAGTAAAGGTTGCCCACTCCCACGAGGTAGAGCACGCACAGCCAGAGCAGCAGGCTCCAGTTAAGATAGGTAAACAGTCGCTTGTCCATAGGTAGCGCACACCGACGTTGAATTTTTACGCACGATCCCGTAGCAGGAACGCCGCTCACGCGTCCGCCGGAGGGGCGGTCACATGTGCGCCATCCCCCCCTACGGAACGATAATCCTGTACCTAGGCGCCTGCCCCGGCCTGGAGGGGGGCGCCGCCGGGCGGCTTTCCAGCGGAACGACATGGCGCGGACGCGGCGTACCCTCCGGATTTGGACGCGCGTCACGCGGGGTGGGGGCCAGCGGCCCCGTGCCTGAACGGTGCGGCTGCCGCAGCGGCGTTGGCGCGGTGGGGCGCGCTTTGGGCGCGCCCTCATCCGGGCCGAAGAGATGTTCGTAAACCTTTCTGGCGACCGGCCCTGCCACACTCGAACCGCCGCCGCCATGCTCCACCATGACGACAACGACGTATGTCCTGCCGTTTTTTCGCCCCCACGTGGCGATCCAGGCGTGGTCGCGCTGGGCATATTCCATTTCGGCGGTCTTGAGGCGGCGATCGCCGGAAGAAAAACGCAGTTTGACCACCTGGGCCGTGCCGGTTTTCCCGCCCATGTCGGCATCCTTGCGGCCCACGACGCGGGCCGTTCCCCCGGAAGCCGTCCTGCGCATGGCTTCCACGACAAAATCCAGCGTCCGGAGCGAGGCGGGCACAACGCCGACCACATCGACCGGCGTGTTGTCCAGCAGTTGCGGCTTGAGCAGCTTGCCGCCGTTGAGCAGGCTGGAGACATAGACGGCCATCTGCACGGGTGTCACCAGCGTGTAGCCCTGCCCGATGGAAACATTGTAGGTTTCGCCGCGAACCCAGGGCTTCTTGAAGCGTTTGCGCTTCCACTCCTTTGACGGCACAAGGCCGGACTTTTCGTGCGGCAGGTCGATACCCGTCGGCCGTCCGAAACCACAGGCCCTGGCAAACGACTCGATCCTGTCGATGCCGAGGCGCTCGGCCATGATGTAGAAATAGACGTCGCAGGAATTGATCAGGGCCCCCTGCATGTTCTGGTACCCATGCCCGCCGCGCTTCCAGCAGCGGAATATCTGGTTGCCCAGCTTGACCTGCCCCGGACAGAAGACGCCTTCATGGGGGCTGACGCCGTTTTCCAGAAACATGGCCGCCATGACGAGCTTCCAGACGGATCCCGGAGGATACACGCTCTGAATGACCCGGTTCTGGAGGGGGTAGCGCTTGCTGGTACGCAGGGCGTCCCAGTCCCTCTGGGAAATGCCGGCGGCGAAGATATTGTTGTCGTAGGCGGGCGATGTCACCAGCGCGCGCAGCTTGCCCGTATCCGGCTCCATGACAACCACGCAGCCCGCCTCCCCCTGCAGGGCCTCCCAGGCCGCCTCCTGAAGATCCCGGTTCAGGCTCAGGTTGATTTCCTCGCCGCTCTGCGGCTCCTTTGTCAGGCGCTTGCCCAGCATACGGCTGTGGGCGTCCACTTCCACCTCGTATTCGCCCTTGCGCCCGCGCAGCCGTTTTTCCAGTTTCAGCTCAAGCCCCTGCTTGCCTACCAGATCGCCCATGGCCAAATCCGGATCGGCCTGCATTTCCCGCTCGTTGACTTCGGCCACATAGCCCAGCACATGGGCAAACAGGTCCTTTTCGGGATAACTGCGCTTGGTGCGCACGACGATTTCCAGACCGGGCCAGTCGATAAGCTCGGATTCGACGCGCGCCACCAGCTCAAAATCCATATCCGTGATCATGAGCAGGGGTTCAAAGGGCTTTACCTTGAGGCGGTCGCTGCGGTACTTGTCCCAGACCTGATCCAGCGGCAGATTGGTCCATTCGCTGATTTGCGCCAGCGTCGCGGGCACGTCGTGGCAATCTTCCGGCACCAGCGCAAGGCCAAAGGCCGTACGGTTGTCGGCCAGCACCTTGTTGGCCTCGTCCAGAATACGGCCGCGTGGCGCAAAAATACGTTCCATGCGCAGACGGTTGTTCTGTGCCTGTTCGCTGAACTCGGCGCCCCTGTGGATTTGAAGATACCAGAAGCGGGCCACAAACACGAAAAAAAACAGGCCGACCAGCACCTGCAGGAGAAAGACCCCGTTGCGCGGCGGTTGATAATGCTCGCTTTCGACCTGAATCCTGAGCCAGGAGCGTTTTTTCCCGCCCTGCGCGACGCCAGAAGCGTCCCGCGGGCGCCTATTCATGGGCAACACGCGCTTCTCCGGGTCGCAGCGAGGCCAGCACACGCCAGGCCAGCGGCATATAGACGGCCTGCAAAAGACTGATGTCGCGCATGGCATCCATATCGAACGCCGGCGTCGCCTGCAGGGGGGCCAGCAGCCATGCCAGCGCGAAATACGCGCCGCCAAGGCAGGTGGACAACAGAAAGATGAAGACGAAATTGCCGGCCTCGAAGAGCCAGCGGCCCATCTTGTACGAGACGATGACAGTCAGATACCAGAGCAATACCCCGCCGAACGGTCGTGTCCCCATCCCTTCCTGAAGAAGTATGAACACAGGCAGCAGCCAGGCCAGCGTCCTGTAATCCCGTTCCTGCAACAGAAGAAGCACGCCGGCGGCCAGCGCGTCCAATCCTGGCGCCAAGGCCTGCGCGATGATGGAAATCATGACAAAGGCCAGCCACCAGCAGCATTCCTGAAATGTCTTCATAGGTCAGCGGGACGGTTGGCGGGAGGGTTGAAGGCGAGGCGCGCCCGTGCTGTCGCCAGGGGCAACCGACGGCGTGGAACGCCCCGGCGCGGGCGGACCCACAAACACCGGCGGCGGCCCCGTGGGCAGGGCGGGAACGCTGACGCCCGTGGGTTCAAGCATGAGCACTTCTTCCAGATGACGCAGATCCACCAGCGGTTCCGCCTGAATGGCCAGAAACTGGGAATAGTTGGACGGCGCGACGCTGAGAACGCGGGCAACGGGAATGCCCTTGGGGAATTTCCCGTCAAGCCCGGAAGTGATGAGAATCTCCCCGACGCCGACGTCCGTACCCCGATCCATGAAGCTCACCTCCAGGACGCGCCCCGGCCCCTGCCCCGTCAGAATGCCGGACGATCGGTTTTCCTGCGCCAGCACGGCAATGCGGCTGGAAGGATCGGTCAGCAGCAGGGCTGTGGCGCTGTGCGCGCTGGCACGCAGGATGCGGCCCACAAGGCCAAGGTTGGTCACCAGCGGCGTACCGGGACGGCCCCCCGTGGCATAGCCGCGATTGACGGTAATGCTGTCAAGGACGCCGTTGGGGCCAAGCCGCCCTGAAAGAACGCGCGCGCCCACAGGACGCCACGCCTGATCCGTCGGCATCTGAAGAAGCTGGCGCAGCCGTCTGAGTTCAGCCTCCGTCTCTCCCTGCGCCATGAGACGGGCCTCAAGATCCCGCACACGCTTCCTGAGGGCAAGATTCTCCCGCCGCACGTTGACCAGCGCGAGATAGTTGCTCCATACCCCGGCGACGGCATCCTGCGCGGCGCGCAGGCCGGAAAGGACGCACCCCGCGGCCTCCAGCCCGGCGTTGGCCGTGATGGTGTCCAGCGCCTGCGTGCGCTGGTTCCACGAGCACACGCCGAGAAAAAGAATAAACAGCGTGCCCGCAAGCAGGAAAAGACGCCTGAATGTCACGTTGCCACCTGTGGCGCGCCGCCTCCTCCGCCGCAGGAGGCGCGCCTGGTTGTCGTAAGTTTGCCTTTTCGCGGCATTCCGGAAAGAGCGTTGAAAAACGGGAAACGCCCGACAGGCCGCCTCGAAAAGGCGTCATGATCGGGCGTCCGCTCCCATGACCGCCGGAAGGGGGACGGAGCGCGGTATCCCGGCCCCGTCCGAACAACACCTGAACCAGGACGATCCCCGCGCGCCGTCCGCCAGACGTTTTTCACGAGGCTCAGTCGATGCACACTTCCTTGAGAATATGCAGATTGTCCAGCGCCCTGCCCGTACCCATGACAACGGTGGACAGGGGATCGTCCACCACGGTAATGGGCAGGGAGGTCTCCTCGCGCAGGAGCTGATCAAGCCCCTTGAGGAGTGCGCCGCCGCCCGTCAGCACAATGCCGCGATCGACAATATCGGCGGCCAGTTCCGGCGGCGTCTGTTCAAGGGCCACGCGCACCGCCTGAACGATGCTGTCCACCTGTTCGGAAATGGCCTTGCGCACCTCTTCGGAAGTGATGATGATATTCTGGGGGATGCCTGTCACAAGATCGCGTCCCTTGACCTCGATCTGCTGCTCAGGATCCAGCGGATAGGCGGAGGCGATCTTGATCTTGATCTCTTCGGCTGAGGATTCGCCAATCAGCATGTTGTATTTGCGCTTGACATGCATCATGATGGCTTCGTCCATCTTGTCGCCGCCCACGCGCACAGAGCGCGAATACACAATGCCCGCAAGAGAGATGACCGCCACTTCAGTCGTGCCGCCGCCGATGTCCACCACCATGTTGGAAGTAGGTTCCTGAATGGGTAGATCAGCGCCGATGGCGGCCGCCATAGGCTCCTCGATAAGATAGACTTCCCGCGCTCCGGCGGACTGGGCCGACTCCTTGACGGCGCGCTTTTCCACCTGCGTGATGCCCGTAGGCACGCAGACCATGATGCGCGGACGCACAAGGCGACGGGAATTGTGCACTTTGGCAATAAAATGGCGCAGCATGGCCTCAGTGACTTCGAAATCGGCAATGACGCCGTCCTTCATGGGACGGATGGCCGAGATATTGCCGGGCGTGCGCCCCAGCATGCGTTTGGCATCCGCGCCGACGGCCAGCACCACGTTATTCCCGCGAGAGTCTTTCTTGACGGCGACCACGGAGGGTTCGCGCAGCACAATGCCCTGTCCCTTCACATAGACGCAGGTATTGGCTGTTCCCAGATCGATGGCCAAGTCGCTGGAAAACATGCCCAGTGTAAAATCCATTATTTTCGACATCTGTCTTGCTTGCCTCGCTCCGCTGCTCTGCGTATGTTTCGCCTGCCGTCGCGCGCAAGGCGCGGCTCGCGTCCTGGTTGAAAAATGCGAAGAGGAAGACGCCCTGTATCAAGGGCGGATTTCAAGGCCCCGCGAAAAGGCGGCACAACGATTCAATGGATACCTCTGTTCGGATAAATTGGCCGCTAAGTCAAGGGCGGCGGCGGGCGGTTCAAAATTTTTCCCCGCGAAACTTTTTCCATGACGGCGGCAAAGGGGCGTTTTATGCTGCGTTGGCACACATTGGCGACATGGTTTCGCCGGCGCTACGGCGTGCGGGTGCAAAAAATTCCACTGGACGCGGGCGCAACCTGTCCCAACAGAGACGGTTCCCTCTCCCGCGACGGCTGCCTGTTCTGCAACGCCGGGGGGTCGGGTTCCGGCCTTGGCCTGCGGGGAATGTCGCTGGCCGGGCAATGGCGGCGCTGGCACGCCAAGTACGCGGCCACGGATCCCGACAGGCGTTTCATGGCCTATCTGCAATCGTTTTCCAACACCTACGGACCGGTGGACCGGCTGCGGCGTCTGCTGGAGGAGATAGTGGCCCTGCCGGGCTGCATGGGCGTCAGCATCGGCACCCGCCCCGACTGCCTCGATGAGAAACGCATTGCCATGCTGGCCGGCATCTCCCTGCCGGAAGTCTGGCTGGAACTGGGATTGCAAAGCGCGCACGATGCCACGTTGCGCCGCGTGCAACGCGGCCATGACGCGGCATCCTCCGCCCGGGCAATACGCATGGCCGCGCAGGCCGGGCTGCTGGTGTGCGGCCATCTCATGGCGGGCCTGCCCGGCGAAGACTACGAAGACTTCGCCCGCAGCGTGGAGTGGGCCGTCTCCCTGCCGCTGGCCGGACTGAAACTGCACAATGTCTATGTTCCACGGGGAACGGGACTGGCCCGCCTCCATGCGCTGGGCCAGTATGCGCCGCTGGCCCGGGACGAATATGTGGACTGGCTCTGCGGTGTGCTGCCGCGCATCCCCTCCACAATAGTGCTGCACCGTATTCAGGCCGATCCCTCCCCCGGAGAACTGGAAGCGCCGGCATGGGCGCTGGACAAGCGCGGCGTCATTACCGACATCCGGCGGGCGCTGGCCGCCCGCCAGCTCTGGCAGGGATGCCGCGCGGATGCGCCCAACGCCCGCCCAGAGTGGTTCGGTGGCTAGAATTTGGTTTTTCGCGCGATCTGGAACTCAAAGACATCCCCCTGCCGGTCATTGGCGGAGATGACGCTGTCTGGGATAACAGCATATTGCAGGCGCTATGGAGCGGCGAGGGGGTACAGATGCGCATGAACGCCATGTCGGGGAGTGGGGAGAATTCTCACCGGGCAACCGCTCTGACACGCAGGCTTTGCAGGATTTCCTCACTATGGCCCATCCAGCGTCCGCGCGACGGCCCGCCAGCGCTGACGGAAACGACAAGCATCCGCCCCTCATGGCCGAACACAAGCACATCGTGCCGCAGAGGCCCGTCCGGCGCGACCGTCTCAAGGGAAAAACGGGCGCAAAAGCGTCCGTCCACCATGACAAGGTCGTCGCGCACCCAGAGGGCGTCGGGATACAGCTCATGCAGCTCCATGGAAAGCACGGGGCGGGCCGTTGCCATGTCGTCAGGAAAGGGCATTTCAGAACGGCAAACGGCAACGGTGGCGCTGCCATCTTGCGACGCAAGCACATCGCCGGCATCAAAGGGCAGATCGGGGAATTTGGCCCTGCGCAGATCCGCCGCCAGCGGCGACAAGCCCTCAGGAACCTCCAGCGAGACAAGGCCCCCCAGCAGGCTGACAGGATACCGCTCCCCCGCCCGGCAGAAAAAGGGCGTACACAGCAGGACGCACAGAAGTGGAAAAAAACGCCACGGCATACGCACTTCTCCCGTCCCTTCCCCGCGTCAGAGCGTACGCGCGGCATGGTGTGTCACACGCGATGAAAGCGCCCCGAAAGGGACGCCCCCGCTCATTCCTTCTCTTTCTTGAAGAGATTCTTGACAAAATCCTTGGCCTTGTCCAGCGGCCCTTCTTCCTGATCGTGCGCCTCAAATTCGCGCAGCAACTCTTCCTGCCTTTCCGTGAGCCGGGTAGGCGTCACCACGCGCACTTCCACAAGCAGATCGCCACGCTGCGTCCTTCCGGGATAGGGCATCCCCTCGCCCGCCAGACGCAGCAGCGTCCCGCTCTGTATACCTTTGGGAATCTCCAGGGGCAGCGGTTCCTTGAGTCCGGGGACTTCCACACGGCAGCCGAGTGCGGCTTTCACAAAGCTGATACCGCACGTGTAAATGAGATCCTGTCCCTGCCGCCGGTAGTGCTTGCTCTGTTCCACATGCAGCACCACATAGAGATCGCCGGGAGGCCCTCCGTGAACGCCGGGGTCACCCTCGCCGCGCACCCGCAGCCGCGTGCCGGTGTCCACGCCCGCGGGGACGCGCACAACGATCTCCCGAATGCTCTCCACAGTCCCTTCCCCCTTGCATCTGGGACAGGGCTTGGTAATGATCTGCCCCGTCCCGTGGCAGGCGGAACAGGGCATGGCCAACTGGAAAAAGCCCTGAGAACGGCGAATCTGCCCGGTGCCGCCGCAATGACGGCAGGTTTCCGGGCTGCTGCCCGGAGCCGCGCCAGACCCCTTGCACTCAGGGCAATCAATATGCCGGGGCAGGGAAAGTCTGATTTCGTCGCCCGTCGCCGCCTGTTCGAAGCTGATGCTCAGATTGTAGCGCAGATCCGCCCCAGCCATGGGACGCACACCGCCGCCCGCCGCGGTAAAGCCGAACAGATCTCCAAAAATATCGCTGAAATGCGCAAAAATATCCTCGTTACTGCCAAAACCGCTGCCAGCGCCGCCCACATGGCCGAAACGATCGTACTGGGCACGCTTTCCGGGATCGCGCAGGACGTCGTAGGCTTCCGCGGCTTCCTTGAATCTCTGTTCCGCGTTGGCGTCGCCCGGATTGCGATCCGGATGGTATTTCATCGCCAGCTTACGGTAGGCTTTCTTGATCTCTTCCTCGCCGGCCGAACGTTCGACGCCGAGAACTTCATAGTAGTCGCGTGCCATGCAATGTCTCGCTGGGCTCTCCTCTGCGGAGCGGTTTGAGTAGGGAAAAGCGTGTGTTTACCGATGCGCGCGGACAGCGCCGCTTTCACGCCAGCCTATTGATCGCTGTCGGAAACCTGCTGTCCAGGCAGCGGGGTGTACAGCGTCTTGTCGTCAGGCATGACCTTGCCCGCGGCGATTTCACGCAGGGCGGTGACAACTTCCTTGTTGTTGGTATCAAGCAGAGGTTCGTACCCTTCGCGGTACTGACGCACACGCTTGATGGCCATTTGGACGAGCAAAAAACGATTGTCCACACGTTCCTGGCAATCTTCCACGGTAATGCGGGCCATGGTTCCTCCATGCCTGCCGCAGGCAAGGCAAAAAATGGGTAGAGGCAAGCGGACCGCCTGCGGCGGCCGGCTTGCCGTAACAAGTAACAATAGGTAGAGTCCCTTTGCCTGTCAAGCAACGTTTCCTGTCACGACGCCCTTTCCCGCCGTGGGGAACACACGGCATACCTGGGGCGCAACACGTCAAGGATACCACCGATGAGGGAAAAAAGAACCTTTGCGCAGGAGTGCTGCGTAAAAAGCGCGGGCAAGGCCATGCAGCGGCTCCGCATGGTGCGGCCGGGCAGCCGCATAGGCATTGCCGTCTCCGGCGGCGTGGACAGTTTTGTCCTCCTCAAATGCCTGCATATCCGGCAGGGCATCGTCCCCTTTCCTTTTGAAATCATGGCGATCCATCTCAATCCCGGCTTTGACGCATCCAACCATCTGCCTCTGGCGGCATGGCTCGCCCGAAACGGCATCCCGGCGCATCTGGAAATGACCGATTTCGGCCCGGAAGCCCATTCGGAACGCAACCTGCGGCGCTCCCCCTGCTTCCGCTGCGCGTGGCTGCGGCGCAAACGCATGTTCGAGCTGTGCGCCCAGTACCGCCTGACCCACCTCGCCCTGGGCCACAATGCCGACGATCTGGCCGCAACGTTCTTCATGAACCTGTGCCGCAACGGCCGCGTGGACGGTCTCAGCCCCAACGAGGCGTTTTTCGGCGGCGCGCTGCATCTCATCCGGCCGCTTCTTTTCGTCGAGAAAAGCTTTATCGTCAAGGCCGCCCGGCAATGGGAACTCCCCATCTGGGCCAACAGCTGCCCCTCGGCGGGAAACACGGCCCGCAGCCATATGACCGCCACGCTGGAACACCTCTATGCCGTCGCCAAGGATTCGCGACGCTGCATTCTCAACGGCCTGGAACGCTGGCAGACAGAAAAGAGCCTGTCCGCCCTGAGCGCGGATCAGGAGGAAGGCGCGGCATCCTAGCGCATTCCGCTTGTGCAATTGCTCAGTTGCGCAAGCGGCGTCATCCCCCGTCCGCCACGTCCTCCGGCCCGGAGGCGTCGGGAGCAAGCAGCGTCTCAAGCTCCGGACGGACGGGAACCTCCCGCGAAAGCCAGACCCTGTCCACGCGCACGGTACCCGGCGCAGCGCCCCGCAGGGGTTTGATGTGGCGGACTTCGGCGTAAAGGATACGGGCGCGCGCGGCGTCGCGCAGCCAGCTTTTGCAGGCGGCCAGCCCCCCGGCTTCGTCCAGCGTGCGTTCCGGCACCTCCTGTCCGGCGTAGGCGCGCCGGATAATGACATGCGATCCCGGCCCCCCGCCGGCATGAAGCCAGATGTCATGGGGCGCGGCCATACGGCGGACAACGCCGTTGCCTCTGGCATCCCTGCCACGCAGCAGGGCAAAGCCATCGGAGCTGATGAAGAGCTGCGCCTGACGCGACAGCCGGCCCGACTGGCCGGCAACGGTGGCAACGACGTTTCCCGGATCAGGACGGAGCGAGCCTCCGGCCAGAACGGCGCGCCGCTCCCGCTCCAGCCGTTCCCTTTCGGCTTCCAGTTCCTTCCCGCGCCGGGCCACGTGCTCCAGCCCGCGCCTGCCGCGCCGCGCCGCATGAAAAAGGGCTTCCATCTCCTCCCGCACCGTGCGGCGGGGATCAATGGCGATGCGGCGGGTGCGCCCCTCGCCGCCGGGCGTCTCTTCCTCCACCTCCACAAAAGGAGGACGGGCATCCGCGGGCCAGCGCCAGAGATTTGCCCGCAGGGCTTCGGCGTCACGGCTCAAGGCGCACATACCTTGCAGACGCGTTTCCTCATCGCGCAGTTTCTCCAGCAGGCGGGCCGTCCTGCGCTCCTGACGCAGCAGCGGCGCGGCGGCGGCTCCAGCGGCATCGTGTCCTATCCTGGACAGAACCAGCAGCTTTCCGGCCTGTTCCGCAAGAGACACCGCGTCCTCTCCCACAATTTCCCGCCAGCCGGACCAGGAGGCGGGCTTGCGCTCCTGAGGCAGGGGCCAGGCGCTGAGCAGGCAGGGGGGCGCGACGCCGCCGTCACGCTGTGCGTCCGCGCCGCCGGCGGGAAGATAGAGGAACAGATCCCCGCCGCCGAGGCGCAAATCTTCCAGCAACGCGGCGCGATCCGGCGCGTCCATGAACGGCAGCGTACGCCGCAGGGCAGGCGTGATCACAGGCCAGTCGCGCCAGAGGCGGCAGGGCTCTTCCATCTCCGCGGGATCGGGCCAACGGGGCTCGGCGGGACGGGGACACCGCTCCTCATCCAAAAAACGCAACGCGGGGCCTTCCCGCAGATCCAGCAACAGCCAGAGGGTAACGGGTCCACCTTCCCCGGAATGCGCCACAGCCCCGGCGGAGGTATCGCCGCGCAGCAGCAACCAGAGACGACGTTCGGCGAAATCAGGCACGAGCGAGAGAATACGGCGTCCGGCGGCATACTTGCGCAGCCGCATGACAGGAGCGGACGGCGAAAGGGGGGCTGCGGGCTTGTCGTGTGAGAGGAACAGAAAGGGATCTCTGCGTTCCGCCCGCAGGACAAGCCATGCCTTGCGCGGACTCTCCGGAACCTCCGGGCCAGCGGCGCGCGCGCCGTGCGGCAGGGCAAGCGCAAGGCTGGTCACGCCGGGGGCCGGCTCCTGTATCTTTCCTATCCGCGCGCCTGTCAGGCGCGGCATCAGGGCATGGCACAAGGCCCAGAACACATGGGCATCCATAGGACAATTCTCCGGGGCAAACGACGAAAAAACCGCCTTGCGGCACAGGCCGAAAGGCGGCGGCCTTCCTCCCGGAAGGCGTTGAACAGCACAGAAACCTTACCGTGACGGCGCTCCCGGCGCGGATCACTCCCGCGTCCGCCCGGAGAGGTCTCCGTCTCACCATGAAACCGCTCTGGATGCGCCATTCCCAAAAACGGACTCAATCGCCGCGCAGATGCTCGTCCTCCTCCTGCCTGGCCTTGCAGTTGATGCAGAGGCGGGTCACAGGGCGGGCCTTGAGGCGCGCAACGGAAATTGCCTCGCCGCACTCCTCGCAAATGCCATAGGAACCTTCGTCAATGCGCTGCAACGCGGTCTGGATCTTGCGAATCAGGCGACGCTCACGGTCGCGGATACGCAGGGTGAAGGAACGATCGGATTCCGCTGTGGCGCGATCGGCGGGATCGGCAAAAAGCTCGTTGCCGACGTTCAGCTCCTCAATGGTGGAATCGCCTTTCTGCTTGGCTTCATCCAGCATGGACGTGAGCAGCTTTCGGAAATACTCGATGTCTTTTTGATCCATGTTCCTCTCCGTCTTCCCCGGCGCCGCCTGTGCGGGGCGGCCCGCGGGAAGAACCAGTGTCGTTGAATAGAATATGTTATGCCGTTTTACCGACTTTGTAAAGGCTAACCGTTTATGAGGGCCTTGTCGCGCCGTCCGGCGCCGCGTGACGACGCGCCTCCCCGCGGGCAAGACGCTCCCGCTCCCGGGCCTGTATACGCGCCCGCCGCTCCTCGCGGATTTCTTCCCGGGCGCTTTCCCACTGGGGTTCCCGCCAGACGCCGTCGCGGCGGGGTTCAACGGGGCCGCGCCAGAGTTCCCTGCCGTCAGGCGCAAGGGCGCGTCCATAGACGCGTTCGCCGCGCTGGGCGGCGGCAAGGGCCTTGCCGGCATAGGAGGCCGTCAGGGCGGCGGCATCGGCCAGCGCGTCCTCGGGCCAGGTGGCGCCAAAGCGGGCCACGGCCACAGGACCGGCGAACCCGGCGATCCCTATACGGACATCGTCGGGCCGCAGCGCCGCGATCAGGGACTCGTTGTCACGCGCATTACGCCCCATGCTCAACCAGAAACGCTCTCCCCCGCGTTCCAGCCAGAACTGCCGCCCCAGATTGGCCAGATGGAAATCAGCGGCCTCCGGCCGCGGCAGAAAGCGCAGCACAGGCCAGTAGCGGCAGGCGTTCCCCTTTTCCGTCAGGCGGCAGCCGCCGCCGGGCGTGGGGATGTGGGCAAGCCGGTATTTCCGGGCCAGTTCCAGCTGCTCCTTGCGGCCGCGCCCGCTGATGCCCAGCAGGCGCGATCGATCCACAAAACCCTTTTCCTCGGCGGGAATGGGCGGCAGGCACAGCGCGCTGAGCGGGCGCAGGAGCACGTCCTCCACGCCGGCATCACGGCGAATGACGTTCAGGGCGTCCCGGCGCTGCGACATGGGGCGCTGCCCAAGCACCTCTCCCGTCGCGACGATGCGGGCCCCAAGGCGTTCCATATGGCGGCGGGCATGGCGCAGCAAGAGAATCTTGCAGTCCATGCAGGGGTTGAGCGCCTTGCCGAAATGATGCTCGGGGCGTTGCCGCAGCAGTTCGCAGAACTCCTCGCCAACGTCAACGGCATCAATCTCCAGCCGGTAGATACGCCGCCACCAGGCTACGGCGGCGGGCTCCCCGAAGAACGGCGAATAAAAATGCAGGCAGCGCACACGCAGCCCCTGATCCTCCAGCAGCCTTGCGGCCAGAATACTGTCCAGCCCGCCGGAAAAAAGCACAACGGCATCGGCTTCCGGGCGGGCGGCGTTTGTCTCATGATGTTCCATAGGCCGCATTTCTACGAAAAGGCCGGGCTCTTGGCAAGACGCCTCATTTTTGATATGGATTCCTGTTAAAAAACGACAAACACAGCAAGAAACGCGCCCGCCGCCCGAAGCCCTCCAGATCCGAAGCCTCCCGCGGACGCGCCCCGGACTGTTGCCTTGCCGTGACGCCTTTGGTATGTTGCGACCCCCAACAGAGATATGGAACGCGCGTTTGCCGCGCCTGTCAGTGGAGACACGCCATGGCCAAGAAACCGGCCCCTTCCCCCGAAAATGCCCGCGCTGAAGCGCTCAGCACCGCCCTGTCCACCATTGAGCGCAAATATGGCAAGGGCGCCGTCATGAAGCTTTCGGACGATGCGCACGTCAGCATTTCCGTCATTCCCACAGGTTCCATCGGCCTTGATCTGGCGCTGGGCGTGGGCGGCATTCCCCGGGGCCGCATCACGGAAATCTTCGGCCCCGAATCCTCGGGCAAGACGACCCTCACCCTGCACATCATCGCCGAGTGCCAGAAGATGGGCGGCACCTGCGCCTTTGTGGACGCCGAACACGCCCTGGACGTGACCTATGCGGCGCGGCTTGGCGTCAATACGGACGATCTGCTCATCTCCCAGCCGGACTACGGCGAACAGGCGCTTGACATCGCCGACATGCTGGTGCGATCCGGCGCTGTGGATCTCGTTGTGGTGGACTCCGTGGCGGCACTCATTCCGCAGGCGGAGCTGGAGGGAGATCTGGGCGAATCGCAGGTGGGCGGCCACGCCCGCCTGATGTCGCACGCCATGCGCCGCCTGACAGGAACCATCCACAAATCCCGCACCTCCGTCATCTTCATCAACCAAATCCGCATGAAAATCGGCGTCACGGGCTATGGCAGCCCGGAAACGACCACGGGCGGCAACGCGCTCAAGTTCTATTCCTCCGTGCGCATGGATATCCGCCGTATACAGACGCTCAAGGACAAGGAAGAATCCTTCGGATCGCGGACAAAGGTACGCGTGGTCAAGAACAAGGTGGCCCCGCCCTTCCGCAGCGCCGTGTTCGACATCCTCTACGGACAGGGCATTTCCCGCGCCGGAGAACTGATCGATCTTGGCCTGGATGCGAAAATTATCGAACAGAGCGGATCGTGGTTCGCCTTCGGCTCCGAAAAACTGGGTCAGGGCCGCGAAAAGGTGCGCGCCTTACTGGAAGAGGACGCCGATCTGCGCCGGCGCATCGAGACAAAGGTCATAGAATTCCTCGGTA
This sequence comes from uncultured Desulfovibrio sp., assembly GCA_934546745.1. Classification (GTDB taxonomy): domain Bacteria; phylum Desulfobacterota; class Desulfovibrionia; order Desulfovibrionales; family Desulfovibrionaceae; genus Desulfovibrio. The sequence goes on along the minus strand of CAKTDV010000002.1, from coordinate 173,572 downwards.
TGCATCCCAACGAGTTCGCGCCCACGCCCGAGGACCTGGAGGAGGACAGAAACGGCCTCGCCCCCATTGACGATCCGGCCTCCCCGCCGGATCTGCCCTGAGCGCCGCACCCGCGTCCGTTCCCGCCGTCACTAACCCGATGCCGCGGCAGGCCGCCCGCCTGCCATGCGCCAAACAGGCGCGGAGGCCCCGCCGCCCCGCCGCCCCGCAGGAGCCTCCCATGCTCACCGCCAAGGAAATACGTCAGAAATACCTCCGCTTCTTCGCCCGCCACGGCCATGACATTCTGCCCTCAGGACCGCTGATTCCTCCCAACGACCCTACCCTGCTCTTCACCAACGCGGGCATGGTGCAGTTCAAGAAATTTTTCCTCGGCGAGGAACAGCGCGCCGTGCCGCGCGTGACGACCTCCCAGAAGTGTCTGCGCGTCTCCGGCAAGCATAACGATCTTGAGAATGTGGGACGCACCGCGCGCCACCACACCTTCTTTGAAATGCTGGGCAATTTTTCCTTTGGCGACTACTTCAAGCGCGAAGCCATCACCTGGGCATGGGCTTTTGTGACGGAGGAGCTGCATCTGCCAAAGGAAAAGCTCTGGGTGACGATTTTTCGCGAGGACGACGAGGCCGCGCGCATCTGGCGGGAAGTGGCTGGTCTTGACCCGTCCCGCATCGTGCGCATGGGCGAAAAAGACAATTTCTGGACCATGGGCGATACCGGCCCCTGCGGCCCCTGTTCGGAAATCTACATCGACCAGGGCGAAGACATGGCCTGCGGCCCCGACTGCGGCATTGGCAAATGCGACTGCGACCGCTTTCTTGAAATCTGGAACCTCGTCTTCACCCAGTTTGATCAGCGTGCCGACGGAACGCGCGATCGTCTGGCCCGTCCCAATATCGATACAGGCATGGGGCTGGAGCGCATCGCCGCCGTCTGTCAGGGCAAGCGCTCCAACTTTGACTGCGACCTCTTTCAGGACATCATCCAGTATGCCGCCGACCTGGCGGGCGTCACGTACTCCTTCAGCGCGCCCGACACCAACGACGTGGACACGGCCCTGCGCGTCATTGCCGACCACGCCCGCGCCGCCGCTTTCCTTATCGCCGACGGCGCGCTGCCCTCCAACGAAAGCCGCGGCTACGTCCTGCGCCGCCTGATTCGCCGCGCCCTGCGCTTCGCGACGCTCATGGGCGTCCACGAACCCTTCCTCCACAAAGTGGCCCACAAGGTGACGGAAGTCATGGGCGACGCCTACCCCGAACTCCTGGAACATGCCGCCTTTATCGCCCGCGCCGTGCGCGAGGAGGAACAGCGTTTCTCCCAGACCCTCGACAAGGGCCTTGAGATGCTGGAAGAAGAACTCGACACGCTGGAAAAGAAGGGCGAAAAGCGCATTGACGGCGCGTTCTGCTTCAAACTCTCCGACACCTACGGCTTTCCTCTGGACATCGTCAACGATGTCGCCGAAAAGCGGGGCTTCAGCGTGGATGCCGAAGGCTTTGAGGCGCATATGGCCGCCCAGCGCGCCCGCGCCCGCGAAAGCCAGAAAAAGACCGGTCTTCTTGGCGGCGGGGAAAGCGGCAATACCGTCTTCACCGCCCTGGCGGAAGACGGCCTGCAAAGCCGCTTCGTCGGGTACGGACAGACCGAAGCCCGCGGCCGTATCGTGGCCCTGCTGGATGAAAACGGCGCTCGGGTGACATCGCTGACGGCGGACAAAGGCGCTGACAAGGGTACGAACAGGGGCTACGTGGTCGCCAGCCAGACGCCCTTCTACGGCGCGTCCGGCGGCCAGGCCGGAGATACGGGCGTCATCGCCGGTCCGGAGGGCGCCGCCAGCGTCACGGACACCCTCAAGCCTGTCCCCACCCTTATCGTGCATTGCGTCACCCTCACCTCGGGAACGCTCCGCCTTGATCAGGAGGCCCTCTTTACCGTCCAGGCCGATGAGCGTCTGGCTACGGCGCGCAACCACAGCTGTACGCATCTGCTGCATGCGGCGCTGCGCACCGTCCTCGGCTCCCATGTCAAGCAGGCCGGTTCGCTGGTGACACCCCGCCGCCTGCGCTTTGACTTTTCCCATATCGCGGCCCTCACGCCAGAGGAACTGGCCGCCGTCGAGCGGCAGGTCAACGCCGCCATCATGGCGGATTTGCCCGTGCAATGCCGCGAAATGCCTCTTGATGAGGCGCGCGGACTGGGAGCCATGGCCCTGTTCGGGGAAAAATACGGCGATGTGGTACGCGTGGTGAGCATGGGCGAAGGCGCGGATCAGTTCTCGCTGGAGCTGTGCGGCGGTACCCATCTTGAGCGCACCGGGCAGGCCGGATGCCTGCGCATCGTCGCCGAAAGCGGCGTGGCCGCGGGTGTGCGCCGCATCGAGGCCGTCACGGGCTGGAACGCCCTGGAGCTTGCCGCCGGGGAGCGCGCCGCGCTCCAAGAGATGGCCGCCCTGCTCAAGGCGGCGCCAGACCAGCTTGTCGATCGCGTCAGAGCGCTTCAGGCCGACGTGAAGAAACTGCGCAAAGCCTCCGAAAAGGCTTCCGCCTCACCCGCCTCGGGAGCGGACATCGTCGCGGCGGCAACGGCCATCAACGGGATCAAGGTCGCCACGGCGGCCCTGCCGGGCGTCTCCGCCAAGGCTCTGCCCGATCTCATGGACGACGTGCGCTCCCGCATGCCTTCCGGCGTGGCCTGTCTCGCGGGCATCGATGGCGACAAGGTCAACCTCGTGCTCTATGTTTCCAAGGATCTGCACGGCTCCTTTACCGCGCCGGCCCTGATCAAGGATGTGGCCGCGCCCTGCGGCGGTTCCGGCGGCGGCCGCCCGGATCTTGCCCGCGCGGGCGGCAGCAGACCCGAAGCCGTGGAAGAGGCCTTTGCCGTCCTGCGGGCCCGCGTCGGCGGCCAGGGCGGTTCACATTGAGAACACGACCGCTCTGGCGGACACGGGAACGGACGCCCGCGCCCAACCCGCCGCGCGCGGACGGCATCGCTTTTGAAATGGAAAACTTCCCGGCGCGATCCCGCGAGAACGCCGCCGGAGACAGAGCGTAAGGATTCACGATGATCGGCATCTCCAAATTGTACTGCGGACAGGTCGAAGCCTCCGACGCGTTGCGCTACGGCCGCCATTCCGGCCAGCTCCCGTCGCACCTTCTGCAATTTTCAGAGGATAAAAAACCGGTCGTGGTCTGGAATATGACCCGCCGCTGCAACCTCAAATGCGTCCATTGTTACGCACAGGCCACGGAAGAAGACGGTCGCGATCAGATTTCCACGGAAAAGGCGAAGGACATGATCGACGATCTTGCCGCCTACGGCGCGCCGGTGATGCTCTTTTCCGGCGGCGAACCTCTGGTGCGCAAGGATCTTGTGGAACTGGCCAGCCATGCCACCAGCAAGGGCATGCGCGCCGTCATCTCCACCAACGGAACGCTGATCACAAAGGCAAAGGCCCGCGAGCTCAAACAAGTGGGCCTGTCCTATGTGGGCATCTCCCTTGACGGCCTGGAGCCGGTGCACGATCATTTCCGCGGCGTACCCGGCGCCTTCAGGAAGGCGCTGGAGGGCATCGCCAACTGTCAGGCCGAAGGCCTGAAGGTCGGCCTGCGCTTCACCATCAACAAGCGCAACGTGGCCGAAATTCCCGGCATCTTCCAGCTGCTGCGCGATCTGGAAGTCCCCCGCGCCTGTTTCTACCATCTCGTCTATTCCGGTCGCGGTTCCGAACTGATCAAGGAAGATCTCGATCATGCCGAAACCCGCGCCGTCCTGGATCTGATCATGGACGAGACCCGCGCCTGCTTCGATGCGGGCAAACCAAAGGAAATCCTGACCGTGGACAACCATGCGGACGGCCCCTACGTCTGGATGCGCCTGCAACGGGAAGATCCCAAACGCGCGGAAGATGTGCTTGAGCTGCTGCAATTCAACGAGGGCAACAACTCCGGGCGCGGCATCGGCTGCATTTCCTGGGACGGCCAGGTGCATGCCGATCAGTTCTGGCGCAACCACACCTTCGGCAATGTGCTGGAACGTCCTTTCTCGGAAATCTGGGATGATCCGTCCATCGAGCTGCTGCACAAACTCAAGAACAAGAAAGCCCACGTCGGGGGCCGCTGCGCCAAATGCCGCTACCTTTCCATCTGTGGCGGCAACTTCCGCGCCCGCGCGGAAGCCTACTATGGCGACATCTGGGCACAGGATCCCGCCTGTTACCTGACCGACGGGGAAATAGGCCTGTAACCCTCCGGGGACGACGCCATCCGCTCTCAAGGGGGGAAACCGGAACCTTTTCGCATCCATGCGGGGGGCCGGCTTCCCCCTTCGTGCTCCCCATGCTCCCCCCCCGACATCACGAACACGCCAAACAACCGAGGTTCCCATGTTGCGAACGTTTCATCGTGGACGCCGTCTGCGTCAATCGCCGGAACTGCGCGCGCTGGTACGCGATACGCCGCCGCTGCTGGCGGAAGATCTGATTATGCCCTATTTCGCGGTGGAAACGGACGACAGGCATTTCCGCCGGGAAATATCCTCCATGCCCGGACAATACCAGCTCTCGCTGGACGAACTGGAAAAACAGGTGGAAAAGGCTGTGGACAAGGGCCTGACCGCCGTCCTTCTGTTTGGCATCCCGTCGGTCAAGGACGAAAAGGCCAGCGGCGCCTATGCCGAAAACGGCATCGTGCAGCAGGCCGTGCGCCGTCTGCGGACGCGCTTTCCCCGCTTGGTCATCATGACCGACGTCTGCCTGTGCGAATACATGAACCACGGACATTGCGGCATCCTGACGCCCGAAGGGCGCGTCCTCAACGATCCCACCCTGGAATTGCTGGCAAAAACGGCGGTAAGCCATGCCAGGGCGGGCGCGGACGTCGTGGCTCCCTCCGACATGATGGATGGTCGTGTGGCCGCCCTGCGCGAGGCGCTGGATCAGGCCGGGCATACCATGACGCCCATCATGAGCTATGCCGTCAAATACGCTTCGGCCTATTATGGTCCCTTTCGCGAGGCCGCGGAATCCGCTCCCGCCTGCGGCGACCGCAAAGCCTACCAGATGGATCCCGGCAACTGGCGCGAGGCCATCCTGGAAGCCTGCGCCGATGCCGCCGAGGAAGGCGCGGACGCGCTGATCGTCAAACCCGCCGGGCCATATGGCGACATCATCCGTCTTGTCCGCGAGCATACCAGTGTTCCCCTGTGCGCCTATCAGGTCAGCGGCGAATATGCCATGATCCGCGCCGCGGGCATGAACGGCTGGATCGACGAACAGGCCGTGATGCTGGAAAGCCTGCTGGGCCTCAAACGGGCGGGCGCAAAAATGCTGATCACCTACTTCGCTGAAACGCTGCTGGAAAAAGGGCTGGTGCGCTGATGACGGAACACACGCACGAAGCCGCCGGGCAACCGGGCGCGCACGATCCCCGCAAGGGCCATCCGGCCATGGGCGGCCCCAAAACGCTGGAAGACGGCTCCCCCGCCTGCAAGCTCATCGCCTGGGAAGTGACGCGCTCCTGCAATCTGGCCTGCAAGCACTGCCGCGCCGAGGCGCACCCGGATCCCTATCCCGGCGAACTCTCCACAGAGGAAGCCAAAGCGCTGATCGACACCTTCCCCCAGGTGGGCAGGCCCATCGTCATCTTTACCGGCGGCGATCCCATGATGCGCGCCGACGTGTATGATCTTGTCGCGTACACCCATGCCAGGGGGCTTATCTGCGCCTTTTCTCCCAACGGAACCCTGATTACCCCCGAAAACGCCCGCCGTCTCAGGGAGGCGGGCGTGGATCGCTGCTCCATCTCCATTGACGGCGCCGACGCCGCCAGCCACGACGCTTTTCGCGGCGTGCCCGGCGCGTTCGAGGCCAGCATGCGGGGCATCGGTTATCTCAAGGACGCCGGACTCCCCTTCCAGATCAACACCACCGTCACGCGCAACAACCTGCGCAGCTTCAAAAACATCTTCTCCCTGTGCGAACGTATTGGCGCGGCGGCTTGGCATATCTTCCTGCTGGTGCCTATGGGCCGCGCGGCGGGACTGGCCGATCAGGTCATTACCGCCGGGGAGTATGAGGAGGTGCTGCACTGGCTTTACGACTTCCGCAAGACAACCTCCATGCATCTCAAGGCAACCTGCGCGCCCCATTACTACCGCATCCTGCGGCAGCGGGCCCGCGAGGAAGGTCTCAGCGTCTCTCCGGCGACCTTCGGCATGGACGCCCTGACGCGCGGCTGTCTTGGCGGCACCGGTTTCTGCTTCATCAGCCACACGGGACAGGTACAGCCCTGCGGGTATCTGGAGCTGGACTGCGGCAATGTCCGCAAGACGCCTTTTCCTGAAATCTGGCGCAACAGCGCCTATTTCAGACAATTCCGCGATCAGAAATGCTACGAGGGCAAATGCGGCGTGTGCGAGTTCCACAGGGTCTGCGGCGGCTGCCGCGCCCGCGCCTACAGCATGAGCGGCAATCACATGGCCCCGGAACCCCTCTGTACCTACCTGCCCCGCAAGGAGGCCGCGCCGCGATGATCGTCCGTCTGTTGTCCGGCGGGATTGAGGGGGTGGACGCCTACCCCGTGGAACTGGAAGTGGACTATACCCGGCAGGGGTTGCCCGCCTTCAGTCTGGTGGGCCTTGCGGAAACGGCTGTGCGTGAGGCGCGGGAGCGGGTGTTCTCCGCCCTGCGGGCGTGCGCCTTCCGCCTGCCTCCCGCACGGGTGACGGTCAACCTTGCGCCCGCCGGCCGGCGCAAGAACGGCACGGCCTACGATCTGCCGCTGGCCGTGGGGCTTCTGGCCTCGGCGGGCCTGCTGCCCCCTGACACCGTGGGAGAGTACCTCATGGCTGGAGAACTCTCGCTGTCCGGCGAACTCAAACCGGTACAGGGTATTCTGCCGCTGGCCATTCTGGCCCGCGCGCGCGGCGTGCGCGGCATCATCGTACCGCCGGACAATGCCGCCGAAGCGGCCGTGGTGCGGGGGCTGCCTGTGTTCGCGCCCGCAGGTCTGGCGCAGTGCGCCTCCTTTCTGGCCGGGGAAACGCCCCTGGCTCCCACGCCGCCGGCGCTGCTTGAGGAAGAAACGCCGGGAGTGCCGCTGGACTATGCGGAGGTGAAAGGGCAACAGAACGCCAAACGCGCGCTGGAGATTGCGGCGGCGGGCGGGCACAACATCCTGCTGATAGGACCGCCCGGCAGCGGCAAGAGCATGCTGGCGCAGCGCCTGCCCACCATCCTGCCTCCGCTGGATTTTGAGGAAGCGCTGGAAGTGACCAAGGTCTACAGTGTGGCGGGTCTGTTGCGCGCCGGTCAGGGCCTGACGTCCCGCCGGCCTTTCCGCTCGCCGCACCATACCGTCTCGGAAGCGGCGCTGGTGGGCGGTGGCACGTGGCCGCGCCCGGGGGAGGTGACGCTGGCGCACAGGGGCGTCCTCTTTCTGGACGAGCTGCCGGAATACCGCAAAAGCGCGCTGGAAGTGCTGCGCCAACCGCTGGAAGACGGGCGCGTGACCATTTCCCGCACCAATCAGAGTGTCGTCTATCCGGCGGACTGTATGCTGGTGGCCGCCATGAACCCCTGTCCGTGCGGCTATCTGGGCGACCCGACGCACCCCTGCACCTGCCGCGCCGATCAACGGGAGCGCTACAGGGCGAAGCTGTCCGGGCCGCTGCTGGATCGCATCGACGTGCATATCGAGGTGCCCGCGGTTCCCTACGAGGCCCTGCGCGCCACGGGAGAGGGCGAACCCTCGGCGGCCATCCGCGCGCGCGTTACGGCGGCGCGCCGCCTGCAACAGGAACGCTACGCGGGAACGTCCGCCCGCTGCAACGCCGATCTGTCCGGCAGCCTGCTGGAACGGTACTGCACGCCGGATGCCGGGGGCCATGCCCTGATGGAAAACGCCGTGCGGCGTCTGGGGCTTTCCGCGCGCGCCTATACGCGGGTGCTGCGTCTGGCGCGCACCATCGCCGATCTGGAGACGGCGCGGACGGGCGGCGGTGGCGGGACGCTCCCCATCGCGCTGCCGCATCTGGCCGAGGCGCTGTCCCTGCGGGTGCTGGATCGTCAATGACGGAACGCCGTTGCATTGCCCCCGGCTCTGGCATACAGTCAGGATATTTCGCTTTTCACGGCACACACGCACAGCTTCCCGCAGGTGGAGGAATCATGTCGGTAGTCATGGGTACGGCCGGACATATCGATCACGGCAAAACGTCGCTGGTACGGGCGCTGACGGGCATTGACTGCGATCGCCTCGAGGAGGAAAAACGGCGCGGCATCACCATAGAGCTGGGCTTCGCCTGGGCGGACATGCCCGGCGGCGAGCGTCTCGGCATTGTGGACGTGCCCGGCCATGAGCGTTTTGTCAAGAACATGGTGGCGGGCGCGTCCGGCGTGGATTTTGTCATGCTGGTCATCGCGGCGGACGAGGGCGTCATGCCGCAGACGCGGGAACATCTGGAAATCTGTTCGCTGCTCGGCATCCGGCGCGGCTTTGTGGCCCTGACAAAAATCGATATGGCCGACGCCGCCTGGCTGGAGCTGGTGACGGAAGACGTGCGCCAGTTCGTCGCGGGCAGCTTTCTGGAAGGAGCGCCCATTTTCCCCGTGTCGGCCGCGACCGGTCAGGGTATGGAGGCGCTGAGAAAGTATCTTTTTGACAGCGTGAAAAAAATGCCCGCGCGCGACGGTACGGATATTTTCCGTCTGCCGGTGGATCGCGTGTTCACGCTCAAGGGGCACGGCACGGTCGTGACAGGTACCGTGGCCTCCGGCGCAGTGGAAACGGGCGAGGAGGTGTGCGTCCAGCCGCAGGGCACGCCCAGCCGCGCGCGCAGCCTCCAATGTCACGGCGCGCCCGCAGAAATCGTCCGCGCGGGTCGCCGCTGCGCCATGAACCTGCAGGGCGTGGACGTGGACGACATACGGCGAGGCGACGTCGTTTGCCGCCCGGGGACGCTCTTCCCTTCCCGCCGCTGGCTGGTCAACCTGACCTGCCTTGCGTCCGCGCCGCGACCGCTGCGGCAACGGACGGAGGTGCATTTTCATCACGGCACACGCGAATGCGCGGCGCGCGTGCGCTTTTATGATCGGGACCGGCTGGCCCCCGGCGAAACCTGCCTTGCCGAACTGCGCTTTTCCGAAGACATGACCGGCCTGTTCGGCGATCACTGCGTCCTGCGGGCCTATTCGCCGTTGCGCACGGTGGCTGGCGGAACCGCCGTCAGCGTCCTGCCGCCGGAACTGCGCGCCAGGGATCCGCGCCGGGTGGAAAAACTGGCGCTGCTGGCGCGTCTGCCGGAACTGGCGGATCCGGGCTATGTGACGGAGCATACGGCCTCGGATCTGGTGTCCGCCGCACTTGAGCTGGCGGGTCCCGCCGGAACGGACGTTCCCCGCCTTCAGGTACTGACGGGCCTGCGGGCAACGCCGTTGCAGAAGCAATTGCAGGATATGGCGTCGCGCGGGAACGCCCTCTGCTGGGACAGGGAAAGCCGCGCCTGGATAACGACCCCGGCCCTGCAACGCCTGCTTGACGCCTGCGTGGCGCGCACCGGACAATGCCATACCAGAGACCCGCTCAAGCCCGCCGTCAGCCAGGGCGCGGCCTGCGCGGGCTGGAGCGCCGGATTGCCGCCGCGACTGGTGCAGAAAACGCTGGAGTTGGCCCTGAAAAAGGGTCTGCTCGTCAGGGAGGGCGACGGACTGCGCCTGCCCTCGCACAAGGTCAGCCTCGGCGACGATGCGGAGCGCCTGCGGACGATCCTGCTTGAGGCGCACGACAGGGCGGGCATGACGCCGCCCAATCTCAAGGATGTTCTGGAAGAAACCGGCGCGACGGAAAAACAGGCCCTGCCAGTGTTGCGCCTGCTGTGCGAGGAAAAGCGCCTTGTCCGCCTCAAGGACGGGCTCTACTGCTCACGCGCCGCTGTGGATGCGATTCTGGACAGGGTGCGCGCCTGGTTTGCGGATCACGACGATCTGGACGTGGGCGGACTCAAGACGATCCTGGGGCTGTCGCGCAAATATCTGATAGCGATTCTGGAATACATGGATCGTGAGAAAATCACCGTGCGCATCGGTGACAAGCGGCAATATCGCGGCCGCTGACCCGCCGGGAGGCCATGCCTTTCCCGCACAAAAAAATGGAGCGCCGCGTATTTTCTGCTTGACGAAGCGCGCCTCCTGGCGTAGGAAGACTTCTGTTGCTTCAAGCAATCCCCGATAGCTCAATCGGCAGAGCGGGTGACTGTTAATCACTAGGTTGGCGGTTCAAGTCCGTCTCGGGGAGCCAAGAATACTAAAGGCGTCGCAGTGCGACGCCTTTTTTATGGCCTTTGAGGAAATTCTTCCATCTTGCGACGGTGGGAAAAAGAGCTGGGAGCCGCGGAATGGGTTTCACCCCGCGGCTCCCAGCACGGCACTCTGCCAAAAAAATCTAGCCGCGCTTGAGCTCGGTAACAAGGGCGCGCAATTCCTGTACCTCACGGGCAAGTTCGGCCACCGCCTGCGAGGCTTCCTTCATGACGCCCGCCCCTTCGGTGGTCGTGGTATTGACCTCAAGGATGGACTTGTTGATCTCCTCGCTGGCCACCGACTGCTCCTCACTGGCGGCGGCAATGGCCCGAACCTCGTCGGCCGTCGTTTCGGCGTCGGCAACGATGTCGTGCAGGGCTTCGCCCGATTTACCGGCAAAATCCGTGGCCTGGGAAATGAGGCTGAGGGATTCGTCCATGGCCTTCATGCTCTTGGTCGTACTCTCCTGAATGGCAAGGACGACCTTGGCGACATCGCTGGTGGAGGTCATGGTTTTTTCCGCCAGCTTGCGTACCTCATCGGCCACCACGGCAAACCCGCGTCCGGCCTCGCCCGCGCGGGCCGCCTCAATGGCGGCGTTGAGCGCCAGCAGGTTGGTCTGATCCGCGATGTCGGAAATAACGCTCATGACATGGCTGATAGACTGGGCGTGTGTATTGAGCTGCGTCATCTCCTCCTTGAGTGCCTCAGCCCCCTTCTGCACGCGCTCGATGCTGCCCAGCGACTTCTGCACGATGGCCGCGCCGCCCTCGGCCTTCTGCCGTGTTTTCGCCGACATTTCGGAAGCGTTCGCGGCGTTGCTGGCCACGTTCTGTACCGTTGAGTTCATTTCGGTGATGGCCGTCGCGGCGCTGGAAAGGCGTTCCGCCGATCGCGTGGCCGAGGCACTGGCCTGATCAAGCTGCGTCGCCAGCTGGGAGAAGGCCGTGGAAAACTGTTCCACCACATGCTCCAGACGATCCGCCGCCAGCATGCCTTCCCGGCGCGCGCCTTCGGCCTGCTGGCGCGCGGTTTCGGCATTGGCGGCGGCCTTGCGGGCTTCTTCCGTCTGCTGTTCGGCCAGCGTCTGCTGCTTGCGTATTTCGCTGATGTTGGCCCGCAGGGTGCGCAGCATTTCCTGTAACGCGGCCTCAAGACGGCCGATTTCATCGCGGCCGCCCACTTCCACGTCCACGTCCAGCTGGCCATTGGAGACCGCGTGCGCGAGATCCGTCGCCTTGCGCAGGGGGCGGACAATACCCGACGTGATGACAAGGCTCGCCCCCAGCAAAATCACCAGCCCCACCCCGGCGACAACGTAGAAGAAACGCGCCTCGGTTGCGAAGGCTTCCTCAAAGGCCCTGCCGAGAAGGGCCTTCTCAGCGGCCACGTTGTCCAGATAGACGCCCGTTCCCAGATAGAACGGCGTACCGGGAATCGCTTCCACATAGTTCAGCTTGGGCTGATCGCCCATGCCGGGCTTGGGGAAGAGCAGATTGACGAAGCCCTTGCCGTTTTCCCTGACCAGCCGGGCCATTTCCCGCACGTAGTACGTGCCGTTCTCATCCTTGCGATCGCCGAGATCCTGCCCTTCCAGCGCGGGATTGGGAGCCAGCGCGATATTGCGCGTCCCCTTGTAGGCATAGAAATAGCCTGATTTGTCGCTTTCATAGCGGATATCGCGCAATTGACATCCTCCCCCGCCTGAAGGCGGGGGATTCCTGTCGGTAGCGGCTTACGCCGCACCACAGGCGGGTTCCTGCTTCAACGCGGACGCTTGAGCCCTTCCCGCTCCACAGGCTGACACGGCATGCCCTGCCGCCAGAATGTTCAACGCCGCGTTATGATCGGCATTGGCTTCAAATCCGCAGACCGTACATTTAAATTTTGCCTGCGTTGGTCTGTTTGCCTTGTCCACGCAGCCGCAATGACTGCATGCCTGACTGGTATATTGGGGAGGAATGGCAACCAGCTTTCCACCCAGCCATTTCAGCTTGTACGTAAGCTGCCGCCGGAACTCGAACCATCCCTGATCCAGTATGGACTTATTTAATCCTGCTTTTGCACGCACATTTTTCCCCGGCGCTTCAAGCGTACCGGAAGCCGAACGCGACATATTCCGCACTTTCAAATCTTCAATCACGACAAGAGCGTGGTTTTTGCTGATTATCGTGGTTGTCTTGTGCAGAAAATCGTTGCGTACATTGGCTATTGTACGGTGCAGGCGCTGGATTTTGGCTTTGAGCTTCTGCCAGTTGGCGGAAAACTTCACTCGTTTTGCCAACTTGCGTTGCAGCTTTGCCAGCTTCTTTTCATGCTTTCTGAAACTGTGCAGCGGTTTGATGCAAGAACCATCGGAGAGCGTTGCAAAACGGGCAACCCCCATATCTATGCCAACGGCGCTTTGCGAAGTGTGTACAGGCTCAGGAACTTCCCGTTCCGTCTGGATGGAAACGAACCATCTACCAGCAGACAGGGAAACTGTTATCTGTTTCGGTGTTCCTTCTATCTTGCGGCTATTACGATAGCGAACATGGCCGATTTTAGGCAGAAATATGCGACTGTTACCTTCATCGAGCTTGAAACCCTGCGGATAGCGAAAGGCATCATGAAACCCCTTCCTCTTGAAACGGGGAAAATCCGCACGATTCGCAAAGAAATTTTTGTAGGCCCTGTCCAGGTCTTTCAATGTTTGCTGCAATATCTGGGAATGGGCTTCCGAAAGAAAGGCTGTTTCTTCCTCCTTTTTCCAGTCCTTCAATTTTCCAGCAAGGGCATGGTAGCCAAGACGTTTTTTATCCGCCGCATAGGTCTCTTTCTCCAATGCAAGCGCCTTGTTCCAGAGAAAGCGGCAACATCCGGCAAAACGCCGCATGAGGCGTTCCTGCCCGGCTTTGGGGCGGAGCTGGAACTTGTAGGCTTGCAATATTTCCATAGGTTCCAGTCTATCGCAGCACAAACGAAAAGGCAAAAATTCCAGTTAAGGTGCGCCTTATATCCTCCCCCTGAAGGGAGAGGTTTTACGGCGCGCTTGATAATGACGCAGGGCCGCCGCCTGAGCCTCTTCGTCCATCCCCTTCAGGGCCTCGCCCATGGTCACGGCCATGGTGTGGGTGGTCGCTTCCAGCTTGGCTTTCTGCCCCTCCACCATGACCTGTTCCACCGAATGCATGCTGAAATCGGATATTCCCTTCATGCTGTGATTGCTGATGACCACAAAGCAGGCGCATACGATAAGCGCGCAGCACAGGATGCCTATGATTCTGACAAGAATGGAAAATTGACGCATACCCTCTCCTCTTGTTGTCCAACCCGCTCCATACCCGATTACAATTTTTCCCGCAATACTCACTGTTTTGCATACATTGCGACGGAAAGGCTTTCCGGGGGGAAGAGAAGAGGCGGCGCGCGCTGTTTCCGCCCGGGCCGGACGGCGCGCCGTCATGCACGGCCCGGACGGAATGTTTTTTTCAGAGAGGAATCAGGCCGGGAGCGTTGCTCCTGAGTGCCTTTTTCAATATACTTTTCTTTATAGATACATAACTACCGCAAGATTGCCGTTCCGGCGGGCTTCACAGCCCAGGGAAAAGGCGCTTCTCCGGAAAAGACCGGGCGGCCTACGCCTCGCCGCGCGCCTCCAGCGCCGCCACGGAAGGAAGAATCTTGCCTTCCAGCAGCTCCAGGGAAGCGCCGCCGCCGGTGGAAATATAGCCCATGCGATCGGCCAGTCCGTAGCGTTCCAGCGCCGCCACGGAATCGCCGCCACCCACGACCACAAACGCCCTGGACGACGCCAGCGCCGTCGCCAGCGCGCGCGTGCCGTCGCCGAACGGTTCCACCTCGAACGCGCCCACGGGGCCGTTCCAGACGACCGTTGCGGCCTTCCCCAGCATTTCTTCATAGAGGGCCACGGTTCTGGGGCCGATATCAAGAATCATCTCGCCGGCGGGCACCTCGCTCACGGCGTGGACGGCGGCGTTCTGGCCCGGCTCAAGGGCCCGCGCCGTCACCACGTCGACCGGCAGCGGCAGGGCCTTCCCCTGATCGGCGGCCTTGCGCATGATGTTTCCGGCCGCTTCCAGCAGATCGGGTTCATACAGCGAGGCGGCCACATCGACGCCCGAGGCGGCCAGAAAGGTGTTGGCGATGCCGCCGCCCACGATCAGGATGTCCACCCTGTCCAGGAGATTTTCCAGCAACCCCAGCTTGCTGGAGACCTTGGAACCGCCGATGACGGCCGCCAGCGGGCGGGCGGGCGCATGCAGCACCTTGCCGAAGGCTTCCAGTTCCGCCGCCATGAGCGGCCCGGCGCAGGCGATTCCCGCCCGGCGCACGGCCCCTTCGGTGGAGGCGTGCGCCCGATGGGCGGCCCCGAAGGCATCCATCACATAGATATCGCCCAGCGCCGCCAGACGGGCGGCCAGCGCGGGATCGTTCTTCTTTTCCCCCTTGAGGAAGCGGACGTTCTCCAGCAGCACGATCTCGCCCGGCGCTGGCCTGGCCTCCTCCGGCGTCGCGGCCAGCCGCACCGTGCCGCCCAGCAGGGAGGAAAGGTGCGCGGCCACGGGCGCAAGGGAGAACTTCGCGTCGAACTCGCCTTCCACAGGGCGGCCCAGGTGTGAAAGCAGCGTCACGCCGGCGGCCCCTTTTTCCAGCGCCATACGCACGCCGGGCAGGGCGGCGCGAATGCGCTTGTCGTTGGTAATGACGCCGTCCTTCATGGGAACATTCAAATCCTGACGAATGACGACGGTTTTGCCCTGACAGTCCACATCCCGCAGCAGTCTGATAGACATACGCATACCCTCTGTTAAGAATTTTCCGGCCCGCCTCACGGCGAGACCAGCCCCTGGGCGGCCTTGCGATAGTCCTTGTAGCAAAGGCCGTATTTTTTCATCCGCAGGGCCATGATACGTTCGGTCAGCCCCAGCGAGGCCGCCGCATGCCCCATGTGCCCCCTGTGGACGGTCAGCGCGTCCACAATGCAGGCGCGCTCCAGCTCGTCGAGACGATCCTGGAGAGATATGGAGAGAACCTGACAGGCGTCGCCCCCCGGCACGGCCTCGCTCAGCGCATGGCGGTGCATGGCCGGCGGCAGATGCTGCGGCAGGACGAGATTTTCCCGCCCAAGCAGCAGCACGGCCCTTTCCATGGCGTTTTCCAGTTCCCGGATATTGCCCGGCCAGCGGTAGCGCTGCAACATGTCCATCACCGCCAGCGAAAGGCGCGCGCCGTCGCGCCCCGCCGCCAGCGCGTATTTTTGCAGAAAATGGTTGGCCAGAGGCAGGATGTCGTCCTGCCGGGCCCGCAGGGGGGGCAGAAAGATGGGAAAGACGTTGAGACGGTAAAAAAGATCCTGACGGAACTGTCCGGCCTTCACCATGCTTTCCAGATCCCGGTTGGTGGCCGTCACAATGCGCACATCGGCATGGAGGGTGCGCATACCGCCCAGCCGCTCGAACGTGCGTTCCTGCAGGACGCGAAGCAATTTCGCCTGCGTGGTCAGAGTCAGCTCCCCTACCTCGTCAAGAAAGAGCGTGCCCTGATCAGCCAGTTCGAAGCGGCCTTTGCGAACGGCGCTGGCCCCGGTAAAGGCGCCTTTCTCATGGCCGAAGAGCTCGCTCTCGATGAGATTTTCCGGCAGGGCCGCGCAGTTGAGCGAAACGAAGGGATTGTCCGCGCGGGAACTGGCCGCATGCAGCGCCCGCGCCGCCAGCTCCTTGCCCGTCCCGGACTCGCCCTGCAGAAAGACCGTGGTGGACGACGGCGCGACCTGCAGCAGTTGCTCATAGACGCGGCGCATGGCTTCCGAATTGCCCACAAAGCCCCTGGGGCGGGCCGGAGCGCCGCTGGCCCTGTCCATGAAACGCTGGTTTTCGTAGGCGGTATGGGCCAGAAGCCCGGCCACCACGTACAGCAGGCGCATTTCCTCTTCCAGCGTCGCGGCGTCGGTCAGAAGATGATCCGCCGACACGGCCCCGACAACCTCGCCATGCAGCCATATGGGCACACAGATGAAGGAGACGGCCTCCCTCTTCAGGTCGCGCGAACGGGTGCGGTTGAGGAACAGCGGTTCCCGGGAGACATTGGAGACGCACATGGCCTCTCCTGTCTGGATGACGCGCCCTGTCACGCCCTCGCCGGGAACATAGCGCCCCCGCAGACGCTCGGAGGATTTGAGGCCATAGGAAGCCTGAATGCGGATTTCCCCCGTGCTGGGAGACACCAGCGTGATGCTGCCCCGCATGAGATGCAGGCGCCCGGCCATAAGCGCCAGCGCCTTGTCCAGCACGCTCCCGCTGTCCGCGGGATTGCTGACGAGGCTCGCCAGATCCTGCAACAGGGCCAGTTGCGCCGCGTCGCTCAGGGCTTCCCTGTCCCGGCCGGAAAGATGTTCGTGCGCTTCCATGCCTTCCATGATAGCGGAAAGACGCGGCGGGCCGCAAGAAGACGCGGGGCCGGAATCCTTTTTCCCTCCACGCGCGGCGGGCCGGAAAAAATTTTTGAAAAAAGTTGTTGACGGACGGCGGCAATCCGCGTAGAAAAATTCTTGCCTCATGTAGGAGCGTAGCTCAGGTGGCTAGAGCGCTTCCTTGACACGGAAGAGGTCAGCAGTTCAAGTCTGCTCGTTCCTACCAAAACAACAGAGGTACCCCTTTAACGGCGGAGGCACGCGGGGTTGGAAGCGGGTTTCGTCGTTACAGGTTGCTTTGCGGTAGAATATTTGTTGATGGGGAGGTTTCCGCCTCCCCATTTTTTTATAGCATAGGGCATGGCGGCAGGCGCGATCCGCGGCAGCGGGCGGCGCGGCGGGCGTTTTTTCCGTCGCGCGCGGGCGGCGCCGCTTTTGAAATGGCCACGTCTCAAACGCCCCATGCTCTCAAGGAGTTACCATGACTGTGATGGTGGAAGGCCAGTCCGTCGACGTTTCCGGCGCCGCTTCGGCGGCGTCCGTGTTGCAGCAGGTTCTGAGCGGCAAAAAGTTCAAGGCCGCCGTGGCGGCCCGGGCTGTGGCGGACGGCGTACCGGCGTTGCTGGATCTCTCTTCTCCCCTGCCTGACGGCTGTACGGCGCTTGAACCGGTCTACGCCGATTCCCCCGAGGGTCTGGCCATTGTGCGCCATTCTACCGCCCATGTCATGGCCGCGGCGGTCAAAAAACTCTTCCCTTCGGCCAAAGTCGCCATCGGCCCGGCCATTGAGAACGGCTTCTATTACGACTTTTCCGTCGATCGCCCGTTTTCCAGCGACGATTTCGAGGCCATCGAAAAGGAAATGCTGCGCCTTGCCGACGCGCGCCTGCCTTTTGAACGCGCGATCCTGGGCAAGGCTGACGCCGTACGGAAGTTCGGGGACATGGGCGAGACCTTCAAGGTGGAGATTATCAACGGTATCGACGCGGAAACGGTATCGCTCTATACCTGCGGCGATTTTACCGATCTGTGCCGGGGACCGCATGTGCCGCATACCGGCTTCGCCAGATGCGCAAAACTGCTGTCCGCGGCCGGGGCCTACTGGCGCGGCAGCGAGAAGAACCCCATGCTTTCGCGCCTCTACGGTACGGCCTTTGCCGATGACAAGGCGCTCAAAAGCTACCTCACGCAGCTGGAGGAAGCCAAACGCCGCGATCACCGCAAGCTGGGCCGGGAACTGAAGCTGTTCGCCTTCCATGAGGATGTGGCGCCGGGCATGGTCTTCTGGCTGCCGAAAGGCATGCTGCTGCGTACCATTCTGGAAGATTTCTGGCGTCGCGAACATCTCCGGCGCAACTACGACATCGTACAGGGTCCCCAGCTGCTGCGCGTGGAGACCTGGCAGCGTTCGGGGCACTACGATCACTACCGCCAGAACATGTACTTCACGCGGATCGAGGATGATCAGTACGGCATCAAGCCCATGAACTGCATCTCGCACATGCTGATTTTCAAGAACGATCTGCGCAGTTACCGCGATTTGCCGCAACGCTACTTTGAGCTTGGCGTCGTACACCGCCACGAGAAAAGCGGCGTGCTGCACGGCCTGCTGCGCGTGCGTCAGTTCACGCAGGACGACGCCCATATCCTCTGCGCGCCGGAGCAGCTGGAAAGTGAGATTCTCAACGTCATCCATCTGATTCGCGACCTGATGCAACTGTTCGATTTTCAGTTCAAGGTTGCCATTTCCACCCGGCCAGAAGACAGCATCGGGACGGACGAGGCGTGGGAACTCGCCACCAGCGCCCTCATTGAGGCCGTGAGAAAGGCCGGTATGCCGTATGAAATCAACGAGGGGGACGGCGCGTTCTACGGCCCCAAGATTGACGTGCGCCTGCTGGACTGCCTCGGCCGCGAATGGCAGTGTTCCACCATTCAGGTGGACTTCACCCTGCCGGACCGCTTCGATCTCACCTATGTGGGGCAGGACGGCGAACGCCACCGCCCCGTCATGGTGCACCGCGCCATCATGGGTTCGCTGGAACGGTTCATTGGCATCCTGATTGAGCAGTATGCGGGCGCCATGCCCACATGGCTCGCGCCCGAACAGGCGCGCGTGCTGACGGTTGTCGACGCCTGCAACGAGGCGGCGCGGAAGGTTTGCGACGGGCTCAGGGAACTGGGTATCCGCGTCACGGCAGATTTGCGCAACGAGAAGCTGGGCTTCAAGGTGCGCGAGGCACAACTGGAGAAGGTGCCTTATATTCTGGTAGTGGGAGAAAAGGAAGCGCAGTCGGGCGGCGTGAGCGTACGCCTGCGCAATGGGGACAATGCCGGGCTCAAGTCCGTGGCGGAGGTCGCCGCCATGATCCGCGCGGACGCCGGAGAGCCCTTCAAACGAGGAGGGATGAGCTATAGCTTCTCCTAACATGAGACCCCGCCGCGAAATGCCGCAGGACGGCGTGCGTCGCAACGAGATGATCCGCGCGCGAGAAGTGCGCGTCATCGCTGCCGACGGCGAGCAAAAGGGGATTATGCAGCGCAATGAGGCCATTGCCCTGGCCAGGGAAGCCGGGCTGGATCTGGTGGAAGTGTCTTCCAACGCCGAGCCGCCTGTCTGCCGCATTATGGACTACGGCAAGTTCAAGTACGAGCAGCAGAAAAAAAAGCAGGAAGCCAAGAAACGCCAGAGCGTGGTGCAGATTAAGGAAATCAAGGTCCGTCCCAAGACCGACGACCACGATTACGAAACCAAGGTGCGCCATATCCGCCGTTTTCTTGAGGACGGCGACCGCTGCAAGGTAACCGTCTTTTTCCGCGGGCGCGAGATCGTTCACAAGGATCGCGGCGTCAGCATTCTTGACCGTATCGTCCAGGATCTGGCGGACGTGGCCAAAGTGGATCAGGAAGCCCGCGCCGAAGGCCGAACGCTGCAAATGCTGCTGGTGCCCAGGAAATAGCGGCGGCGGGGAGGGAGGAACACTTGCATCCGGCAAGGTTTTAAGGCACTCTATTTTCCCCGCACAGCGCCTGTCCGGGACGTGTCCGCGTGTTTGCGGGTGCATCACAACTTCCTTTGTGGTCTGAAACCTCTCCCTTACAGGGGGGAAAGCGCTTCTTGACACAGCGATCAATCCGGTGAAAACCTTTTCCGTAAACCTCTCCTTTCAGGGAGAGGCAAGCCGCACGGCAACGCGAACACGGCGAACCGCCGGATGCGGTGTCAGTCAACGGACGGGGTGACCGCGGATTGAAACATGAATCCGTGCGTTTTCCACGGATGCCGACATCATTATTCAGGGAGAACATCATGCCCAAGATCAAAACCCGGCGCTCCGCCGCCAAGCGTTTTCAGCTGACGGGCAGCGGCAAGTTCAAGCGCCGCCGTCAGAACCTGCGCCACATCCTCACCAAGAAGGCCGCCGGCCGCAAAATGCGTCTGGGTCAGTCGACGACGGTGGATCGCACCAATGAAAAGGCCGTGCGCCGCATGCTGCCCAACGGCTAGAATGGGTCACGCTGAGAACATGGCCGGCCCAGGGACGGTCTGTGCGGCCGGTGGAAGCCGTAACCTTCGCGTTCAATTCCACATCGCGAAAAATTTTACTCCCCGGCGGGCAACCTCCGCCTTTGCCGGGCGACAATGGAGGATACTCCCATGCGTGTAAAGAGAGGTCTTGCCGCCCATCGCCGGCACAAAAAGTATCTGAGCGCCGCAAAGGGCTTTCGCGGAGGCCGCAGCCGTCTGTACCGCACCGCCCGTGAGGCTGTGGAGCGCGCGCTGCAATACTCCTTTATCGGCCGTAAACACCGCAAGCGCGATTTCCGCACGCTGTGGATTCTGCGCATCAACGCCGGCGCGCGTCTCAACGGCCTGTCCTACAGCCGTCTCATGCACGGTCTGACCAAGGCCGGCATCACGCTGAACCGCAAGGTTCTGGCCGATCTGGCCGTCTACCACAAGGAAGACTTCGCCAAGGTCGTGGAGCAGGCCAAGGCCGCCCTCGCCTAGCGGAAAAAGCTTTCGTCATGCAGCGTCAGCTTCAGCAGCCTGCGGCCGCCAGCCGCATGAGCGCGGAAGCGACGCTCCGTAGAGTCTGGAGACGGGCGGCGCGGCGTAAGGGCCCGCCGCCCGTCCGCTGTCTGAAAAGAGGAAGCCGCCGCCCCGCCCCGGGTACGCGGCAGACATGGCCGCCGCTGGCGGTGGGGATATCGCATGGATCTGATTGCAGCATTGGAAAGCCTGGTGAGCGACCTGGAAACCGGGTGCGGCCGGGCTTCTTCGTTGGCGGTTCTGGAGGAGCTGCGGGTGGATTTTCTGGGCCGCAAGGGCAGGCTGGCCTCGCTTATGGATTCCCTGTCCGCCCTGCCCCCGAAGGAACGGCCCGCCGTAGGGAGGAAGGCCAACGAGGTCAAGGAACGGCTCAACGCCATTTTTGAAGCCCGCAAGGCCGAACTGGAAGCGCTGAAGGAAGCCGAGGCGCTCGCCCGTTTTGATCCCACCACGCCGGGACGGGCTCCGTGGCAGGGCACCCTGCATCCCACAACCCTTGTGACCGAAGAGATCTGCGCCGTTTTCCGCAATCTCGGCTTTGACATCGCCTCCGGCCCGGAAGTGGAAAACGACTACTATAATTTCGAGGCCCTCAACATGCCGCCCGAGCATCCCGCCCGCGACATGCAGGATACCCTGTATATCGACGGGCGCACGCTCCTGCGCACCCACACCTCCCCCGTCCAGGTGCGTACCATGCTGGGCCGCAGGCCTCCTCTGGCCGTCATCGCTCCCGGCAAGGTCTACCGCCGCGATTCCGACCTGACGCATACCCCCATGTTCCATCAGATTGAGGGGCTCATGGTGGGCGACGGCATCAGCATGGCCCATCTGCGCGGCACCCTGACAGCCTTTGTCCGGGCCGTCTTCGGCGGGCATACCAGCGTCCGTTTCCGTCCCAGTTTTTTCCCCTTCACCGAACCGTCCGCCGAGGTGGATATTTCCTGCCGCATCTGCGGCGGCGCGGGACATGTGAACGGCGAACCCTGCCGCGTCTGCAAAACGACAGGCTGGGTGGAGATTCTCGGCTGCGGCATGGTGGATCCGGCGGTGTATGCCGCGGCGGGCTATCCCGACAGCGTGAGCGGTTTTGCCTTTGGCATGGGCGTGGAGCGTGTGGCCATGCTGAAATACGGCATCGGGGATCTGCGCATGTTCTTTGAGAACGATGTGCGTTTCCTCGGACAGTTCACCGGTTAGTCATGGCGCGTTCCCTTTCCGCCCGCCGCCCGCTTCTGTCGCTCCTGCTGCTGGGGGTCACGCTTCTTGCGCCGCCGCCCTGCGCCGCGCGCTCCGCCTCCAGCGCCCCGCGAACCGGCCTGGAAGCCCCGGACGCGCCCAGGCGCCTGCGGGAGGCTCCCTCTGGTCAGGCGACGGCCCAGAGCGGCGGCATCAGCGGCATGAAAGGGCGGCTTGACGCCTATGGCCGCCCCCTCATCCCCATGGAACCGGAAGAAAAAAAGGAACGCAAACGCCTGCCCGCGGGCGCGTATGGCGGCTACGGACGGGACGCGGATGTTCCGCCGCTGCCGGACGTGACGCCGCGGGCTCCGGCCTGGAAGTTCTAGAGCCCCGCTCCGGCGCCCGCGCGGACACGCGCCCGCGCCGTTTATCCCCGCTACTCACAGGATAGTGATATATGCTGCTTTCTCTTTCGTGGTTGCGTGAATTTGTGCCCTATGAGGGCTCAGCCCAGGAACTGGGCGACAGACTGACCATGCTCGGTCTGGAGCTGGAAGACATCGTGCGCCCCTATGAGGCCATTTCCTCCATCAGGGTGGGTCATGTGGTGGAATGCGCCGATCATCCCGAATCCGATCATTTGCATGTCTGCAAGGTGGATGCCGGACAGGGGGAGTTGCTTGACATCGTCTGCGGCGCTCCCAATGTGGCCAAAGGACAGAAGGTGCCTGTGGCCCTGGTGGGTTCCGTCATGCCCGGCGGCCTGGTGATCAAGAAGGCAAAGCTGCGCGGCGCGCCTTCACACGGCATGATCTGTTCCGAACGGGAACTGGGCCTGACGGACGATCACGCCGGTATCATGGTCCTGCCGGACAGCGCCGTTCCCGGCGACCGCCTTGTGGATACGCTTGAGCTGGATCGGGAGGTGCTGGATATCTCCATCACCCCCAACCGCGCGGACTGCCTTTCGGTGCTGGGGCTCGCGCGTGAGGTGGCGCTGGCCTTCAGACTGCCACTGACGGTTCCGGAGCGGCCACTGCGCGAGGACGGCCCGGCGGACGAACTGCCCGGCGTGGACATTGCCGGCGGCGATCTCTGCCCCCTGTATGCCGGGCGCGTCGTCGCCGGGGTGCGGATCGCCCCCTCGCCCATGCGCATCCGGCACCGCCTCCATGCCGTGGGTGTGCGCCCCATTTCCAATATCGTCGACGTGACCAACTACATTCTCTTTGAATGCGGCCAACCCCTGCACGCCTTTGATCTGGACAAGCTCAAGGGCGGCCGCATCCGTGTGGACCGGGCGACGGAAGGCGAACGCCTCATGACGCTGGACGGTCAGGAACGCGTCCTGCGCGCCACGGACATCACCATCCGCGATGAGGGCCGCGCCGTGGCGCTGGCCGGTGTCATGGGAGGAGCGGCAACGGAAATTGACGATACCAGCCGCAATGTCTTTCTGGAAAGCGCCTGCTTTACGCCCGCGCTCATCCGCAAGACATCCCGCCGCCTCGGTCTGTCGTCCGAGTCTTCCTATCGTTTCGAACGCGGCATCGATCAGTGCCGGACCCTCTGGGCCCTCGATCGCGCCGCGGCCATGATGGCCGAACTTTCGGGCGGCAACGTCCGCCCCGGCGTCTGCCGCGCCGAGCCCCGCCCCTTCCAGCCTGTCCGCATCGCCTTTCGCCCTGAACGCGCCAACGCGCTGCTGGGCGTGGATCTTTCCCCGGAATTTGACGCGGAGGTGCTGGAAGGCCTGGGGTGCGCCGTCGAGAAGGGCGGCGACACCTGGACGGTAAGCCAGCCCAGCTGGCGTCCCGATCTGACGCGCGAAGCCGATCTCATTGAGGAAGTGGGCCGTGTCTGGGGGCTGGATACCATCGAACCTCTGCTGCCTGCCATACACGGCGATCTCTCCCGCGCGGGAGAACCGGAAAGCGATTTCGCCTTCCGTATGCGTCTCAAGCGCTGGGCCGCCGGTCTCGGCCTCAACGAGGCCGTCAATTACAGTTTCACCGGGCACCGGGATCTCGATCACCTGCGTCTGCCCCAAGAGGGACGCATCTCCATCATGAACCCCCTGTCGGCGGAACAGGACGTTCTGCGCACGGTCCTTGCCCCCGGTCTGCTTCAGGATTTGCGCAACAATCTCGCCCAGGGCGCCGCCGGGTTGCGCCTTTTTGAAATCGCCAATATCTTTGAGGCGGCTCCCCGTTCCGACGAACGGGCCACAGGCTGCGTGGAAACGGGCATGCTCGGCCTGCTGCTGTACGGCAGCCGTTTCGACGGCGGCTGGCCCCAGTCCCCGGGCGACGTGGACTATGCCGATCTCAAGGGGATTGTGGAGAATCTGCAACGCTTCCTGCATCTTCCCGCCCTCAGCTATGCCGGGCACGACGGCGAGCATCCCTTCCTGCTGCCCTGCGTCGACATCCTCGCCGGAGATCGCCCTCTCGGCGTCATGGGACGGGTACGCCCCGAACAGGCCGACGCCTTCCATGCACGCAAGGACGTCTGGCTTGCGGAACTCAATCTGGAGGAACTCCGTGCCCTGCACGATGCCGCCGCCGTCCGCTTCTCGCCGCTGCCAGTCTTTCCGCCCGTGCGCCGCGACATTACCGTCATGGCGGATCGCGGCGTGCGCACGGGAACCATCCTTGCCCATATCGCCGGACTCCGGCTGCCGCTGCTTGAAAGCGCCGTCCTCTGCGACTGCTTTGAGCCGGAGGGCTCCGGGGAGCGGAACCTGACGTTCCGCCTGACGTTCCGCCATGCGGATCGCACGCTCAAGGATGCGGAGGTGGACAAGGAACGGGAAAAGGTGGCACAATCCCTTGTGCGAGATTTGGGCGTGAGGGTCTAACGACGGAGGAGGCATGCCTGAAAAACTGTACCGTATCGGCGAAGCCGCGACCCTTCTCGATCTCAAGACCTATGTCCTGCGTTTCTGGGAATCGGAGTTTCCGCAGTTACAACCCGTTCGGACAGCCAAAGGCCAGCGCCTCTACACGGAGGAAACCATCGCCCTGCTGCGGCGCATACGCTACCTGCTGCACGAAAAGGGCATGACCATCGACGGCGCGCGCCGCGTTCTGGAGGAAGGCGAACCCGCCCCCACCCGGCCCGCTCATACAGCCGCGGCGCACCGGGATCCGGACTTCACACGGCGCATGGATCAGGAATTGCGGCGGCTTCGCCGCCTTCTGTTGGAAGAATAACACGCGGGGCGGCGTTTGTTCGCACGGCGCCGTCCCGCAATCCTGCCGGAAAAGGCCCAGCCTTTCCGCGGCGCGGCCCTCCCCTGGGCACGCCCACCCCAGAGGATATATGTCATGATCCTCTCTCCCTCCCTGCTTTCCGCCGATTTCTCGCGACTGGCTGAAGAATGCGCGGCGCTTGAGCAGGCCGGTATCCGTTGGCTGCATCTGGATGTGATGGACGGCGTTTTTGTCCCCAACATCACGTTCGGCCCCCCCGTCATCGCGGCCCTGCGCAAACGGACATCCCTTTTTTTCGACGTCCATCTGATGATCACGGATCCCGCGCGACATATCGCCGCCTTCCGTGACGCCGGGGCCGACATGCTCGTCATCCATGCGGAAACCGATCCGCACGCGCAGCGCACGCTGGCGGAAATTCACCGCATGGGCTGCAAGGCCGGTCTGGCCTTCAACCCGGGGACGGATCTTTCCTGTCTGCGCTGGCTTGCCGGAGACATCGACATGGCGCTGATCATGAGCGTCAATCCCGGCTTCTCAGGGCAGGCCTTCCTGCCCGCCAGCTTCGACAAAATCCGCGCCGCCCGCGCGCTGCTGGACGGTTGCGGCGCGGACGGAACGCTCCTTCAGGTGGACGGCGGGGCCTGCCCTGAAAACGCGGCGGCCCTTGTGGCCGCCGGGGCGGATGTCCTTGTTTCCGGCTCCGCCTTTTTCAACACTCCTCCCTATGCTCCGCGCGCCCGCTGTTTCGCGGACGCCGCCGCGACCACCGCGACAGCCGCCCATGCTGCCCGCCAGGCCGCGGCGCTGGCCTGGAAATAATCCCCACCCAACCCACAAGCCCAGCGAGGAACAGCCATGCCCACCCGCCGCCAGTGCGCCAATGCCATCCGCGCCCTTGCCATCGACGCCATTGAAAAATCCAAATCCGGCCATCCCGGGGCTCCTCTCGGCATGGCCGATATGGCGGAAGCCCTGTGGCGTCACGGTTTCAGACACAATCCCGCCAATCCGCGCTGGCCTGATCGCGATCGCTTCGTCCTGTCCAACGGTCATGCCTCCATGCTGCTGTATGCGGTACTGCACCTTACGGGCTACGATGTCAGCATGGACGATATCCGCAACTTCCGGCAGCTTGGTTCCAAAACGCCCGGGCACCCCGAATTTGGCGAAACGCCCGGCGTGGACATGACAACCGGGCCGCTGGGGCAGGGCATCTCCACCGCCGTAGGGATGGCGCTGGCGGAACGCCTGCTGGCGGCGGAATACAACCGTCCCGGGCATACCATCGTCGATCACCGTACCTATGTCTTTCTGGGCGACGGCTGTCTCATGGAGGGCGTTTCACATGAGGCCTGTTCACTGGCCGCCACATGGAAGCTGGGCAAACTGATCGCCCTGTACGATGCCAACGGTATTTCCATAGATGGCAACATCGACGGCTGGTTCACCGAGGACGTGGCCGGACGCTACCGGGCCTATGGCTGGCAGGTTCTGGGGCCCATCGACGGGCACGACGCGGACGCGCTGGACAAGGCCCTTGACGAGGCCCGCGCGGATACGGCGCGCCCCAGCCTGATCATCTGCCGTACCCATATCGGTTTCGGCTCCGTGAAGGCCGATTCCGCGTCCTGCCACGGTTCACCGCTGGGTGAGGAGGCGGCCGCCGAAGCCAAAAAGGAACTTGGCTGGGATGCCCCCCCCTTCACCGTTCCCGGCGACATTGCCGCCGCCTGGGACGCCCGTCAGGCGGGAGCCGCCGCCGAAGCCGGTTGGCGCGCCGCGCTGGATGCCTACCGCGCGGCCTATCCCGATCTTGCGGCGTCCCTTGAACGCCGCCTGTCGGGGGAACTGCCCGAAGGATGGGCGGGCATTGCCGCCCGTATGATCCAGAGCGCCCGTGAGGAGGGCGAAAGCCTCGCCACCCGCGTGGCCTCCCGAAAGGCGCTGGAACATCTCGTGCCCGCCCTGCCCGAGCTCATGGGCGGTTCCGCCGATCTCTCAGGCTCCGTCGGTACGAAAACCGCCGCCAGTGTCCTCTTTGATCCCGCCGCCGCCACAGGCAACTATCTGGCCTACGGGGTACGCGAATTTGGCATGAGCACCATCATGAACGGGCTGGCCCTGCACGGCGGCTTCATCCCCTATGCGGGAACGTTCATGGTCTTTTCCGATTACGCCAAAAACGCCCTGCGCCTGGCCGCCCTCATGGGTATTCGGGCCGTCTGGGTCTTTACCCACGACTCCATCGGCGTTGGCGAGGACGGCCCCACCCATCAGCCCGTGGAACAGATACCGGGGCTGCGCCTCATGCCCGGTATGGATGTCTGGCGTCCCTGCGATACCGTGGAAACCGCCGTTGCCTGGAAGTGCGCGCTGGAATCCGCGCATCGCCCGTCCTGTCTTTCGCTCTCGCGTCAGAATCTTCCCTTTGTACGCCGCAACGACGCGCAGGTGGAGGCCATCGCCCGCGGCGGCTATGTGCTGCGGGACTGTCAGGGCACGCCGGAACTCATTCTCATGGCAACCGGATCGGAAATGGGCATGACGCTGGAGGCCGCCGAACAGCTGCGCCTCAAAGGACGCAAGGTTCGCGTCGTCTCCATGCCCTGCTGCGAACGCTTTGACGCCCAGGACAGCGATTACCGCAATTCCGTACTGACGCCCGGCGTCCGCGCCCGTGTCGCCGTGGAAGCCGCTGCCGCAGGATACTGGAGCAAATATGTGGGCCTTGACGGCGCTGTCGTGGGCATGGAGAGCTTTGGCGCGTCCGCGCCCGGCAAGGCGCTCGCCGAAAAATTCGGGTTTACCGCCGCGCACATTGCCGCCGTCGCCGAGGGCCTGCCGCGCTAGCGCGCTGCCACGCCCGTCAGGAGGAGGCCGTCCGCGCCCTCCCGGCAGAGGAAAAACCGTGTCGTTTCCCCTGTGCCGGGCGGGGGCGGCCACTCCCGTCTTTGTTTGCCGGAACCCTCCGGGAGAAATCACATGCCACGCATGACCGTTGCCGAACGTCTGCGCCTGCGCGCCGCCGAAAACAGCCGCGTGGGCCTGCGCCGGGACAGCGCCGCCGTGCGGGGCGCGGCCGCCGGACCTCTTGTCCGCGTCGGCGACCGCCACTACGTCTCTTTTCTCAGCAATGACAGCCTGGGGCTGGCCTCCTGCCCGGCATGGCGGGCAGCCGTCGCCCGTTGCTTCGCGCTGTATGCGCCCTCCGGGCGCGCCTCACGTCTTGCCGGAGGTCGATCACGGATCGGCGCCGATGCCGGACAGGCCTTTGCCGCCTATTTCGGCTTTGACGAATGCCTTTTTTTCCCCAGCGGGTATCAGGCAAATCTTGCGGCCGTCACCTCCCTTCTCCCCAAAGGGCACGACGCCTTTGTGGATCGCCGTGTCCACGCCAGCGTTGCGCGGGCTCTGCCGCTGGCGGGCGCGCGTATCCATGCCGCCCCCCATAACGATGTGGCGCGCCTGCGTCAGCGCCTTGCCGCGCTTTCCCCCGATGCGCCACAGCCCATTGTTGTGACGGAATCCCTTTTCAGCATGGACGGCGACGCGCCCGACATGGCGTCGCTGGCGGCTCTCCGCCGGGAGTACGGCGTTTTTCTGCTGGTTGACGAGGCCCACGCGCTGGGGGCCTGGGGACGCGGCGGACGCGGTTTCGCCTGTGGCGGCGGTTCCGCCCATGTTGTCACCGGTACGCTGGGCAAGGCGCTGGGCTTCTGGGGGGCCTTCCTGCTGTTGCCGCGCGGCTTCACCGCTCTTATCGAGGAAAACGCCTCGGCGGTCATGCACTCCACGGCGCTTCCCGAAGCGCACGCCGCCGCCTGTCTGGAACTTGCGCGCCGTCTGCCCCGCTGTGAGGACCGGCGCGAACGCCTGCACGCCAACAGCGCGCTGTTCCGGCGCCTGCTCCGGGATCGGGACATTCCCACGCGCGGCAAGGCCCATATCGTCGCCGTGCCTGTTGGCAATGAAAACGCCGTCCTGCGCATGGGCCAGGAGCTTCGCGACGCGGGGGTTCTCGCCCTTGCCGCGCGCTACCCCACCGTTCCCTGCGGCGACGCGCTGCTGCGCTTTTCCATCACCGCCCAGCATACGCCGCACATGCTGCGCCTTGCCGCCGATGCGCTTTCATACGCCTTTTCCGGCTGACGGCCTGCGCAGCCCTGCCGCGGAACGTTTTGCCGGCAACTTTTGTGGCGGGCGTGACCTCTTGTGAAAAAAAGTGCGTTTTTACCACTGTGCAAATTTGCATATATTTGAAAAAAGCAAATAATAGCAATGAGTTGCAATATTTTTGTTGCAGAAAAGAAACAAACCGCCTGATGCGGCACAACGGGGAAAGATGCGGCAGTTTTCCAATAAAATAAACAATTAGAACGAGTTGCCTGAAATGGCACGGCATATGCTCTAGGAAAGGCAGACAAACGAACCCAAGTCCGCCTCCGCGGGCAATACCCAAGAGCAGGAGTCCGTCATGATCCAGTGCAGCAGCTGCCTTTCGCCTCAGGAAGAACGCATCGAATCCAGAACCGTCAATCGTGCGGGGCGTGAACGCATCTACAGGATTCTTGAACGCAATCAGTTCACCTTGCCTCACGTGGATGTGGAGCGCGCCAGGTATTTCACCGAATCCATGATGCGGACCGAAGGGGAGCATCTGACGCTGCGCTGGGCAAAGGCCCTGAAGAACGTGGCCGAAAAGATCACCGTCTGGATCACGCCTGACCAGCTGCTTGCCGGTCGCGTGGGCAAGCTCGGCCGCTACGGCATTCTGTATCCTGAAATTGACGGCGACTTCTACCGCGAAGTGCTGGCCGATCTGGAGCACCGCGACAAGAGCCCCTTCCAGATTTCCAAGGAAGACATCAAGACCGTCATGGAAGACATTGCGCCCTACTGGGAAGGCAAGACCTATCATGAGCATCTGAACAAGGCCATCCCCGCCGAGATCCGCGGCGTGACCTATGACGACGATCGCGGCCTGAAATCCAAGTTTGTGGTCAGCGAAACCTCTTCCTACCGTTCCGCTCTCCAGTGGGTGCCGGATTACGAAAAAGTCCTCAAGCGCGGCTTCATCGACATTCAGAACGAAGCCAGAGAACGTCTGGCCCAACTCGATCTCAACAATTCCGTGGATCTCTGGGACAAAAAACCCTTCCTTGAGGCCATGATCATCGTCTGCGACGCCATCATGATCTGGGCAGGGCGTCATGTGGCTCTGGCCCGTGATCTGGCCGCCAGGGAAAGCGACGGCAAGCGTAAGGCCGAACTGCTGCGGATTGCCGAAATCTGCGAGCGCGTGCCCGCCCATCCCGCCCGCAATTTCCGCGAAGCCATGCAGTTCCAATGGTTCGTTCAGATGTTCTCCCGCATCGAACAGAAGGCCAGCGCCATCATCTCCAACGGCCGCATGGACCAGTACCTCTATCCCTTCTACAAAAAAGACATTGAGGATGGCGTCCTGACGCCCGCTCAGGCCAAGGAACTGCTGGAATGCATGTGGGTGGACATGGCCCAGTTCATTGACCTCTACATCAACCCCACGGGCGTGGAATTCCAGGAAGGTTACGCGCATTGGGAAGCCGTGACCATCGGCGGACAGACCCCGGACGGCGAAGACGCCACCAACGAACTGACCTATCTGTTCCTTGAGTCCAAACGCGAGTTCCCCCTGAACTACCCCGACCTTGCCGCCCGTATTCACAGCCGCTCGCCGGAACGCTTTCTGCGTGAGGTGGCCCAGACCATCAAGGACGGATCGGGCTTCCCCAAGCTCATCAACGACGAGGAAGTTGTCTTTCTGAACTCCGTCAAGGGCTGCCCCGTCAATGAGGCGCTGGACTACGCCGTTTCCGGCTGCACCGAAACCCGCATGCCCAACCGCGACACCTACACTTCCGGTTGCGTGTATGTGAACTTCGCCACCGCTCTTGAAATGCTGCTCTACAATGGCCGCATGCTGCGCTACGGCGACGAGATCATCGGTCTGGAAACCGGCGACGCCACCATGTTCAAGACCTGGGAAGAGTTCTACGACGCCTACAAGGCCCAGCACCTGAACCTGCTGCGCAAGGCCTTCCAGCAGCAGCACGTTGTGGACAAGCTGCGTCCCCAGCACTTTGCCGCGCCCCTGTCCTCCGTGCTGCACAATCTCTGCATGGAGCACTGCCTTGATCTGCACACCGAAAAAATCCCCGGCGGCGTGGATTACTCCTACTTCGAGTTTCTCGGTTACGGCACGGTCGTGGACTCCCTGGCCGCCATCAAAAAACTGGTCTTTGAAGACAGAAAGCTGACCATGCGGGAAGTCCTCGATGCCTGCAAGGCCGACTTCAAAGGCTGCGAGTCCGTGCGCGAAATGCTCCGCAACGCACCCCGCTACGGCAATAACGATCCCTATGCGGACAGCATTGCCAAGGATATCGACCGCTTCACCCAGGTGGAAGCCGAAAGGAGCACCCGTGAACGCGGCGTGCATGTGGACGTGCGCTATGTGCCCATCACCTCCCATGTGCCCTTTGGCAAGGTCGTATCCGCCACCCCCAATGGCCGCCACGCCTGGACCGCTCTTTCCGACGGTTCCTCCGCGTCCCACGGCGCGGACGAGAACGGCCCCACCGCCGTGCTCCTGTCCAACTACCATTCCAAGAACTACGGCATGATCAACCGCGCCTCCCGCCTGCTCAACATCAAGCTCTCCCCCAAATGCGTGGACGGCGATGAGGGCACCGAAAAAATCGTCTCCCTCATCCGCACGTGGTGCGACCTGAAGCTCTGGCACCTGCAGTTCAACATCGTGAACAAGCAGACCCTGCTCAACGCCCAGAAGGAACCCGACAACTACCGCGGCCTGCTCGTGCGCATCGCCGGATACAGCGCCTATTTCTGCGACCTGTCCCGCGATCTGCAGAACGACATCATCGATCGTACCGAACATTCCCAGTTCTAGCATAACCGCGTAGGAGAGGGCGCTTCTCCTCCTCTCCTCCGCGCAACGTGCCGAAATGGCCAAAAGGGGAAGGCCCTCCCACGCAACGGCGAGGTCCTTCCTCTCATTTTTTACCCTGAGACAGGATGACCCATCATGATTGATGCCAACGTCAGCGGCATTGTCTTCAATGTCCAGAAATTCAGCGTCCATGACGGCCAAGGCATCAGGACGCTCGTATTCCTCAAGGGCTGTCCCCTGCGCTGCGCATGGTGCAGCAACCCCGAATCTCAACACCTTCAGCCGGAAACGGCTTTCAACGCCACCCGTTGCCTGACAGCCGGAGTCTGCGGCCGCTGCGCCCGCGCCTGTCCCACAGGCGCCATTACCGTGCGGGACGGCCTACTGCGTAACGACCGATCCCTCTGCAAGAGCTGTTTCAACTGCGCCGCCGCCTGTCCCTCCGGGGCGCGAAATCTCTATGGTGAAACCATGACCGTGGATCAGGTCCTCAGGCGCGTAGAGGAAGACGGCGTCTTCTACAGCCGATCCGGCGGCGGCCTGACCCTCAGCGGCGGCGAAGCCCTCATGCAGCACGAATTCGCCCTCGCCATGCTGCGCGAAGCCCGCAGACGCCACATCAATACCGCTCTGGAAACCTGCGGCTGTTACCCCTACGAACACCTTCAGGAAGCCGCATGCAACCTGAATATGCTCATTATGGACATCAAATGCATGGATAGCGCAAAGCACAGGGAATTTACCGGCGTGGACAACGCCCTCATCCTGGAAAACTTCCACCGTGTGTGCGAGGACTTTCCGAACATCAAAATTCTTGTCCGTACCCCTGTCATCCCAGGATTCAACGACACTGAGGAAGACATCCTCGCCATTCGCAAATGCATACCCCGGCGCGATACCATCTCCTATGAACTGCTTGCCTATCACCGCATGGGACAGCCCAAATACGAATACCTCGGCAGACGCTACAGCATGAAGGACGCCGCCCTCGCCGGCGGACTCATTGAACACCTGCGCGATATCGCCCGCTAGAACATGCCTCTTTTGACGTTGCCCCTTTGCCTGGCCGCGGGATGAAAAGCGTCCCGCGGCATATTTTTGCGTCATGTTACCGGGGACGGGGCTGTTGCGAATCCCACCTCATCGAAAAAACTCCCCAAATTTCTTACGGCGTACAGCCTCTGCTGTACGCCGTTTTTTGCCTCCCCGGCATGGTAAACAAGGGGCAGCCGCCCCATCGCCGCATCCGACGAACAAGATCCTTGTGAGCTGCTCCAAAAACATATGCAAAAATACACCGCAATAATGCAAATTTGCACATAAATATAGATAATGTACTGAAATAAAACAACTTATTGCATTGTTGTCGAGTATGCAAAAAAGCAACGCAATTGCTATTTAGTAGTATTATTTATAACAAGCGTATGCCAGTTTTTATTATTTCAAATAATTTCAATATGTTAAAAATACAATACAATCTTTACATTAAAAAACAGAAAAGGCTACCGCTGCGCAAGCAACGAATTGTTAATGTGATATTCTTTTTATTTTAATCTTTATATTTCAAAGTGTTATAAGATAATTTTTGAAGCAGCCCCAATATTTTTCCCCATCAGACAAAGCACACGCCCTCATATGGCCCACTCTTTGCTTCATAGATTGTGAAAAAATATCTCAAGGCGACAGCCTGAGGCGAGGTAGATGTCCATGAAAATTATTGACTTCCGTTTTCGTCCCAGTACGCCCGACGCCGTGCGGGGCATGCTGCACAACAAGGTCTTCGGCGGCATGTTCGAGCTGTTCAGGTATGCCGAACGGGCCAAGCCCGAACCCCTCGAAAAGATCGTCGCCGACATGGAAAAGCGGGGCGTTGTCAAGGGGGTCGTGACCGGCCGCGACGCCGAAACCACCTACGGCCTCGCTTCCGCCAATCCCGGCATTGTGGCTCTGATGCAACGGTACCCCGACAAGTTCATCGGCTTCGCCGGACTTGACCCCCACAAAGGGATGGCCGCCATCGACGAACTCAAACGCATGGTCAACGAACACGGTATGCGCGGCGCGGCCATCGATCCCTATCTGGCACGCATCCCCGCCGATCATGCCCGGTACTATCCCATCTATGCCAAGTGCTGTGAGCTGGACATCCCCATTGTCATCACCACCGGTCCGGCAACGCTGGTACCCGATGCCGTCATGGATGATGCCCACCCCCGCCATATTGACCGTGTGGCCGCCGACTTCCCCGATCTGAGGATCGTCATCAGCCACGGCGCCTATCCCTTCGTAAGCGAAGCCATCATGACGGTGCATCGCAACCGCAACGTCTACATCGATCTTGCGGAATACGAGGAACAGCCCTTTTCCGAAGGTTATTTCCAAGCCGCCAACACGCTTATCGGCGACAGGATGCTTTTTGCCAGCGCCGCGCCCTTCATGGACTTTCAGGAGCAGATCGACCTCTACAAACGCCTTCCCTTCAAGCCCGATGTGCTGAAAAACGTCATGTACAACAACGCGGCCCGCCTGCTGGGCCTGGAAGGATAACCGCACCCCTTTCCGTCCGCCGGCTTACCGCCGCATCCGGCGTCCAGAATTGCCCATGGTGTCGCGCGGCGTACCGCTCGAACATCTTCCCTCCCTGGAAGGGGGATATTTCAAACCGCAAAGGAATTTTTAATGAGCAGCGAACAAACTCTTGAACAGCGGAAGAACCTGCGCCGCGTTGTCATTTCCTCCGTCCTCGGGGCGGTCATTGAATGGTATGACTTCTTCCTGTATGGCGTTGTGGCCGGTCTGTTTTTCAACCAGCTCTATTTCCCCGATTTTGACCCCCGCATCGGCACCATGCTGGCCTTTGCCACCTTTGCCGTGGGCTTTGTGGCCCGTCCGTTGGGCGGCATCATTTTCGGGCACTTCGGCGACAAGCTGGGCCGCAAGAAGGTTCTCATTCTGACGCTGGAAATCATGGGCGCGGCCACGGTCTGCATCGGCCTGATCCCCACCTATGAATCCATCGGCATATGGGCGCCTATCCTGCTCATCATCTGCCGCCTGCTCCAGGGTATCGGCCTCGGAGGCGAATGGGGCGGCGCGGTGCTCATGTCCTTTGAGTCCGCTCCCGAGTCCAAGCGCGCGTTCTACGGCAGTCTGCCCCAGATCGGCATGTCCATTGGTCTGCTGCTGGCCTCCGGTGTCATCGCGCTTCTGAGCGCTCTGCTGAGTCCCGAAGCATTCCTGAGCTGGGGATGGCGCGTGGCATTCATCCTGAGCGCCGCGCTGCTCATTGTCGGTTCCTACATGCGGCTGACCGTGCAGGAAACCAGGGATTTCGCCGAAGCCAAGGCCAAGGCCCCCGAAGCCAGATTCCCTCTGCTGGAAGTCTTCAGGCGCTACCCCAGGATGGTGCTGGCGGGAATGGGCGCACGTTTTCTCGACGGTGTTTCCTTCAATGTTTTCGGCGTCTACTCCCTGACCTATCTTACCCAGCAGCACGGCGTGCATCGTGAGGCGGCCCTGTCCTCCCTCATCGTGGCGTCAGCCGTCATGGCCGTGGCCATTCCCTTCTGGGGACAGTTCGCCGACCGCCACGGCAAGGCGAAAATCTTCGGTATCTGCGTCCTCCTGCTGGGCATCGTCAGCTTCCCGGCCTTCTGGGTGCTGCATAACCATGCCCACAACTTCGTGCTGGTGACCCTGACCCTGACCATCGCCTTTGCCATCCTGCATGCCGGACAGTACGCCACCATGGCAAGCCTGTTCTCCGACAGTTTCCCCGCCGAAGTGCGCTATTCCGGCATTTCCTTTGTCTATCAGTTCACGGCCATCTTCGCTTCCGGACTGACGCCCATGATTGCCACGGCGCTTACCGGCTGGGCCGACGGGCAACCCTGGTACCTGTGCCTCTACTTCTGCTTCTGGGGCTGCGTCAGCGCCCTGTGCACCTATGCCCTGTATCGAATGAGCCCGCGTATCCAGGCCGCCGGACAGGCGTAAACCGCCGCCTGTCACCGCCCGTCCGGGTTCCCTCCCTGGACGGGCGGCATAACGGCAGCAAACCTCCCGCTGGCGCGCGCACTGCTGGGGAGCGCACTTTCCAATGTATTTCTTTCCGTGTAACGTACCGCCATGCTGAACGATTTTATCGAGCAAATCTGCGACACGTTCCGCGATGCCATCTGCGTTTCCGATCGTGACGGCAAAGTGCTGCTGGTCAACAGGCGTCATGCCGAACTGACCGGCATTCCGCGAGAGGAAATGCTGCGGCACCGTATTCAGGATCTTATGGAAAAGGGCTACTTTGACGTGGTTCTCAATCCCCTGGTCGTGGAGACGCGTCAGAAGGCCTCCAGCGTGCAGCACGTGTTCAACGGACGCATCCTGATGCTGGAAAGTCATCCCGTGCTGGACAAGGAGGGAAAGGTCGTCCTTGTGGTGACCATCATCCGGGACGTGACGGCCCTGACGGAACTGCGCGAGGAAGTGAGCGCCCAGAAGGAGCTGCTGGAGACATTTCAGACCCTCAACAACCCGGAAATGCTGACCACGGGCAAATATCCGCGCATCATCCAGAGCCAGAGCATGCAGCGGCTGTATGCGGAGGCCGCCGCCATTGCGGATACCGACGCCACCGTGCTGCTGCTGGGTGAAACCGGCGTGGGCAAGGATGTCGTTGCGCGACACATCCATCACAGCGGACAGCGCGCGGATCGCCCCTTTATCAAAGTCGATTGCGGCAGCATTCCTGAAAATCTCATAGAAACGGAACTGTTCGGCTATGCGGCGGGCAGTTTTTCCGGGGCCAGCAAAAACGGCAAGGCAGGTCTTATTGAGGCCGCCAATACCGGTACGCTCTTTCTGGACGAAATTGGCGAACTGCCCATGATCATGCAGTCGCGCCTGCTGCGTGTTCTTCAGGACTGGGAAGTCATGCGCGTGGGCTCCACCACTCCCAAGCCCGTGGACGTGCGCGTCATTGCCGCCACCAACAAGGATCTCCAAAAGGAAGTGTCCCGGAGCAATTTCCGCTCAGATCTTTATTACCGCCTCAAGGTGGCCGTGCTGAACATCCCGCCCCTGCGCAGGCGTCAGGCCGACATCCTTCCCCTTGCCGCCAGTTTTCTCGCCTATTACGGGAAAAAATTTCACAAGCATGTCCGCTTTTCCCATGAAGTCGAGCGGATGCTGCTTGCCTATGACTGGCCCGGCAATGTGAGGGAGCTCGAAAACCTTGTGCAGGGGATCGTCGTCACCTGCAAAAAGGGGATCATCGACGCCCATGATCTGACCGGCATACGCCCTGTGGGCCAGAGCCCGCCCGTGAGCGATGGTCTGCCCCTCCCCGATATTGAGGGCAAATCCTTCAAGACCATCATGAAGGAAGTGGAAGCCGCCGTCATTGAAGCCGGGATGCGGCGTTACGGCTCCATGGCCGAACTTGCCCGGTATTTTCAGGTTGATCGCAGTACCATCTTTCGCAAGGTCAGGGAGCTGAAACGCACCGGAAAGGAACGCGCCTGAACAGGTCATACCCGCCCCACCCAGGCACATACAGAAAGGATCGGCATCGTGAGAAAGGAACAGGAACGCCTGCTGGCGCCGGCGCTTGATGAGGCGCGGCGTCACTGTCCTGTCGCCTGTCTCCCGGCGGCAATCTCGGCTTCCATGCAGACCCGCAGCGCGGCATTCATAAGAGACTGATAACCTTTGCCCTTGGCCTTGTAGTACCGCACGACATCGGCATCAAAGCGGGCGGTTATGACCTGCTTGGGCTCACGCTTCCGGGCATTACGGAACTTTTCGAGCAGCGTTTCGCCGGGAATATCCCTGAGACGAACGGCTGATGCAAGTTGCTTTTCCGTCAGGGGAGGATTGTCAGGGTCGGAAAGGGCATTGGCATATGTCTGTTCTTCCGTCATCTCTCTGAGGAAGGCGAGTTCCTTTTCCCTATCCATTGGCGTCAACATAAATTTTTTGCTCCTTTTTAGACGCTTTTCGGGCGGAGATAATCCGTATGGCCGCCCTTTCGGTGAAAACAATCAGAACTACAATGTCGCCGCCGAGCTGTCCGACATATTGCATTCGCTCCTCGCCAATACTGTGCGGCCTGTCTGCCAAATAGACGCCCTGAGGGTCGGCAAAGGCTTCTATGGCAAGCTCGAAGCTGATACCGTGTTTTTTGCGGTTGGCGGCGTCCTTGATACTGTCCCATTCAAAAACGCCGTAAGGAGTAGCGTGGGTTACGTTCATGGAATATTTATATTTACACTTTGTAAATATGTCAAGATTGCCTCCCTTGACATTCCCCGCGTTTTGTGAAGCGTCAAACAAAAAGCCCGGCGCGTGGGCCGGGCGCTTCGCCTTTTCTGGCTTGCAGTTATCTGATTCCAATATTTTTATCTTCTAGATGCTCTTTTTCCTTACTCTTGAAGGAAAACAAAATTTGAGCGTTATTACGGAACCCGGCGTCTACAAAGCTGGGGCACTCCTGTTGGAACTTCGTCGAATAGTCAAAGAATTTTAAACAGTTATCGGAACTTTGTGAGCTCGTCATTTTTTATGCTTGGCCTCATAACGGGGATGTCCGGCAGAGCTTCCACGGCGGCGCGTTTCTGGGTGTCCATGACATGCCGGTAAAAACCTACCTCACGGCGCGTGCGTATTCCGTGCCGTTCGATACCCACCAGCTCAACGCACAGACTTTTTTGCGCCTGCGGCGCAACCCACAAAAACACGACATGGACTTTTTTTGTCTGATTTGTTACATGTAACAAAAAAGGAGCAAAAAAATGTCTGCATGTATTTCAGAGAGAGTGCAAAAGCATCGAAATAGCCTACGCGCTGCGGGACTTAGACCCATACAGATCTGGGTGCCGGATACCAGAAAGAAGAGATTTGCCGAAGAGTGCCGCCGCCAGAGCCTGCTTTTGGCCAAGGATGTCCATGAAAATGACGTATTGAACTGGATTGAAGATGTTTCTGACAACGCTGGATGGGTCTCATGAGGCGGGGTGCCCTGGTGCCCATTGTCCAGCCAGAGGCCTACGGGAAGCCTCGGCCCGCACTTGTCATCCAGTCGGACTTGTTCAATGTTCATCCTTCGGTGACGATCCTCCCGCTGACCAGTGAGTTGCGGGATACGCCACTTTTCCGGCTTCGTGTCGAGCCTTCCGCAAAGAACGGTCTGCATGTCACATCAGAGGTAATGGTAGACAAAATCACAACCATTCCTCGCGAAAAGGTCGGTGATGTCTTTGGGCATCTGGAGGCTACATCGCTGCGTGAGGTTGAACGGCTTTTAGCTGTATGGCTGGGAATTTGCTAGCTGGTATCCTCCCTCCGATATGGACGTTAAGCATGAGCCGCACCCCAGACGGGTTCCCGCTTCACAGAGACTGCCCAGAGAAACAAGGCCTGGTTTTCGCCGCAAACATTCCCATCTGGGGAATTTACGGATACGAGCCAACGTCTGCTCCCCCAGGTCTCGCTGTCTCTCCACAGGCTGACACGGCATGCCCTGCCGCCGTGTCAGCTGTTGGCATACAAAGGCGGAAAGGCAAAAATTCCAGTAAAACCGGGAAGTTTTTTTGATGCGTTCCCAACGGAAAAAACGTGTGATCGTGGGCGTCAGCGGCGCCAGCGGCATGCCGCTGGCGTTGCGGCTCCTGCAGGAACTGCGCGATGCGCCCGGTGTGGAAACGCACCTGATCGTTTCTCCGGGGGCCGCGCGCCTTCTGGAAGAGGAATGCGACCGCGGTGTGGAGGCGCTGGCCGCCTTTGCGGATCGAACCCATGACGCGCTCGACATGGCCGCCGGGCCCGCCAGCGGTTCCTGGAGACACGACGGCATGATCGTCTGCCCCTGTTCCATGAGTTCGCTGGCGTCCATCGCGTCCGGCGCGGGCATGAATCTGCTGCACCGCGCCGCCGATGTTACGCTGAAGGAGCGGCGGCCGCTGCTCCTCGTGCCGCGTGAAACGCCCCTGAATCTGCTCCATCTGGAGAACATGCGCCGCCTTGCGCTGGCGGGGGCGACCATCATGCCCTTTATGCCCGCCTTTTACGCCCGGCCGCGCGGCATTGAGGACATGCTCGCCCATTTCTGCGGACGCCTGCTGGATCAGCTCGGTCTGGAAACCGGCATGACACGGCGCTGGCGTGACGATCAATGAGGCTGTCATCGCGGTTACGCCGCCCCCCAGGGATTGAGCAGCTCCACGCCGGACGCCTGAAAATCCGCAACATTCCGTGTGACGAGCGTCATATGATGGATAAGCGCCGTGGCCGCGATCAGGCTGTCTCTGAAGGGGGCGGGATCCGGCACATGGAGAACGGCGCTACGCCTCGCCACGGCGGTATCGACGGGCAAAACACGTCCGGCGAACGCTGGAAGCACCTGATCCTCAAACCATCTTCGAAAGACAGCGCCCTGCGGCGGATCCCGCCGTTCCGCCAGCAGGACGCCAATCTCAAGTTCCTGCACGGTGATCGCCGACAGATACAACGCCGCCGTTTCCACTCCCTCAGCCCAGAGCGCGACGTTTCTGTCCGCCCGTCCAAGGCGTACTTTTCGCAATTCGGAAACAACATTGGTGTCCAGGAGAAACATTACGCGAAATCCGCCGCCCGCGCACGTTCGCTGGAAAGCGCGGGTATCTCAAAATCAGCATCCGCCGGCATCGCCAGCAAATCCGCAATATTTTTTTGACTCCCCGTTAAACGCCGGTAAAGCTCAATGCTCATGAGGACATGGGCCGGCCGGCCTCTCTCTGTGATGACAACCGGTCCCTTGTTTGCCGCCCTTCTTGCCTCGCTTGAATGCCGGTTAAAATCGCGTCCTGAGAATATCATTGTTTCCATTTCCATGATGTCTCTCCCTTTTTGTAGTATCTCATACTACTTTTTGTGCCCGGCATCAAGAAAAGCAAAACGGCGGCGTCAGGGAAATCCCCCGACGCCGCCGACGTCAAGCCGGTTTGGCAAAATGCGCTACGATTTCTTCAAATCGCCAATGAGATGTTCCAGCGCCTTGGCCTGATCGGAAAGGCCGGTGACGGCGCGGGAGGCTTCCGACATGGCCTCGGCAATCTGCTTGCTCATGTCGTTGCACTGGAGGATCGAACTGGTGATTTCCTCGCTGGCGGCGGACTGCTCCTCGCTGGCCGCCGCAATGGCGTTGACCTGCTCGGCGGTGGCGTCCGCCGTGGCCACGATTTCTTCCAGCGCATGGCCGGATTCGTTGGCGAACTGCGTCGCCTCCTCGATCTGTGCCACGGCGTTTTCCACGGCCGCTGTGCTCTTCTGCGTGCTCTGCTGGATGACCTTGATGGCGTTGCTGACATCGTTGGTGGAGGCCATGGTCTTTTCGGCCAGCTTGCGCACCTCGTCGGCCACCACGGCGAAGCCGCGCCCGGCCTCACCCGCGCGCGCGGCCTCGATGGCGGCGTTGAGCGCCAGCAGGTTGGTCTGATCAGCAATATCGGAAATGACGCCCATGATACGGGTGATGTCCTGCGAATGCTCGTTGAGCTGCGTCATATCTTCCTTGAGATCCAGCGAGACTTTGTGGACGGACTGGATGCGGTGCAGAGAACGTTCCACCACCCGCGCGCCGGCTTCGGCCTTGCTCCTGGTTTCCGCTGAGGCCGTCGAGGCGGCG
This sequence comes from uncultured Desulfovibrio sp., assembly GCA_934546745.1. Taxonomy (GTDB): domain Bacteria; phylum Desulfobacterota; class Desulfovibrionia; order Desulfovibrionales; family Desulfovibrionaceae; genus Desulfovibrio. Next base: position 131,799 of record CAKTDV010000002.1, on the reverse strand, counting down.
GAGGCGTTGCGGGCCACCTCCTGGACGGAGGTGTTCATCTGGTTCATGGCCGCAGCCGCGTCGGTCAGGCGCTGCGCCGCTTCCGCCGCACCCTTGTCGGACTGCTCGATTTGCGCGGAAAGCTCCATGGAGGAGGAGGACACGACACCGCCCACGTTTTCCAGCTTGTCAGCAAGCTTCATCATGGCGTCCGTCTTGCTCTCTGCCTCGCGGCTGGCCTCTTCGGCTTTTTCCATGGCGGCCTGCGCCACCCTGGACTGTTCCCTGGCGTTCTTCGATTCCGCCTGGGCGCGATCGATATGCCCCTTGAGCGCGTCAACCATCTCCACCAGCGACTCATAGACGCCCGTCTTCGGGCGTCCATCGTCAATGTTGTAGTCGCCCTTCACGATACGGCCGGCCAACTGCTCCAGTTCGCCCGGATCCTTTCCCAGCTGATGCATGACGTTACGGGAAAGCAGGAGGGTGATGGCGATGCCACAGAGGAGGGCGATCAGGCTGATGGCCCCGGAAACGGTGATGGCCTGGCTGTTGGCCGCCTGCACGTTCTGTACGCCCTGCAAGGTAAGGTTCGAGATGTCGGCCTCCAGCTGGCTGAAGATCGGTACCAGTTCGGCAAGGGCCCTTTTTGATGAAGTCACCGACACCGTATAGTCCCGGATCTCGTCGCAGAACCTCCCTGTGGCGCTGGAAATATCCTGAAGATCCTTCTGGAAGGCCGGCACACGCAGCCGCTCCACAGAGGCACGCACGTTGTTCAGGCGGTTGGCGAAGCCCTCCAGCTCCTGCGTGGGCGTCTTCATGGAGATGTCATTGGCGGCGGCCAGCGTCTTCGTAACCATCCGGCGCATGTTCACGATTGCCAGCATCTGTTCCCTGGCGGCATCGCCCGGTTGCTCCGCGGCGGCGTTGAGGAGCGTGTCAATGCTCTCCAGCAGGCGTTCGCCGCTGCCGTTAAACTTTTCATGGAGCGAGGTGTCCTCCCCAATGCTCGCAAAAAGATGCAGCAGTTCGGTGGACGCCTTGTCCAGTGTATTGAGGTTCGCCCGCACCACATCCCGGACGCTCTTGTCGTGATGCGTCGCAGCCGTCTTTTCCAGAAAGCCCTTGGCATTCTGGAGATACCTCTCGGCGCCGTCGCGATTCCCATTTTCCTCAAAAATGACGAAGCGCAGATAGTTGAGGCGCGCACGCAGGATGTTGTCTATGGTCCTTTCCAAAAGGGCGGCCTCATGTGAGTTCTTGCCCATCTTGTCCGCAAGCAGACAGGCCGCCCCCCCCAGGACAAGTATCATCACAAGCAGGATCGCAAAACTCAGAGTCAATTTGGCATGCAGTTTCATCCTCTTCTCTTTCTCCTTTTTCTTTTCTCCCTTGCCCGGCAAGTTTCGGAAACTTGCACCACAACCGTATATTTCCCAAAGCCGGCCATGCGTTTCTTCCGCATTTCGGCCCAGAGAGATGGAAAAACAAGATGCCAGGGCAATATGGCTTCTGAAAAAAGGCAATGACAACGGGCACGGGCGCATTGGAAATACGCCCGTACCCTGAAACAGAAAATCCACAGAACGGGAAGCGCTTACTTGCCCAGCACTTCCAGCGTGGCCTGCGCGATTTGCAGTTCCTCATTGGTGGGGATGACGAGAATTTTCACCTTGCTGTCAGGCGTGGAGATGGTGCGCGCGCCGGGCTTGCGCGTGGCGTTCTCCTCCCTGTTGAGGAAGATGCCCAGATGTTCGAGGCCGGCGCAGACCTGCTCGCGCACGATGTCGTCGTTCTCACCGATACCGGCGGTGAAGACCATGGCGTCCACCTGGCCGTCAAGCAGGAAATAATACGAGCCCAGCGTCTTTTTGATGGAACGGACCAGCATTTTCAGCGCCAGGGCCGCGCGTTCGTTGCCCTTGTCCACCTCGGCATGGACATCGCGCATGTCGGTGAAGCCGCACAGGCCCAGCAGACCGGATTTCTTGTTCATGAGCGTGTCGGCCTCGGCGGGGCTGAGACGCTTCTTTTCCATGACAAAGGGCACGATGGCCGGGTCGATGGAGCCGCAGCGGGTGCCCATGATCAGGCCTTCCAGCGGCGTCAGGCCCATGCTGGTGTCAAAGCAGACGCCGTTTTTCACACAGCTCATGGAAGAACCGTTACCAAGGTGCATGGTAATGGAACGCAATTCGGACTGGGGCTTGCCAAGATATTCGGCCGTCTTTTTGGCGATGTACTTGTGCGAGGTGCCGTGGAAGCCGTAACGACGGATTTTCAGCTCCTCATACAGCTCGTAGGGCAGGCCGTACATGAAGGCTTCCTGGGGCATGCCCATGCCGAATTCCGTATCGAACACCGCCACATTGGGCACGCCGGGGAAGAGCTTTTCCGCGACTTCGATGCCCATGAGGTTGGCGGGATTGTGCAGGGGGCCAAGGGGGAAGTTGTCGCGGATAATCTTCTTGACGCCCTCATCGACCTTCACGGTGCGGGTGATGTCCTCGCCACCGTGCAGCACGCGATGGCCGATGGCGAAAATTTCTTTTTTATCCTTGATGACGCCCTTTTCCGGGTCGGTCAGCAGGGAGATCACCAGCTCCATGGCTTCCACATGGGAGGGGAAGGCCGCTTCCTTTACTATCTTCTCGGCCTTGTCGCCGTCGGGATCGATCTTGTGCGTCAGGCAGCCCATGCCCTGGCCGATACGCTCGGCAAGGCCGGAAGCCAGCACACTTTCATTGTCCATTTCAAGCAGCTGGTATTTGCAGGAAGAAGAGCCAGCATTGATGACCAAAACTTTCATCAAAAATTCCTTTGTGGTTTAAAACCTCCCCTTTCAGGGGGAAAAGAATGGTTGACAGGACGGCGAAGCCGGGGAGAGCCTTTTCTGTAACCCCTCCCTGAAGGGAGGGGCAATCCGCACGCCCCCTGCCCGTCGGTTGTGGAGTCAGTCGGCGGATGGGACGACTGTGGATGGAAACATCAAAAAAAACCTTTACTGGTTTGATGGGGAAAACGTCGGGACGCCGCCCGCGCAGCCGCGTGCGCCCACGCGGGGCAAACGCCGCCGGGGGAGACGCCCGCACGGGCGAAGGGCGTTTCTACTTTTTTTCGGCGGCGGCCTGAATGGCCGTAATGGCAACGGTATTGACGATGTCAGGCACGGTGCAGCCGCGCGACAGGTCGTTCACCGGCTTGTTCAAACCCTGCAGCACAGGGCCGATGGCCACGGCGTTGGCAGCGCGCTGCACGGCTTTGTAGGTGTTGTTGCCGGTATTGAGATCCGGGAAAATGAAGACGGTCGCCTGACCGGCCACCTTGCTGTCGGGCAGCTTGGTTCTGGCCACGGTGGGATCGATGGCGGCGTCGTATTGCAGGGGGCCTTCCAGTGCCAGTTCGGGGGCCTTTTCCTGGGCGATCTTCGTGGCTTCGACGACGATATCCACATCCGCGCCCTTGCCGGAGGTGCCGGTGGAGTAAGAAAGCATGGCCACGCGGGGGTCGATACCGAAAACCTTGGCGGTATGGGCCGAAGCCAGAGCGATTTCCGCCAGCTGCTGGGACGTGGGGTTGGGGTTCACGGCGCAGTCGCCAAAGGCCAGGACGCGATCCTTGAGGCACATGAGGAAGACGGAGGACACCACGGAGAAACCGGGCTTCGTCTTGATGAACTCAAAGGCCGGACGGATGGTGTGGGCCGTGGTGTTGACCGCGCCGGACACCATGCCGTCGGCGTCGTCCTTCTTGACCATCATGGTCGCGAAATAGGTGGCGTCGCTCATGACATCGCGGGCGCGCTCAATGGTCACGCCCTTGGCCTTGCGCAGTTCGGCGTAGGTCTCGGCGTATTCCTCGAACTTGGGCGAGGCCGTGGGGTCGATAATCGTCGCCTTGCTCACGTCAAGGTGCAGATCGGACGCCGTCCGGCGGATTTTCTCCTCATTGCCGAGAAGGATAATCCGGGCCACTTCGCGGCGCAGCAGGATGTCGGCGGCCTGCAGAATGCGGGGTTCCTCGCCCTCGGCCAGCACGATGCGCATATTGGCGCGCTTGGCGCGTTCGATGAGGTTCAGTTCGAACATCATGGGCGTCATGCGATCGGCGCGGGAGACATCGAGGCGCTTGGTGACTTCCTTGCCGTTGACGTAGTGCTCGAAGAGGCCCAGGGCCGTGTTGATCTTGCGCGTATCCGAAGGTTCGATGAGGCCGTAGACTTCCTGCAGGGCCTTGATGGTCTTATAGGTGTGCTCCCTGGTGAGCAGCACGGGCAGGGCCGCCCCGGCCACGCCCTCGATCATATGGCAGACTTCCCTGGGAGGACGCAGGCCGCCGGTGAGCAGCACCCCGGCGATATCCGGTTCGCTGCTGGACAGGCGGGCCGTCATGGAGGCCAGCAGGATGTCCGTGCGGTCGCCGGGCGACACGATGAGCTGGTCCTTGGCAAGATAGGTCAGGAAGTTGTCCACGTGCATGGCGGCGATGAGGTATTCGCCCACCAGCGCGTCAAGGTTGTGCTCGCCGAACAGCACCTCGGCATTGAGCCCCTTCAGGACGTCGCGCATGGTGGCGTGCCCCAGCAGGGGTTCTTCGGGAATGGCGTAAATCAGCGCGGGCTGGCCGTCCTTTGCGAAGCGCTGGCGCAGATCGTCCAGATCCGTCTGGGAAAGGCCGGCGCGGTTGATGATGGTGGCCACCACGTCCAGCTTGTGCGGCGCAAGGGCGTCCATGGTGAGCTGGAGGGAGTCCCGGATTTCCTCGGTGGTTTTTTCCACACCGCTCTGGATCAGCATGACGGGGCAACCGAGGTTGGAGGCGATTTCGGCGTTCAGTTCGAACTCGAAGACCGGATCCTTGCCCAGGAAATCGGTGCCCACGCACAGCACGAAATCGTAGCGGGCCTCCAGTTCCTTGAACTTGCGGATGATGTTTTCAATGACGAGATTGCGATCGCCTTCGTTGATGGTGGTGCGCACCTCATCGTAGGTGTAGGCGAACGTGTCGCGGTAGTCCTGCTTGAGCTGGAAGTGCTGCAACAGCAGATCGATGTCCGGGGCGCGGTCGTCAAGCTGGGGCTGGTTGATGATGGGGCGGAAAATGGCAATGTTCTGCATCCTGCTGGAAAGCAGTTGCATGGCGCCCAGCGCGACGGCACGTTTGCCGGTGCGCGGGCCCGTGGCGGTGATGTAGAGGGATCTCGTCATGATAGCCTCCTGAAGTTGCCCGCCTGGGGGCAAGGGGTTGTTGGGCCGCGTCAGTCCGTCATCGGGAGGGGAGAACGGACGTTGGAGCAAAACGGGGCGCGGCGTTGTCGGCCGCGCCCCGCGGGCGTGTCAGTTCACACGCCCCGTCGCGCCGTGCGACGGAACGAGTCGTCTAGTTGCTGCCGGGATGCGGCAGATCGGCCAGCTGCCTGTACAGCTTGTAGCGTTCGCTGTACGACCTGGCCAGTTCTTCCTTGAGCTGCTTGGAGACTTCGGGGGCCTTCTTGTCCAGGGCGGCGAAGCGGGTTTCGCCGGCCATGAATTCCTGAATGCCATCCTTGGGTTCCTTGCTGTCGAGCTGGAAGGGATTCTTGCCTTCCAGACCCAGATCGGGATTGAAGCGGTACAGCGGCCAGTAGCCGGTTTCCACGGCCAGCTTGCCTTCCTCCATGCTCTTGCCCATGCCCTTGCGGATACCCTGGTTGATGCAGGGCGCGTAGGCGATGATCAGCGAGGGCCCCTTGTAGGCTTCGGCTTCGCGGAAGGCCTTGAGCACCTGCTGCTTGTCCGCGCCCATGGAGATGGAAGCCACATACACGTAGCCGTAGCTCATGGCCATGCGGCCGAGATCCTTCTTGCCGATGCGCTTGCCCGCGGCGGCGAACTGCGCGATGGCGCCCAGCGGGGTGGCCTTGGAGGCCTGGCCGCCGGTATTGGAGTACACTTCCGTATCGAGGACGAGAACATTGATGTCATCGCCGGAGGCCAGCACATGGTCCAGACCGCCGTAGCCAATGTCATAGGCCCACCCGTCGCCGCCGAAGACCCAGACGCTCTTCTTGGTGAAGAGGTCGGCCATCTCGGCCAGCTCGTGGGCGAGGCCGCAGTCAAGGGCGTGCATTTCGTCCAGCAGGCTCAGGATGTCCTCGCCGTACTTGCGGGAACCCTCGGCGTCTTCCCTGTTGTCCAGCCAGCCCTGAAGGGCGTCCTTCAGTTCCCCGGAAAGACCTTCCAGGGCGAGGGCCTTTTCCACGGCCAGGGCCAGACCGGCGCGGCGCTGTTTGTAGGCAAGGCCAAGACCGCAGCCGTATTCGGCGGCGTCCTCAAAGAGGCTGTTGCCCCAGGCCGGGCCAAAACCGTTCCTGTCGGTGGTGTACGGCGTGGTCGGCGAGGAGGCGCCCCAGATGGAGGAGCAGCCCGTGGCGTTGGCCACGATCATGCGTTCGCCGAAGAGCTGGGTCAGCACCTTCACATAGGGGGTTTCGCCGCAACCGGCACACGCGCCGGAGAATTCGTGCAGCGGCTGGCGAAGCTGCGAACCCTTGAGGGTATCGCGCGCCATGAGGTCGTCCTTCTGGCTGACGCTGGCTTCGGCAAAGGCCAGGTTGACCTTCTGATCGTCGATCTGGGTTTCCAGGGGCTTCATGACCAGAGCGCGCTTTTCGGGCTTGGTGGGGCAGACTTCCGCGCAGGAACCGCAGCCGAGGCAGTCTTCGGCGTAGACCTGCATGCGGAACTTCAGATCCTTGAGTTCCTTGCCCTTGGCGTCGGCGGTCACAAAGCTGGCCGGAGCTCCTTCCAGCTCAGCGGCCGTGGCCACAACGGGACGGATGGTGGCGTGGGGGCACACGAAGGAGCACTGGCAGCACTGGATGCAGTTTTCGGCATTCCATTCGGGCACATTGATGGCCACGCCGCGCTTTTCACAGGCGGCCGTGCCAAGAGGCATGAACCCGGCGGGTTCCATGGCGGACACAGGCAGCTTGTCGCCGCGCTGGGCCAGAATGGGACGCACGTAATCGGAAATGTAGTCGTCGCTGTCGCAATGGCAGACAACGGCGCCCTCGGTGGCGTCGGCCCAGGATGCCGGGTAGGTGATTTCCGTCAGGGCGTCCATGCCCTTGTCAACCGCGGCGATATTCATGTTGACGATCTTGTCGCCCTTCATGCCGTAGGTCTTCTTGATGGATTCCTTGAGCAGGCCGACGGCTTTCTCGAAGTCGATGACGTTGGCGAGCTTGAAGAAGGCCGTCTGCATGATCATGTTGATGCGACCGCCGAGGCCCACTTCCTGGGCAACTTTTACCGCGTCGACATTGTAGAATTTCAGGTGCTTGCGGGCGATGATGCGCTTCATGGAAGCGGGCAGGTGCTTTTCCATGTCGGCCAGCGTCCAGTTGGAATTCAGCACGAAGGTGCCGCCGTCCTTGATGCCGTCCAGCACGTCATACTGGGTCACATAGGCCGCCTTGTGGCAGGCGATGTAGTCGGCATGGGAAATCAGGTAGGACGATTTGATGGGCTGCTTGCCGAAGCGCAGGTGGGACACGGTGAAGCCGCCGGACTTCTTGGAGTCGTAGGCGAAGTAGGCCTGGGCGTACATGTCGGTGTTGTCGCCGATGATCTTCACGGCCTGCTTGTTGGCGCCCACGGTGCCGTCCGCGCCGAGGCCGAAGAACTTGCACTGCACGGTACCGGCGGGCACGGTGTCGATTTCCTCTTCCACGTCGAGAGAGAGGTTGGTCACATCGTCGTTGATACCCACGGTGAAATGGTTTTTGGGCTGCAGGCCCAGCATGTTGTCATAGATGGCCTTGGCCATGCCGGGCGTGAAATCCTTGGAACCAAGTCCGTAGCGGCCGCCCACGATGGTCGGGGCCTCGCCCTTTTCCATGAAGGCCGTGCACACGTCCTGATAGAGCGGATCGCCGAGCGAACCGGCTTCCTTGGTGCGGTCGAGCACGGTGATGGTGTTGGCCGTGGCGGGAATGGCCTGCAGCAGGTGATCGGCGGAGAAGGGGCGGAACAGGTGCACCTTCACAAGGCCGGTGCGCTGGCCCTGCCTGTTCAGGTAGTCCACGGTTTCCTCGATGACCTCACAGGAGGAACCCATGCTCACGATCACGCGGTCGGCTTCGGGATGGCCCACATAGTCGAACAGGCGGTGTTTGCGACCGGTGATGGACGCCACCTTCTTCATGTTTTCCAGCACGATGGCCGGAATGGCGTCATAGTACAGGTTGCTGGCTTCGCGGTTCTGGAAATAGATGTCGGGGTTCTGGGCGGTGCCGCGGATATGCGGATGCTCAGGATTCATGGCCATGGAACGGAACTCGGCCACCTTTTCCCAGTTCACGAGGCCGCGGATGTCCTCATAGTCGATGACTTCGATCTTCTGCACTTCGTGCGACGTGCGGAAGCCGTCGAAGAAGTGGCAGAAGGGAACGCTGGAATCAATGGCGGAAAGGTGCGCCACAAGGGCCATGTCCATGGCTTCCTGCACGGAGCTGGCGCAGAGGAAGGCAAAGCCCGTCTGACGGCAGGCCATGACGTCCTGATGATCGCCGAAAATGGACAGGGCATGCGACGCCAGCGCGCGGGCGGACACATGGAAAACGCCGGGAAGCAGTTCGCCGGCGATTTTGTACATATTCGGGATCATCAGCAGCAGGCCCTGCGAGGCCGTGAAGGTAGAGGTCAGCGCGCCGCCGGACAGCATACCGTGCACAGCGCCCGCCGCGCCCGCCTCGGACTGCATTTCACGGACGTTGACGGTCTGGCCCATCAGGTTCTTCACGCCCTTGGCGGCCAGTTCGTCCATCACCTCGCCCATGACGGACGAGGGGGTGATGGGGTAGATGGCGGCGGTATCGGACAGGGCATAGGCAATATGGGCGGCGGCGTTGTTGCCGTCCATGGTTTTCATCTTCGCCATATGGATCCTCCTTGCGCGTTGGACGCGCCTGTTTTTCTGCAAAGGCTCATACCGCGCAACGGTCGCGCCGGGCTTCGGCGGTATCCGCGGGCGGAGCGCGTGGTGCGGGGAAGGCGAATCCGGCGGCGGAACCCGTATCCAGCCCGTATCCGGGCCGGGCCCGCGCGGCGGCCTGTTTGCGCCCTTATCCCCGGCGATGGGGGGATTCTTACCACAAAATTGGTTGTTTGAACAGTCAGAAAAAGGCTCTCCAGCCGAAAAATTTTTCGCCCGCCCACCGATCGGCCCTACCAAGAAGCGCCGCAAATGGCAATACGTTTACGCGCAACGGGGAAATTTTTTCACATAAACGAACGCCGGAGCATGGATGACACTCCGGCGTTTTCTTTCTGGAAGGCTGTTTCCGCCATTTTCAGAGAGTTACGGTTTCATGCCCATCTTGCCCACGGCCTGCATGCCGCCTTCCGCATTGACGGTGTTGGTAATCCCGTGGCGGGCAAGGGTCAGCACCGCGTCATAGGCGCGCAGGCCCGTATTGCAGATGACGGCCACCTTGCGGTCGCGCGGGATCTCGCCGATGCGATCCTCCACCTCTTCCAGCGGAATGGAGTGCCATTCGGGGTAGACGGCCTGCACGGCCTCCCCGGCTTTGGCGGGGCGGGCGTCGATGAAGAAGATATGGTTCTCTTCCCGGTGTTGCCACAGTTCCATGAAGTCTTCGGCGGACACAGGGGAGAAGCGGCCTTCCAGCACGTTTTCGGCCACGTTGCCCACGACGTTGAGCACGTCCATCGCCGCGGCGAAGGGCGGCGCATAGGCGGCTTCCAGCGTGCAGATATCGGCCACGGACGGCTTGCCGTGCTGCAGGAGGGCCGCCACCATGTCCGTGCGCGCCTTGACGGAATCGCCGTTTTCGCAGGCCCCCTGAATGCCCAGCACGCGGCGTGTCGGCTTTTCCACCACAAGTTCCAGCGACATCATCTTCTTGTCGGGGTAGAAATGGGCCTTGTCCAGTTGCTCCACGCTGACGGCGATGGCGTCGAAGCCTTCCCTGCGCGCCCGCTCCACGGTCAGTCCCGCGCCGCAGAACGACATGTCAAAAAGTTTGACGGCCCAGCTGCCCACAAAACCGGGGAAGCTCTCGTCGCCTCCCGCCAGATTGGATCCGATGATGCGGCCCTGACGGTTGGCCATGCTGCCCAGCGGCAGATAGCCCGGCTTGCCGGTGATGAGATTCGTGATGGCCACGCAGTCCCCACCCGCGTAAATATCGGGATCGGACGTGCGCATGTGGCTGTCCACCATGACAGCCCCGAAGGGGGCCACGTCCAGCCCGGCATCCTTTGCCAGCTGGCCGTTGGGGATGAAGCCGGCGGCGAAAATGACGAGCTGCGCCGGAATCTCGCGCCTGTCCGTTATGACCTTCGTCACAACGCCGCCCTCGCCTTCCAGGCGCTCCACCTTTTCGTCCACAAAGACCTCGACGCCGTGGGCGCGGCAATCGTGGGCGGCCATCCGCGCCATGCCGTGCGACAGCACGCCGGGCAGAAGCTGGGAGGTCATTTCGACCACGCGCACCTTGACGCCCCACATGTCGGCCAGAGCCACGGCGGCCTCAAGCCCGATGAAACCTCCGCCCACAACAACGGCGTCCGTCACCGCGCCCGACTGGCAGGCGGCACGGATGGCCCCGGCGGCTTCCAGACGGGTCAGCGAAAGCACGTTGCCCAGATCATGACCGGGCACAGGAGGCATGCGCGGCGTCGCGCCCGTCGCCAGCACCAGCTTGTCATACGGCAGTTTTTCCTCGTTGCCGGTGCGGAGATCCCTGACCGTCAGGGTCTTGCCCGCGCGATCAATGGCAAGGGCCCGCGTGCGGGTGCGCACGGTAACGCCTTTCATTTTACGGAAGAACTCAGGGTCGCGTACCGTGTGGTACGGGGTGGAGCGCAGATCGTCGAGCGCATTGATTTCGCCGGACACAAAATACGGAATACCGCATCCCCCGTAGGAAATGAGTTCGTTTTCATCCACAAGCGTGATTTCGGCGTCAGGCATGAGGCGTTTGCAGCGGCAGGCGGCCTTGGGACCAAGAGCGACGCCGCCGACAAGGACGATTTTTTTCGACATGAGAGACTACTCCTTGGAAATAGCGTCAGGAAAAAGGGGAACGCGGGCGGCCTTTGGCACTCATGGAGGACGGCCCGGCCCTTTGCCTTTTCCATACGCCTTTTTCCGGGGCTACGGCAACCATCTTTCCTGAAAAACTTAAAAACATAGCGAATCGCTCTGTTTTCTCCGTGAGGAAAAACCTCCGTCGGAAAGAAACGTTTTTACATTCATACGTGCCAACGGCGCGAGCGCACCGATGTTCCTCCGCTTGTTTTTTCTCCGAATACTCTATAGGAAGAAAACGGCATTACCGCATTCCATTTCTTTTTTTCCGCGAGATCGCTTCATGTCCACATCCCTGCATCATAATCTCATGGCTGCCAACACCAGCCGCAACCTTACCTCGCACTACGCCCGCCTCTCCGATTCCGTGCGCCGCCTTTCCACAGGCTTGCGGGTGGAACGCGCGGCGGACGACGCCGCCGGGCTGGCCATACGGGAACTCATGCGGGCGGACATGGCTTCTCTCTATCAGGGGGCGCGGAACATCAACGATGCCATTTCCCTGATCCAGACGGCGGACGGCGCGCTGGGCGTCATCGATGAGAAGCTGATCCGCATGAAGGAGCTGGCGGAACAGGCCGCCACAGGCACCTATGACTCCACCCAGCGCCTGATGATTGACAGTGAGTTCCAGCAGATGGCCTCGGAAATTGAGCGCATCGCCCACGCCACGGACTTCAACGGCATCCATCTGCTGGACGGCACACTGAGCGGCGCGCACGACGGCAGCGGCCTTACCTCTACCGGCGCGCTCAAGGTGCATTTTGGCACGGCCAACGACAGCGCGGAGGATTACTACTATGTCGAAATCGGCGACGCCACCCTGAAAGGCCTCGGCCTGCGGGACGGCGTCGCCGGAGGGGCAGACGATTTTGGCGGCGTACCTATTCTGAGCGACAAGCTTCAGAAAGGCGTACAGGCGGAATTCATATCGGGCATGGTTTCCTTCGGCGTGATACCGGCAGGCTCAACAGGCGTGACCATACGCATCGACGACCGGGGGCAGAACGACGACATTAACGTCTTTACCCGCGACGGGAAACATGTCGCGGGAACCCTGCCGCAAAACTGGCCCGTGATTCCTCCGCCAGACATGGCGGCGCTGCTCACGGAGCAGAACGGTTTTCTTCCCGGAGCCACCTACCGGCAGGGCACGCTGAACGGCATCGGCGGCGAGGTTCCCTATCAGCGGGTCAACGACAACCGCTTCACCTACAACGGCATGAATTTTTCCTACAGCGGCGACTCCAAGGACGATCCCATATCCGGCACCATGCTTCAGGAAGAACGCCTGACAATAGATACGGTCACGGAAGATTTGATCTTCCTTGTGGCCGGACAGGGCATATTCCGCATTCAGGCGGACTGGACGGCCATGCCGAAACCCGGCGATCCCGACGCGCCAGTGGTGCCCGGCAACGGCGACATCATGTCCATCAAAACGCAGGAACTGGCCCAGAAAGGCATTGCGCGCCTCAACGATGCCATCGTGCGCAAGGATCAGATACGCGCCCATCTGGGGGCCGTACAGAACCGGCTGGAAAATACCGTGACCAATATCAACATACAGGCGGAAAACCTGCAAAGTGCCGAATCCCGCATTTCCGACGCCGACATCGCCACGGAAATGACCGCCTTCGTCCGTACCCAGATCCTCTCCCAGAGCGCCGTCTCCATGCTCGCGCAGGCCAACTCCTTCCCCCACATGCTCATGAGCCTCATCGGTGGCTAGACGCCCTCCCCGGCCAGCGGAAGGGACGGGATGCTCACGCCCCGCTCCGGCGTCTGAGGCGGCCGGTGCGTTCCCGCATGAGAAAACGGCCGGTCACGGAGGCGGGATCGGCCACAAGGGCTTCGGGAGTGCCTCGCGCCACGATGCGTCCGCCGTTCTCGCCGCCACCTGGCCCCATATCGATGACGTAATCAGAGGCGAGAATCATATCGGTGTTATGCTCGATGACGACGACGCTGGCGCCTTTGTCCACAAGCGCATGAAGCACCTTGATGAGCTTGCCGACCTCGTGCATGTGCAGGCCGGTTGTGGGTTCGTCAAGAATGTACATGGCGCCGGGCAGGGAGCGCTTGCCAAGCTCGCGGGATATCTTGATGCGCTGGGCCTCGCCGCCGGAAAGCGTGGTGGCGGGCTGGCCGAGCCGCACATATTCAAGCCCCACATCCTCAAGAACGGCAAGACGGCGCTCAAGGGAAGGATAGCTCTCAAAGAACTGGCGGGCCTGATGCACGGGCAAGTCAAGGACTTCGGCGATATTGAGTCCTTTGTAGCGTACCTCAAGGGTCTCGTGATTATACCGCTTGCCGCCGCAGACATCGCAGGTGACGTAAATATCAGGCAGAAAATGCATTTCAACGCGGATCTGCCCGTCGCCGCCGCAGGCCTCGCAGCGGCCGCCGCGCACATTGAAGCTGAAACGCCCGGGCTTGAAGCCGCGTTTGCGGGCATCGGGCGTCATAGCGAAAATGGAACGGATTTCATCAAAAATCTTGGTATACGTGGCGGGATTTGAGCGGGGCGTCCGTCCGATGGGGGTTTGATCAATGGCGACGATGCGTTCCACGGGACGCGCCCCATCGCAATATTCCAGCCCGCCGACGGTACCGGGCTGATCGACGCGCATACCCAGACCAAGGGCAAGGTGCTTGTAGAGCGTGTCCATGACAAGCGAGCTTTTGCCGGAACCGGAAACGCCGGTCACGCAGGTGAGAACGCCGAGCGGAATGCGGCAGTCGATACCGCGCAGATTGTTGGTGGTGACATCGCGCAGGAGAAGCGCCCCCCTGGCCTCACGACGCTCATCGGGCATGGGGACGCTTTCGTCGCCGCGCAGATAGCGGGCGGTGAGCGTGTCGGAACGCAGCAGGGCGGGCACGTCGCCCTGAAAGGTCACCTGGCCGCCCCGCTCCCCTGAGCCGGGCCCCAGTTCAATGACGGTATCGGCGGCACAGATGGTGGCCTCGTCGTGCTCGACAACCAGAACGGTATTGCCGCGCCGCTGCAGGGACCGGAGCGTACCAATCAGGCGCTCATTGTCGCGGGGATGCAGGCCGATGGAAGGCTCGTCAAGCACATAGGTCACGCCCACAAGGCCGGAGCCCAGTTGCGAGGCAAGGCGGATGCGCTGGGCCTCACCGCCGGAAAGTGTGGACATGGCGCGCCCGAGGGAAAGGTATTCCAGCCCCACGTCGCGCAGAAACGTCAGACGGTGGCGCAGCTCCTTGAGCAGCGGTTCGGCAATGAGCGTGAAACGGCCCGTAAACTGCCGTTGTTCCAGCCAGTCCAGAGCGCGCTCCACGGAGAGGGCGCAAAAGGCGGCCACATCCAGATCGTCCACGCGAACGGCAAGGGCTTCCGGACGCAGGCGCGCCCCGTGGCAGTCCGGGCATTCCGTGGATTGCCGGAAGCGGGCCAGCGCCTCACGCCAGGCATCGCCATACTGCATGCCTTTTTCCAGCAGGGGGATGACGCCGGGCCAGCGTGCCGCGGTCACATCAAGGCGGCTCTGCTCGGACTGCTGCCTCTCAAAGAAGGCGCTCTGGCTGTCCCCCACGGCGTCCAGCGCCACGTTCCCGCCCATCCAGTTACGGCGGAGGCCAGAGACCGGCGCGGCGGGTTTGCCGTGCGCGTCCTCGCCATAAAAAAGCAGGGTGAGGGCCGCATCGGCAAACTCGTTGAGGGGCGTGTCAAGCGTAAAACCGCAACGCTTCCCCAGCGCCTCCAGAGCGTCCGCATAGCGCTCAAACAGGCGGCCTCCGGCCCAGGGGAGCAACGCCCCCCCCCTGAGCGACAGGCCCCGGTTGGGAGCGATGAGACGCGGCTCAAAATAGTCGACGGAGCCAAGACCCACGCAACGCGGGCAGGCCCCCTGCGGACTGTTGAAGGAAAAGAGCTGCGGGCTGGGCGCGGGCAGGGAAATATGGCAATGGGCGCAGGCGGATGTCGTGGAATGCATGACATCCCGCTCCCCTTCGGGCAAGCCAGGGCGGTGGATGACGAGGCGGCCTTCACCATGACGCAGCGCCAGTTCCACGGAATCGGCCAGACGGCCCCGGATGCCGTCCTTGTTGACGAGGCGATCGACGACGAGATCGATGTCGTGGCGTCTGTTCTTGTCCAGAGCGGGCAAATCGTCGAGCGTATGGAACGCGCCGTCCACGCGCACGCGGGCGAAGCCCTCGGCACGCAGTTTCAGGAACCTCTCCTGATGCGTGCCTTTCTGGCGTTCGACAAGCGGACTCAGCACCATGAACTTTTCGCCCCGCGGCAGGGCCAGAATATCGGCAATGATTTCATCGGGTGAGCGCGCCTCAATGGGACGGCCGCACCGCGGACAGTGCATCACCCCCAGACGGGCAAAGAAAACGCGCAGAAAATCGTGGATCTCCGTCACGGTGCCCACGGTGGAGCGGGGGTTGCGCGACGTGCTTTGCTGCTCCAGCGAGATGGCGGGCGACAGCCCCTCGATCTTCCCCACGGCGGGTTTGTCCATCTGCGGCAGGAATTGACGCGCATAGGCCGACAGGGACTCCACGTAACGCCGCTGCCCTTCGGCATAGACGATGTCAAAGGCCAGTGTGGACTTCCCCGATCCGGAAGGGCCGCAGATGACGACCAGCTCATCGCGGGGAATGTCAATGTCAAACCCCTTGAGATTATGCTGCCGGGCTTTCTCTATATGGATGCAGTTGCGTGCGTCTTTCATCAAAAATTCCTTTGTGGTTTGAAACCTCCCCCTTCAGGGGGAAAAGAATGGTTGACAAGACGGCGAAGCCGGGGAGAGCCCTTTCTGTAACCCCTCCCTTCAGGGAGGGGCAATCCGCACGACCCCTGGCCGTCGGTTGCGGAGCCAGTCGGCGGATGGGGCGACTGTGGATTGAAACAAACATGGGCTGTAAGTACCCGTACCGGAGACGCTTGGCAAGCGCGCGGGCGCATTCCCGCCGGAGAAACGCGCCGGTCCTGAATAGCTGAAAGACAAAACGATGGAACAGCCAGCAGGGCCGTTCCATCGTTTTGAGGGGGGGGGTCTGAGAAAAAAATCAGGCGCAGTCGTGCTTGTCCCAGGGTTCGCGATTATCGCGCTGAATAACAGATTCCATGCGGATCAGAGCGTCCTTCAGCTTCCTGATCTCGTCCAGTTTCAGGTTGGGATTCTTCATGGCCTGATAGATGATGGCGCCAGTGCAGGTAGCGTCGATTTCCAAATCGGCAATGGTCGCGATGGTGACCATCAGATCCTGAGCGGTGACAGCGCGATCCACAGTGCCAATCTTATTGTTGACGGCCAGACCGTACAGGGCCACCGCTTTGGCGGTGAGCACCACAACCAGTGTCCGGCGATCGGCGGCATCCAAAACCGCGGCCAGTTCCGCATCACCGCCGCTGAGCAGCATAAGCCCGTTTTCACCTTCGGCGGCGGCAGCCAGACCAGCGGCGTCGGTGTGCACGCCGCCCATTCCCTTGAGCAGATCCATGAGACCGGCGGTATTGGCATTGATCAGCTTTACGGCTTTCTTGTTCAGCTTGTCCAGAGCTTCGCTGGACGCCCCGAGATCCAAAGATGCGGCGTCCAGAATGAAGGCTTTCTTTTCGGCCATGAATGACTCCCTTTCTTCAGTCAGAGGATGTGACGGGGGAGAAGCTCTCCCCTCTGCGAAACGGCGTTAGCCTACCAGATTGGGATCTTCCATAATCTGGTAGATGGGGCCGCCTTCGGCATCCGCAGGTATGGGATTGCCGGTCAGATAACACAGCGTTGGGACAATATCGGCCAGCCAGCGGGGGCGGGGATAACGGAATCCCTTTTTGATGTTGGGACCGCGGAAGAGCAACAGGTTCTTCAGGCTGCCGCAGCCAGATTCACCGGTGGGCAGGCCATAGCCGTGTTCGGCCATGTATTCGGGTTTGAGGACGTAAACCACATCGCCAGCCTGAGCGCCGCCCATGCCGAAGACCTGGGCGTCTTCCCTGCGCACAGCCAGCAGCACGGGACGTTCGCCCGTTTCCGGGTGGCGATAGTCAAGCAGCGCGTTGATGATCGCATCGCGCACGGTCTCGTAGTCTTCAGGTTCCACGATGCCGCCGGGATACCTGCCCTTGAGATTGACGTAGACAAACATGTAGCGCTGCGGCACAGCCCTGGACTTGCTCACGTCCAGCACATAGTTGAAGCCTTCGCTTTCTTCGTAGATATCCCAGAAGTTTTCGGACTTCTTGGGTTCGTAGGAACAAAGGCCGGCTTCCTTCAGCGCATGGGCCGTGTTCAGGATGGGGCCCATGGGAGTGGCGCCGTGGTCGGAGCAGACGCACATGGCGGTATCATCACCCATGAGATCCATCAGACGGCCCAGCAGACGGTCTTCCACTTCATAGATGTGGCGCTCCATCTTTTCGGCTCGGGTACGCACGGCATCGTCCTTGCTGTCCAGCTCGCTCAGCCATCCATGATAGAACCAGTCGATGGGGTGTGAATGCATGTAGAACAAATCCCAGTCGGGATTGGCCTTGAGCAGGCTTTCCACGGTGTTCCACAGCCAGGCACTATGAAACTCCACAAGTTCGCAGACGGTATCCGTGTCGATGATGCCGTGCAGATAGGCCACCAGACCGATGTCATTGGCAGTGATATCCCTGGAAAAGTCAATCTGATCGGCTGCTGAAGCCGGAGCGATGAAGCCGCAGCGGCCAGCGATGCCGGACATATACAGCTTGAATTCCTCTGCGTCGTCAGAGAGCCGCATCAGCTTGCAGCGGAAGACCCCTTTTTCCGTGCGGCCGTCAGCCTTGACGGTGAAATCATGCTGCACGGGCTGGCTCCATTCGCCCTTGCGGATGGTAAAGAAGGCCTTGGCGTAGTCCTTCTCCGGGCAGAGGGCAACGGTATCAATCCCGTCGTCGCCACTTTCCCAGGCCAGACAGTACCATGTCTGATCTTCCAAAGGCTCTATGGATTCCTTGAAATGCATCCTGACGGTCATTTCCAGATGTTCTTCGCCTTCGGGCAAATTCTTCCACCCTTCAGCATCGTCAAAACTTCCCTGAACACCCATGGGATAGAATTCTGTGGAAATGACGCTTTCGGAAGCCAGAAACTCCTTGTGTTCGTTGCCGTGAAGAGGCCAGCGTGTTTCCGCGGGACTCAACCCTTCCCCCATGATCATGACACCATTCTTCATGTGGGAAGGCCAGGACATGGGATAGTTGACCACGATGCACTTCTTGCCCGTCTTATCCCAGGCATCCCAGATTGTCTGCGCCGTCAGGATGTCGGATCCGAACGCCTGCGAGGTTTCCTTGTAGTCCAGACTGCGGCCTTCGTGATAATAATAGTAGTCTTCTACGCCGTGGGTGCGGGGATAGGCCCCCGTGCAGATCGTGGCCCAGGAGGGAGGCGTCACAGTGGGCAGATTATATCCCTCAGGGATGAAACTGCCTTCCGTCATGAAACGACGAAAATTCTCCAGACCGCCCTGTGCAAGCATGCCTTCCAGACGCTTGGGAATCAGACAGTCGAAACCGATGAGAGCGGCTCGTTTCGCTTTCGCAGCCATAGGATAACTCCTTGAGAAGTAGTTCAGCGCGCGATGGCAGTAAGGCCGCTCCTGAAAATCAAAATACGTACCAAATTTATCTTTTTTAATAAAAACAGCTTATTACAAAGTTTTTCAAAACAAAGGGAATAGTATATGTGCTGCTTTTCTTTTTATGACCCGATGGCAATATGACAAAATTGTCGTCATTGCTGTATTTTTTATTGTATCTAGCCGCTATAAAAAGACAAAAATGCTTACTCATAGTTTGTCTTCTTACACGACATATATGTCATCTTTTTACAAAATATTACAAAAAAGTCAATGATTCAAACAATGTGAATTTTGGAACAAAAACTGCAACAGGGCAAGACATCCATCCACCTCAAGCCTGCAGGAGAGATTATGATGGTCAATTATAGTCAGACAGGTGCAACGCCACAAAAGGATGATCTGCGTCCTGATACGGGAATATTCATCCCAGCTCTGCTGGTGATACTCTTCATCAGCTTGCCCGCGGTGATTGCGCCAAAAGGGACGGAAGACTTCCTGACCGCTATTTATGTGCCTTTTGCGAGGAATTTCGGAACACTTTATCTTTGGATTACCGTAGGGCTGATAGTCCTGTGCGCCTATTTCGCGGTCAGCCATTTTGGCGACATCAAGTTCGGCGATCCTGAGGAAAAGCCCCAGTTCAGCCTTCCCTCCTGGGTCGCCATGATTTTCTGTTCAGGCGTCGGCGGGGCAATCATGTTCTGGGCCATTACCGAACCCCTGTGGGACATCATGATCCCACCCCAGAATGCGGAACCCATGAGCATACAGGCCTATGACTGGGCTTTGGCCTATCTGCTGCTTCACTGGGGACCCAATGCCTGGTGTACCTATCTGATTACGGCACTGCCCATCGCCTATATGTTCTACATCAAGAAAGAGCCGTTCCTGCGCGTCAGCATGGCTTCCGAGATGGTTATAGGTCCGCGTCTGGCACAGGGAATCTTCGGGCGCTGCCTTGACGTTTTCTTCATCCTTGGCCTCATGTTCTGCACCGCCGTCACCATGTGCCTTTCCCTTCCGACGGTCACAGAAGCGCTTCATGCCGTTTTCGGCATCAGCCCCTCACTGGGAGCGCAGCTGTGCGTGCTGATCTTCAGCGGCCTGATTGCAGGCATAACCGTGTACAAGGGGCTGGATCGCGGCATCAAGTGGCTTAGTGACGTCAATGTCATCATAGCCCTGTTTCTGGCCGCCTACTGTTTTCTCTGTGGCCCCACGGTTTCTCTGTTCAATATCTTTACCAACGCCTTCGGAAAGCTGCTGGGCAACTATCCCAACATGGTCTTCTGGCTCGATCCCTGGACAGGCGGCACCTTCCCCCGTGACTGGACAATTTTCTACGCTTTGTTCTGGGCCGGTTTCGGCCCTTTCATGGGGCTTTTCATCGCCCGTATATCTCGCGGCCGTACAGTGCGGGAGATCATCGCCTGGGGCATGGCCGGTACCGTCGCCGGCGGTTGTCTGATGCATGGAATTTTTGGCTCCTATGCGCTGTATGTGCAGCACAGTGGCATCCTTGACGCTGTCGGCATTCTCAGGGAGCAGGGAGGGGCCGCAGCCATGATTGCCGTGCTCGGTACGCTGCCGTTCAAGGATATGGTGCTGCTTGTCTATAGTGTGCTGTCCACCATATTTCTGGCCACGACTGTCAATGCCGGTTCCTATGTGGTTGCCACCACGGCAACGCGGCGCATCTCTCCTGATGCAGAGCCTCATCGTGTTCACCGTACCTTCTGGTGCGTGGTGCAGTGCGTACTGGCTCTCGGCTTACTGTGCATGGGCGGACTCGGTGTTGCCAAGATGTTTGGCAATTTCTCCGGCGCGCTGATGGTATTGCCCGTGATGCTGCTTGTGGCCTGCTGGTTCCGCATTCTGTCTGTCGAAGGGAACTCCCTTTTGCGCCACCATGTGGCGCTCACCCCGTACGGCGATCAGGCATCCCGCGAGCGGCAGGGGGCCTGAAATACCCGTGACGCTCTGACGTAGTTGGAGAGGCGCTGAAGCCGCGCTGGCTCCAGCGCGAAAAAGCGACTGACATGTCAGGAGGGAAAACGATGTTTCAATCCGCAGTCGCCCCATCCGACGACTGACACCGCATCCGGCGGCCCGAAGTGTTCGCGTTGCCGTGCGGCTTGCCGCCTCTCTCTGAAGGTAGAGGTGACGGAAAAGGTTTTCACCGGCTTGCCCGGTGTGTCAGGAAGAGCTTTCCCCCTGAAGGGGAAGGTTTCAGACCGCAAAGGAAATTTTGATGAAAAAACTGATGACGCTTACGCTTGCCGCCGGTATGCTGCTGGCTGCCGGCACAGGGGCCCACGCCGTTGATTTCAAGGCCAAAGGCCAGTGGCTGATGGGATTTGCCGCTGGTGACGGTCAATTCCTACGGGAAAAGCGCGATGGCGGGAAAAACAGCGCTCCCGATTCCAGCGACACGCTTGATGTCCGCCAGCGCGTACACCTGCAACTGGAGGCTGTGGCTTCCGAATCTCTTTCCGGTACGGTCTTCTTTGAACTCGGCGATCAGCTCTGGGGGCATAGCTCTACCGGCGGCGCGTTGGGCGCGGACGCCACTATCGTGGAGCTGAAGCGCGCCTACCTTGACTGGGTAGTGCCTGATACGGATCTTTCGATCCGCATGGGGATTCAAGGCATCACCATGCCCAATGTGGCCGGGGGATCCGCCGTGCTGGACGACGATGCCGCGGGAATCACGGCCAGCTTCAGATTCAACGAACATGTGACGCTGACAGCTGTATGGGCGCGCCTGTTCAATGACAACTGGAACAGCGGCTCCGCGCGGTATACTGCCGGGGATGCGGCCAACTACCACGACAATGTGGACATGTTCGCACTGCTCCTGCCTCTGGCATTCGACGGCGCCAAAGCGACCCCCTGGGCCATGTACGGCATGATTGGCGCCAATGCGTGGGATGCCATGGATAATGGCATGCACAAGGGGAGCTATCCTCCCTACACGCTGCGTCCCTATCCTTACGCCAGCGGCGGCATGGCGGCTCCTCACACGGGAAAGGCCTACGGCGCCGCGTTCTGGGCCGGACTCCCCATATCCCTGTCGCTCTGGGAACCTCTGAATATCGAGGTGGATGTCAACTATGGCTATGTGGAAGCCATGGGACGATATGAAGCCACCGACTACAGTTCCATGCGAACCCTTCGCGCTGGCACAAAACGCGAAGGATGGCTGCTCAAGGGGCTGCTGGAATACAAGATGGACTGGGGGACCCCCGGCATTTTCGGATGGTATTCCTCCGGTGACGACGGCAGTGTCAAGAACGGCTCTGAACGCATGCCCACCCTCTCCGGCTGTGCAAACTTCATGTCCTTCATGGGAGACGGTAACATGGGATGGGGTGACGGGCGTCTGTACGACAAGAACCTGACGTACGCCGGAACCTGGGGCATTGGCCTGCGAATCCACGACGTCAGCGTGGTGGAAGACCTGAAGCATGCGTTCCGTGTGGCCTACTGGGGTGGCACCAACAGCCCGGGCATGGCAAAGTATGTTTCCACGTCGTACGGCTGGAACAATCAGACAGCGGAAGGCCCCTACCTGACAACACGGGACGGGCTGCTGGAATTCAACCTCGTGAACGACTACAAAATATACGATAATCTGCGCGTAAACCTTGAGCTGGGCTATGTCGTCAACATGGTGGACAACGGCACCTGGAAACGCGGTTATCGGAACGATTCCTATTCCCGACAGGATGCCTGGAAAACGCAGCTGACTTTCGTCTATGCCTTCTAAAACGGTTTCACAGGAAAAACCGCGTTTTCCCACCGTGCGCGGCCAGCATCGCTTTTGAAGCCCCAGACGATTCTCCGGGAGGCGCGCGACCTGCCTCTCCCTGAAGAGGGAGGTTGCGGACCACAAAAGGAATTTTGATGAGCCGGGACACGCCACTGTGACAGATATGGCACAGTGGCGTGTCCTATATTCCAAGGCGTTTCATCTTACGCTGGAAAGTACGTAGATTGAGGCCAAGATAGGCGGCAGCCTCCTTACGTCTCCAGCGGCATTGCTCAAGAGCATGGCGTATCATGCGATCTTCCAGTTGCAGCGTTGCTTCCTCAAGCGAGAGACCCGTTGTGGGCGGCAGAAATTGCTGGAGGGGCCCCTCGTTCCCCGTCAGGCCTTCCAGAGCCGCTTCGCCAAACGTGGCGTAACGGGCCAGAAAATTGTGCAGTTCGCGAATATTGCCTGGCCAGGAGTACGTTTCCATGAAGTGACGGACGTTCAGCGGCAACTTCAGCCGCGTTTCATGCCGGTCGCTCCAGGCTTCAACGAGCAGGGGCAGATCTCCCTCCCGTTCACGCAGAGGAGGCAGCGTCATGGTCAGCACGTTGATGCGATAATAGAAATCGGAACGGGTCTTTTTCTCCCGCACCAGCTGGGCCAGATCCTGATTGGTGGCGGCCACAAGGCGGAAATTGGATGTGCGGGGCATGTTGCTGCCCAGGGGGGTATACATCTTGTTTTCAATGGCCCGCAGGAGCTTGACCTGAAGATGCATGGGCAGCTCCCCTATTTCGTCCAGAAACAGGGTGCCATTGTGCGCGGCGGCTATGTAGCCGTCCTTGTTACTTACCGCACCGGAAAAACTGCCCTTGGTATGGCCGAAAAATTCGCTTTCCAGAAGCGCCTCGGGAATGGCACCGCAGTTGACAGGCACATACGCGCCTTTACGCCCGCTGTAGTCATGGATGGTTCGGGCCACGAGATCCTTGCCGCAGCCGGTCTCACCGTAGATGATGACATTCGTGTCGCTTTCCGCGGCCTTGAGGATGCGCCGGTAGACGTTACGCATACCTTCGCTTTTGCCCACGATGGGCCCCAGTCCATACATGCGATCCGCGGCAATTTTGAGCTGCCGGTTTTCTTCCTGCAGCGTCAGTTCCTGAATTTTCTGCTCGCTGACGTCCATCATAAGACCTTCCAGATAGCAGGCTTCGCCCTGGCTGTTATAGACAGCCTCGCCCTGATCCCAGACCCATTTGGGACCGGCGGGAAGATTGACCCGGTAGATCAGCTGATAAGGGGTATGCGCGACAATACTGTCACGAATTTGCTGTTTGCTGTTTTGCAGATCCGCGGGCAGGGTCATGCGTTCGATAGTATTGAGATTGTCCCTCACCAGTTCCTCGGGTGTCATTCCAAGCAGTTCAAGGCTTCCTTTGCTGGCAAATTCCAGCGCCGATGTCGTGTAGTCATTGTTGATTCTGCATCTGTAAGCCATGCCGGGAAGATGGTTGAGCATGCGCAAAAAGGTCGCCTGCCAGCTGCCCTCGGGGGCGATGGGATTGAGATTCATGACGCCATGCCTCCTGAACAATATGTCGTTATGCACGACAAATTTGTCACATTTTATTGCTCTTCGCAAGGTACTCTCTTTGAGAATTTTCCTAACTAGAGTAAATTAAAAATGTTTTTATTTTTTAACCAGCTGGCATCCTTTATGCAAATAACATAGCAACAACGCTAAATCACACGCAAGCCGTGTATTGGGGGGAAGCATATGTCCCACGAACTGACAGTATCCCTGTCGCGCAAAGGCAGCATCATTGACATGGACATGGAATCCGGCGCGCTGGGCGTCGTACACATTGATTCTGAAAAGCTCTCTTCTGAGGAACGCGCGGGTACGGCCAAAAAACTGCTCGCGGCCTCGGCCCTCTACTGCTACTGCGCCGCACTGGACAAGGCTCTGGACGCGCGCCATGCCCAATATGAAAAAATTGAGGGCAAGGCCACGCTGGAGACGGGAACCGATGACAAGGGACGCGGCCGCGTCACTTCCATTCGTCTGGATGTCACGGTACGCATGGATCAGGAATACGAATTCATTTTCGATCGCGTGGAAAAAATCATGAAGCAGGGCTGTCTTGTGACAGGTTCGCTGGAGCCGGCTATCAAGATGGACTACAACCTCAAACTGGATTGCGGCGACGACTAGCAGGAGAGCGGCATGAAACGTCTGACAATTATAGGCGGCGGCCCCGGGGGCTATACGGCGGCATTTGCGGCAGCTCGCGGCGGTATGGCGGTGACTCTTGTGGAATCCGCCCATATGGGGGGCACCTGTCTCAATTCCGGTTGCATCCCTACCAAGACTCTCAAGGCTTCCGCCGAGGCTCTGGAGACGGCCTTGCGTCTGGCGGAATTCGGCATCGCCTGCGACGGCACGCCAAAAGTGGATCCGGCGGCGCTGCTGGCCCGCAAGGAAAAAGTCATGCTTACCCTGCGCGGCGGGCTTGAAAAAGCCTGCGCAAGGCTCAAGGTACGCCTTTGCAACGGGCATGGCAAAGTTCTGGATGCCCGGCATGTGGAAGTGACCGCTTCTGACGGACATGTGGAGGTGGTAGAGAATGACGCTCTCATTCTCGCTACCGGTTCACGGGTGCTGGAGCTGCCCGGCCTGCCTTTCGACCATCAGCATATTCTCAGCAGTGATGACGCCTTGCGGCTGGATCGTGTGCCCCGGCGCCTGATTATTGTGGGCGGAGGGGTCATTGGCTGCGAAATGGCCTTCATCTACCGTACCTTTGGCGCACAGGTGACCGTAGTGGAGGCGCAGAATCGCCTGCTGCCCATGCCATCCACGGATGCGGACGTGAGCGCCCTGTTGCAGCGCGAGATGAAAAAACGGCGTATCGCCTGCGAACTTGGCCGTACACTCAAGGATGTACAGATAGAGAATGGCGTCGTGCGCGCCACGCTGGCCGCATCGCCTTTCCTTGAATCGCCGGCGCCCGCCCAGCGGAAGGAAGTTCCTGTGGAAGCGGATATGATCCTGGCGACCGTAGGGCGCCGCCCGGCTACTGAAGGCCTGGGGCTGACCGAAGCCGGGATAGAAACGGATCAGCGCGGATGGGTCGTGGTGGATGAAGCATTGAAGACTTCTTTGCCCGAAGTCTATGCCATCGGGGATATTCTGGGGCCTTCCCGCGTGATGCTTGCCCATGTGGCGGCCATGGAAGGCCTCTGCGTAGTGGAGAGCCTGAACGGCAGGCCGCGCATCATGCGTTATGACGCCGTACCTTCCGGGGTCTTCACGTCGCCCGAGGTGGGCAGTGTCGGGCTGAGTGAACAGCAGGCCCGGGAACAGGGGCTTGAGGTGCGCTGCGCAACCTTCCAGATGCGTGAACTTGGCAAGGCGCAGGCCATGGGAGAGTTGCCTGGATTTTTCAAACTGGTGGCTGCCGCGGGCAGCGGGCGGCTGCTGGGAGCCCATATTGTGGGAGCTCATGCCTCCGATCTGGTAGCGGAGGCGGCCCTGGCAGTGGCCAATGGCCTGACCGTGGAACAAGTTGCGCACACCATCCACGCCCACCCCACGCTGGCCGAAGGTCTGTATGAGGCAGCGCTGCTGACACAGGAAAACAACTGATCCGGCGTTCATTCAAAGCGACGTTTGTCGCGGCAAAAGGACTGTGCCATGAAAAATATTGACGAATTGCATTTTCCCGAAGATCGCCGCTATACGGCGGAGCATATCTGGATCAAGCCCGATGGCGATGCCTGGCTGGTGGGCATCAGTGACTATGCCCAGGATCAGTTGGGCGAAATCGCCTTTGTGGATCTGCCCTCCGCGGGGGCGGAACTGGAGGCAGGGGCAGAGTTTGGCAGTGTGGAATCCCTGAAATCTGTCAATGCCCTGTATATGCCGGTATCCGGAACGGTGGAAACCATCAACGAGGATCTGGAAAGCACCCCCACACTGGTGAATATTTCCGCCTATGAACAGGGATGGATGATCCGTATTTGCCCCGCTGACGTCCCTGCTGTGGACAGCCTTATGACCGCCGGCGAGTATCGCGCTCATCTGGCCGGTTAGCGGCGCAAGGGGAGAACAGGAGATGCACTGGTTACTGCTGCTTGTTGCCATAGGAGCGGAAATCGTAGCCACATCAGCTCTGAAAGAGACGCAGGGTTTTACCCGGCTCCTGCCGTCATTGCTCTGTATCGGCGGCTATGCGCTTGCCTTCTATCTGCTCTCGACGGTTGTCAAGGTTGTGCCTGTGGGAATCGCCTATGCTCTGTGGTCCGGTATTGGCGTGGTCATTGTCTCTCTGGTTGGCTGGTTTTTCTTCCATCAGAAACTGGACTTGCCGGCCATAGTCGGCCTTTGCCTCATTA
This sequence comes from uncultured Desulfovibrio sp., assembly GCA_934546745.1. GTDB lineage: Bacteria > Desulfobacterota > Desulfovibrionia > Desulfovibrionales > Desulfovibrionaceae > Desulfovibrio. The sequence goes on along the minus strand of CAKTDV010000002.1, from coordinate 104,963 downwards.
TTGCCGGAGTGGGGGTCATGCATCTTTTTTCGCATACGGTGGAACTATGATGCCATTGATGTTTTGAAATCACGTTCAAAGCAGTGCCGCTAACGCACAGCTGAAAAAATGCGATAGAAATCCTTCAGGGAAATTGCCCGGATGCTGTTCAGAGGAGCAGTTTTTGAGGGAGAATATAAAGGCGCTCACCGCGGAAAACGATCGCGGAGAGCGCCGCGGGTTTCCTTCTTTTTACTATGGAGAAAACGACGTGGATATCCAGGATTTTTCAACACCCTCCGCTGAGGCGGCCAGAAATCTGCCTTCCGAAGAGCCTTCCTCTTGCCAGCACGGATCCTGCCACGGCACGGGTATCCCGGACGGCCCTACGGAGCGTCACGTCAGGCTCAAGGAAAATTACCTCAGGCAGGTGCCCAGCATCACCATCCATCGCGCCCGTGCCATCACCAAGATAGCCAGGGAAAATCCCGGCCTGCCCCGTATCATGATGCGGGCCAAGGCTTTTCGGTATTGCTGCGAAACCGCGCCGCTGGTCATTCAGGATCACGAACTTATTGTTGGCGCGCCCAATGGGGCGCCGCGTGCGGGCGCATTTTCGCCCGACATATCCTGGCGCTGGCTGCGCGATGAGCTGGACACCATCGGCCAGCGGCCTCAGGACCCCTTCTTCGTCTCCGAAGAAGACAAAAAAATTCTGCGCGAGGAAATCTTTCCCTACTGGGAAGGAAAATCCGTGGACGAGTTTTGCGAAAGCCAGTACCGCGAAGCCGGGCTATGGGAAATGTCGGGTGAGTCCTTCGTGTCGGACTGCTCTTACCATGCCCTGAACGGCGGCGGCGATTCCAACCCCGGCTATGATGTCATTCTCATGAAAAAGGGGATGCTGGATATTCAGCGGGAAGCCCGTGAGCATCTGGACAAGCTGGATTATGAGAATCCCGACGACCTGGAGAAAATATATTTCTACAAGGCGGTCATCGACACTGCCGAAGGCGTCATCATCTACAGCCGCCGCCTGTCGCGGTATGCCGCCGATCTGGCCGTCCGGGAACAGAATCCCGTGCGGCGAGCCGAATTGCGGAAAATATCCGAGGTTACGGCTCGTGTGCCCGCCCACGCCCCCACAACATTCTGGGAAGCCATTCAGGCCGTATGGACGGTGGAATCTCTGCTGGTGGTTGAGGAGAATCAGACCGGCATGTCCATCGGGCGCGTGGATCAATATATGTACCCCTTCTTCAAGGCGGACATGGAATCCGGTCGCATGACGGAATACGAAGCCTTCGATCTCGCGGGCTGCATGCTCATCAAGATGTCCGAGATGATGTGGATCACAAGCGAAGGCAGCTCAAAGTTCTTTGCCGGCTACCAGCCCTTTGTGAACATGTGCGTGGGTGGCGTCACCCGTGAGGGCCGTGACGCCACCAATGATCTGACCTACCTTCTTATGGATGCCGTGCGCCATGTGCGTATCTATCAGCCCTCCCTGGCCACACGTGTGCATAACCGTTCGCCGCAGAGATATCTGAAAAAGATAGTGGATGTTATCCGCTCCGGCATGGGGTTTCCCGCTGTGCACTTCGATGACACGCACATCAAAATGATGCTTACCAAGGGCGTTTCCATGGAAGATGCCCGTGATTACTGCCTCATGGGCTGCGTGGAACCTCAGAAGGCCGGCCGCCTGTATCAATGGACGTCCACGGCCTATACGCAATGGCCCATCTGTATCGAACTTGTACTCAATCGCGGCGTGCCCTTGTGGTATGGTAAACGAGTCACTCCCGACATGGGTGATCTTTCCCAGTATGATACCTATGAAAAGTTTGAGAACGCCGTTCACGAGCAGATCAGGTATATCACGAAATGGAGCAGCGTCGCCACTGTCATCTCCCAGCGTGTGCATCGAGAACTGGCTCCCAAACCGTTCATGTCCCTGATGTATGAAGGTTGCATGGAAAACGGGCGTGATGTGTCCGCTGGCGGCGCCATGTATAACTTTGGCCCCGGCGTCGTCTGGAGCGGTCTGGCGACCTATGCCGACTCCATGGCCGCCATCAGGAAGCTGGTCTATGACGACAGGAAATATACGCTTAAGGAGCTTAACGAAGCCCTGAAGGCGGACTTTGAAGGCTATGACAAAATTCGTGCCGACTGCCTGGCGGCCCCCAAATACGGCAATGATGACGACTACGCCGATTTGATTGCTTCCGATCTCATTGCCTTTACAGAACAGGAACACCGCAAGTTCAGAACCTTGTATTCGGTGTTAAGCCACGGCACACTCTCCATTTCCAACAATACGCCCTTCGGGCAGCTGCTGGGAGCCTCGGCAAATGGGCGCCATGCCTGGACGCCCCTGTCCGATGGCATCAGCCCCACACAGGGCGCCGATTTCAAGGGCCCCACTGCCATCATCAAAAGCGTATCAAAAATGTCCAATGACAATATGAACATTGGCATGGTGCACAACTTCAAGCTGGTGGCCGGCCTGCTGGATACGCCTGAGGGTGAGAACGGTATCATCACCCTGATCCGTACAGCCAGCATTCTGGGCAACGGCGAGATGCAGTTCAACTACCTGGATAACGATACGCTTCTGGACGCCCAGAAGCATCCGGAAAACTACCGGGATCTGGTTGTCCGCGTGGCTGGCTACAGTGCCTTTTTCGTGGAATTGTGCAAGGACGTGCAGGATGAGATCATCAGCCGCACGCCTCTCTCTTCCTTCTAACCCGCAACGCCTCCCCTCCGGCAAGCCCGGACGGGAGGACACAAAAAGCGGTCAATACAGGCGGAGCGGCCCCATGAGTGAAAGAACAGCGTTTATTTTCAATATCCAGAAATACAATATGTACGATGGGCCAGGTGTTCGTACGCTGGTTTTTTTCAAGGGGTGCCCCCTGCGTTGCCAATGGTGTTCCAATCCAGAGGGGCAGCCGCGTCAATACCAGATTATGCTCAAGCGCGAGCAATGCACTTCCTGTGGATCCTGTATGCGGATTTGTCCGGCAGGTCTGCATACGACAGATGCCGGCGGGCTTCATATCGTGGATCGCAGCAGGGAGTGCGTGGGCTGTGGCCGCTGTGTCGAAGCCTGTCCGTCAAACGCTCTGGCGCTTTCCGGGGAGCAACGCACAATCTCTTCCCTGATGGACGTCATCGAGGAGGATCGCCCCTTTTACGAAACATCGGGCGGCGGGCTGACCGTCAGCGGAGGGGAGGCGCTCATGCAGCCTGAGGCCCTGATCAACCTGCTGGAATCCTGCCATCAGCGGTTTATCAACACGGCTGTCGAAACCTGTGGTTACGCGCCCCACGAGGTACTGGTAAAGGTGGCGCCGCATGTGGATCTCTTTCTGTTTGATCTCAAGCATATGGATACCGATCGACACAAGATGCTGACCGGAGTCCACAATGACAGGATTCTCGACAATCTCATCTGGTTGCTGGAGACCCGGCATAACGTCAAAGTACGGATGCCGTTGCTGCGAGGCGTCAATGATGATGAAGAGGAGATAGCCCAGGTCATGGACTTTCTGCGGCCTTATCGGGAACAGGCAAACTTCAAGGGTATGGATCTGTTGCCCTATCACAAGCTGGGTGTGCACAAATACGCACAGCTGGATATTCCTTATGAAATAAAAAAAGATCCCACACTCCCCTTTGAAGACTTGAATCGATTGAAAATTTTTATCGAAAAACGTAATTTCCCTGTGGCCATCATTCGCCATTAGCGCCTTCCGTTTTTAAATTTTTTCAAATTCAAAAGCGACACTTCCTTCACACGGCGGAAAAAACACGCTTCTTCCTTCAGAGCGGCCACATTTTCAGCGTGAAACCGCGCAGACAAACCGCCCTCATGGCGGCGGAGGCATGGACAAGTTCACGGCTTGGCCGTAATAATTTTTGAACCGAACGGTTTTCTCAAGAAAAGGAGCCTGTGCCATGACGACCGCCGTCCGCTTTGCGCTTGTTGTGGGGATGCTGCTGCTTACGGCGGCTGCCGGCGCGGCAAAAGCATCTTCTCTGCCGCGGGTGACAGCCCGCGAACTTTTTGAACAGTTGCCCCTGACGATTTTCGACAATACTGCGGAAGGGCTGAGCGACGAGGAAAAAAAACGTCTGCTGGAGACGGGGCAGTGTGAGTTCTGGGAAGTTGCCGGCGAGACGGACGACGTCATTGCCTTTCGCGCGCTCCCGTTCCGCGACAGCGCCGTGGCCCTGCGCCTGTTCCGCAACGAGGATACCGGAGAGGTTCTGGCGGCCATCGGCACGCTGGGCGTGCCACTTTGCGCGCTGGAACTCTGGAAACGCGACGCCTCCGGCCGCATTATTCCCGCGGATACGCCCGAAGAACCAGACATCAGCGAATTTTTCGATACGAATGCGCCGCGCCCCAAGGACGTGACGGCCTCCGTGCTGCCCTGTCTCGGCCTGGGAGGCCTCAAGGCGCAGGCCGTCTTCTGGGGGCCGACGGGGATCGTGCACCTGCCCGTGGCGCGCGATATCGGCTGGCACTGGACAGGGCGCTCTTTTGAAAAAATCGTCCGCCCCCATCCGCTGCCGGATGATGCGAAGCCGGAAGAATAACCGCTATCCGTCAGCCCCGGCGCGCAAGCGCCTCCAGACGGCGGGCGCGCTCCCTGCCGTAGCGCCATTGCCAGCGCCACCGGCGTACCCTGCGGCGGACGCCGTCCATGAAGAGAAAGACGGCGGGCGTCGTATACAGGGTCAGCACCTGGCTGAGACAGAGCCCCCCGGCGATGGTCACGCCCAGCGGCTGGCGGATTTCCGCGCCGTCCCCCTGCCCCAGCGCCAGAGGAAGCGCGCCAAAGAGCGCGGCGGCCGTCGTCATCATGATGGGCCGGAAACGCCGGTGGCAGGCTGTCACAATCGCTTCCTCAGGGCGTTGTCCGCTCACGCGCATGGCGTCAAGCGCCACATCGATCATCATGATGGCATTTTTCTTGACGATGCCGCAGAGCAGCAGCACCCCGATGAGGGCAATGACGCTGAACTCCATACCGCAGAGGAGCAGGGCCAGCAACGCGCCGCCGCCAGCGCTGGGAAGCGTCGACAGAATGGTCAGAGGGTGTACGAGGCTTTCGTACAGAACGCCCAGAACGATATAGAGCGCGGCCAGGGTCGCCAGAATCAGAATGACCTGATTCTGGAGAGCCTCGCTGAACATTTTGGCCGTGCCCTGAAAACTGCCGGTAACGGAGGAAGGCATGCCAATGCGCACACGCGCCTCGTCTATGGCGGCCTGCGCCTGGGAAAGCGACGCGCCGGGAGCGAGATTGAAGGCCAGCGTCACGGCGGCGAACTGCCCCTGATGGGAAACGGCAAGAGGCGCGAAGCCCGGTCCGGCGGACGCCACACTCAGGAGCGGGATCAACCCGTCCCTGCCGCGCAGATACACCTTTTGCAGGGCGTCCTCCCCTTCCAGCCACGAGGGGACGTACTCCAGCACAACCCGGTACTGGTTCTTGTCACGGTACATGGTGGAAACCTGCCTCTGTCCAAAGGCGTTGTTCAGCGCGTCGTCCACATCCCGCATGGTCAGACCGTAGCGCGCCAGACTGTCGCGGTCCACGTCCAGAACCGTTTGCAATCCCCGTTCCTCAATATCGCTGTCAACATCCCTCAGAAGGGGAATGCCCGCCAGTTCCTCCTGCAACCGGCGTCCCCAGCGGCGCAGGGAAGTGAGATCATCCGCGTGCAGGGTGTACTGATACTGCGCCCGCGCGCTGCGGCCGCCCATCATGATGTCCTGCGCCGCCTGAAGAAAAATCTGGATGCCGGGCTCGGAGGAGAGACGGCCCCGCAGACGGGCAATGACGGCATCCGCCGTCACCCGGCGCTCCTTCAGCGGTTTCAGCGCAATGAAGATACCGCCGCCGCCCCGCGCGCCGGAAATATGGCCGGACACCTGCGCCACCGCGGGATCGGAGCGGATGATTTCCATCAGACGCGGCAGCTTTTCCACTATCTTCTGATAGGACGCGCTCTGATCGGCGCGCATGCCGCCCATGATGACGCCGGTATCCTGCTGCGGGAAAAACCCCTTGGGAATGATGAGATACAGCCAGACATTGACGGCCAGCACAACGAGCAGGGAGAGCAGCGTCAGCGTCCGGTGACGCAACGCCACGGCGAGACTGCGCTCATAACCGGACTGCATGCCCTGTAACACGCGCGCCCAGACATGGGCGGCGTACCGCCGCGCGCCGGCCACCGGGCCGCCGTCATCCTCCTTGCCCGCACCGTCCCCGCGCCGCAGCAGATGGGCGCACATCATGGGCGTCGCCGTCAGCGACACCACCATGGAAACAAGCACGGCGGCCGTCAGCACCACGGCAAATTCGCGGAACAGGCGTCCCATGACACCGCCCATAAAAAGAATGGGCGCAAAAACGGCGACCAGGGAAAGGGAGATGGAAACAACGGTGAACCCCACCTCGCGCGCGCCGCGCAGCGCCGCCCTCAGGGGCGTTTCCCCCAGTTCCACACGCCGCACGATGTTTTCCAGCACCACAATGGCGTCGTCCACCACAAAACCCGTGGCAATGGTCAGCGCCATGAGAGAGAGGTTGTCCAAGGTATAGCCGCAAAGATACATGACGATAAAAGCGCCGATCAGCGAAACTGGCGCGGCCACGGCGGGAATCACGGTCGCGCGGGCATTGCGCAGAAAGAGAAACACCACCAGCACCACCAGCGCCACGGCAATGACGAGCGTTTTCTCCACCTCACGCAGGGAGGCCCGGATGGTCTGCGAACGATCCATGCGCAGGGAAAGATCCGCGCTTTCCGGCAACCAGGAGCGCAATTGCGGCAGCATGCCCCTGACGCGATCCACGGTCTCTATGATGTTGGCGCCGGGCGAGCGAAAGATAATGAGCAAAATGGACGGCTTGCCATTGGCGACGGCCATGTTGCGCTCGTCCTGCGGGCCATCGCGCACCAGGGCGACATCACCAAGGCGCACCACGGCCCCATCCTTCCGGCTGACAATCAAACGTCTGTATTCCTCGGCCGTGGAAAGCTGATCGCTGGCATCAATCAACCAGGAATGCTCGCCGTCGTCCAGCACCCCCTTTGGCAGATAGGCATTGGCCCCGGCAATGGCGCCGCGCACGTCGTCCATGACAATCCCCATGCGGTTGAGCGCATCGGGGATAACGTCCACCCGGATGGCGGGCAACGCGCCGCCGCCCACGGTGACTTCGCCCACGCCTTCCAGCTGGGAGATCTTCTGGGCAAGAACCGTGGAGGCGGCGTCGTACAGCTGCGTCCGCGTCAGCGTGTCGGACGTGACGGAAAGAATCATGATGGGCGCGCCCGCCGGATTCACCTTGCGGTAACTGGGGTTGGATGGCATGGCGGGCAAGGTGGAGCGCGCCGCGTTGATGGCGCCCTGCACGTCGCGGGCAGCGCCGTTGATATCGCGATCCAAATCAAATTGCAGTATCACGCGGGTGGAGCCAAGACTGCTGATCGACGTCATTTCCGTGATACCGGCAATGCGTCCGAGCGCGCGTTCCAGCGGCGTTGCCACGGTAGCGGCCATGGTCTCAGGCCCCGCGCCCGGCATGGAGGCGCGCACGAACACCACAGGCATATCCACCTGCGGCAGCGGAGCCACAGGCAACATCGCAAAGGCGGCCAGCCCCGCCAGCAGAACGGCCAGCGTCAGCAGGGTGGTGGCCACAGGCCTGCGGATGAAGGGGGCGGAAATATTCAGCGGCAGAAACTCCGGCCCGAAGCGTTTACGCCGCACGCTCACGCGCCTTCCCCCACGATACCGCCGGGCCGCCGGAAACGCCGCGCCAGACGATCAAACCAGAGATAGATGACGGGCGTGGTAAACAGCGTCAGAACCTGGCTGAAAAGCAACCCTCCGACCATCGTGACGCCAAGAGGGCGGCGCAGCTCCGCCCCCATGCCCCAGCCGATCATCAGCGGCAGCGCGCCCAGCAGCGCCGCCAGCGTGGTCATGAGGATGGGGCGCAACCGCAGCAGGCAGGCCTGCCGGATGGCATCTTCCGGCGTCCTGCCCTCCCCGCGTTCCGCTTCCAGAGCGAAATCGATCATCATGATGGCGTTTTTCTTGACGATGCCGATGAGAAGAATGATGCCGATAATGCCCACGACGCCCAGTTCCATGCCGCAGGCGATAAGGGCCAGCAACGCCCCTACGCCCGCCGAAGGCAGGGTGGAAAGAATGGTCACCGGATGGACGTAGCTTTCATAGAGCACGCCAAGAACAATGTACATGGTGACGACGGCGGCAAGAATCAGCCAGACCTGATTGGACGTGGACGAGAGAAAGGCATGGGCCGCGCCCTGAAACCGCGTCCGCAGGGATGAAGGCAGCCCCGCTTCCGCCTCGGCCTGCCGCACCGCCCTGACGGCCGCGCCGAGAGAGGAGCCTTCGGCCACATTGAAGGAAAGCGTCGCCACGGGGAATTGCCCCTGCCGGGCAACGGACAGCGGCACGGCCCGCTCTTCCGCGCGGGCGATGGCTGACAACGGCAGCGGTTCTTCCCCCGTACCGCGCACGTAAATATTCTCCAGCGCTCCCGGACCGTTGCGAAACAGGGGAGCGCTCTCCAGAACGACCTTATACTGATTTGTCTGGGTAAAAATGGTGGAAATCAGGCGTTGCCCGAGCGCATCGTAAAGCGCGTTGTCAATGTCGCTCATGGTCACCCCGTGGCGCGAAGCCGCATCCCTGTCAACCTCGATCCAGATGCCGCGCCCGCGCGCCTGCATATCCGAGGCCACGTGCGACAGCTCAGGCCGCTCGCGCAGAAAGCGCATGAGGCGCGGTTCCCAGACTTCCAGCTGATCGCGGCTCAGAGCCTCCACCGTAAACTGGTACTGGGTACGGGAAACGCGATCCTCAATGGTCAGATCCTGCACCGGCTGCATATACAGCCGCTGTCCGGGAATCTCCCCGGCCCTTTCCATGAGACGCCGGGCGATTTCCCCCGCGCGCGCGTCACGCGCCGACAGATCCCGCAGGTTCACCGTCAGCCGCGACGTGCCCAGGCTTGGGTTGATGCCATCCACCCCCACAAAAAAAGCCACGCTTTCCACCGCCGGATCCGCCATGATAACGGCGGCCAGCTCTTCCTGGCGGCGCGCCATGGCGGCAAAGGAACTGTCCCGCGGCGCTTCGGCGATGCCCTGCAGCACCCCCGTGTCCTGCGTGGGGAAAAACCCCTTGGGCGTCACGGCATAGAGGGCGGCGGTCAGCAGCAGCGTCCCCGCGGCAACGGCCAGCACAAGCCCCTGCCGGGCCAGAACCCAGTCCAGCGCCCGCGCGTACCAGCGCAGCAGCGCGCCAAAACAGGCGCCGTGCTCCTTGCCTTTACCATGTTTCCTGCCAAGCAGCACGGCACAGAGCATGGGCGTCAGGCTCAGGGAAACAACCGCCGAAATCAGAATGGCAACGGCCAGCGTCACGGCGAATTCCCGGAAAAGGCGTCCAGACACATCGCCCATGAAAAGCAGCGGGATCAGCACGGCCACCAGCGACAGCGTCAGGGAAATAATGGTAAAGCCGATCTGCCCCGCCCCCCGCAGGGCGGCCTGCCGTGGGCTCAGCCCCTCTTCAAGATAGCGGGAAATATTCTCGATGACCACGATGGCATCGTCCACCACGAAACCGGAGGCGATGACCAGCGCCATCAAGGTCAGATTATTGAGCGAATACCCCGCAAGGTACATGACGCCCAGCGAACCGACAAGAGAGAGCGGCACGGCCAGCGCGGGAATGACGGTCGCCTGCGCGTCGTGCAGAAACAGCCGGATGACCGCGATGACAAGGACGATGGCCAGCGCCAGTTCCAGAAGAACGTCGTGCACCGTGGCGCGGATGGTCGCCGTGCGATCCGTGACGGTGATAATCTCCACGTTGCCGGGCAGGCTTTCCCGCAGGCGCGGCACGAGCGCGTTGACGCTGTCCGCCACCTCAATGACATTGGCGCCGGGCTGGCGCTGCACTGACAGCACGATGGCCGGGCGAAACTCCCGCCCCTTGCCGGCCACATAGGCGGCAAGGCGGGCGTTTTCCGCCCCCTCGACGACGCTGGCCACATCCTGGAGGCGGATGGGCGCGCCGTTTCTGTAGCCAATGACGGTCCGGGCATAGTCCCCGGCGGAGCCCAGCTGATCGTTGGCGTCAATGGTGCTGGCGCGCTCCTTGCCGTCAAAACTACCCTTGGCGCCGTTGACGTTGGCCGCATCCACAGCGGTACGCACATCGGCCAGCGTCAGACCGGCGGACGCCAGCGCCCTGGGGTTGACCTGAACGCGCACGGCGGGGCGCTGCCCGCCCGACAGCGTCACCAGGCCCACGCCGGGCAGCTGTGAAATCTTCTGCGCCAGCCTCGTATCCACAAGATCCTCAAGCCGGGTCAGGGGCATGGCGTCGCTTGCCACCGCCAGCGTCAGGAGGGGCGGGTCCGCCGGATTGACCTTGTTGTAGACAGGCGGATTGGGCAGGCCCTGCGGCAGGAGGTTGTCCGCCGCGTTGATGGCCGCCTGCACCTCCTGTTCCGCCACATCCAGAGGCACGGACAGGTCGAACTGCAACGTCACGACCGACGCCCCCGCCGACGACAGGGACGACATCTGCACCAGCCCCGGCATGATGCCGAACTGACGCTCCAGCGGAGCCGTCACCACAGCCGCCATCACCTCGGGAGAAGCACCGGGATAGAAGGTCTGCACCTGCATGGTGGGGTAGTCGATTTGCGGCAGGGCGGCAATGGGGAGGTAGCGGTACGCCAGCAGGCCCGACAGCAGCAGCGCCGCCATAAGAAGGGACGTGGCAATGGGACGGAGAATGAAAACGCGCGATATGTTCATGGAAGGAGCCAGATCAATGAGGGAGGCGTGGCGGCGGAGGAGAGGCTAGAACTCCAGGCAGAGTCCGACGGGGCAGTGATCCGAACCACGGACACCGGTCTCAATCCACGCGTCCGCCACATGGGGACGCAGCTCCTCGGAAACAAAGAAATAATCAATACGCCAGCCGATGTTCTTCTCCCTGGCCCTCGTCTTGTAGGACCACCACGAATACCAGTCGGGCTCATCGCCGTGACACAGGCGGAAGGTGTCGATGTACCCCAGCGAGACAAAGCGATCCAGAAAGGCGCGCTCCTCCGGCAGGAAGCCGGTATTTTTGACGTTCCGCCTGGGTCTGGCGAGGTCTATCTCCCTGTGGGCGATATTGAAATCGCCGCAGACGACAATGGGTTTTGTTGCGCGGCATTCCTCGGCATAGCGCACAAAGGCGTCAAAGTAGCCCATTTTATAGGAAAGGCGTTTGAAACGCCCCGTGGGTTTGCCGTTCCCGTCCAGCTCTTCCGCGCCGCCGTTGGGGAAATAGCCGTTGAAAAAATGAAAACGCTCGAATTCCAGATGCAGCAGGCGCCCCTCTCCCTGCCACTCCGTTTCCGGCAGCTCCCGGCGCACGGCGATCGGAAGGGCGCGACTGAAGACAGCGACGCCGGAATAGCCTTTCCTGACGGAGCTCGACGCCCATTCGCTATGCCAGCCTTCCGGCCGCGCCAGATCGGGAGAGAGCTGTTCGGGCGCGGCCTTGGTCTCCTGCAGGGCAAGGACGTCCGCCCCGGACTCCCGGAACCAGCGCCATTCCTCCTTGGCGGAAATAGCCCTCAACCCATTGACATTCCAGGAAATAAATGTTTGTCGCACGAAATTACCCCCCGTATTTTCCGCACAGAACATAGCCGAGCCAGAAAAGGAGGGCAAGACATTCCATTGCGCCGGAGCGCGTTTTCAGTTAGGTTGTCCGCGCGTGGAGGCGCAACACCGCGCAACATTTCATTAAAACCTTGTCTGTGGTCTGAAACCTCCCCTCCTTCAGGGGAAACGATGTTCCTGACACGGCGGCAACGCCGGTGAAAACGTTTCCGTGGCCTCTCCCTTCAGGGAGAGGCAAGCCGCACGGCAACGCGAACAGCTCCGGCCGTCGGCTGGGGCGGCCGCGGAAGAAAACATACCCTCAGGAAGCCTCCGGATGTCATATCGGAGGAGAAGGAGTTCAACGCATGGACTTTTTGCCTATCCGCCGCGCCATCCTGAGCGTGACGGACAAGACCGGCCTTGTGGATTTTGCCTCCTTTCTTGTGGAACACAAGGTGGAGCTTGTCTCCACAGGCGGCACACAGAAAGCGCTGGAAAAGGCGGGCCTGCCGGTAACGGCCGTCAGCACCGTCACGGGCTTCCCCGAAATTCTGGGCGGCCGCGTCAAGACGCTGCATCCCAAAATCCACGCGGGCATCCTCTGCAACAAGGACAACCCGGAACACATGCGCACCATTGCCGAAAAAGGCATTCTTCCGTTCGATCTCGTGTGCGTCAATCTTTACGATTTCGCCGGGGCCGTGGAGCGCAGGCTCTCGCTGGAGCAGGCCGTGGAGGAAATCGATATCGGCGGCCCCTGCATGATCCGTGCGGCGGCAAAGAATTTCCACAGCGTTCTTGTGCTGCCGTCAGTACAATGGTACGAAGCCGCCAGGCAGGAAATGGGCGAACACGACATGCGTGTGGGGCTTCCCTTCCGGCAGCGCATGGCCTCGCGCGCCTTCGAGGCTACGTCGCGCTATGATGCGCTGATCTGCTCCTATATCCGCCCCGGAGACTAGCATTTCCCGCCTCGAAGGAAATCTTCAGGGTCTGAAGCCCAGCCAGCTGAAAGGCTTGCAGCGCCTGCTCAACCGGCGTTTCCCGCACGGGGATGTCTATACTCTTGAGCAGGCGCGCGAGCTGGCTCTTCTGTCGCGCGCCGTGGGGCGTCAGATCGGCTTGCTCATCAACCGGCGGGGGCGCGTGGAGATGGTCATTGCCGGCGATCCCGGCAGCCTGCTCATTCCCGAACTGCCCCGGGGACGCGAGGGCGCGGGCCGTCTGCGCGGGCTGCGTCTGCTCCATACCCATCTGACGCCTGACCCGCTCAGCCAGGAAGATCTGATGGATATGCTCTTCCTGCGGCTCGACGCCGTCATCGTCCTGATCGTCAATCCCGCGGGAGATCCCGTGCAATGGCAGGCCGCGCATCTGCTGCCCGGCCAGGGAGGCGGCGCGCCCTACCGGGTGGATCCGCCCCAGCCCTGGGATCGCACCGGGGCCAGCTTTGCCGCCACGGCGGAAGCGCTGGAAGAGGAACTGGCCCGCGACGGCAGCGGCACGCGGGAGGCCTCCGGCGCTCCCCGGGCATTGCTGGTCTCCGTTTCCAGCCTGCCCCGCATCCAGCAGGAACGCCATCTTGACGAACTGGCCGAGCTGGCCCGTACCGCCGGACTTGAGGTGGCCGGACGCATGATTCAGCGTGTGGCGCAGCCCAATCCCAAGTTCATCATGGGCAAGGGGAAAATGGCCGAGCTTGAGGTTCTGGCCCTGCAACAGCGCGCGGGAACGCTTGTTTTTGACGGAGAGCTGGCCCCGGCACAGCTTCATAACCTTGCGGATATCACAGAGCGCAAGGTACTTGATCGCACCCAGCTCATTCTGGACATTTTCGCCCAGCATGCCGTGACCAGCGCCGGAAAACTCCAGGTGGAGCTGGCGCAGCTGCGTTACCTGCAACCCCGCCTGACCGGCAGAAACCGCGCCATGGACAGGCTCATGGGCGGTATTGGCGGGCGCGGCCCCGGCGAAACCAAACTGGAAACCGATCGCCGCCGTATCCGCGATCGCATGGCGCGCCTGCGCAAGGAACTCGATCGCCTGCGCAGGCAGCGTTCCTTCACCCGCAACCGCCGCAACCGGCAGGGCATCCCCCTGGCGGCGCTCGTCGGCTATACCAACGCGGGCAAGTCAACCCTGCTGAACAGCCTGACGCGATCGGACGTTCCGGCGGCGGACAAACTCTTTGCCACGCTCGATCCCGCCACGCGCCGCCTCCGATTTCCGGCGGAGCGGGAAATCATCCTTGCCGATACCGTAGGCTTCATACGCAATCTCCCCAAAGAGCTCATGGACGCCTTCCGGGCCACGCTGGAAGAGCTCGACGCCGCCAGCGTGCTTCTTCATGTGGCCGACGCCTCACATCCCGATCTTCTGCCGCAGATGGCATCGGTGGAAACCATTCTGGAGGAGCTGGAACTGCTTCACCGCCCGCGCCTGCTCGTCCTCAATAAATGGGACAGGCTCCCCGCGCCCGCCCGCGCGGAACTCCGCGACGCCTTTCCCCAGGCGCTGGGCGTTTCCGCCCTTACGGGCGAAGGGCTCGACGCCGTGCTGCGCCGCCTTGAGGAATGGCTCCTGCAACCGCATCCTCTTGCCGTACCCGTTTTCCCCGACGCCGCCTCCCTGCCGCTGCAGTAGCCCGGCTCCGCCCCTGCGCAAAACCAGTCTCCCGCCACCCCCCCAACAAAAAAACCGCCCCCTGTAAGGAGCGGTTTCTTTGGGTCTTTCTGGAACGGCGCCGCAAGCCCACGGCGGAGAACAAACGCCCTGCCGCCGTTGGGACGCCTACGGATGATCCTTGAACTTGTTCATAAGGGCCGACCGCCCGTCATGGCAGGGCGTGCAGTCCATGACGCCCTTGGCCCAGTTGACCTCATTCCCCTTGGTCTGATGACATTCGCCGCAGGCCTTGACGGCGTCCTGCTTGGCGAACGCTCCCTTGAAATTCTTGCCCTGATCGATCTTGGCATTAAGAATTTCCACGGCCTTGCGGCAGACGTCGGCGGTCAGGCGGCCGCAACGCTCGTTGCGCGTCTTGCTGCTGGCTTCCGTCCGGCTGGCGTAGCACCATTTGGAAACGGAGATATGGCACAGCACGGAGCCGGAGGCGTTCTGATACACATCGCCCTTGACGCCCCGCGCGGCGTCGCCGGGGTTGAATATGGGCAAGGGCGTCTTTTCGTACCAGCGGTACAGCTCGTTGACCATGGGCGTGCGCTCGTCGCGCCCCCAGAACAGCGCGTAGGCCGCGGCCGCGCCGTACAGCGCGCCGCAGATGGTGCCCCAGTCGGAAATGCCGCCCTTGTTGGCTTCCAGCATGGTATAGGGGAACTGGTTGTACGGCGCGCCAAACTTTTCGCCCATCACACCGATAATGCCGTAAAACACCCCGTAGCCGCAGGCATAGCCCTTGTGCCAGTAGCCATCATAGGCAACCAGGGAACATTCCTCAGGATCCAGCTTATGGGGCTTCCAGCCGAAATCGCCGTTCACCTGCTGGAACCGGCCCGCCGGGGCCTTTTCCGCCGCGCGCGCCTCACCGCCCAGCAGCGCCGCCGCGCCGCCAACAGCCATACACCCGCCCAGCCCACACAACATCTGACGTCTGCTCAAAGTCATGGCTTCCTCCTTTTGCCGCCTTCCCTCGAAGGCAAACAGTCATACGTACTTCCCAAGTACGCCCCCTTGACCCGAAAGGTCAATAAGCCCCGCCGCGAAACGGGGTTTTTTGCAAAAAAATCCTCCCCCACCTCTGGACGAGCGGGGAGAACGACTTACTTCTAGCTCGAAGATGACAGAATTTCCCCTTGAGGAGGGTTTTCCATATGTCCAAGATTATCGGCATCGACCTTGGGACCACGAACTCCTGCGTATATGTGATGGAGGGCAAGGAGCCCAAGTGCATTACCAATCCCGAAGGCGGGCGCACGACGCCTTCCGTCGTCGCTTTCACCGACAAGGAACGCCTTGTGGGCGAAATCGCCAAGCGCCAGTCCGTCACCAATCCCAAACGCACCATTTTCGCCATCAAGCGCCTGATGGGCCGCAAGTACGCCACCCCTGAGGTTGATCGCTGGAAGGAACATTCGCCCTACGCCATCACCAAGGCCGCCAATGACGACGCGGGCGTGGAAGTCGATGGCCGCGTGTACAGCGCGCCGGAGGTTTCGGCCATGATTCTGGCGAAACTGAAGGCCGATGCGGAAGCCTACCTTGGCGAAACGGTTTCCGAAGCCGTCATTACCGTACCGGCCTATTTCAACGACGCGCAGCGCCAGGCCACCAAGGACGCGGGCCGTATTGCCGGCCTGGAGGTGAAGCGTATCATCAACGAGCCGACGGCCGCATCGCTGGCCTACGGGTTCGACAAGAAGGCCAACGAGAAAATCGCGGTCTTCGACCTTGGCGGCGGCACGTTCGATATTTCCATTCTTGAAGTGGGCGACAATGTCGTGGAAGTACGCGCCACCAACGGCGACACCTTCCTCGGCGGCGAAGACTTCGACCAGCGTGTCATCAACTATCTGGTGGAAGAGTTCAAGAAGGAGAACGGCGGAATCGACCTCTCCAAGGACAGCATGGCCCTGCAACGCCTGAAGGAAGCGGCGGAAAAGGCCAAGAAGGATCTTTCCACCTCCATGGAGGCGGAAGTCAACCTGCCCTTCATCACGGCGGATCAGACAGGCCCCAAGCACCTTACCATGAAGATCAGCCGCGCCAAGCTGGAATCCCTGGTGGGCGATCTCGTGGATCGCACCATCGAACCCTGCAAAAAGGCGCTCAAGGACGCCGGCCTGGAACCCGGCCAGATTGACGAAGTCATCCTTGTGGGCGGCATGACCCGTATGCCTCTGGTGCAGAAGGTGGTGGGCGACTTCTTTGGCAAGGATCCCAACAGATCCGTCAATCCTGACGAAGTCGTGGCCATGGGCGCGGCCATTCAGGGCGGCATCCTGACCGGCGACGTGAAGGACGTGCTGCTGCTTGACGTGACACCGCTGTCTCTGGGCATTGAGACGATGGGCGGCGTGTTTACCAAGCTGATCGAGCGCAATACGACCATCCCCACGCGCAAGAGCAACGTGTTTACCACGGCGGCGGACAATCAGCCCTCGGTGACCATCCACGTCTTCCAGGGCGAACGCCCCATGGCGGCGGACAACATGCGCCTCGGCGCGTTCGATTTGACCGGCATCCCCCCGGCGCCCCGGGGTGTGCCGCAGATCGAGGTGACCTTTGACATCGACGCCAACGGCATCGTGAAGGTCTCCGCCAAGGATCTTGGCACGGGCAAGGAACAGTCCATCAAGATTCAGTCCTCGTCCGGTCTGTCGGAAGAAGACATTCAGCGTCTGGTGCGCGAAGCCGAACAGCACGCCAGCGACGACAAGAAAAAGCAGGAGCTCATCGAAGCCCGCAACCATGCCGACAGCCTGATTTACGGTACGGAAAAATCGCTCAGCGATCTGGGAGACAAGGCCGACGCCGCCCTGAAGAGCGATCTTGAAAGCAAAATCGCCGCCTTGCGCAAGGAAATGGAAGGCGAAAACACCGACGCCATCAAGGCCGCTACCGAGGACTTGGCAAAGGCGTCCCACAAGCTGGCCGAACAGCTCTATCAGCAGCAGTCCCAGAACGCGGGCGCACAGCCCGGCGGCGCCGCTGGCACAGCTGGCGGCAACAGCGGCAACAACGGCGACGACGTGGTGGACGCCGACTACGAAGTGAAAAAATAACTCTCGCGGCCCTGTGCCGCCCTGAGGCAGAACTGATAAAGAGCCTTCCGTCATGGCGGAAGGCTCTTTTTTGCCCTCGCGCCGCAAGGGCGTCAGAAGGGGCGGCGCGCCCTGTCGGCCCTGGGCGTCCTTGACGGAAATTTTTGCCTTTCCGCCTGTTGTAGGCTAGAGTGGCTTCACGTTGCACATATGAAACCGCCTTTTCTTCCTGAAGGGGGAGGTTTCAGACAACAAAGGAAGCTTTGATGAAACGAAAAACGGCCCTCCCGCTCCTGCTGTTTGTCGTGGCCTTCTGCCTTTCCGCCTGTCAGATGCCGGGCATGCGCCGTACAGCGCCGCCGCCCCCGGAACCGGAGATTGCCCTTGCCCTGCCCCGGAGCGGCCCTTATGCTCCCATTGCCAGCAAAATCATCCAGGGCGCCAACCTGGCCGTCAAGGACCTGCAGGACAACGGCATCAAAATCAAACTGCATGTCGTCAACACCTCCGCCGGCGACTGGATCGCCAGGGTCAACGCCCTGCCCGCCGCCAACGCCGTCGTCGGCGGCCCTCTGTACGCCTCCGCCTATGCCGCTGCCCGCAAGGCCGGCCTGCTGGAAAAACGGGTTTTCTTTGCCTTCATGCCCGCGCTGGAAACCGGCGACGAGGGTTCGCGCGCATGGCGCTTCTTCACCAGCCGCCGCGATCAGATCGACGCCATCGTCAATTTTTCCACGGATACGCTGGGTATCCGCAGCTTTGGCGCATTCCACCCAACGGATCAGTACAGCCTGCGCATGACGGACCTGTTTGAGAGCGCGCTCCGGGAAAAAGGCCTCTCTCTGGAAAAGGCAGCGTACAACAGCGCCGACAGCGGCTCCTGGCCAGAGGCGGCCGCCCGGCTCATCCGGCCGGAGCAGCGGGAAGGCAGCGGCACGCCCATTCCCAACACCGCCTTTGAGGCACTCTTCCTGCCCGGCGTCTGGAAGCATGTGCCGCACATTACGACAAGCCTGCTCTACAACGGCGAGGATCGGCTTGTCCTGCTGGGTACCAACCCCTGGGAACAAAGCCTCTCAGGCAAGACCCTCCCTGATGCCGACAGGTACCTGCTGACCGTCTTCCCCGGCGCATGGGATCCGGCGCGCGCGCCCAAAACGCTGCGCGCCCCCGGCAGCGACTTCTGGACGGCCCTGGGTTACGACTTCGCCCGCTTTGCCGCCAATCTCAACCTTTCCGCCCGCGAAACCTCGCAGGCTGTCACCAGACACGTGCGCTCCCTGCGCCCGCTCTGGAGCATGGCCCCCATCAGCTGGGACGCCAGCGGCGTCGCCCACCAGAAGCTTTACCTCTTCCAGCCCGCCGCAACCGGCATCAAACCGCTGGACGTCAGCGATTTCCGTCGGGTACGCGCCGCCGTGCGGCAACGCGCCGCCCTGCGCATGCAGGGCCTGCCCGCCGTGGACGAACAGGGTCAGCCTCTTGTCGAAGGCCTGCCGCCCACCCCCGAGCAACCCGCGCCCGCGCCCGCCTCGGCACAGCCCGCCGCGGGGGGCATCGGCACGACCCCCCTGCCGTCCTATAAACTCCGTCTGCCCTCCGGCGCGCAATAAAAACGCAGGCACGGGCCTCCCCATTTTTGCTTTGGCAGCCGGGGTTGTTTCGGCTACTCTTTCACCACACCGCCAACGACGCGGTCACCGGCGGAACCCATTCTTGCAAGGAAGCGCGTATGTCGCAGGAAATCAGCAAAGAAACCGTCGCCCACATGGCGGCGCTTGCCCGTCTCTCTGTCACGGAAGAAGAAAAAACCCTGTTTGCCCGGCAATTCGGCGATATCCTCGCCTACATGGAAGTCCTTTCCAAGGTGGACACCGACGGCATCGAACCTCTTTACAACCCAGTGCCGCACGCCTCCGCCATGCGGGAAGATCGGGCCGAACGCCGCCGCAGCCGGGAAGAGGTGCTGCAAAATGCGCCGGAACGCGACGAGGGACTCTTCCTTGTCCCGCGTATCGTTTAGAAAAAACTCCCGCCGCAACGACACTTGATTCAGGAATCCCGCTATGACCGATATCTGTTCGCTTTCCCTTTCCGAACTGGCGCGCAGGCTCCAGGCTCGCGAAATCAGCGCCGAAGCCGCTACCGCGGCCTGCCTTGACCGTATAGAGGCGACGGAAGGCCGCCTCGGCGCACTGCTGTATGTGGATGCCGAAGGCGCTCTTGCCCGGGCGCGCGATCTGGACAGCGCGGGCCCGGATCCGGACAAGCCCCTCTGGGGCGTCCCCGTCACCGTCAAGGACGCCCTTTCGACCACGGGCATGCCCACCACGGCCGCCTCGCGCATTCTTGAGGGGTTCATGCCCATCTACGATGCCTTTGTCGTGGAACGACTCAAGGGAGCGGGAGCCGTCCTGCTGGGCAAGAACAATATGGACGAATTCGCCATGGGTTCCGGCACCGACAATTCCGCATGGCAAAAAACCGGCAACCCGTGGGATCCCTCCCGCATTCCGGGCGGCTCATCCGGCGGATCCGCGGCGTCCGTGGCCGCCGGACAATGCTTTGCCTCGCTGGGCTCGGATACCGGCGGTTCCATCCGCCAGCCCGCCGCCATGTGCGGTTGCACGGGCCTCAAGCCGACCTATGGCCGCGTCTCCCGCTACGGCCTCATCGCCTACGCCTCGTCGCTGGATCAGGTGGGGCCGCTGGCCCGATCGGTGGAGGACTGCGCCCGCGTACTGGGCGTCATTGCGGGGCATGACGGCCGGGACAACACCTGCGATCCCCGCCCCGCGGAAGACTATGCCGCCGGGCTGACCGGCGACGGCCTCAAGGGGAAAACGCTCGGCCTCCCCGCCGAATTCTATGGGGAAGGCCTTTCCCACGAGGTACGCGATGTCTGTGAAGCCGCCATTGACGCGGCCCGGAGCGCCGGTGCCCGCATCGTGGAGGTGCGCCTGCCGCATACGGATGCGGCCATCGCCACCTACTACATCCTTGCCATGGCCGAAGCCAGTTCCAACCTCGCCCGCTTTGACGGTGTGCGCTACGGCCGCCGTGCCGCGGACGTGCGCGACCTCGCCGATCTCTATGTGCGCTCACGCAGCGAAGGCTTCGGGCAGGAAGTCAAACGCCGTATCCTGCTCGGTACCTATGTCCTTTCCTCCGGCTATTACGACGCCTATTACCGCAAGGCCGCCCAGGTGCGCCGCCTCATCCGCGACGAGTACAACGCGGCCCTGGAACAGTGCGACGCCCTGCTGACGCCGGTCTCGCCCGTGACGGCCTGGGAACTGGGCAGCCGCAACGCCGATCCCCTGCAATGCTACCTGATGGACGCCTACACGCTCTCCCTCAACCTCGCGGGGCTTCCCGGCCTGACCCTCCCCGCCGGTCTCGGCGCGGACAGCCGCATGCCCGTTGGCATGCAGCTCATTGGCAAGGCCTTTGACGAGGCGCCGTTGCTGCGCATGGGGTATGCGCTGGAATCCGCTCTGCCGCGTATTGGCATGCCCGCGCTGTAGAAAAAAACAGCCAGCGTTTTTGTACGCCCCCGGCGCGACCCGTCCGCGCCGGGGGCGTCTGGTTTCCGGTACGGGGAAAGATTGGTTCCTCGCACAGTCAGTCCTGTTCTTTTCCCTCACGTATTGCTTTTTTCCCCGTGCCGGAGTAGGATTTTCTTATTATTCTGGAACCAGCCGCGTGCGACATATGGGTGTCGCCCTCCGGCCCTCCGCGTCTTTACACATGGGAGAAGCACCATGCCTTGGGCTCAGCAGTTCACACCTGCCGGAAGCTTATGGCTGTCCGCTCTGGCGGCGGCCGTACCTTTGATTATCCTCTTCTACATGCTGGCCGTAAGGCAGGCCAAAGGGCATATCGCCGCGGCGTTCGGCCTTGCCGGAGCCCTGCTGGTGGCCTTCTTCGTCTGGGGCATGCCCGCCCAGCTGGCCGTCAACGCCGTTTTCCACGGCGCGGCCTTCGGCCTCTTCCCCATCGTCTGGATCGTCATCACGGCCGTCTGGGTCTATAACATGACGGTGGAATCCGGCGAATTTGAGATCATCAAGGATTCGCTGGCGCGCATTACCGACGACCGCCGCCTGCAGGCCCTCTTCATCGCCTTCGCCTTCTCCGGCTTCCTGGAAGGCACCGCCGGCTTCGGCACGCCCGTGGCCATCGCCGCCGCCATGCTGGTGGGCCTCGGATTCTCCCCCCGCTGGGGCGCGGGTATCGCCCTGCTTTCCAATACGGCCCCCGTGGCCTTCGGCGCCATCGGCATTCCCCTGATCACCGCGGCCTCCGTGTCGCAGCTCGATCAGATGACCGTCACCGCCATTGCCGGCCGCCAGCTCTCCATTCTGGCCATCATCGTGCCGTTGTGGGTCTGTACCGTCATGTGCGGTTTCAAACGCATGATGGAAGTGCTGCCCGCCATCCTTGTGAGCGGCGTTGTCTTCGCGGGCGTCCAGTTTGCCGTCTCCAATCTCCACGGCCCCACCCTGCCCGATATTTTCTCCTCCTTTGCGACCATCGTGGCCCTGATTGCCCTACTCAAGGTCTGGAAGCCCGTCAGCATCTTCCGTTTTGAAAACGACGAACCCGTCAGCCACTCGGAAAAGGGCTATTCCACCGGCGCCGTCCTGCGCGCCTGGGGCCCGTATCTGATTCTGGCCGTCTTCGTCTTCTTCTGGGGTCTGTCCAGCTTCAAGGCCATTCTCAACGGCATTCCCGGCGCTCTTTTCTCCTTTGGCTGGCCCGGTCTTGACGGCAACATCGTCAGGCCCAACGGTTCCAACTATGCCGCCAGATACACCTTCAACTGGCTCTCCGCGGGCGGTACCGCCATTCTCCTTTCCGGCTTCGTCTCCGTGCCGCTCATGCGCGGCTACAGCTTCGGCCGCGCCGTCGCCTGCCTGTTCCGCACACTGCTGCAGCTGCGCTTCCCCATTCTGACCATCGCCATGATTCTGGGTCTGGCGTATCTGATGAACAGCTCCGGCATGAGCTCCACCCTGGGACTGGCCTTCACCGGCACGGGCGCGTTCTTCGCCTTCTTCGCCCCCATCATCGGCTGGATCGGCGTCTTCCTCACCGGCTCTGACACGTCCGCCTGCGCGCTGTTCAGCGGTATGCAGAAGGACACCGCCATCGCCGTGGGCATGCGCCCCGAACTGGCCGTGGCCGCCAACGCCGCCGGTGGCTGCTTTGCCAAGATGGTGTCGCCGCAGTCCCTGTCCGTGGCCACCGCCGCCACCAACACCGTGGGTCAGGAAGGCTCGCTCTTCCGCTTCACCATCGGGCACAGCATCGCTCTCACGCTGATCCTTGCCGTGCTGACCTATCTCATGGTCGGCCCGCTGTCTTGGCTGCTGCCCGCCTAGGCACGACGCCTCTTCCCTGATGCCCTTCCCGTGAGGGAAACGGCATCCCTGAAAAAGCCCTCTTTGCGGAGGGCTTTTTCAGACAGTCTCCCCAACAGAAGCCGCGCTTTTTTCCTCCGCATGGGGAAAAAACGCGATCACACCTATATTTTTTATATTTCATTTCAATGAATTATGAAAAAGATTGTTTTGCAAAATCCAGCCACACATCTTGACATCCAGCGCCTATAAGAGTCAGTTGTAGGAGTCAAATTGAAGGGTAAATTTAAAAAATTCAAAAGGATACCTAAAATGGCGGCAACAAATACCAGTGAAATCGGCTTTGAAGAACGGATTTGGAAAGCGGCCTGCGTACTGCGTGGAAATCTGGATGCCTCTGAATACAAGTCTGTTGTGCTTGGCCTGATTTTTCTCAAATACATATCAGACAGATTTGAAGGCAAATATCAGGAACTCAAGGCCGAGGGACAAGGCTTTGAAGAGGACAGAGACGAGTATACCGCTGAAAATATTTTTTTTGTTCCACAGACAGCACGTTGGACAGTCATTGCGAAAGCCGCGCATACTCCTGAAATTGGCACTGTTATTGACAACGCAATGCTGGCTATTGAAGCGGAAAATCAACGGCTCAGGGATATATTGCCCAAAAATTTTGCAAGACCTGAACTTGACAAACGCAGGCTTGGTGATGTTGTTGATTTGTTTACAAATGTTGAAATGCACGAACATGGAAATGAAAAAGATTTGCTTGGGCGCACTTATGAATATTGCCTGAAACAGTTTGCCGAGCAGGAAGGAAAACTTGCTGGCGAGTTTTATACCCCTTCATGTATTGTGAGAACGCTTGTAGAAATTTTACAGCCATATGACGGACGTGTTTATGACCCATGTTGCGGTTCCGGCGGTATGTTCGTGCAGTCTGCCAAATTTGTTGAAAATCATGGTGGCAATATCAACAAAATATCTATTTTTGGGCAGGACGCCAACCCTACCACATGGAAAATGGCCCAGATGAATCTGGCGATTCGCGGCATTGAAGCTGACCTTGGCGGCTATCCCGCCGATACTTTTTTTGCTGACAGGCATTCCACGGTCAAGGCCAATTTCATCATGGCCAATCCGCCTTTCAATCTGTCCAACTGGGGAGCCGACAAACTGAAAGAGGATGTGCGCTGGCACTATGGAACACCGCCGGCCGGAAATGCCAACTTCGCGTGGTTGCAGCACATGATTTGGCATCTGGCCCCAAACGGACGCATGGGCATGGTTCTGGCAAATGGCTCCCTGTCTTCGCAGTCCAGTGGGGAAGGCGGCATACGCCGAAAAATCATTGAGGCGGATCTGGTGGATTGTATCATTGCCATGCCACCGCAGCTTTTCTATACCACGCAAATCCCCGTCTCCCTCTGGTTTCTGGCCAAAGACAAGAAACAGAAGGGGAAAACGCTGTTTGTGGATGCCCGGAACATGGGCACAATGGTGAGCCGCAGACTGCGGGAGCTGACAGAAGAGGACATCCGGAAACTTGCCCGAACCTATACCGCCTATACCGACGGAACGCTGGAAGACGTAAAGGGATTTTGTGCCCTTGCCTCCACAGAGGCTATTGCCAGACAGGATTTTATCCTGACGCCCGGGCGCTATGTGGGCATTGAGGAACAAAAGGACGACGGCGAACCGTTTGAGGAAAAGATGGCGCGTCTGACAGGAGAACTTTCAGGACTTTTTGCCAAGTCACATGAACTGGAAGCGCAGATACGGAAAAATCTGGGGGCGATTGGGTATGAAATCTAATTCTTACGCACTGTTTGATCTAGCTCAATGGAAAAATGGATTAGCTTTTAAAAAGATTAACTTTTCCTCAAAAGGAAAACCGATTATCAAAATTGCTGAATTAAAGAATGGTATTACCAGTCAAACCAAATTTACGGAGAAAGACTATGGAGATGACGTTCATCTTACCAAAGGGGATATGCTATTTTCATGGTCTGGGAATCCTGAGACATCCATTGATGTATTTTGGTATAATTTGCCCGATGGTTGGTTGAACCAACATATTTTTAAGGTTATTCCCAAATATTTTGTAGATAAAATATTCTTTTATTATCTTCTTAAATCATTCAAAACAATTTTTTCTGCTATTGCTTCAAATAAACAAACAACAGGATTAGGGCATGTTACAATAAGAGATTTAAAAAATCTCAATATTATATTACCAAGTGAAAAAGAACAAAAAACTATTGGACGTTACCTTTATTCGCTTGATCAAAAAATAAGCGTTAATCAAACGATAAATGATAATTTAGCGGCCTAAATGCCGAGTTCGGAGACATCCAGCTCACCGGAGATGAGTTTGGGAAGAAGGCTGTCTCGCAAAGATGACAACCGTATGTTTTCGCGGTGAGTATTTTCTATTTGCTCCAAGATTGGTATGGCAAGAGCATTGAATACTTTAATCTCTTCTTCGGTGGGAATATGGACAGCATAGGTCATAATCTGCTGTTTATCACCGCGCGGCATTTTAGTTCCTTTTGAACCCGCTACCATGAAATCGAAAAAAGAATCCGCATACAGAGCACTATACAAATAAGCTGACAACCGTGGCAATTTTGGAGTAAAGCAAATAACATCCATAGAACAGCCACAGTTAGAATGGCAGTAAACAATTTTCTTAAAGTATGGCCGAATGTTAGAAATTAACACATCACCAATTTGGCATTTTATTACCTGTGTTGTTGTTGGCAAGCTGGCAGCATCTACTGCGCCAGCCTTTCCGGGTAGCATGTTTTCTGTTGAGTAATAGGTGCTAAGAGAAAGTTCTGTTACAGCAACTTTAGCTTTAGAGTAATCGCAGAGATCGGCCAATCTCCCCTGATTGTCAGGGCAGTTTAAACAGCAAAACTGCTGCTGATAAAGAGCTTGAAGTAATTCAGCTAAATTATCATTTATCTGCTTATTGTTCTTTCGCTTATTTTCTAATGCATCTAAAATGTTAACTATGCGATGCTGTGTTTCCATATCTGGAAGTCTAATCGGCATAGAGGCTAAAGTTTTGGTGTTAATATTGCCCCGTGTACTCCCGGTATTAAAAGCGGCAATCCAGTCTCGATATTCCTTTGACTGACAGTAGTATTTGACATATCTAGGATTAACTTTACTTGGATCAAGGGAAAATTTAATTAAAAATCCAGCAAAAACAAAATCACCATCTGTCCCATCGTAGAAATAGTTCCTTCCAGTGCTTGCACCAGTTCTCGCAAATACTATATCGTTTATTTTTAGCAGATAATCAGACGCGTTATCAGCCGAGACGGATTTCAAATCCGACATATTCAGCGTTCCATCATCATTAATATCTGTAATTCTCAGGTAAGTGTATAAGCTAGGGGAATAAGGAACTGCTGGCGCACCTAGTCCATAATACCCGCGCCTTCCAACAGACAGTTCTCCAAGAGTGGTTTGAGTAATATTACATTTCATACCCAATCGCCCCCAGATGTTTATTAATCTGTGCTTCCAGCTCGTGGGACTTTTGGAACAGTTCCAAGAGTTCTTTGGTCAGGCGGTTCATCTTTTCCTCGCGGCCTTGTTATCTAACGCCAATACTTAAATCATACAACTCATGCGGGGCAATATCCTGTCCATCAGGCCATGCTATCCCTTCGCCGTGGGAAATGATTTGCACCTTTGTAAAATACGATGTGTCCTTGAGCTGCCCAAACCAGCTTCCCTTTATATACGGTGTGACATCGAAAATCTTCCTTTCTCCTGTCGAGAAATGCAGCAAAAGCTTGTAATTCGACAGAGGAGAGATAGATACAATCCTTGGCTCATTCATGGAGGACTCCTACTTCAGCGGGTCTATTCTGAAAATGGGTTCACCACTGGAAAGCAATTCCCAGTTTGCCTGCAAATCTTCATGATGAATGATCATCCATGCCTTTAAAAGTTGAAGTTGCTTGGACGGAAAATTTCCTTGGAGAATTTCTCCGTCAAGTGAAATAACAATCTTTTTACCGGCATATTCCGCGTGAATATGGGGCATATTGTGTTTTCCGCCTACTTCCATGTACATGCGTACAATAATACCATAAAAAAGAGAGAGAATCGGCATGGTTCATCCTATAAATTTTCTGTGTGCCAATTTCACATTTTGCTGTCTCACCATTGCGTAGTGCATGGTCGTATCAATTTTCTGATGCCCTAAAAGCTGTTGCACCTGTTCAATGGGCATTCCCTTGTCTATGGCGGTTGTTGCCAGTGTGCGACGGAATTTATGGGGATGCACCCGGGCGAGCTGCAAACGTCTACCCATGCGCCGGAGCATAGCCTCAAGACCGCCGATTTGAAGACGATCATAGGGGTTTTTCAGAGAAACAAACAGTGCCTCATTGGTATCTTTTCGTTCTTCAAGATACTTTTGCAAGTGTATTTTAGTGCGGGCGTCAAAATACACTACACGTTCCTTGCTTCCCTTGCCAAAGACGACACATTCCCTTTCTTCGAAATCAACATTACTCCGATTGAGCGTAACCATTTCGCCCACACGCATACCGGTTGACGCCAGCATGTCGATAATAGCCAAATTCCGTGTGGCCGTACAGGCATCACGCAGTCGTTCGAGAGCTTCATCCGTATAGGTGTCCTTGATGGTCTGGGCGGCTTTGACCTTGTGAATCCGGCGCACAGGGCTTTTGATGATTCGATCTTCATCTTCCAGCCATGCAAAGAAACTAGACAGGATTCGACGGATATTGTCAATAGTTACCCTGCTTGATTTTCTGGCTGCCTGATATTCCGTCAGATAAACCCGCAGGTCGTCCGTAACGATTTGTTGCGGCGATTTCCTCACTTGTTCCAGCATGGTTGCTATGGTAGCCCGATAATATCGCAGCGTTTTTTCCGAACATCCTTCAAGGCGCTTGGCCGTAAGGAATGCTTCAAGGCAGTCCACCGTCTGTGGCTGGGGCAAGGAGTCTGCCTCACCCAACGCCAAAGCTCCCAAGCTAACGATAAGAACTTCCCGAAGGTGCAGCATTTGTTCGTTGGTCAGCCAAGGCAACATTTTTTGCTGAATTTCTGAAATAATCCGCAACATTAGCTTATCTCCTCCCTTTTTGTAAAAGTGTCATGACGAAATTTTGCGGGAGAATGCGATTCCAGGGAAGAGGGGAGGTAAATGATAATTTAGCGGCCTAAATGCCGAGTTCGGAGACATCCAGCTCACCGGAGATGAGTTTGGGAAGAAGGCTGTCTCGCAAAGATGACAACCGTATGTTTTCGCGGTGAGTATTTTCTATTTGCTCCAAGATTGGTATGGCAAGAGCATTGAATACTTTAATCTCTTCTTCGGTGGGAATATGGACAGCATAGGTCATAATCTGCTGTTTATCACCGCGCGGCATTTTAGTTCCTTTTGAACCCGCTACCATGAAATCGAAAAAAGAATCCGCATACAGAGCACTATACAAATAAGCTGACAACCGTGGCAATTTTGGAGTAAAGCAAATAACATCCATAGAACAGCCACAGTTAGAATGGCAGTAAACAATTTTCTTAAAGTATGGCCGAATGTTAGAAATTAACACATCACCAATTTGGCATTTTATTACCTGTGTTGTTGTTGGCAAGCTGGCAGCATCTACTGCGCCAGCCTTTCCGGGTAGCATGTTTTCTGTTGAGTAATAGGTGCTAAGAGAAAGTTCTGTTACAGCAACTTTAGCTTTAGAGTAATCGCAGAGATCGGCCAATCTCCCCTGATTGTCAGGGCAGTTTAAACAGCAAAACTGCTGCTGATAAAGAGCTTGAAGTAATTCAGCTAAATTATCATTTGTCGGCCCGCATCTCCTTTTATCCTTGAAAATCCCGCTCCTTGGGCATAAAATTGCGGAAGACGTTTCAACCTCTATGCCAACCGGGAAAAATCCATGAGTTATACTGAAGAAAATTATGAAAACGGACTTATCGAGCTTTTCAGAAACTCGCTGGGCTACTCGTATCAGTACGGGCCGGATGTTGTCCGGGATTATCGTAACCCGCTCTATGAAGCTGCCCTCGTATCTTCTCTGGAGGCGATAAATGCCCCACTTCCCCACACGGCTGTGGCCGAAGCCATCCACAAGCTGAAAAATCTGGATAGCGGATCCCTCCTGCAAAAAAACATGATTTTCATGGATTATCTGCAAAATGGAATTCCCGTATCCTATTTTGAAAACGGTTCCCAGCGTTCCGCACTGGTACGCTTGATAGACTATGAACATACTGAAAAAAATGACTTTACCATTATCAATCAGTGGACTTTTGTGGAACGTTCCCAAAAACGCCCTGATGTGGTGCTGTTTGTCAATGGACTTCCCCTTGTCGTCATGGAGTTGAAATCACCTTCACGGGAAGAAACAAGCGCATCTGAGGCCTACCTGCAACTTCAGACATATAAAGACGAAATTCCATCGCTGTTTGCCTATAACGCCATTTGCGTAATGAGCGATTTTACCATTTCCAAAGCCGGAACAATCACTTCCGGGGAAGACAGGTTCATGGAATGGAAAACCAAAGACGGCAGTTATGAACATACCCAATACGCCACTTTTGATATTTTTTTTGAAGGATTGTTTGAAAAGGCCCGCTTTCTTGATATTCTGCAAAATTTCATCTGTTTCAATATGGATGGCGAAAAAACGTTCAAAATACTCGCGGCCTATCATCAGTATTTTGCAGTGAAAAAGGCGCTAGAGTCCACACAAAAGGCAATACATACTGATGGTAAGGCGGGAGTGTTCTGGCATACACAGGGAAGTGGAAAATCCCTCTCTATGGTTTTTTATGTTCATGCCCTGCAAAAAACCCTTGAAAGTCCGACTATTGTCGTTCTTACGGATAGAAATGATCTTGACGACCAATTATACGGACAATTTTCCCGTTGCAAGGATTTTTTACGGCAAACGCCGCAACAGGCCGACAGCAGGAAGAATTTGCGAGAACTACTCGCGCACAGGGCCGCCAATGGCATTATTTTCACGACCATGCAAAAATTTGAAGAGGGAGGCGAAACTCTCTCCACCCGCAAAAATATCGTGGTCATGGCAGATGAAGCGCATAGGGGACACTACGGCCTTGTACCAAAGATTTCCACTCGTACCAATGAGCAAGGAGAACTTGAAACAAAAACAACCGTAGGTATGGCCAAAATCATACGTGACAGTCTGCCAAATGCTTCCTTTATCGGATTTACGGGAACCCCAATTTCAGACAGGGACAGGGATACGCGGGAAGTATTCGGCAATTATATTGATATCTACGACATGACGCAGGCGGTTGAGGATGGGGCAACACGCCCTGTCTATTATGAAAGTCGCGTAATCCAACTCAAACTGGATGACAAAATTCTGAAGCTTCTTGATGATGAATATGACCACATGGCTCAGAATGCCGATCCCTATGCAATTGAAAAAAGTAAACGCGATCTTGGAAAAATGGAGGCAATTCTTGGGGCCGACAAAACAATAGATTCGCTCGTTCGGGATATTCTTGAGCATTATGAATCCTATCGCGCCAGTCTGCTCACCGGCAAGGCTATGATTGTGGCCTATACCAGAGACATTGCCATAAAGATTTACCACAAACTTCTTGAATTGCGTCCGGACTGGACGGAAAAGGTTGACATTGTCATGACACGGAGCAACAGCGATCCGGAAGACTGGCGCACGCTGATAGGCAACACATCGCACAAGGAGGAAATGGCCAGACGATTCAAGGATAGTGCATCCTTGCTTAAAATTGCCATAGTTGTGGATATGTGGTTGACAGGCTTTGACGTGCCCTCCCTTGCCACCATGTATATTTACAAGCCTATGCATGGACATAACCTTATGCAGGCCATTGCCAGAGTGAACAGAGTTTTTCAGGATAAGGAAGGTGGATTGGTCGTTGACTATGTTGGCATTGCCAGTGCCCTGAAGCAGGCCATGAAGGATTACACCAGCAGGGATAACTCCAACTATGGCGATACGGATATAGGCAAGACAGCCTTGCTAAAATTCAGAGAAAAATTGTCTGTCTGCAGAGATATGATGTATGGATACACCTATTCAGACTTCATGCAAACTTCTGACCTGCAAAAGGCAAAAATTATCACAGGCGCGGTTAACTTCATTCTGGAAAAGAGCAAAGGGCAAGATGATGCCCAATCCACAAAAACTATCCTGATAAAGGAAGCCCTGCTCATGAGGCAAGCTCTTTCCCTGTGCGCCAGCCTTGTGGATGAGACAACACGCATGGAGGCGGCTTTCTTTGAAGCCGTCCGCATTACCGTTGTTCGTCTTGCGGCGGGAGGCAATGGAAAACAATTTACGCTCACAGAAATAAATGACCGTATCAATGAACTTTTGAAACATAGTATAAAAACTGATGGAGTCATCAATTTATTTGCTGATGCGCAAACTGAATTTTCCATTTTTGATCCAAAATTTCTGGAAGAGATTTCAAAAATGGACGAGAAAAATCTTGCCGTTGAACTTTTGAAAAAACTCCTGATAGAGCAAATTTCCATATATAATCGTACAAATATTGTAAAATCTGAAAAATTCTCAGAAATACTAAAGTCATTAATGAACAAATATTTCAATGGACATATCAGCAATGAAGAAGTGATTGAGGAATTACTGCGTATGGCAGGGGAAATTGTAAATTCTCACAAGGAAGGCGATAAACTTGGCCTGACCACGGAGGAGCTGGCGTTTTATGACGCCCTGTGCAAGCCTGCCGCCATTACGGATTTTTACAAAAACAATGAATTAATTGCCCTGACACGGGAACTCGCGGAATGTCTGCGTAAAAACAGAACCATTGATTGGCAAAAAAAGGAATCCGCAAGAGCTGGAATGCGTCGCCTTGTCAAAAGACTACTGAAAATATATAAGTATCCCCCTGAAGGAATGGAAGATGCCGTCCAAACGATCATCGCCCAATGCGAATGTTGGGTGGACGCGGCATAAAACATGGAGAAGAATCATGACATCGCCTATTGCCTTCTCATCGTCGATCCCGCCACAGGAAATACCAGCCATGACACAGGGGATCATCGCCGATCCTGATGCCACAGAGAGGGCGGCCTCTCTGAAAGACACTTCCCTTCCCGCGGATAAGGCAAGCATCTCCGCACAGGCACAGGAACTTGCGGCACGTACCCAGGCGGCATCCACAACCGCGACAGAACAGAGACGCGCTTCCCTCAACATTACCGAGCCTCCCATCGAATACCGTGAAGGCACAAAAACGACCTTGAGAGGCGGCGCCACCTCCGGCACGCTGGTGGAGGTTTCCCGAAAGGAATCCGGCCAGAGCGCACCGGCTGATCCGCCGATTGAGGGCGCTGCCATTCCCGCCGAAGAACGGAATACTGTCGAAAATCCGGCCTCGGCATATGAAACAACGCTGACCAGAAAAAATGCTCCTGACCTGACGCTTTCCTTTGCGGATACCGTTGTCATTCAGGAAGCGGCTGATGGAACCACCTCCGTCTACTATAAGGAATTTGACATGACGCGCACCTATGGCGCGGATGGAACAGTGTTTCAGGAAACGGCGGGCAACACGCTGACAGCGGATGCCGCCTCCATTATCATCAATGTCACGGCGGGATCCGTACATGGCGGCAATGGCGACAATCTCGTATTCAACTGGGCAAACGACACAACCATCACAACCGGCGATGGCAACGACACGATCATTCTTGCGGATGATGTCAGCAATGTGAGCATTGCGACAGGGGGTGGCAATGACAGCCTGTCAGGGAATGTCATCCGTAATGCTTCCATAGATCTTGGAGAAGGTGATAACCTTTTTCAGGCGGCATTGTTGGAAAACAGCTCCTTGCGCACAGGGAACGGCAACAATACCGTACAGGGAACCTCCCTGGTCCTTACAGCAAAAAATTCAACGCTTGCTTTTGGCGATGGGAACAATACGCTCTATATGAATGCCACCGCCGCTTCCATCAGCTTTGGCCATGGAAATAACAGCGGACTCTTTTCCCTTGATGGCGGTACCCTTACCGCCGGGGATGGGAGCAACCATTTCACCCTTGGCCTTTCAGGCGACGCTTCCGCATCTCTTGGCAACGGCTCAAACCGCCTCTTTGCGTTTGTGGGAGACAGGGCAACGCTGGATATGGGGAATGGGAATAACGGCCTCTTCCTCTCCGCAACTGACGACGCCAGAATAACTCTTGGCAACGGCAATAATACCTTCTTCCTGGCAAATGCGTCTGGAAATGCCGGGATCTCCGTAGGTGGCGGCAATAACTTTTTCGGGGGCCTCAGTTTATCCGGGAATGTGGTCTTTGAGGTAGGATGCGGTAACAACAAGGTTTCCGACGCTTTCCTGTCTGGAAAGATCAAGCTGATTTTTGGCGACGGCAATAACGAACTCTCTCTGTCAACGCTGCTTGGAGACGCCGTGGTACGGCTTGGCAAGGGCGACAACCGTGTGCATGTCAAGGAGATGGAAGGAAATTCCCGTCTTGAGGCGGGCAATGGCAACAATACCGTTTCCATAGACCGCATTGCCGGTGACGCCGGTATTGCTCTGGGCACAGGAAGCAATGTTGTCGTCGTGGGAGAAGCCACGACGACGAAAGCATTGCCCAGGGCCTATCTCAGAAGTGGCATCCATCAGGCGCTCTAAATTGAGAAGCTTGCCGCGGGAAGTCATCCTCCACCTTCCAGGAGTATGACTTCTCGCGCAGCAGGCATCCGCCGTTCGGAAGCCGCGCAAAGGGGAAAAACCACTACAAGTGTAAAAAATGCTGACAGTTGTTAACACACCTCCCAAAGCCAGCGCCTTTCCCCAGGCACACTTTTGTAAACAAATAAGCCTGTTAGCTGCCGGAAGATCCTCCTTGTGCAAAATGGAACGTTTATTGCTGACAAAAGCCATCGTGATGACGCCGTATCGGGGAGAGGTACGGCAGCCCAATCTAACGGAGGAGTTATGAGCTTCGGCAGAGATTTGTACAACTTTCTCTTGAGCAGCTCCCAGGCCTATGCCAAATGGGATCTGGAAGTCAGTACGTCCATCATCAAAAACCGCAGGAAACTCCTGATCCTGCTGGCGCTGGCCGCGCCCATCCTGCTGGTCTGCGGGGCGGAAGCCTATGAGGCCCACGAAATGCTGGGCGGCAAGTCCGCCTATGCGCCCGCCTTCTACACAACAACCATCTTTCTGGCCTCCATCGCGGTAGGCCTGGCCGCCGGTCTGATTACCGGCTGTATCGGCGCAGGCGGTGGCTTCATCATCACGCCCGCGCTCATGGCGGCCGGCGTCAAGGGTATTCTTGCCGTGGGTACGGACCTGTTCCATATCTTCGCCAAGGCCATCATGGGCACGACCGTGCACAAGAAGCTGGGCAACGTGTCCGTCAAGCTCGCCGTCGCCTTCCTGGTAGGCTCCGGCGCGGGCACCTTCATCGGCGGCGCCATCAACAAGGGTCTCTACAATGCCGACCCGCTGCTGTCCGAACTGTTCATCAGCACCATCTACGCCGTCCTGCTGGGTTTTCTCGGCTTCTACGCCCTGTTTGACTTCCTCAAGGCCACGCGTGGCACCAACGCGGCGCAGAGCAACGATGCCCACGGCGGCGCTGTGGGCATGACCGGCATCTCCATGAAGCTGCAGGGCATGAACGTTCCGCCCATGATCACCTTTGACGAAGACCTCGTTCCCGGCGGCCGCCGCATTTCCGGCTGGATCATCGCGGCCGGCGGCGCCGTGGTCGGCATGCTCGCCGCCATCATGGGCGTCGGCGGCGGCTTCGTCACCTTCCCCATGTTCGTGTACATCTTCGGTGTGTCTTCCATGACAACCGTGGGTACGGACATCCTCCAGATCATCTTCACGGCCGGTCTGGCCTCCATCGGCCAGTACGCCATTTACGGCTACGTGTTCTACACCCTGGCCGTAGGCATGCTGCTCGGCTCCCTGCTCGGCATCCAGGTCGGCGCGCTGACCACCAAGGTCGTCAAGGGCGTCCATATCCGCGGTTTCTATGCCATCTCCATCATTTCCGGCTTCATCAACCGCGCCGCCACGCTGCCCAAAAAACTGGTGGAAATGGAAGTGCTTGACTGGTCTCCCACGGTCTGCCACTGGATCGAGGAAGTGGGCAACGTCGTCTTCTGGGGTGTCGTCGCCTTCTTCGGAATCTGGGTGTTCAGCAAGTTCTTCCTGAATCTCGGCAAGCTCAGAGGGGAGGCGTAAGCATGCTTATCCATGAAAAAGGCCCCTTCATCCGGGGATCCATTCTTCTCATCTCATTCCTGATCCTGTTCTTCATCCTGCTGACGCCCGTCATGCATGACGAACACGGCAAGCCCGTCACGGGCCTGCAGTACGCGGACAACGTGTTCAACGAACTCTCCAAGGGGTCCTCGTATTTCATCCCCGGTGTGCGTGACAGCATCAAAAAGGTGGAAACGCTCAACGTCAACATCAACGTCAAACTGAAGAAGCCCGAACTGGGCGAAACCGCCGTTCTCGCTTTCCAGAAGGCGGGCGCACAGGCCAGCTTTGCCGATGGCAAACTGAGCTATCAGGGGAACCTTGGGGCCCTGCTGGCCTCGGCCACCGACGACGCGGATCGCCTCTATCACAACGACGCCGACAGCGTCTCCCAGAAATACGGCGGCGAGAACGCTCTCAAGGTCGCCCGCGCCTGGTGGTATGCGCTTTCTCCCAGCATCAAGGAACTGCAGAAGCAGAGCCTGATCGCCGAGGCCCAGGTAGTGGATCAGGTTATCCGGCGCGCCATTGAACCCGGTAACAACTTCTTCAGCGTTACCGCCGTCAAGGTCGCGGATCATATCTGGCTCATGTCCGGCATGCTCATCTTCTACGTGCTCTACACCCTGTGGTATGGCTTCTCCATCTTTGAGCTCTTCGAAGGTATCGGCCTTGCCATGACCAAGTCCAAGGTCAAGCAGGAAGGTTAACCAGAGCTTCCCCTGTTATAGAAAAGGCCGGGAGTCCACATGGGCTTCCGGCCTTTTTTGACATAGACGTACATGGCATCAATTTTGCTTTTTTTCATAACAAACAAAAAATCGACATCCTCGCCGCGCCTCCGCGCGGGCGGGGAGTCCGGGAGGAAGCCATGTACTCTTCAGCAATCGCGTCCCCTCATGCTCTCTTTGTTCTTCCCTGTAGGGAAAATGACGGCGACCAGGGTTCGTCGGCGCCTCTGCAGGATGTGGCGGAACTGCGCCTGCCCACATTCCCCTTTGAGGATAACGGCGACGGTATCGCGCCGCTGCTTGCGGCCGTGCCGCCACACGCCCATGCGGCCTGCAGCGCGCCTTGCTTCTGAAAGGCGCCCCTTTCACAAGCGCCGCCCCTGTACCGCGCCGCAACAAAAAAACCGGCAATCCCCTCCTCCGGGAGGAAGGGGTTGCCGGTTTACCCGTCAATGAAAAGCGTTACGGACGGGGCGCGGCGGGCGGGGGAGGCAGAGGACGCCCCTTTGCCTTCGCGCCAGCGAGAATCATGGCATAACGGTAGATTTCATGAATTTCCCTGTCGTAGCCGGGATAAAGCCCCTTGTTCATGCCCAGCACGATATGCGCGCCGCGATTGTACAGCAACAGCAGCTCGCCCGTTGAGGGATCGACGCACAAACCCTCAATTTCCCCCTGACGCAGCACTTCGTCAAAGGCCTTTTCATGCACCACCCGGGCGCTGGTTGCGGAAGAAATATCCACACGGTACAGATTGTCGGGCTCGTTGTCGTCGGCCGTGCCATCGTCAGCCGTCAGATAGAGGGAACCGTTCCAGGCGAAGACGCCCTGCACCCACTGCGGTACGGGTTGCAGGTGCACCTTGCGCAGATATTTGCCGTCAAGCGTGTATTCATAGAGATAGCGCCCGCTTTCCTCGCCGACCCATGAACACATCCACACCGTCCGGCGGACGGGATCCACCGTGATGCCCGAAACTTCCATCTGCCCGGACGCGGGCTCGAACGCGAAAGTACGCTTCAGCTGGAGCGTCTCGGCGTCGTGGATGGCAATCTGAATGTCCTTGCCCACGCCATCCATGAAATTTTCGGCGCTGACATAGATTTCGCCGTTGTACACGTCGATATCGCCGATATGATTTGAGGGGATTTTGTATCCCTCAAAAGGCTTGTCGTTCACCTTGATCAGATTGCCCTTCATATCGTATTTGAGCAATTTGGCGCTGTCGCTCACATAGATGTACCTGCCGTCGCAGGCGACGCCCTGCCGTCCCGCAACCGGCATGACGCTTTTCAGCACATATTCATGACGGGGCGCATGCGCGGGCGCGGCCTGCGGCACGGCAGGCGCCATCAGGGATGCCCCAAGCAACAGGGCCGGCACAAAAAACATGGATTTCATAGCCTTCTCCTTGGTTCAACCGCAAAGGAATATTGGGAAGGGATGCGGTCAGGGATCCTTTTGGAGTATGCGCCATCTCCCACCGTCCCGCAAGTGTTCCGCCGCCGGATTTTCTTTGCGGTCCTACGCACGGCCCCCCGGATGCGCCTCCTCCCGGAGATGGGGCGGCCGCGGATTGAGACGGCCCGGATTCAGGAGCCGTTCATTGTCAAACGGAAAAAAGTTGGTTAGGAAAACGCTGCAACATTGGCATACCCCGCGCCCCAACACCAGACAGGAGAGACCGGTCAATGATGACGCAAGGAACGCCTTCCGGCCATGTGGACAGCGGATGCGGGAGGCTCACGGCTCTCGCCGGATGGCTTGCCGTGCTTGCCTGCAGCCTGCTTGTCTATGACGCGCTGCTGTTTTCCTCTCTGAACAGGGAGATATGGGACGGTGTACAGGCATCCGCCCGTGTAGCGGCGGACAACCTGCGCATGAACGTCGCCACGGGCCTCCGTTTCGGAAAGAAGCTGGAAAGCTACCGGGGCCTTGACAGGCTGCTGACCCACGCGGGAAACGCGGCTGGAATGCCGCTGGCCGCTCTGGATGCGCAGGGAAACGTCCTTCTTTCCCACGGCGCATTTCCTTCCTCCGCCTTTCATGCGGGCGGTATTCTGGAGGAAAAGGACGGCGTTACCCTGCGCGAGGATAAAGGCGGGCGCACGCTCGTCGTGCCCGTAAACGGCCGCGACGGAAAGATCGCCGGATATATCGGCGCCCGCATCGACCGTGCGCCGCTGGATGCCGATCTGCACGCCATGTTCAGGGGGCAGCTTGCCGCACAGGGGGCCATCGCCCTTGGCGGGGCGCTGCTTCTCGCCCGCCTGCTTACCCTGCTGGGGCGCAGAACACACGAAGGCGACGCGCGGGAACGGCTTTCCCGCGCCGCCCGTATGTCCGGCATTGCCGTTTTTCTTCTGGTCATGCTTGCCAACGGAACGCTTGCCCTGCATGCCGTCAGCTCCCGCTCCACGGAAGGCCTTGAACATGACGCGGAGCGCACGGGCGTCCTGCTGACGGAAGCCCTCAACCGGCTTCTGCTGGTCGGCGTTTCCTTTGAGCGCATGGATAGCGTCGACACCTACCTGTCCGGCATCGCCGCCGCGCATAAGGGAACCATCGCGCTGGAAATCCTGGACCCCAGGGGAACCCGTGTCGCGGGAAGCGCGCCAGAAGGAACCGCGCTGCTGCCGGAAACACGGAATTTTCCGCTGCTGAGCGGCATGGGGCAACGTTCTCAGCACCAACCGGAGGAAGGGATTTCCGGGTGGAGCCTGCGCGTTTCCATTGTCCGCGCGCCCTGGCTGGATCGCCTGCGCGCCACAGCGCTGGACATGCTGACCATAGTGGCGGTTTCGCTTATCTTCATGGTGGAGCTGTATCTTCTGCTCACACGCGGCGCGGAGCTGTTCCATGCAAAAAAGAGGGCCTCCGCTGTTCAGACTTCCCCATCCCCCGGCCGCAGCGCGCTGCTGCGCCCGCTGGCCTTTTTCATGCTTTTCGCCATGGACATGTCCATTTCGTTCATTCCCCTGCGCATGGCGGAACTTGTTCCCCCGGAGAGCCTTTCCCGCGACATGCTGTTGGGGTTGCCCATTTCCGCCGAAATGGGCATGGCGGGACTGAGCGTTCTGTTTGCCGGGGCCTGGATACAGCATTCGGGGGCGCGGCCCCCGCTCATGACGGGGCTGGCTCTGGTGGGCG
Organism: uncultured Desulfovibrio sp.; assembly: GCA_934546745.1. GTDB lineage: Bacteria > Desulfobacterota > Desulfovibrionia > Desulfovibrionales > Desulfovibrionaceae > Desulfovibrio. Next base: position 65,972 of record CAKTDV010000002.1, on the reverse strand, counting down.
TTGGCTACCTCGGCTCCATGCTGGCCGTCTCTCCGTGGCATTTCGTGGTGGCGCGCGCGCTGGTGGGAACCGGTTACGGTCTGGCTCTGCTTACCGCACAGGCGTGTACCGTCAAGGATGGCATGCTGGCCGACATGTTCGCCGGGGTGTACGCCGGTTCCCTGTGTGGCAGCGCCATGGGCGCCATGCTTGCTGAACGCTTCGGCTATGCGCCGGTCTTCCTGCTTTCCGCCATACTTCTGCTGTGCCTCGTGCCTCTGCCAAGGCTGCTTCTGCCGGGAAAATCCGAAGGGAGGACGGAGGAAAAAAAGAGTTCCCGGATAACCTTCAGACAGCTGCGCCGTCTGTTCGGCGACAGGCGTTTTCTGGCTTTCGTCCTGCTCAGTCTCGTGCCTTCGGCCATGCTGTGCGTGGGCTTCCTTAATTATTTTCTGCCGGTATATCTGAAAAGCGCGGGTACGGCACAGTCCGACATCGGTCGCATCTATATGCTCAACTGTCTGCTTGTCATCTACAGCGGGCCTCCACTCAGCCGCCTGGTGATGCAATCCCGCTCCAAGGCGGGCATGGTCTGTGCGGCGGGTATCATTTCCGCCCTTTCCCTGCTTGGGCTGGCCGTGCTTCCTCCCCTTCCCGCCACGCTCCTCGGCGCGGTGCTGGTGGGCCTGGCCACGGGGCTGAATATCCCCGCGCAAAGCGAATACCTGCTGCAGCTTGACATTGCCCGCGCCATCGGTGTGGAGCAGACGATGGGCCTGCTGGATGCGCTTCAGCGCGTGGGGCAGGTGCTCGGCCCCCTGTGCGCGGGCGCCGTCCTGCTTGCCATGAACGTGGATGAGGCGGCCCGGATCATCGGCGCGGGATTCCTTCTCATTTCGTTTGCCTTTTTGATTCTGGCACGCTCGGGACGCCCGGCGCGTGCGGAGGAAGCATGAGCGGAACCATCCGGGAACGCTGCCTGAACCAGCTTCGCGACGCCATCCCCGACGCCATGACACTCATGGAAGGCCCCGCCGGTGAACTTTCCCTTGCGGAATATGCCCATGCCATGCCCGAAAGAGGCACGGCGCTCCAGGACGGCGAAGACCTGATCGCCCTGGCTGAACGGGAGGCCGCCCGTCTCTTTTCTCCCGACACGGGCGCGGCCGTGCGCCGGGAGTTGGAACGGCGTTTTCTTGCCCTGACGGCTAACCATCACGGTGTGGACTTTCACCCGGAATTCCTGCAGGGCGATCTCGCCTTCGCGCTGGCCTGCCGGGATGCCGTGCCGCTGTTCGCGTGCGGGGGGGTTCCGTGTGACAATATGGCATTTCCACGCGGCATTCTCCTTGCTCCGCGCTCCACGGATACGACCAGACCTTCTCCTTTCCCCCTGTTGTCCAATGCGGACAGACGCTCCTTTGTCAGCGCAAGAGGCCCGTATGACCCCAATCAGGTGAAAAAGGCCCTTGCCGCTCTGCCGCAGTCTCCGTTCTCCTCCGGAGAACGGCATGCGATGGAACGGCTGATCACACACGTGTATCTGCATCCTCTTGTCCTCGCTCAAAACTCCTTCCGGGATCAGATGAGCGTGGCAAATTCGCTTATGTGGCGGGAATTGGCGGCCCCCGGCTTCCGGCTTCCCCCTCTGGCCAGCCTCGATCTTGCGCACCTCGCCAAAAAACTGATCATACAGGATTTGCAACGGCCGGGCTCCCTCGTGCACGATCTGCTGCTGGAACCAGAACTCACGGAAGCGCTGCTCCACACCCTGAACAATGCGCGAGCCTGCTGGACAATCCACGGGAACAGACTGGAGAAAGGCAGTGTGCTCTTCTGGGGCATAGATACAAAAAGGCGGGGAGTCCGCCTGACGCTCCTTCCCAGGAAAAACGCCCTGACAGCGCCGGAAAGACCGGACATGCTGTTCCCTCTGACGGCACGGACACTGATGACAGCCCTGGAAGACGGACGCCTCCTTCCTTCCCTCTACCTCTGCTTTGCCGTCCTGGCCATGGCCAGAGGACTTGTCTGCGCGGGAGGCGTCTTCCAGTATACCTATCTCCCCCGGATGGTGAAAGGCACAGCGGAGGCCTTGCGCCGCTGCGGAGATGACGCGCGGGCCGGCGGGCTTTCCGCATGTTGTCCGCTGGGAGCTGGTTTTCACCCGCTTCGCGCTCCAGATGCTGGACATGCGGCCTCGGATCACGCCGCCGGGCCGGTGGATATCCTCTGGCACGGCGGCCTCACTGAAGGGGACTGGGAACGCTTCGGCGGCATAAGGACGCGAGACGCCTTTCTCTGTTCGCTCGCGTTCCAGTATGAGGATATTATCCCCGAAAAAGAACGGCTGCCCGGCTGGTTTACGGCGTTAGGCCATTCTTCTTCCCTGACGCTTTCACATCACTCTTAAGACAAGGATTCCCCTATGCCATCCATGACATTGCATATGGATGCTCTCCGCTGGAACCTGAGCCAAATGCCCCGCCTGGAACGGGCCTGGAACTTCCTCCTGATGCCGGTTCTGAAAATGGTGGCCTGTCATCCAACCGTTGTGGAAGCCGTGAAACAGGCGGGATACCGCCGTTATGGCGCGGCGGAAGTGGACGAGCCGCTGTTCTGGAAACATGACGTCGCTTCAGAGGAACCCGCGTCGGAAGACCGGCCCGTTCTCATCAGCCTGCCACCGCTGCACCGCGCCGATGACGTGGTGCGACTGTTCAGCCGCAGCCCGGTGGATTCCGTGGAAGCGCTGGAAGCTCTGGACGCGGCCTCCGAACGCCGGGGACGTGACGCCCGGCCGCATGACTGCCTTATTATGCTCGACGCGGGCGATATGCGTGAAGGCATACCCGTAGACCACGCGGGCGAATTTTTCCATTCCATTGCCAGCAGATTCAGGCATCTGAACCTGATGGGAATAGGCGTTACCATGGGCTGTCTCTATGGAGCCTGCCCGGACGCCATCGCCATGAACGAACTCGCCCATGCGGCGGCGTGCGCGCGATCCATTCTTGGCCGGTCGTTCCACCTTGTCAGCCTCGGAGGATCCATCTTCTGGGACTGGTGGGCGGAACACCACGGGGAGTTTGTCCGCCCGCCCGGCTGCCACGTGGAACTGCGCATCGCGGACCCTCTGCTGCTCGGCTATGACAGCTATCATCGAAAAGCGTCCGCGGGGGGAACGTTCCGGCGCGACCTCTTCAGACTGGATGCCACAGTGCTTGAGGTTATGGACAGGGATCTTCGCCAGCCCCGGGTTCGCGCCCTGAACGGACAGGGGGAAACCGCCCACCTGACCCGTACCGGCGTGCGCAGGAGAGTCCTGCTGGACTGTGGCATACTGCACACCGATGTACGCCAGTTGAAACTGGATATCCCTGGGGCTGAAATCGTGGATTTCAGCGGGAACTACACTATTCTTGACGTAACGGACTGCGCGGAGGACTTCTGGCAGGGGAAAACGGTTTCCTTTGTTCCCGGCTACTGGGCCGTCGCCCAAAGCTTCCGCAACCCCCTGGTGCCCAAATCCTGTATTTTTTGACCCGGAATCCCGTAACAACAGGTATGCCATGTCCTCGTCGTCCCTCTTCCGCACTGTTCGTCGCGTTCTCCTCCTGCTTCCGCTTGTCTGCTGGTTCAGCATCCCCGGGGATGCCACGCGGGCATACTCCGCCGAAGCCGCGCCGCCAAAGGTCTGGCGCATCGCCTATGTTGAGGGCGGCCCCTTTGTCGACTATCAGAAAATTCTTCACGGGGTGGCTGTGGGTCTGCGGCGCATGGGGCTCATTGAGAACGGCGCGGTGCCCATACCGGAAAATTCCGAAGATGTTGCCGCCATGTGGAAATGGCTTACGCTCCATGCCGGGGGAAGGGCCGTACGTTTTCTGCCAGACGGCTTCTACTCCGCGGGCTGGGACGCCGAAACCAGAAGGACAAATCGCGAATCCTTGCTGAAACGCATCAAGGAGAAAAAGGATGTGGACATGCTGCTGGCGTTCGGCACATGGGGAGGGCAGGATTTCGCCCATGCGGATATTGACATCCCCGTCATCGTCGCCTCTGTGACAAATGCCGTGGAGGCGGGCATCATTCCCTCGGTGGAGGACTCTGGGAGGGACAATCTCACGGCCCCCATTGAGCCACATCGCTTCAAGCGCCATGTCGAGGTGTTCCACGACATCTTCAAGTTCAAAAAACTCGGTATTGCCTATGAGGATACGCCGTCCGGCAGGGGAAGCATCGCCCTGAACGAGATTGAAAGCGCGGCCAGGGAGCTGCATGTGGAACTTCTGCGCTGCAATGCCACATTTGACGTGGATGATCCCGTTTTGGCCGCAACGAGACTGAAAGCCTGCCATGCCCGGCTGGTGGAACTGGGCGCCGACGCCGTGTACCTCACCGGAAACCGGGGCATGCAGCCGGATACCATCGCCGATGTGCTGACCCCGCTGGCCGAGGCGCATATCCCCACCTTTTCCCAGATAGGGGAATCCGATGTGAGGCATGGGGCGCTCCTCAGCATCTCGCAGACCAATACCGAGGAAGAAGGCATCTTCAATGCGGAACTCATGGCGGCCATCATCAAAGGACAGAAACCGCGTGATCTCTCGCAGATATTTGAAAGCTCCGTCAGTCTGGCCATGAATCTGCGCATGGCCGCGCGCATCGGCTGGAATCCGCCATTGGAAATTCTCACCGCCGTTGACGAGTTCCATCAGGAAATGCGGTAACGACGCGACCGGCCGAGGGAATCTAAAAAAGGGGAGCCATACGCACCTCCATCTCAGGTTTTCTACACGCGAAACACCTTCATCACTTCGTCGCCAAGGTGATTGATGACCTTGACGGCGATGCGGCCACCTTCCGGTTTGGGGAAGGGGCGGGAGGTGTCGCTGTGCAGACTTTCCCACGCTTCTTTGTCTACCTCGGCCTTAAGCGTGGTTTTCAGAGCCTTGTAGGGGTCATTTGCGCCCAGAAAATAGGCCTGCCGCACAAAGAAGCTTTCCTCGTCATAGTCCGTATCCACAAACCAGCAGGCGATGCCGTCGGCATTGTCGGAACAGATTTCACCCGTATTGGGCTTGAAGATGTCCACGCCGTTAATCCTCACCCGGATCATGCCCGTTTCCTGTCCGGCGTCGTCGGTTTCCGGCAGCAGGGTAATGTCCGGCTCGCCAAACACCACAAAGAGATTGCCCTTGCCGGTCGTCTTGAGGGCCTCGCCCATGTGCAGATCCGCATTCATGCGCGCCTTGAGCACCGAAATTTTGCCCAGCTTGTAGAACTCCGCCGCACGTGCCTCGTAATTGAAGGCACAGGCAATCAGCATGTCAAAATCGGCTTCACCGGCCTCGCGCGCGGCCTGCACGAGATCCTGACGGGAAACCGTACCGAATTCAGGGCCGATGAACACACCCGCGCGGCGTTCGTTTTCCCCTTCCCTATAGCGGCCCTCGGCGCAAATCATGTGTCCCGGCCACGGCACAAGGCTGGTAAAGGTGATCCTGTCTTCCTTGTGGGCCTGCTGCACGCCCGCTACCCGCAGATTTTCCAGAATCATGGTCACAAAGTCGCGCCCGTCGCCACCTTCCCGGTCGGAAGCCGGATCAAGCAGCTCTCCGTCGGCCCCGATATTGATCATGCGATGCGGCGAGAGACTTTCCACCGTAAACGGCCCGGCCACACGCACCTTTTTCTTGTCCTCATAGGGCTTGTCGTACAGAAATTCATAATCGGCATGTGCGGCAATGGAGGCGTCGATCTCCTGCTGACGGGCTATACGGGCCTTCCACCACTGTGCATGAACGGACGCCACTTCCGCACTCCATGCCTTTTCCGCCTCGCGAGGGATTTCCCACTCTTCCCACCGCGTCCCCAGCAGCTCATTGAGCTTTGCCCGCAGCGGCTCCAGCGTGCGCTGCCACTTCTCGTAAATGACATCTATTTCCGCATTGTTGGCAATGGATTTCAGCGTGATGTGCGGCACGCGCTCATAGACGAAGCCCATCCTGATGTTATTGAAGGTGGCGGCGGTAGATGGCGCGCGGTTGTTGAGTTCCGCTTCCTTTGCCTGCCCTTCCCTGCTGTCGGCCATGAGGTAGTAGGGATAGCGCGCGCCCATGATGCGCGCACGCGCCAGCGCCAGCGCCACCCGTGAGGTGTCTATGGTTATCCAGCGGCGGCCCCACTGCTCCGCCACATAGGCCGTTGTGCCGGAACCGCAGGTGGGGTCAAGCACCAGATCGCCGGGATCGGTCGCCATGAGGATGCAGCGTTGGATGACATCAGGGAGCGTTTGTACGACATACACTTTATCAGAAGAAAAACCGGAGACTCCTGTATCCATCCAAGAATTATTAATTGGCTTTACGCCGAAATCGCAAAACATTCTTTTATAGCTAAGGGTTTTTCCTCCCCCTATAAGTCTAGCAGCTTTACGTAGTCTTTCCATGCCCATAGGATAATTAGGTTTCCAATGAGTATTGCTTGGAGGAGCATATGTTATTCCATTTACAGAAAATGGACATTTTATTTTTGAACTTCCCTGTCCAGTTAGGTTATCAACTCTCCAGACTTTTTTTTCATCAATAAACGAAAATTTTTTTTGTTCATCTTCTGTAAGACATCTATATGCTGCAATATCGGTATCGAGCATTTTGTAATTTTTATCTTCAGAATAATCTTTAGATGTAAAAAGAATGTTACATTTAATATAATTTTTGTTCCGCGTGTACCATAATATATAATCGCCTATTCTGCTAAGTGTACTTGATGAAAAACCTCCTGTCGTTCTATAAACTATAGTTGATATATAATTCTCCTCCCCAAAAATTTCATCCATCAACGCCCGAACCCGATGCACATTCTCATCGCCGATCTGCACAAAGATACTGCCGGAATCGGTCAGCAGATCGCGCGCAAGGATCAGGCGGTCGCGCAGATAGCTCAGATAGGAGTGAATGCCGTCCTTCCAGGTATCCCGAAAGGCGCATATCTGTTCCGGCTCGCGGGTCATGTTGTCGGCCTTGCCGTCCTTCACGTCCCGGCTGGTGGTGGACCACTGGAAATTGCTGTTGAACTTGATGCCGTAGGGCGGGTCCATATAGATGCACTGCACCTTGCCGCGCAGCCCCTCGCGCTCGGAAAGGCTGGCCATGACTTGCAGGGAATCCCCCAGAATCATGCGGTTTGTCCAGTTCTGGTCATGCTGATAGAAATCCGTCTTGTCCGCGCCGGGGGCTATGCCGTTGAAGTCGGCAAACAAGGAATATTGCTGCGGCGTCTGCGGTCTGCCGGATTGCGCCTGGCGCATAAGGTCCTGAATCAGGCTTTTGGGATGAATCTTTTCCTGAATGTACAGGGGCGGGGCCTGTACGGTGAGGGTATCGTCACCGTCGTACTTGCCGCGCCAGACAAGTTGCGGATCAAGATCGGGATTGCGTTTTTGCAGGCTCAGCCGCACGGGCGCAAGCTCCTCCCGCCGCATGACGGACTGATATTCCGCCGTGGGAATATTGGCGCGGCGGGCTTCTTCGTGGGTGATGGTCTCAACGGTCTTGAGCGGCAACATTTTGCGGGCCATGCCTGATATCCTTCTTTACGCGTTATCTTCAACGATGATACTCAACGGTGATGTCGCCAGCAGGCGCGGACCGCGCCCGGTTTTGACCACTGTGCCGGAGATCTCCACCAGCAATTTGTCCTTGTGGGCGGTGATGGCCTGCTGGTAATCCTCCCCGGCAAGCTGGACCTGGAGCGAACGGGGATGAGAAGCCATGACGTCCTTGATCTTGATGACCCCTGTCTCCACAGGGTTCTGAGATTCCAGCCCTGTCACCAGACCGCGCACAACCTGTTCCGGTTCCGGTTCTATGGCCTTGATGCGGGCGGATGCCTCCCGAATGAGGGGAATATACCCGGCATCCACACTGATGCGGGCAAGGGGGCACGTGTGTCGTCGATTAACGGAATAGGTAATTGAAAATTCTATATACTGGGGTTTGAGACTGTCGTACAGACCTGCAAGAGCGTCACACAAATTGGTCGTCAATCCCTGTGGTGCGGCCTGCTGAAAATGATCAAGGTTTGTATCATTGCTGGCCTGCTGCACCGCGGTATTCAGTGCTTCCAGACCGCTTTGCAGGGTAGGGATGACGCGCCTTTCATAGGGAAGCTCCTCAGGGAGATCGATCAGGGATTCCCGCGTGTGCAGTTCTGCGACAACCGGAGACAGAATTTGCAGGACAAAGCTGCCCTGTACCGTCTGCCCAAAGCGCACGCTGTCCATAAAGCGTTCCGCATCCTGCGGCTTGCGTCCGGGATAGCTGATTTTGTGCGTTGCCGCCGAACAGGCCGCCGCCAGCAGCAGATCGCGCGTCTGGGCAACAAAGTCCACGCTGCGCATGAAATTGAGCGTCCCTGCCCGGGTATCTTCGGAAACATTGCGTACCCGAACGACATCATAACCGCTGTTTTGCAGATCGGTCATAATCTGGAGTTGCGAGCGATCCTCCACACGTTCCAGCGCGGAAAGGATATCCGCCATACGCGCGGCATAATCGGCAAAGCGGGTTGCCAGCGGTACCAGCAGCTCCTCCTTGCCATAGTTCCAGACAGCGGCCTTGCCGGAAAATTCATCAACCTGCCTTGCCCCCTTGCCGCGCAAATAGGCCATGAGATGCGCGGGAGAAATGGAAAGCAACGCCTGCTTATCTAAAATGCGTACTCTCATAACCCTTCCCCATTGGCGCTATGCCGCATGGCTTCCCGCAGAAATTCCACGGAAAATATCTGATTTCGGGGAATGCGGACGGTCACGCTCTCAACATTATTCGTTTCCGGCATACCCGCCAGAGAAAGCCAGTAGGCACAGTGACGCAGGCAGAGATGTTCCTCCGTCTGCCGCGTCCAGCCCTCGCAGTCTTCAGGAACACAGACCACCACAAGCAGGCGTGGAGCAATGACATCGGCACGCAAGTCATTATAATTTTTGACAGGCAGGGCAAATGCAATCTCGTCTTTGGAGCGGTCTGCCGCATGTGTACATTTGAGCTGCATTTCCAGCTTGCCCCGTGTCCGTTTGCAGCCGGAGATGTCCCTCATGCTCAGCTCAAGATCCACGCTGTCCTCGTCAACGTCCGGCCTGCTGGGATTGCAGCCCGCCTGCGCGGCCAGAGCCGCCACATAGGCCCGGCTGAACTGCTCCATCTTCATTGTGCTGTGCATGGCGATTCATCTTTCTGAAGGGATGCGCAAGCGTTGCTGATAGCCTCGTCGAGGGCCTCCTCCACAAGCTGCTCGAAATTTTCCTGAATGCGATAGACCTCCCGCAGTTCCACAAATGCCCAGCGTCCGAAACGCCCCAGACGGTTGATGCCGGGAATCCAGTAACTTTCCATGGTCGATTTCTTTTCCCTGGCGTCTTCACCCCGGTAGCCCTTGATCTCGATGACAAGATGCAGCGGATCCTCCGCGCCATGATCATCATCCACCAGCACAATGAAATCCGGCCGGTAGATGCGGGACTGCCCGCCCAGCGTATAGGGCACTTCAAAGCCCAGATTGTGATTCTTCACATAGGCGCGCACACGCGGATGGGCTTCCAGTACGCGGCAGCATTCACCTTCCCAGTCGCTGTCCAGCACGACCCAGTTGATATGACACTTTCGGGAGTCCGTCCGCCAGCGGCTTCGGGCCGACGAGGCAAAATTGACGTACCGCGTGGAGCCCTGCGGATTGTAGGCATCCAGAACGACGCTGACGGGGGCGCTGTCGGGGTCTCTCTTGACCTCGTGCCGGGTGATGGCGGCGGCGATGCGTTCGCAGGCCATATCGGCCAGTTCCCGGTGCAACAGCTGGCCGGGCATGGTCTTGCCCGTGCAACTGAAGCAGGTCTCAAACCATTCCGCCACCAGCCGCCGGAGCTGCCCGAACAGGTGCAGCGGCGGCTCTTCGCCGGGCTTGCGGAGCTTGTGCATCAGAAGGTGCTGTGTCAGGTGCATCTGTACCGTATTTATCCGCACGCTTTCCAGATGTTGCAGACTGAGATCGATTTCCTGCCCGACGATGCCCGCATTCCTCGTTTGCGAGGGGCCGACAAGGGCCGGCGTCAGCACCAGTCGGGAATCTTCGTTGAAGTCGGCGGAAAGCTGGTCTTCCGGCAGTTCCACACGATAGCCCGTCACGCGCGGAAAGGTGATTTCCAGCGCGTCACGATCAGGGCGCACGGCCTTTATCTGTACGGTTTCACGCGGCTTGACCGGTTTGGCGTGCACAGACTGGGCTGTAAAATCAAAGGGAATGCCCAGCACGTCGGCATATTCCGCATTGAACAGTCCTTCTTCATTCAAATCGTAGGACTGGCGGCGCAGGGCGCGTCCGATGACCTGCTCACACAAGAGCTGCGTTCCAAAGGCCCGCACCCCCAGCACATGGGTAACGGTATTGGCGTCCCAGCCTTCCGTCAGCATGGAGACGGACACCACACAACGGATGGTTTCGCCCAGCTGCCCGGACTTGCCCACCGTATTCATGACTTCGCGCAGAATATCCGCCTCGGACAGACTGCCGCCCCGTTGCAGGACAGCGGCCTGCACCCCGCCCCGTTGCAGAATCTCCCGCTTGAAACGCGCTATCTCATCCTGCGCGGCAAGCGTAAAGGCGTCGTCCAGCGTATCGCCGCTTTCCAGCTGCTGCGAATCAATGAGCAGGGTACGCGGGCGGGCCAGCGGTTCGCCGTTGCCGTCAAAGTTGCGGAACAGCGCAAGGCGTCCGTTTTCCAGAGTGCGCGAACCGTCGGCATTTTCCCGATAGAAGCCGGAAATATAGTCGTAGACCAGCTTTGACGTTGCCGTGTTGTTGCATACGACAATAAAGCAGGGCGGCACGGAAATACCCTCTTTCTGCCAGAGGCGGAACACCTGTTCATAATGGCCGTAAAGGGCTTCCAGTGCCGTGAGCAGCCGGGTCGGCAGGGCGAGCGGATCCAGACCGCCGCTGTTCTTCTTGCTCTTTTTGGGCATGTCCTTGCGGATATGCTCCCAGAGGTTGCGGAACATGGGCAGTTCGTTGCCCGGAATATTGTCGGCCACGGGCACGCGCGGCAGTTTGACAATGCCGCATTCGATGGCGTCCATAAGAGAAAAGTCGCTCATGGTCCACGGGAAGAGCGTCCCTTCCACATAGCCGGAACCGCGCAGGAAAAAGGGCGTTGCCGAAAGATCAACCACGCGCAGAATTTCCACCTTGCGCCGCAACATCTCCAGACCGGAAATCCACAGGCGGGCGGCCTCACGGTTTTCGTTGGCCTCGTTTCTGGCCTCGGTCTTTTCCGCCCCGCTCAGGCTGCCCAGCTCCTCCTCAAGAAGGGCCTCGGCTTCGGGTTTTTCCCGATAGCAATGGTGCGCCTCATCATTGATGACCATCACGCGCTTGAGGCCCATCAGCTCCGGCATGACCCGTTGCAGCATCTCGCCTTCACTCTCCCGCGTATCAAGGTGTTCGCCGCGCCAACCTTCCAGCACGGCGCGCGTACCGCCGGAGACCTTGAGCTTTTCCCGTAATTTGAAGGCATGATAATTGGTAATGACAATGCGCGCCTGTTGCAGGTCCCGCAACATATCGGTCGGAACAAGCTCCCGAGCGCCGTAATAGGCATCCGGATCATTAGGCAGCAAAACGCGCAGGCGATCCCTGATGGTGATGCCGGGGGCAACAATCAGAAAGCCCTTGGTAAAATTCGTGCGTCGCGGATTGCGCACGGCATTGAGCGTCTGCCAGGCAATGAGCATGGCCATGACCGTGGTCTTGCCCGCGCCGGTCGCCAACTTGAGCGCCAGACGCGACAGACCCGGATTGGCTTCAGCGCTGGCACTGGCAAGGTAATCGAGAAGTTCACGGAATTTTCCCTGCTGCGGCGCGACTTCCGTCAGCCAGATAACCGTTTCCACGGCTTCCACCTGACAGAAGAAAGGACGGATACCGCCAAACTCATGATGACGCCAGTGTTGCAGCAGGCGCACCGTTTCCGGCGTCACCTTCCACTGCGACGGCGGCAGGGCACGCCACGCGGCCACGTGGTTGCGGATGCTGTTGATAAGTCCCTTGTGGTATTCCTGCTGTTTTGTGGAAAGCTCCTGAATGGTCAGCAGGGACGCCTGTTCATTCTTGCTCTTGCGCTTTCTAGGTTTGGGAATGGGCGTCACAAAATCCGCCGGCCTGCGCACGGGCTTAATCCGCTGCGTCGGCAGACCGTTTTCCAGCTCCCAGTGGCGTGTGGGACACTCATACGGAGAATTCAGAATCGGACGTTCGAAAAAGGCATTGCGCCCCTGAGCAGTTCCGGTCGTATCAGACATGCGTTCCTCCAGGCAGTTTTCCCTCCGGGGAGGAGCGTGCCGTATAAACCGCGTCAGACTTATTCAGAAACAATATCGCCGAACAATTTTCCCGGCAAGAGGAAAAAGGGCGTACAGGGGCCGACAGGGGAAAAGATGCCCCCTGCCGCTGTGGCTCCGCTTTTTTTCAGCAGCGGGGGGACAAAACCGTTGACAGGCTCCTGGCTCTTTTATAGAAAACGAAAATCATTTTCAAACAAAACAGGGCTACGCCCAAAGGAGCCTCCCATGAGCAAGGTTCTTATTCTTTTCGGTTCCAGCACAGGCAACACGGAAAGCATCGCCGCAAAAATCGCCAGCCATCTCAAGGAGGGCGGCATCGACGTGACGCTGAGCAACGCGGCCAGCGTTCCGTCCGCCAAGGGGCTTGCCGAAGGCTATGACGCCGTCCTGATGGGCTGCTCCGCCTGGGGAACCGAGGATCTGGAACTCCAGGACGATTTCGCCCCGTTGTTCGAGGATATGGCATCCATGGGTCTTGAGGGTAAAAAAGTCGCCGCCTTTGCTTCCGGCGACAGCGAGTATGAACATTTCTGCGGCGCGGTGGACGCCATTGAGAACACCGCCAAGGATCTTGGCGCCATCATCGTCACCGAAGGCCTCAAGGTGGAAGGCGACGACAGCGCCGCCCCCGACGAAATCAAAAGCTTTGCCGCGTCCGTCGCCGCCGCGCTTCAGGGGTAGGATCACGCCGCGCCCGCATTCCCGTCTTACGGCCCGCCTTGCGGGCCGTTTTCGGGAAGAAGGCAGCCAGCCGCTGGACACCGGCGCGCAAGTCTGCCAGTATTGCCGCCAGACAACAGCCTCCGGCAAACGCAACTCTTTCTGAAAAGGATGTTTCCATGCAAGTGTGCATCGGCATTATGCACGGCAACCCCGTGCTGCTGGAACTGCGCGACGGCATTCCCCACATCAACGGAGAGGCCCAGCCCATCAAACACCTGACGGAAGAAAAGCTGGCCGCCTTCCAACAGGAGCTGGACGCCATTCCCCAGGGGGCCGACGAGGCCGGATACGCCGCCCTGCTCAATGCCCGGCGCGCGGCCTTTCTTGTCGATATGCTCGGCCACGCCGTAGGCGAGGAGTGCGTCAATCTGCTTACCCACATTCTCGATCATGTCCACTATGACGTCATGGAGTATCTGGGAGAAACGGAAGAGAGCTGAGACGCGACCTCTTCCCGCGCGGCTACGGGGCACGCCCACGATCCCGCACGCCGGGAGGGGGCGGCCGCGCCAATGCCCCTTGACGAGACGACGCCCTCGCGGCTATAAAACCCTCCTACGGGCCTATAGCTCAGTTGGTAGAGCCTCCGGCTCATAACCGGCAGGTCCCAGGTTCGAAGCCTGGTGGGCCCACCAGATTCCCGAGTCCGCCAATGCCTCTCACGCATTGGCGGGCTTCGCTTTTCATGGCCCGCCCGCGACGGGCCACGACGCGCAAGGAAAAACCGCGTTTTTCCCCTGCGCGCAGGCGCGCCGCTTTTGCCATTGACATATTTCACAAGCGCCATGCTCTCACAGAAAAACAACGTCCTGAGAGATAAGGAGTGACTACCCATGCAACACGGCTTTACGCTGCTGACGGAAAAGGAGCTGCACGAAGCGGGAGGCCGGGCGCGCGTCTGGCGTCACGACGCCACGGGGGCGCAGCTGCTGTCCATCGTCAATGACGACGAAAACAAATGTTTCGGCGTGACCTTCCGCACACCGCCCAAAGACTCCACGGGGGTGGCGCACATTCTGGAGCATTCCGTATTGTGCGGTTCCGACCGGTACCCGGTCAAGGAACCTTTTGTGGAGCTGCTCAAGGGGTCGCTGCAGACATTTCTGAACGCCTTCACCTTTCCAGACAAAACATGCTACCCTGTGGCCAGCGCCAATCTCCAGGATTTCTACAATCTGATGGACGTCTACATTGATGCCGTCTTTCATCCGCGCATCAGCGAGGACATCTTCCGGCAGGAAGGTTGGCATGTGGAGGCGGAAAGCGCCGAAGGCCCCTGGAGCTACAAAGGCGTTGTCTACAACGAAATGAAGGGCGCGTACTCCTCGCCGGATTCGGTGCTGGCCGAACAGAGCCAGCAGTCCCTGTTCCCCGACACGCTCTACAGCCTCGACTCCGGCGGCAATCCCGAACATATTCCCGATCTTACCTACGAGGCGTTTGTCGACTTTCACCGAAGCTTCTATCATCCGGGCAACGCCCGCTTCTTCTTCTGGGGAGACGACCCGGAAGACGAGCGCCTGCGCCGTGTCAACGAGGCCATCAAAGGCTATGGGCGCCGCCAGCCCGATTCCTGTGTGCCGCTCCAGCCCCGCCTCGACACCCCTCGCCAGATCGAAGTCCCCTACGCCGCGTCCAAAGAGGAAACCCGCGCCCATATGACCGTCAACTGGCTGCTGGGAGAGCGCGCCGACGTGGAGCAGGCCCTGATCATGGAAATGCTGGAGCATATCCTGGAAGGCATGCCCGGTTCCCCCCTGCGCCGCGCGCTCATCGCCTCGGGGCTTGGCGAGGACGTGACAGGCTGCGGCCTCGAAACGGATTTGCGCCAGATGTACTACTCCACCGGCCTCAAGGGTATGAATCCCGACGACGTGCCCCGCGCCTCCCTGATCATCTTCGATACGCTGGCCGAACTGGCGGAAACAGGCTTTGACGCCATGCTGGTGGAAGCCGCCGTCAATACGGTGGAGTTCGCCTATCGGGAAAACAACTCCGGCCGCTTTCCGCGCGGTCTTGCGGCCATGATCCAGGCCCTGTCCACCTGGCTCTACGACGGGGAGCCTCTGGCCGCGCTGGCCTGGGAAGCGCCGCTGGCCCGTATCAAGGCGCGCCTTGCCAGCGGCGAACGCGTTTTTGAGGACGCCGTGCGCCGCTGGATGCTGGACAATCCCCACCGCTCCACCGTGATCCTGCTGCCGGATCACGATCTGGGCCGCCGCCGCGACGAGGCGGAAGCCGCCCGCCTCGATGCCGTGCGCGCCGCCGGTACGCCGGCCGATCACGCCCGTCTTGCCGGGGAAACCGCGCGTCTTCAGGCCGCGCAGGAAGCGCCCGACAGCCCCGAGGCCCTGGCCACCATCCCCAATGTGGGCATCGCCGATCTGCCCCGTCACGGGACGGAACTGCCCATTGCCGTCAGCGAAGGCTTTACCGCGCACAGCACCCTGCTGGAACACGACCTGCCCACACGGGGCGTCGCCTATACCTGCCTGCAACTGCCCCTGGATCAGGTGGACGACGATCTTGTTCCCCTGCTGCCCCTCTTTGGACGCTGCCTCACCGAACTGGGCACGGCCCGCCGGGACTTTACCGAGCTGGGCGCGCGTATCGCCGCCAAAACCGGCGGCTTCGGCGCGGCCCCCGGCTTTGGCACCACACGCGACCGCCAGCCCCTGCGGCATTTCATCATCTCCGGCAAGACCGTCTACGACAAACTGCCCGAGTACTTCGCCCTGCTGCGCGAAGTCCTCTTTGAGCCGCTGACGGACAGGAACCGCATTCTCGAGCGCCTCGGCCAGATGCTGCTTGAGGAAAAATCCCGTCTTGAGCAGGGGCTTGTCGCCGCCGGGCATGCCACCATCAGCAGCCGCCTGCGCGCCCACTTCACCCAGGCCGGACGGCTCATGGAACGCACGGGCGGCCTGAGCTACCTGCAGTCGCTGCGCGCCCTGCTGCGCCGTCTCAAAAGGGAGCCAGACGCCATTCTGGCCGATCTCGATCGCCTGCGACGCGCCGTCATCGCCGCCCCCGGCGCCGTGGCCGACTGCACGGCCGAGGCCTCCGGCCTCGCCCTTGCCAGACCCCTGCTCGCCGAGGTGCTGGACGCCCTGCCCGCGAGCCGCCCACCCTGCGAGCATCCCTGCGGCCAGACACCTCTTGCGTTGCCCGATCACGAGGCCATCCTGACCGAAGCGCAGATCAATTACGTGGGCAAGGCCGTCAACCTCTATGATCTTGGGTACACGTTCCACGGTTCCTTCAATGTCATCCTCCGCGCGCTGCGCATGGGCTATCTCTGGGAGCGCGTGCGCGTGCGCGGCGGCGCCTACGGCGCGTTCTGCAATCTCGATCGCAACAGCGGCACCCTGATCTTCGCCTCCTATCGCGATCCCAACGTCAGCGAAACCCTCGACGCGTTCGACGCCGCCGCGGACTTCCTGCGCGCGGCGGCCCCCGCCGGCCCGCAACTGGAACGCGCCATCGTCGGCGGCATAGGCGATCTCGACGCCTACATGCTCCCCGACGCCAAGGGCGCGACCGCCCTCGCCCGCTGGCTCTCCGGCGAGACCCCCGAGGAACGCGCCCGCGTCCGCGAGGAAATGTTCGCCACCACCACGGCGGATTTTCACGCCTTCGCCGATATTCTCCGGGACGCTTCGGCACATGCCGGAACCTGCGTCCTCGGCGGCTCCAAAGCCCGATCCGCGGCCGGGGAACATCGCTGGAGCACCGTGGAACTCATGGAAGAGCAACGGAGGGAACGCTAGGAAAACAGTGGCGGACAGGGGGAACTTTCCCGGAAAAACATCCTCCGGCCCCCTTTCCCACCGCCGCCTCCGGGCGTATGCTGCGCGGACGGCGTTGCGCATGACGCCAGCGTCCGGGAGACTGCCGGCCGAAAAAATGCCGTACCGGCGACACCGCTCCCTTTTTCACCAACACGACAACGGCAAAGGACGGATCCTATGGTCGCGGACGCGGCACGACGGCTGATTCTGGTTCTGGGGATGCACCGCAGCGGAACAAGCGTGATCACACGGGCGCTGGGAGCGCTGGGGGCCGCGCTGGGGCCGCGCCTGCTTCCCGCGTTGCCGTGCAACCCCCGGGGTATCTTCGAGGACAGGCGCATCACAACGGCGGACAACGCCCTGCTGGCCGCCATGGGGATGCGCTGGTACAGCCTGCAACCCATGCCTGTTGAGACCCTGCGGCAGACGGCGCTGGGCGAGAGCGGCGCGGAAGCCCTGACCTTCCTTCTGGAACTGCTGGAGAGCGGCCCCGTCTGCGGCCTGAAGGACCCACGCCTGTGCCGTCTGATGCCCTTCTGGAGACCGCTGCTGGGCAATCTGGCCCGGGGCGGCGTGGACATTTCCTGTGTGCTGCCCGCGCGGCATCCCGATGCGGTGGCGGCGTCGCTGAACGCGCGGGACGGCATGTCCCGGGCGCACGCGCTGCGCCTATGGATACAGCATGAACTGGGCGCGCTGTCAGGAAGCGCAGGTCTCGCACGGGTGGCGGTCAGCTACGACGCCATGCTTGAACAGCCGGAAAAAGAGCTGCGGCGCATGGGTGGCCGTCTGGGCCTGCCGCTGCGGGAAGACGATCTGCGGGCCTTTACGGAGGAGTTTCTGGACAGGGCGCTGCGCCACGGAAGCGCGATGCCGGACGGGGACGATGCGGGCGCGTCTGGGCTGGCGCTGGAAATATACGACTGCCTGCTGGCGGCCGCGTCAGATGATTTTGATCTGGAAAGCGCGGAAGCCACACGCCTGCTTGGGGAATGGATTGAGGCGGAAAAGGCCTTGCCGCCACTTCCCGCCGATCTGCTTTACAATATTACAGATATAAAGACGCGATGCCAATAAACCGCAACCCGCCGCGTTCCACGCCCGATGGACGGCCGCATGGGGGATAGTTTCTGGCGGCTTGCCGCGCCTTCTTTCGTCCTGCCTGCCGGTGTGGAGGAAAACGGACGTTTTCTGGCGGGCCGCGTGGATGAAGTGGCCCTGTGCTTCTTCGAGACGCGCGCCTGTCTTGCCTATACGCGCGCGGATCTGCCGCCGGTACTGGCGGAACTGCCGGGCCGCGACGGCGCGCCCCTGCGCTGGCATGTGCATCTGCCGCTGGATCTGCCCTGGCCACCGGCGCACGATGCCGCCGCGTGCCGCCGTACGGCCCGGCTGGCCCTGCGCGTCCTGGCGCGGGCGGAACATCTTGCGCCGCGCTGCGCGGTGCTGCATCCGCCCGCGGGAGAAACCACGGCGCAACGCCGCATGCTGGCGGACTTCATCGGCGAATGGCGGCGGCGCGCCTCCGTACCTCTGTTGCTGGAAAATACCGAAGACTGCGACGTGCTGTCGCTGGGCGAAGACTTTCTTTCCACGCATGGGGCGGCTTTCTGTCTGGACGTGGGACATGCGATGGGATACGCTCAGACCGCCTTACTCCGATCGACCCTGCCCGCGCGCGCGGCCATGGTACACTGGAGCGCCCCATTGGCGGACGATGCCCACGCCGCACTGGCCGCATGGACCCCGGAACAACGGCAAACGGCCGCCAGACTGGCCGCAAGGCTGCCCCGTTCGGCAACGCACGTGCTGGAACTGTTTTCATGGCAACGGCTGGAAGCGTCTCTGCCGCTTCTGGAAAGGCTGCTCGCCGGCGTCCCAACGCCGTCCCGGCTTGCCCACCCGTAACGTAGGCACAGAGGAGTCATGTCCCCCGTCACGCCCACCAATGCTTCCGCCCTGCGCGACATGCGCGCGTGGCGTCGTTCGCTGACAAAGGATCAACGCTGGTGCATCCTCATTACGGCCGATCCCGACGCACTGGCTTCAGCGCTGGCGCTCAGGCGCATTATGCAGACCCGTGTGCGCAGCGTGGACATCGCCCGCACCAACGAGGTCTCCCGGCCAGACAACCTGGCCATGATCCGCTATCTGCACATCCCCGCCCGGCAATGGCAGCCGGAAAAATCCGCCTCCTATACGCATTTTGCCATCGTGGATTCGCAGCCGAGCCACAACCCCGTCTATTACGCCATAAAATTTGACGTGATCATCGATCACCACCCCCCCAAACCCCTGCCGCGGGAGGCCGCGGCTCCCGCGCGGAGCGAGAGGCCCGCTGAGAACCGTCCCGCGGAAACCGGAACGGACGGACAGAGCCCCCCCAGCGCCGAAAACGCGCGGGAGGTTCAGGAAACGCCACCCCACATGCCCGCGCTGGTAGATATCCGCCCCAGCTTCGGCGCCACCAGCACCATGATGACACGCTACCTTCAGGGGTTGCGCATCAGCCCGTCGCCCCATCTGGCCACGGCGCTGCTCTACGGCATCCGCACGGATACGGCCGCCTTCGAACGCTCCGGCGGCGAGGACGATCTGCGGGCCTATCAATGGCTCTCGCGCTTCGCCGATACGGGCATTCTGCGGCGCATCATCCGCAGCGAATACCTGCGCGACTGGCTGCCGTTGTTTTCCCGCGCCTTCCGATCCCTGCGCGACTGTCGCGGCGGCGGCGTACAGGCATGGCTCAATGAGGTCGACACCAGCGATCTCCTGGTGGCCGTCGCGGACTTCTTCACCCGCGTACATGGCCTCAAATGGGTTGCCGTCAGCGGTATTGTTGACAAAAAAGTCATTGTCATCTTCCGGGGTGACGGCAGCCGCGACATCGGCCGTCTTGCCGACGCCTGTTTTCACGATGCCGGCAGCGCCGGAGGCCACCGCACACTGGGCCGCGCGGAATTTCCCCTCTCCGCCGTCACGCCCGGCATGAAACCCGCGGATTTTGTGCAACACCGTCTGATGAGCCGCAAACTGCGCCCCCTCCCAGCGCGGCGGCCGCCCGCGCCCCAGGAAACGGAAGGCGACGGGCGCGATCATGAGAAGGAAGCCCACGGAGAAGGCTGAACGGAAGGACGTCCCCCGGAGAGGACGCCCCATCACGGCGGACGGGAAATCCCGCCCGCGGGGAAACGCCGCGCCGCCGTTACCCCTGTAGGGTAACGGGCACGCCATACCCGCTACTGGAAGCATCGCCGTCTTCCGGCAGCCGCTCACGGCCGTCAAGGCGCGCAAGCCACAGCGTGCTCATGAAGCTGATACCGGCCGCCACCAGCAGATATCCGCACAGGTACCAGGGTTGCCCGCCATCGGCCTGAACCAGCAGCGTCGCGATCATGGGCGTGATGCCGGAAGCGAATATCCCGGAGAACTGATAGATGAAGGACACGGCGGAATAGCGCACCGCCGGTTCAAAGCTCCCCGAAAACATGCTGGACATGGTAGCGTAGACCGCGCCGTACACAATGCCGAAAGGAAGCGAGATCGCCAGAAACACCAGCGGCAGGTTATGGCTGAAATTGTGGAGCACCCAGAAGCTCGGAAACGCCGTTATGCCCAGCAGCAACGCCGCGATGGCAAAAATACGCATCCTTCCCAGCGTGTCGGCCTTCATGCCCCAGAAGGGAATGGCCACCGCCATGACGGCCGCCGCCCCCACAATGATGAAGAGGCTGTGCGTCTTGTCCACGCCGCAGGAGGCCGTCAGGTAGGTGAGGGAAAAGACACCGAACACGTTGAAGGCGATACCTTCCACAAAACGCGCGCCCACGCAGGCGGTCAGCGTCCTGGGGTAGTGCCTGAACGCCGCGAGGATGGGATACCTGACCTTGTCGCGCTTCTCCTTATCCGCGGCAAAATCCCGCGTTTCCGTCACGGAGAGACGGATATACGCGCCCACGGCCACGAGCGCGGCACTCAGCAGAAAGGCGATACGCCAGCCCCAGTTGAGGAAAGCCTCGTCGGACATGGCAAAGGACAGAATGCCGATAACCCCGGAGGCGAGCATGAGCCCGAGGGCAAGGCCGACCTGCGGCAGGCTGCCGTAAAAGGCGCGCTTCTCCGGCGGCGCGGATTCAAAGGCCATGAGAACGGCCCCGCCCCATTCGCCGCCGATGCCGATGCCCTGCGCCAGGCGGCATATCACCAGCAGGATCGGGGCCCATATGCCGATGGCATCATAGGACGGGACAAGGCCGATACCCACCGTGGCGACGCCCATGATCTCCAGCGTCAGCACAAGCATTTTCTTGCGGCCGAGCTTATCGCCGAAATGCCCGAAAATGATGCCGCCCAGAGGCCGTGCAATGAAGCCGACGGCGAAGGTGGCGAAGGCCAGCACTGTGCCGACCGTCGGATCGGCCGTGGGGAAATAGATTTTATTGAAGACAATACCCGCGACGACACCGTAGAGAAAGAAGTCGTACCATTCGATAACGGCGCCAATCAGTGAGGAAACTAACCACGCGCCGCAGGTTCGCGCCGCAGAAGGAGGCTTGGGCGGGAGAACTCATGAAAACTCCTTTCAGAATCAGGAAAGCTTGAGAACCTTGCGCGCGTTTTCGTACATGACCCTGGAGCGCACACTGTCAGGCAGGGGGAAGGCGGCGTAGGCGTCAAGCGCGTCGTCCAGCTCTATGAACGGATGCGCGCTGGCGAACAGCACCTTGTCGGGGATGGTGTGGCACATGGCGTCCACAAACACGTCGCGCATGGGCGCGCGTTCATACTCGGAGAAATCCATGTAGACGTTGGCATTGCGCAGGCAGGCGTAGATGCATTCGTTCACATACGGATACCCGCCGTGGCTCATGATCAGGGTCAGTTCGGGGAAGTCGCGGGCCACTTTGTCCACGTCGCGCGGATCGGCGTATTCCATGATGGCGCCGGGAACCTGTGGCGGCGGCGCCATGGTAATGAACACGGGGATATCCAGCTCGGCGCATTTGGCATACAAAGGATAGAAACGGGCCTCGGAGGCGGGAATGTGGGCCAGATAGGGATCGATGGCGATGCCCTTCATGCCGTATTCCTCCACGGCCTTCACAATTTCGCGCACGGCGTCCATTTTTTTGTGCGGATCAATACCCCAGAACCCCACGAACTTTTCGGGATAGGCCCGGCAGAATTCCAGCACACTGCCGTTGTTGGCGGGGAAACCGTACGTCGTTTCCGCGTCGCGGCCGGTGATGACGCCCAGCTCCACGCCAACGGCATCAAGGTGATCCACGATTTCCGGCAGGCTCTGGGGCTTGCGGGCATCAAAACCGATGACCTTGCACGCGGCCTTGAACATGGCGCTGTTCCGGATGCCGTCGATAATCTCCGGCGTATTGGGTCTGAAACGAAAATCGATAACCTTCATCGAAAGCTCCTTTCTGTGTTGAAGCTTCCCCCCGCTTTTCCAGAGGGAAGCATGTTCCTTCCCTTTCCGCGCCGGAACGGCCTACCTGACGAACATCAGCGGCACGGAAGGACAGTAGGTTATAAGGGCCAGCACAAGCAGCATCAGCAGAATCATGGGCAGAACCGCCACGGCGATACGCTCGATCTTTGCCTGCGCCACGCCTGAAGCCACAAACAGGTTGACCCCCACCGGCGGCGTCAGGAAGCCGATGGCCAGGTTGACCACCATGATGACGCCGAAATGCAGCGGCGAAACGCCGACGCCGGTAACGATGGGCAGCAGGATGGGCGTCAGAATGACGATGGCGGCCAACGCCTCCATGAAGACGCCCACTATCAGCAGGAGGACGTTGATCAGCAGGAGAATGACGACCTTGCTTTCGGTGATGCCCAGCATCCAGCGGGCGATGGTGCCCGGCACATCCTCGATGGTCATGATATTGCCGAACAGCGTCGCCATGGCCATGAGCACGATAATGACGGAGGACGTTTCGCAGGCCGTGACGCAGGAGGCGCACACCTGCCGGAAGTCCATCTCCCTGTACAGGAAGACGCCGACAATCAGCCCGTAGAAGGCGGCCACGGCGGCGGCTTCCGTCGGCGTCATGACGCCACCGTAGATGCCGCCCAGCACAATGACCGGAACCACAAGGGCCCACTTGGCCTCCCAGGCGGCCTTGCCAAGCGAAGCCATGCTCCGCGTCTTCTGTTCGCCGCGCCAGCCCTTCTTCCTGGCATGGAAGTAACAGTAGACCATCAGGACGCCGCCGGTCAGGATGCCCGGCACGATACCGCTCAGGAACAGGTCGCCGATGGAAACCTGCGCGGAGACGCCGTAGACCACAAAGGGGTTGCTCGGCGGAATCATGACGCCCACGCACCCGGCGGCCGCCACAAGCGCCGCCGAGAAGAACCTGTCGTAACCGCGCTCGACCATGGCGGGAATGGTCAGCGCGCCGATGGCCGCCACCGTCGCCGGGCCGGAGCCGGAAATGGCGCCGAAGAACATGCAGGTCACGACGGCCGTCAGGCCAATCCCCCCGTACAGCCCGCCCACGATTTCATCAGCCAGCGCCAGCAGGCGCTTGCTCAGCCCCCCGGCCCCCATGTATTCCCCCGCCGCGATAAAGAAGGGGATCGCCATGATCGGGAAGCTGTCGATGGAGGTGAAGCATACCTGCGCCATGTACTCGATGGGCAGCGTCTGGGAGCAGATGATGGTGGACAGCGTCGCAAGCCCCAGACTGATGGCAATCGGCACGCCGATGACGCACAGCAGGGCGAAATAGCCGAACAGCACCGGCAGCGGCTCCATGTAGTCGACAAAATACCAGGGGCTCAGGATGATCAGCACGGCGCACAGGCCGAGAAGGGAATCGGCCGGGCCGCAGAGCCGGCACTGCCCATAGAGGCGCTGCAAAAGCCGCAGAGCCATCAGACCGAAGCCGCAGGGCAGAATCAGATAGGGGACCAGAAAGGGAATGCGCAGGGCCGTCGTATACTGGGGGTAGGTAAGCAGGCGCTCAATCTGACCGCATCCGAACCAGGCGATGACCAGCGTCAGGACAAGGAAGAGCGTCTCAACGACAATCCAGCTGACGGCCTGCAGGCGCGCGGGCAACCTGTCATAGACAATATCGACGCGAATGGAGGAGCGCTTCCTGATGGCGACGGAAAGCGCCAGATAGGAAATCCAGATAAAGATGTAACGGGAAAGTTCCTCTGTCCAGACCGCCGCGCCCGCACGCTCAATGAACTGCGTGATGATGTAGCGGTAGACGACCTGCCATGTGATGCACAGCGTAATGGCAAGGATGCCGGACACCAGGAAAATCTTCTCAAAATTCTCGTTCAGCCACGGGAGGAATCCCGCTCTGGCCTGTGCGGCGCCGTCCATATCAACCTCGCTGAAAAAACGCCCCTGTTCCATGCTCCGCCGCCAGAGCGGCCCCCATGAAACAGGGGCGTCATGAGTCCTGAAGATTACTTCTGCGTTTCCTCGATAAGCTTCAGAATGTGCGCAGGCACTTCTTTGGCGAACCGTTCATAGGCGGGACGGGTCTTGGCCTTGATTTCCGCGCGCTGTTCCGGGGTCAGCATGTGAATCTGAATGCCCTTGTCGCGGAAGGCCCGCCAGGCCTTTTCCTCAAGGCGCACGCTCTCCTCGCGCTGCCAGGCGGTGGCTTCCGCGGCGGCTTCGCGGATGATGGCCTGCTGTTCCGGCGTGAGGCTGTCCCACTTCTTCCCGTTCATGAGCAGGATATGCATGGAATAGTTGTGCTCGGAGTTCATGGCGTACTTGAGCACTTCGGTATGCTTGGCGTCGTTGAGCAGCGAGAAGGTGTTGCCTTCGGCATCCACCGTGCCCTGCTGCAGGGCGGTGTAGGTCTCTCCCCAGGCCACAGGGGCGGGATTCATGCCCAGTTCGGTGGCCACGGCCACCTCCACGGGAGAATCGGTGGTGCGCACCTTGAGGTTCATGAGGGATTTGGCGTCCGTCAGCGGCTTGCCGGAAGACACGAAGTTGCGGTAGCCAAACTCGGAAAACATGATGGTCTCAAGGCCGATCTCCCGGGAAACGGCACGCAGCGCCCTGCCCAGCTCGCCCTCGTCCAGCGCTTTGTACAGGGCTGCCTGATGATCGGGCGACGTCACATAGGGGAGGTCTATGGCCATATAGGCCTTGGAGAAACTGGCCAGATTGGGCGTGGAGCTGGAAGACATGTCCAGCGTGCCCGCCTGCGCGGCTTCCGTGGTCACACGGTCGCTGCCGAGCTGGCAGTTGGGGAACAGCTGGACGCGGATTTTCCTGCCGCTTTTCGCTTCCACCAGCTCCTTGAATTTTTCGTAACCCACCGTCACGTTGTTGCCCGGCGCCATGGGATGCCCCACGCGCAGCGTCAGCGGGCGCGCCGCATTGGCGGCGCAACTGAAGCCCAGAACCATAGCCAGGGCAAGGGTGAGAAGTGTCAATTTACGCATGTCACACCTCTTGGTTATAATTGCGCAAGGCGGATTCCTTGCGCCTATTTTCTCAAACTTCGTGCGGACGTTTTTTTGCTTTTAGCGGTTAGAAAAATTTTTTTCAATAACGCTGCGGTGTTGCCTTCTTTTATACTTGCTAACAAAACCTATTAGCAATTTTTTGATGCGTTTTTGCACTCTTTTTACCCCTTTTCCGATCCCGAAAGAAAAAACGGCAACCCCCTTCTTTTTCTTGCGCTACCGCAAGACAAAGGCGGTTTTAAGAGGCCAGGGCGGGAGCGAGTGTTGCAAAATTGCATCCATATTGCGCTCCTATTTGTGAAAAAAAATTTTTTTAATGCAAAAATGCATCATTTTGTCTTGAAAAATATCAGCACAAAAAAAATCACCATATATTTCAATGAAATATAAAAATGGCACATCCTGTGCTTTTAAGGGGGAAACAGGCGAAAAAAACGCCTTCCACAAGTCCAAACACCAGGAGTCATTCATGTCCCAGACCACATGCGAATGCAGATCCCCCCAGGAACAGCGCCTTCTCGACAAAATCGATGGCAAGGTGGACAGATTCCGCGCCACGCATGAACGCGTTTTCAAGATGCTGGAACGCTTCGATGGCATGAAGCCCCGCATCGATATTGAACGCGCCCTCTACTTCACCCAGTCCATGCGGGAAACCGAAGGCCAGCCGCTGGTGCTGCGCTGGGCCAAGGCGTTGATGCACATTGCCAAAAACATCACGGTGTACGTCCAGGACGATCAGCTGCTGCTGGGTCGCGCGGGCTGCGACGGCCGTTACGGCATCCTCTACCCCGAGCTTGACGGCGACTTCCTCGACATGGCCGTGCGCGATCTGCCCACACGCGCCACCTCTCCCGCGACCATCACCCCCGAGGACGCCAAGCGCGTCATTGAGGAAATCGCCCCCTACTGGAAGGGCAAGACCTACCATGAGGCACTGAACGCCGCCCTTCCTCCGGAAATCCACAAGCTGACCTACGACGATCCCAAGGGCCTCGTCTCCCGCTTCATCGTCAACGAAACCTCCTCCTTCCGCTCGTCCATCCAGTGGGTGCACGACTACGCCAAGGTGCTCAAGCGCGGCTTCAACGACATCAAGCGCGAGGCGGAAGAGAAAATCGCCCTTCTTGATCCCATGAGCGCAAAGGACATGTGCGAAAAGAAGCCCTTCCTTGACGCCGTGGTCATCGTCTGCGACGCCATCGTCCTCTGGGCCAGACGCCATGCCGAGGAGGCCCGCAAGGTCGCCGAAAAGACCGCCGACCCCGTGCGCAAGGCGGAACTGCTGCGCATGGCCGACAACGCCGAGCGCGTACCCGGCGAACCCGCCCGCGACTTCTGGGAAGCCTGCCAGAGCCAGTGGTTCACCCAGATGTTCTCCCGTCTGGAACAGAAGACCGGCACCACCATCTCCAACGGCCGCATGGACCAGTACCTCCATCCCTACTACGAGCAGGGCATCAAGGACGGCACGCTGGACGACAAAAAAGCCATCGAGCTGATGGAATGCATGTGGGTGGGCATGGCCGAATTCATCGACATGTACATCTCTCCCTGCGGCGGTGCCTTCAACGAGGGCTACGCCCACTGGGAAGCCGTGACCGTGGGCGGCCAGACCCCCGACGGCTGCGACGCCACCAATGAGCTGACCCACCTCATCCTGAAGTCCAAGCGCGAGTTTCCGCTGCACTATCCCGACCTTGCGGCCCGCATCCATTCCCGCGCCCCGGAATCCTACCTGTGGGACGTGGCCGAAACCATCAAGGACGGTTCCGGCTTCCCCAAACTCATCAACGACGAGGAAGTGGTGCCGCTGTACGTTTCCAAGGGCGCGAACTTTGAGGAGGCGCTGGACTACGCCGTGTCCGGCTGCACCGAGGCGCGCATGCCCAACCGGGACACCTTCACCTCCGGCGGCGCGTACATCAACTTTGCCGCCGCTGTGGAAATGGTGCTGCGCAACGGCCGCATGAAGAAATACGGCGATCAGCTCCTCGGCGAGGAAACCGGCGACCCGCGCGCCTTCAAGACCTGGGACGAGTTCTGGAACGCCTATGTGGCCCAGCACCTGCTCTTCCTGCGCACGGCCTTCATCCAGCAGCACATCGTCAACAACCTGCGCGCCCAGCATTTTGCCCAGCCCATGGGTTCCGCCCTGCACGATCTGTGCATGAAGCACTGCGTCGATCTCCATCAGCCGCACATCCCCGAAGGCGTGGATTACGGCTACTTCGAATACATGGGCCTCGGCACGGTGGTGGACTCCCTGTCCGCCATCAAGAAGCTGGTTTTCGAGGAAAAGAAAATCACCATGGACGAGCTGATCAAGGCCATTGACGCCAACTTCGAAGGCTACGACGACGTGCGCGCCCTGCTCAAATCCGCGCCCTGCTACGGCAACAACGACATGTATGCCGACAGCATCGGCCGCGAAATCGACCGCATCTCCGTGGAATACGCCCACAAGTACAGCGAGAGGGATCTCGGCATGTTCTACAACGTGCGCTACGTGCCCTTCACCTCGCATGTGCCTTTCGGCAAGGTCGTTTCCGCAACGCCCAACGGCCGCGTGGACTGGTTCCCCCTGTCCGACGGTTCGTCCGCCTCGCACGGCGCGGACGTGCACGGCCCCACGGCGGTGCTGCTCTCCAACTACAACACCAAGAACATGGGCATGCGCGACCGCTTCGCCCGGATGCTGAACATCAAGTTCACGCCCAAGTGCGTGGAGGGCGAACAGGGCACGGAAAAGCTCGTCTCCTTCATCCGCACCTTCTGCGACCTGAAGCTGTGGCACGTGCAGTTCAACGTCCTCAACAAGAGCACCCTGCTGGCCGCCCAGAAAGACCCGCAGAAGTACCGCAACCTGATTGTGCGCATCGCCGGGTACAGCGCCTATTTCGTCGATCTGTCTCCCGATCTGCAGAACGACCTGATTGCGCGCACGGAACACGAGGTCATGTAGCCTCCCGCCGCCCGGAGGAAGACGCGACGCCGCATCCTCCTTCCGGGTGGCGCCCCCCCCGGCATGAACGGCAAAGGCCGCCGCGACGCGGCGGCCTCTTGCGATTTTTCCGGCAACCTTTTACCGTTGGACGGGCTTCCCACATGGTCGAGAACAACAACGCGCAGGGCATCGTCTTCAATATCCAGAAATATTCCGTCCATGACGGACCGGGAATACGTACCATCGTCTTCACCAAGGGATGCGCCCTGCGCTGCCGCTGGTGCAGCAATCCCGAATCGCAGCGGGCCGAACCGGAGCTGGCCTACAACAAGGGCCGCTGCCTCGGCGTCGCCAAATGCACCCGCTGCCTCAGGGCCTGTCCGCACGACGCCCTGACGCGCACGGAGGACGGTTTCGTGGGCATCCGCCGCGAGCGGTGCGCGAGCTGCGATCGTCCCTGCGCCGACGCCTGTCCCGCCCAGGGCATCATCGTCTACGGCAAGACCTACACGGCGGCGGAGGCCCTCAGGGTCGTGCAGGAAGACGCCATGTTCTACGCCCGATCCGGCGGCGGCCTGACCATTTCAGGGGGCGAGCCCCTGCTCCAGGGCGAGTTCGCGCTGAACCTGCTGCGCCTTGCCCGCGAACGGCACGTCAGGACCTGCATAGAGACCTGCGGCATGGTCGATCCCGAAATCATGCGGGAAGCCGGGCGGTATCTCAATTATGTCCTCTTCGACATCAAGCACATGGATCCTGAGACGCACAGGGCGCATACGGGCATGGCCAACGAGCGCATTCTGGAAAATTTCAGAATGCTGGTAGAAACCTTCCCCGATCTGCCCATCATGGCGCGGACGCCCGTCATCCCCGGATTCAACGATCACGGCCCCGATGTGCGCGCCATAGCCGAATTTCTCAAACCATTTACGCGGGTACAGTACGAACTGCTCCCCTATCACCGCCTGGGAACGCAGAAATACCTCTTTCTCGACAGGGTCCCCCCCATGGGAGACGCGACGCTGGATGACAGAAAATTCTCCGCGCTGCGCAAGATTGCCGTGGCCACGCTCGGCGATCGCGTACACCTGCCCCGCTGATGCGACGGCCGCCGGGGACGGAACGGCGGTCTTTTCCGCGTTTCTTTTTCCGGCGTTACGCGTCCGCCCCTCCGTTGCGCCTGCCGCGCCGATCCCGCCCGGGAGACCTTTCCCGTTCCGCGCCGATCCCGCACGGCGCGGGCGGTCCTCTCCGTCCTCAAAACCCAGGAGGGTCGCGTGATCAACATCAACAGTTACGTTACGTCCATTCTCGATACGATTTCCGACGGCGTCTTCATCTCAGACGCCGCGGGCACGACCCTGTATGTCAACCGCATGTACGCGCAGCTCTCCGGCATGCGCGAAACGGAGCTGCGCGGCAAGAACGTGCGCGATCTGGTGGACGAAGGCGTCTTTGACCGCGCCCTCAACCCGGAGGTCGTCCGCACGGGAAAACCGGCGACCTATATGCAGAAGCTCAAGGACGGAAAAAACGTTGTCATTTCCGGCGTGCCTGTCTTTGATGAGAAAGGCGGGGTCTGCCTTGTGGTCACCTATGTGCGCGACGAGACGCGCCTTGCCCAGCTCAACGAACAGACCGGGGAACAGCGCCGCCAGATCAGGGAAATCAACGACAAGCTGCTCTTCATGGCCAAATCCCAGGGGCGGGATCTCGAACCCGCCTTCACCAGCCCCGCCATGCGGGAGGTGGCCGCGGAGCTGCAACGCTACGCCGTAACGGACGCGACGGTTCTCATCATGGGCGAGACCGGCGTGGGCAAGGATGTCTTTGCGCGGATGACCCACCGCTGGAGCGCCCGCAAGGACAAAATCCTGCTCAAGGTGGATTGCGGCGGCATTTCCGAAGCCCTGACGGAATCGGAAATCTTCGGGTACGCGCCGGGAGCCTTTACCGGCGCGTCGAGCAAGGGCAAGCCCGGCTATTTCGAAATCGCGGACGGCAGCACCATTTTTCTGGACGAAATCGGCGAACTCCCCCTCTCCATGCAGACGCGGCTGCTGCGCGTGCTCCAGGACGGCGAAATCGTGCGCGTGGGCAGTTCGCAGCCCCGCAAGGTGGACGTGCGCATCATCGCCGCCACCAACCGCAACCTGGAGGAATGTGTGGAGGCCGGAACCTTCCGCCGGGATCTTTTCTACCGCCTCAACGTGGGCACGGTCCGCATACCGCCCCTGCGCGAACGCCCCGAGGATGTCCGCGTCCTGGCGGAACATTTTCTGCGCCAGTTTACCGCCAAATACAGGAAAAAGATGACCTTCATGGACATCACCCTGGACATGATGGCCCGCTACCGCTGGCCGGGCAACGCCCGCGAACTGCAGAACATGGTGCACAGCCTCGTCATCACGCGGCAGGGGCCCATGCTCTCCCCGCGCGATCTGCCCTCCGCCATCAGCGGCCTGAGAGACGAACAGGGCGAACCCCTTGACGCGGTCCTCATGCGCGCGCGCCCGCTCAAAGACATCATGGCCGGTATGGAACGCGAATTTCTGCGCCGCGCCATCGAGGTACACGGCTCCATCCGCAAGGTTGCGGAGATGTTTCAGGTCAACCGAAGCACCATCTTCCGCAAACTGCATGGAGAAAACGACAAGACAAACGAAGGAAGACGCCCATGAGGAACCCGCGCTTACAGGCGTTGCTCCGCACAGCGGAAGATCTGGCCCGCGAACGCCGCCATGCGCTTTTGACGGCGGAACACCTGCTGCTTGCCGCCGCGAGGGATCCCGACGCCGGGGCCCTGCTCTCGGCCTGCGGCGCGGGCGTCGGACTGCTGCGCGTGGAAATGGCCGAGTATCTGGAAACCCATGTCGCGCGCCTTCCGGCGGGCGGCGTTCTGACGGAGCCTCTCCCCCATGACGCGGCGCTGGATCGCGCCCTGCGGGCACGGGAGCCCTCGGAAGACACCTTTGACGGCGCGCTGCGCTCGCTGCTGGCGGCCCTGCTTCAGGAAGAGCGGAGCTTCGCCGCCTACTGCCTCCTGCGGCAGGGGATCACCGCGCGGGATCTGCGTCTTCCCCCCGCCATGCCGGAAGCGCCCCAGCCCGCCCCGGCCCCCGCCTCCGCGGGGCGGGATGCCGCGACGCCGTCGCCAGAAGAGGCTCTGGCGGCCTACGCCGAGGATCTCACCGAACGGGCCCGGCAGGGCCGGCTGGATCCTCTGGTGGGACGGGAACGGGAACTGGAACGGACGCTGGAGGTACTGTGCCGCCGCCGCAAAAACAACCCCCTTTTCGTGGGTGATGCGGGCGTGGGCAAAACGGCTCTGGCTGAGGGGCTGGCCCTGCGCATCGCCGAGGGCCGCGTACCGGCGCGCTTCCGCAACCTGCGCATCTATGCGCTGGACATGGGACGCCTCATGGCGGGAACCCGCTACCGGGGCGACTTTGAAAGCCGCCTCAAGGCCCTTGTGGACGCGCTCAGGGCGCGCAACGACGCCGTTCTTTTCATCGACGAAATCCACACGCTCGTGGGCGCGGGCGCGACCTCGGACAGCGCGCTGGACGCGTCGAACCTGCTCAAACCGGCGCTGGCGCTCGGACGCCTGCGCTGCATGGGCTCCACGACGCACGAGGAGTTCCGGCGCTGTCTGGAAAAGGACAGGGCCCTTGCCCGCCGCTTTCAGCGCATTGACATCGGCGAGCCCTCTCCGGCCCAGTGCGTGACCATCCTGAACGGGCTCGCTTCCCGATACGCCGGCCATCACGGCGTTTCCTATTCTCCCACCGTCCTGCGGGCGGTAGTCGATCTGTCGGTGCGCTACCTGCACGATCGGATGCTGCCTGACAAGGCCATCGACGTCATGGACGAATGCGGCGCGACCGTCTCCATGCATCCGCGCCACACGCCCGGCCAGCCCGTGCGCGTGCGTGACGTGGAACAGGTCGTCGCCCGTATGGCGGGCGTCCCCACGCGCAGTGTCTCCCTGCGCGAACGTGTCCGTCTGGCGTCGCTGGAAGAGGACCTGCGCCGGGAAATCTTCGGGCAGGACGAGGCCGTGCGCGCCGTCAGCAAGGCCATCCTGCGCTCACGGGCGGGTTTCGGCGGGCCGCGGCGTCCCGCGGGCTCCTTTCTGTTCTGCGGCCCCACAGGGGTCGGAAAAACGGAACTCGCCCGGGTGCTTGCGCGGCTCCTCGGTCTGGATTTTCTCCGCTTCGACATGAGCGAATACATGGAAGGGCACAGCGTCTCCCGCCTGATCGGCGCGCCTCCCGGCTATGTCGGCCATGATCAGGGCGGCCTGCTGACAGAGGGCGTCCGCCGCAGCCCCCATTGCGTGCTGCTGCTGGACGAACTGGAAAAAGCGCACCCCGACGTCTTCAACATCCTCCTGCAGGTCATGGACGACGCGAGCCTCACCGACGCCCTTGGCCGCCGTACCGACTTCCGGCATGTCATCCTCATCATGACGTCCAATGCCGGAGCGCAGGAAATGCAGCGCGCCGCGGTCGGTTTCGCCCAGAAAAACCACGAAGAGGCCGCCTGGCGCGGCCGCACGGCCGTCGATAACGCCTTCGCGCCGGAATTCCGCAATCGCCTTGACGGCATCGTCTCCTTCCAGAGCCTCTCTCCCGCGCTCATGGACGACATTGTCCGCAAGTTTCTGCGCGGTATCATCGACGAACTCAAACCCCGCCGCATCCGTCTCTCCGTCAGCGACGAAGCCGTTGCCTGGCTCGCCCGCGAAGGCTATGACCCCGCCATGGGCGCGCGTCCGCTGCGCCATCTGATCCGGACGGAAATAGAGGATCGGCTGGCCGCCGCCCTGCTTTTCGGCAGTCTCCGGCATGGCGGCGACGCCCGCATTCTGACCAGAGGTGCCTCGCTGGCACTCGAAACTGAAGGCGCGTCCTCGCGGCGGGGACAGCTAGCGCGCGATGCTGAAACCGGCGGCGCGGAGATCGTCGGAAGAGACGGCCCCTTCCCGGAGGATATGCAGAACGCCTGAGGATCCGGGGCGCACTATGGAGGAGGGAAGCCCGCCCGCCGGTCTGGGAGGCGCGTCAAACAGCACATCGCACGGGCCGTCGAGCGCGTGAAGCAGCCGGGGATCCAGATCTCCGGCGTCGCGGACAGCCTCTTGCGCGCTGAGGTTGGCGCTGCTGGACGTCAGGACGCCCCCGGCACTCCGGGCCAGCGCGGCGGCGGCGGGATGGGAGGACACACGGACGGCGGCGAACCCCTCGCGGGACAGAGAGGCCGCAAGCGCGGGAGACAGGGCCGCCGATCCGGGAAGGAGCGGCAGCAGCACGGTGAGCGGGCCGGGCCAGAAACGCTCAAGAAGGCCGGACGGCGCGGCGTCAAGGCGCACCAGCGGCGCAAGCTGCTCACGGGAAGCGGCAAGAAGCGGCAACGGGCGCTGGACGGAACGCCGCTTGACCTGATACACACGCGCCACGGCCCCGGCGCACCCCGCCAGACACCCCACGGCGTAGAAGGTCTCCGTGGGAAAGACCGCCAGTCCCCCCTGTTGCAGGCAACGGGCGGCGCTAGCAACGGCAGAGGTAACCGGGAGGCCGGAACCAGCAGGACGGACGGAACCGTCGGAAGCACAGGGGGAAGCGGGCATGGCGGGAAAACCTCTTCGCGTGATCAGCGTCGGCAAAATCAGGACGCCTTTCTGGAAAGACGCCGCCGCGCACTATGCGGGACGCCTCGCGCGCTGGCGGCCGCTGGAACTGACGGAGGTTCGCGACGGGGACGCCGCGCTGCCCGTCGGACAGCGCAACGCGCTGGAAGGAAAACGCCTGCTGGAAAGCCTGCAACCGCAGGATGTACCCCTTGTTCTGGACGAACGCGGCACGGCGCTGACATCGCCGGAGCTGGCGCGCTGGCTGCGGCAACTGGACGAGAGCGGACGCGGGCGGCCGTGTTTTCTCGTGGGCGGCGCCTACGGTCTGGACGACGGCGTGCGCCACCGCGCATGGAAATGCCTGTCGCTGTCCGCCATGACCTTGCCGCACGAGCTGGCCCGCGTCCTCCTGCTGGAACAGCTCTACCGCGCCGAATGCATTTTGCGCAACGTGCCCTACCATCATTAGGGCATTTTGCTTTTGGATGTGTCAGCGCAAACGTCACGCCGCCCGCGCCAGGCGGAAAAGACACGGATTTTCCCGTCCATGGACGGATTGCTAGCGTTCGTGCCGCGTGATGGACGGGACGGAAACCTCGCTCTGCTCCCCGGCAAGGTTGCGGTTCCAGGCGCGAATGGCCGCCCCCTGTGAGACAGACCATTGCTGCGACGTTTGCCCGCAGGCGCACACGACCCGCCACACGTCTTCCCTCCGGCCGGGAGGCCGCATGGATTCAAGGTGCACATCATGGCCGCCGCAGGCGAGACAGGGACGTATGGTATGGGGATCTAACTCTTTCATGGCGATGAACATAGCAGTCTTGGCAACATGTTTCAATCCGCGGCCGCCCCATCCGCCGGCCGGCACCGCACCCGACGGCCCGAAGTGTTCACGTTGCCGGGCGGCTTACCTCTCCCTGAAGGGAGAGGTGACGGAAAAGGTTTTTCACCGGATTGCCCGGTGTGTCAAGAAAAGCTTCCCCCCTGAAGGGGTGGTTTCAGACCACAAAGAAATTTTTGATGAGCCAAGAGGGGAAAGGCGTTGACGTTTCCCTGACGGGAGGGGTGGCAAGGTGACCTCATCGAAACGGCACACAGTCACAACCCAAAGGAGAACCCCCGTATGAAGAAGACTCTGCTCCCCCTCGCCGTCGCTGCCGCGCTCATCCTGCCTTCCGCCGCGCTTGCCGCCGACGGCGCTTTTCAGATGAACGCTTTCCCGGGCGGCTTTCAGGGACCAACGGCCGCCATCGACACCGACACTGTCGCCAAGGCCCTGAAAGCGTGGGACGGCGCGCCCGCCGTGCTGACCGGCACCATCGTGGAACGTCTCGGCGGTACTGAAAACAAGTATCTCTTCAGAGATGCCACAGGAGATATCATGACCGATATTGGCCCCAAGGAATTCTTTGGACAGACGGTAACGCCCCAGAACAAAGTGCGCCTCTTCGGCAAGGTGAAGAAGGGCATGGATAAGCCCGTCAGGATCAAGGTCAAGCGCCTTGAAATCATCCAGTAGGAACGCAATACACCAACAAGCCTCGCAAAGGAGAAAGCCCGTATGAAAAAAACTCTGCTCCCCCTCGCCGCCGCCGTTGCCCTCATGCTGCCTTCCGCCACTCTTGCCGCCGACGGCGGTTTTCAGGGTGGCTTTCAGGGAGGCGCCGCCCCGTCCATGGGCGGTTTTCAGGGCCCGGTAGGCGGTTCGCAGGCCAATACCGTGGCCGCCGCCCTGAAATGCTGGGACGACGCGCCCGTCAGCCTGACCGGCAACATCGTAGAACGCCTCGCGGGCAGCGACGACAAGTACACCTTTGTGGACAGCACAGGCCGCATCATAGTAGACATCGACTACGAGGTCTTTGCCGGACGCACGGTGACGCCCCAGACAAAAGTGCGGATCTTTGGCGAAGTGGACAAAGACATGATGAAACCCACCAAGATCGACGTCAAGTACCTTGAAATTGTGAAGTAGGCAGGACAGAAGCATGTGGAAAAAAACCTTTCTCACCCTCGCCCTGACCTCCCTGCTGACCTTTCCCTGCGCGGCCCAAGCCGAAAACGCCGGTTTTCAGGGACCTCAGGGTGGCATGGGTGGTTTTCAGGGGCCTACGACCGCCGTTGACGCCGATACCGTCGCCAAGGCCCTGAAATGCTGGGATGACACGCCCGTCGTCCTGACCGGCAACATCGTGGAACGCCGCGCGGGCAGCGACGACAAATACATGTTCAGGGATGCCACAGGGCAGATTCTTGCCGATATTGACCACGAGCTGTTCTTCGGCAAGACGGTGACGCCCCAGACAAGGGTGCGCATCTTCGGCGAAGTAGATAAGGACATGATGAAACCCACCAAGATCGACGTCAAACGGCTTGAGATTCTCCAGTAAACGGAGTCCGCCTATGCGCAGAACCGTTACCAGGCGCGT
Organism: uncultured Desulfovibrio sp.; assembly: GCA_934546745.1. Taxonomy (GTDB): domain Bacteria; phylum Desulfobacterota; class Desulfovibrionia; order Desulfovibrionales; family Desulfovibrionaceae; genus Desulfovibrio. The sequence continues at coordinate 29,598 of CAKTDV010000002.1, read as the reverse complement.
CCCCATGCTGGCGGCGTTGCTGCTGGCCGCCGCGCTCTCCCCGCGGACGCTTCCCGCCGCCGGGTTCATGGGGCCGGGCGTCAACGCCACCGTCACCTCGGCGGCGCAGGTTCTGGAAGCCGCTGACGACGCCCCCTGTGTGCTGGAAGGGCACCTTGTGGAACGCATCCCGCAGCGCAAAGACCGCTACCTCTTTGAGGACGAAAGCGGGCGCGTGGTCGTCAAAATCAAACGGAAGACCTTCGGCCCGCTCACGGTCACGCCCCACGATCGCCTGCGTCTCATGGGCGAGGTGGAATGGAGCGGCAAACGCCCCAACGAAGTCGATGTGGAGGGGCTGGCGCTCCTGCCCTGAGGCAATCCGGCAGCGGCCTCTTCTCCCCGCCAACCTCCCGGCTCTCCCCGCGCGGAACCGCCGCCTCTGAACGACGCGGCGGTTCCGCGTGCGGCGGGAGTCCCGACCCTCCTCCACCATGAATACGACCCTGCTGCTTATTGAAGACAACGAAGACATTCTGGCCAATCTCTACGCCTATCTGGAACCGCTGGGCTATGAACTGGACTGCGCCCGCAACGGCAGGGCCGGTCTAGAAATGGCGCTGGAAGGCTCGTTCGATCTCATCGTCCTGGACGTGATGCTGCCGGGCATGGACGGCGTGACCCTGTGCCAGACCCTGCGCGACAGGCATGGGAGCGCAACGCCCATCCTCATGCTGACGGCGCGGGATACCGTGGCGGATCGTGTGCGCGGTCTGGAGTCGGGCGCGGACGACTATCTTGTGAAACCCTTCTCCCTCCGGGAGCTGGAGGCCCGCATCCGCGCCCTCCTGCGCCGGGGCCATTACAACGGCGCGCCCACGGCGGGCGGCGGCACACTGCGCTTTGCCGGCATAGAGGCGGACGTGGCGGCCCATCGTGTCACACGGCAGGGACGCGAACTGCGCCTCAGCCCCACGGGGTTCCGCATCCTCTGCGAACTGCTCAAGGCCGCGCCCGGCATCGTGCCGCGTGAAGAGCTGGAACACACGCTCTGGGGAGACGCCGCTCCCGGCGGCAGCGCCCTGCGCACCCATATCCATGAACTGCGTCAGGCCGTTGACAAGCCCTTCGGCGATCCCCGCATCGAGACCGTCAGCCATGTGGGCTACCGCCTGCGCCCTGACGCGATGGATGAGGCATGATCCGGCACGGCATCCGCTTTCGTCTGGTGGCCGCCTTCATGACGCTGGCCCTGCTGGTCGGCGTCGGAACAGGGCTGGCCGGTTTTATCGTGTCCGAACGGATAGAGACCTATCTTGTCGAATGGCACGTCTCGCCTATCATGGATATGCTCATTGAGGCCGAGGAACGCGCCTGGCGTGCGGAGGACGAGGAAAAGCGCCCCCTCTACTACGGCGAGGATCTGGCCGCCGGACTCCGTCTGCGCTTCCGCGTGGGCAAGCAGCTGGATCCCGCATGGGCCGGGCTGCCGGATGGTATCCACTTTCAGGAACGGGGCGGCGGCTTTCTGCTGCTGCGCACCGGCGATCATATCCGCTATGCGCTGGAGGGCGGCACAGGGCAGCTGAGGGCGCTGCGCGATGGCATGATCCGCACCCTTTTCACCTGCATCGGTATCGGCCTTGTGGCGGCGGTGCTGACAGCCGTTGTCCTTTCCCACCGCCTGAGCGCGCCGCTGGTACGGCTGACCCGCGCCGTGCGGCAACGGGACATGCCCGCGACGGACGAAAACCGCGATCCTCCTCCCCTGCCCCTGGACAGGCATCCTTCCGAGGTGCGCGTGCTGGCGGAGGCCATCGCCGCACGCGAGAAGGCCCTGTGTGACTATGCCCGGCGCGAAAGCTGTTTTACCGGCGATGTCAGCCATGAGCTGCGGACGCCGCTGACCATCCTCCAGGGAGGGCTGGAGATTCTTGATCTGTATGTGGCGCAGCATCCCGAAGCGGCATCGCTGCGGCCTCTTGCGGAACGCATGAACCGTACCACCGCCGGCATGAGCGCCACCGTGCGCGCTCTGCTGCTGCTGGCGCGCAATCCCGAACACATGGAACTCGAACAGGTGGATATGGCTTCGCTTATACGCGAGGCCGCCCAGAAACACGGCATCGAAGCGCACCGAGACGGCGATCCGCCCGCGCCGATCCGGACGCAACGGGAGCTGGCCCTGGCCGTCGTTCGCAATCTGGTGGAAAACGCCCTCCGCTATGCGGAAGACGGGCGCGCGGACATCCGTCTGAATTCACGGGGATTCGAGGTGATCAACCGGGGAAGCATCCCTGTGGATGTGAACATTTTCGAGCGGGGCGTGCGAGCCGCCCGCCCAGGCACCGACGGCCTCACCCCCGAGGGCAGCGGTCTGGGTTTGTCGCTCGTGCTGCGCATATGCGCGCGCCTGGGTTGGCGGATTACCTGCCGCAACGAAGAAAAGGCAACAGTGTTCCGCGTTGTCTTTATTCCTGACGGAGAGATGCGTCCGGAGTAATCAACGGGCGGACGCATCCACCAGACGGGAAAGCTTTTTGGCGTAGCGTTCCGCCTCGCTATAGACACAGCCGCAATACGGCTGCCGGTAGATACCCCACTCCCGGGAGATATCGATACCCGCCTGCCAGTCCTCCCGGAAATCCCGATAGAGAAAACGCGGGCCGGGAAGATCGCGCGGCGCATCCGGCAGGGCGGGCACATCCTGTCCGCTCAGGCGCGCCCCCTCGGCGGCAATGAGTTCGTGCGGCTGATAACGGGAATAGAGCAGACTGGTGGAAAAGAGGTCGTAGCCATGCGCGGCCGCATAGGCATACGCTGCCGCCACCCGGCCGCGGCAGCAGTAGGCGCAGCGTTGCGGCGGCGTATCCCTGTCACGCACGGCGCGCAACCATTCCGTCAGGTTCCACGCGGCATCATCGCAGACAACGGCGATACCCAGACGCCCCGCGCACTCCAGCACGGCTTCCCGCCGCCGCAGGTATTCGCCCAGCGGCTGGATATTGGGGTTATGGTACCATGCCGTAATCTCGAAGCCCTCTTCCTGAAGGCGTCGCACAGGCATGATGGAACAGGGCCCGCAACAGACATGAAGCAGCAGGCGTCCACCGCCGTCCGCGCGCATCAGGCATCCTCCCCGCCGCCGTTCTCCTTCATGCGGAAATCCACACGGATCTTGAACAGGCGCGTTGCGGGCAGGTTGAGAACGGCAATACCCGTTTCCCGCTCCACGGCCTCCAGCGTCGCGGCCTCCTGTTCCCTTGAGGGAGAAATGAGCGTGAACCAGACATTGTAGGCATGGGCGCGCAGGTAGTTATGGGTAACACCGGGACAGGCGTTGACCACCGCCGTAAACGCCTCCAGCCGATCCTCAGGCACCTTGGCCGCGCACAGTGTCGAAACCCAGCCCAGCCGGGCGGACTGGAAATTCGCCCCCATGCGCCGGATGATACGGGCGGCACGCAGGGCGTTCACACGGCGCAGGGCCTCCTCTTCCGCGATGCCCGTCCGTTCGCCCAGCACCGCATACGGGCGTGGGGACAGGGGGAAGTCAGTCTGAATAATATCCAGCAGACGGCGATCCACGTCGTCCATGACATAGGCGTCCATCAAAAATTCCTTTGCTGTCTGAAGCCATCCCTTCGGGAAAAACGTGTTCCTGACGCAACGGCAACGCCGGGAACTTTTTATAGCCGCTTTTTCCGGTGCGTGGCAACCCGTCCACGACGCCCCCGGCGACCCCGGCATCCGCTCTTTCCCCTCCCCCAAAACGGCCGCCGCCGGCGGAAGCCGTCATGGGAAACATGAACGCGACTTCCACCGGCGAAGCACTCCGGCGGCCCTCTTCCGAGCGTTTCTATTCCGCGTTGACCACCCCCACGGACTGCAGACGCACGTCCGAGGGAATTTCCGCCTGGGAAATGACCGGAACGGTGGGCAGGAAACGGGTCAGCAACTGGGCAAGATGGGGCCTGACCATGGGACTGGTAAGGACGACGGGCTGACCGTCCGTCATCACGGCGTTTTCCACGGCGCTGTTGATATTCTGAATCAGACGCTGCGCGGCGGCGGGATTGAGCGAAAGGAAGGTCGCGCCGTTGTCGCTCTGGCGCAGGGCTTCCTGCACCATTTTTTCCGCCGTGGGGCCAAGGGTCAGCACCGGCAGGGCACTCTGGCTGTCCAGATAGGGGCGCACGATGGAGCGGGACAGCTTTTCCCGGACGAATTCGGACAGCAGATCGGGGTTTTTGATGTTGGATCCGTAGTCGCCAAGGGTTTCCACAATGGTGAGCATATCGCGGATGCTGACGTTCTCCCGCACCAGATTCTGCAGCACTTTCTGTACAACGCCAAGAGAAACCACGCCTGGCACCAGGTCCTCCACCGCTTTGGGAGCCGTGCGGGCCAGGGTATCCAGCAGCCCCTGCACAGCCTGACGGTCGAGAAATTCGGAAAGATGGCGCTTGAACACTTCCGTCAGGTGCGTGGCGATGACCGTCGCCGGATCGACCACCGTGTAGCCGGCCATCATGGCCTCCTCGCGCTGGGCGTCGGGAATCCAGAGAGCGGGCAGGTTGAAGGCGGGCTCGCGGGTTTCAATACCCTTGATCTGGGTCGTGACATTACCGGGATCCATCGCCATGAAGTGATCCACCAGGATTTCGGCGGAGGCCACCTGATTGCCCTTGATCAGCAGGGCGTACTGGCCGGGCTTGAGCTGAAGATTGTCACGCAGGTGCAGCGACGGAATAATGACACCCATATCCAGCGCGAACTGGCGGCGAATGGAGCGAATGCGCGCCAGAATATTGCCGCTCTGCTCTTCATCCACCAGCGGGATAAGTCCGTAGCCGACTTCCAGTTCCAGCATATCCAGCGGCAGCAGCGCCTGCACCTCTTCGGGGGTATCGGCCGTGGGGCTGCTCCGCTTGCCGCCCTTGGCGGCCTTGCCGGAAGCGCCCTTGGCCTCTTCACCCTCGGCGGCATTGCCGTCATCCGCAAAACGCGACGCCAGGAAAATGGCGGCGGACAGCACAAGGAACGGCACCGTCGGCAGGCCCGGCACCAGCGCGAAGACCAGCAGCACGACGGAAACCAGCTTGAGCGCGCGGCTATTGAAGGTCAGCTGCGCCATGAACTCTTCGCCCATCTTGGCTTCCGAAGCCGCGCGCGACACCAGGAGGCCCGTACCCGTGGAAACGATAATCGAGGGAATGGTGGACACCAGACCGTCGCCGATGGTCAGCAGGGAATACGTCGTCAGGGCCGAATTCCAGTCCATGTCCTTGAGCGCCACGCCGATAATCAGGCCGCCCACCAGGTTCACGATGGTGATGAACATGCCCGCGTTCACGTCCCCGGACACGAATTTGCACGCGCCGTCCATGGCGCCGTAGAAATCGGCCTCCTTGCGCAGCGCCTGACGACGCTCATTGGCCTCTTCCTCACCGATAAGCCCGGCGTTGAGGTCGGCTTCAATGGCCATCTGCTTGCCGGGCATGGCGTCAAGGGTAAAGCGGGCCGCCACTTCGGCGATACGGGACGTACCGGCCGTGATGACCGTCTTGTTCAAAATGAAGAGAATCAAAAAAATGACGCCGCCGACCACATAGCTGCCGCCCACGACGAACTCGCCGAACGATCGGATGACCGTACCGGCCGCTTCCACGCCCTGATCCCCATTCAGGAGAATCAGACGGGTGGACGCCACGTTCAGAGCCAGCCGCAGCAGGGTCGTCACCAGCAGCAACGACGGGAAAATCGTGAACTCCAGCGGGGATGTCATGAACATGGTTGTCATGAGCACCAGCAACGAAATGGAGATGCTCACGCACAGCATGATGTCCAGAAAGAACGTCGGCAAAGGCACCAACATCACAAACAAAATAACGACAACGCCCGCGGCGAGCATGACTTCCCCCTGCCGCGAAAACTTGCCGTAGTCCAATTTCGGAAGCGATACCGTCGCCATATTGACACCTCTCCACGTCTCGCCGCTCCGGGATATTTCTTCAACATAGTGAAATATCTTGTCTTATTTCCAACGACGCCATTCGTCGCCAACGGAGCGCGGCTTTTTCTCCCTCCTGTTTTTCAAATTCCGTACCAATTTTGCCATCTCTCCTCGATCGATCCTGAAACGCTGGCGGAAAATTCTGGACAGGCGCGGCGGTTTAGATAACACTCAGTGCCTGTAGACGCCGGACAAGGCGGCGTCGAAACACCGTCACAGGAGGGTTGTCATGGATGCTTTGCAGTGTATTGCCGGACGGCGTTCCTGCCGTTCCTACGAGGATCGCCCCGTTCCCGCCGAAACCGTCGACGAGTTGCTGCGCCTGGGCACAAAGGCCGCGACCGGTTCCGGCCTGCAACCCTGGGGCTTCGTGGTGCTGGAGGGAAAGGAGCGCATCCATGCCCTTTCGGAGGAAATCAAGGCATGGCTGTTGCCCCGCCTTGCAGAGGAACCCTGGCTGGCCCAGTACGGGGAATGGCTGCACAGGGATTCCTACACGCTTTTCTACAACGCGCCCGCGCTCATCGCCGTGTACGGCGATCCGGAATCACACTGGTACGTCTATGACGGCAGCCTGTGCACGGCCAACATCATGCTGGCGGCGCATGCGCAGGGACTGGGAACCTGCTGGATCGGTTTCGCCGAGTCCTTCATGGATCGGAACGACATCAAGGCCCGCTACGGCGTACCGGAGAATTTCCGTCCTGTCAGCCTGCTGACGCTCGGTTTCGCGCGCGGCCATTTACCGGAAGCCGAACGCCGGACGCCGCGCGTCTTCCATCGCGGATAGCCCAGTCTCACACTGGCGACGCGCGCCGCGTATGCCGTGCGGAGCAAGAAGCCTCCGTTCCATATATGCCGGAAGGAGGCTTCTCACCGGAAAAAAACGCACGGCGCCGCTTTTGAAACAGGAACATCTCAAAGGCAACATGCCCTAGGTAAATTGCGGCTCCATTTCCTTGACGATCTGGAAGCATTTCATGGCCTTGGCCGTACCGGCGATGCCCTCGTATTTTTTTACGCCGGCTACGGTGCAGGAGAGAAGATCCTCCACGTCCGTATCCAGCACCAGCACGTCGCCAATCTGCATACGCAACAGCTGATTGCCCGTAATCGTCGTATTGCCAAAATGCACTTTCAGCTCCACGGGCGTTTCCATGAGGCGTTCCTTGAGGCGCGCCACCCAGGCATGGTCCACCTCAAGGCGTTCCGTCTGGAAGCTGGCATGGAGCTTGGAACGGATGGGTTCAATGGTGGCATAGGGCAGGCAGATAATCATGGAACCAAGCGCCGTATCCAGTTCCACCTCAAAGGTGATGACCACCACCACATCGCTGGGAGGAACGATGGCGGCGAACTGGGGGTTGATTTCGCTGCGAACCAGCTCCAGCTTCACGTCGTGCACCGGGCGCCAGGATTCCTCCATGTTTTCCAGCGCCAGCTTGACCACATGATCCACCACCGCCTGCTCAATACGGGTGAATTCGCGGCCCTCGATCTTGGGCTGGCTGCCGGAACCGCCAAAGATGTTTTCCACCAGCGCGAAGACGAGGCGGGAGTCCACGACCATGATGGCGTTGCCGCGCAGGGGATCCATCTTGAAAATATTGATGGACGTCGGCACAGGCAGCGATCGCATGAATTCGCCGAATTTCGTCATGTCAATGGAAATGGGGTTGAGCTCCACGCGCTTGCGCACGGCATTGGACAGGGAATTTGTACACAGGCGGGCGAAACGATCGTTGACGATTTCAAGAACCGGCATACGCCCGCGAATGATGCGATCCTGATTGGCAAGGTCAAAGGAGACGATGTCCCCTCCGCCCTCTCCCTCATCCTGAGAGGTGTCGATTTCACCGCCGGTAAGCCCCCGCAACAGGGCGTCAACTTCGTCTTGCGCCAGTACTTTGTTCATATACCGAACATCCCTTTTACACTGGACCTTCTTCCGGGAAGAAGGAGAATTGCCAAACGCGAAGCCGCAGGCCCCGCCACAGGGAGCGTCAGCCCACCGGCGCTCCCCCTACTGACCTGAAAGAATGCAAAAACAAGGCCATTTTTGCAAGCACATTAACGCCCCCGTCCCGGATCTGAAAGGAGCCCCCATGCGCATGATCCTTCGCCTGTTTGACCCGGACACAGCCCAGTCGGAAACCGTGGGAGAGTGCGCCGCCCGTACCGGCGATACGCTGGCGCGGGCCGTCTGGCTCTCCGGCCTTGTTCCCCCCTCCCCTCTGTGCTCCGGCCTGGGCCGCTGCGGCCGCTGCCGGGTGCGCGTGTCCGGCGCGCAGGCGGCACTCCTGCCGCCTCTTCCGGAAGACATACGCCTGCTCGGCGAAGACGCCGCGGCGGAGGGCTGGCGTCTGGCCTGCCGCCATACCGTGCCCGACGCCCCTCAGCTGACGCTGGACGTGCCGCGCACACCGCGGCGGCGCTTCCGGGAGATCCGCCGCGTAACGGACGCCGCACGGGAACTGGCGCTGGCTGTGGATCTCGGCACCACATCCGTCTGGTGGCGGGCACTGGATCCAGACGGCGCGACCGCCGCCAGCGGGCATTTCCTCAATCCACAGGCGGGCGCGGGCGCGGATGTCATGTCGCGTCTGGCCGTGGCCCGGGAACCCGCGGGCAGGGCGCGTCTGTCGGCCCGCATACGCGAATCCCTGCGGGATCTCGTGCGGGAACTGGCCGCTGACGGCGTCGGGAAAACGTCCCGTCTCTGTGTGGCGGGCAATACGGCCATGACAGATATTTTTCTGGATCGGGATGTCTCCGGCCTGTGCGCGGCCCCCTACCGCCGCAGTCATGAGGGCGACGGCTGGGAGACGGTTCCGGATTTGCCGCCCGTCTATATTCCACCCCTGCCCGCGCCCTTTGTGGGCGGCGACATCAGCGCCGGTGTGGCGGCGCTGGCATCGCATATGCCCCGCCCTTTTGTGCTGGCCGATATGGGAACCAACGGCGAACTGGCCCTGCTGGACGGGCAGGATCGCCTCTTTCTGACAAGTGTGCCGCTGGGTCCGGCTCTGGAAGGTATCGGCCCGGAATGCGGCCACATGGCCGGACCGGACAGCATCACGGAATTTTCCCTGTCGCCCCTGGGACTCGTCGGCCGGACGGCGGACGGACATACCGTCTCCGACGGCACTGGCGTCCCCGGACGGCGCGCCACGCCTTCCGCCGCGCCATCCTCCGTGCCCCCAACGGGCATCAGCGCAACCGGCTATCTGTCCCTGCTGGCCACCCTGCTTCAGATCGGCGTTCTGGATGAGGACGGACGTTTTTCCTCCCGTACGGGAGTCATGCCCGTGGCGCGTACCCTGTCCGCCAGCATCACGGCGCATCCTTCGGGAATCCGCCTGCCGTTGCCCGCCGGCCTCTGGCTCTCCTCCGCCGATGTGGAAGAGCTGCTCAAGGTCAAGGCCGCCTTTTCGCTGGCGCTGGCAACGCTGCTGGAGGGGGCCGGGCTGAAGGCTTCCGATCTGGCCCGCCTCTGCCTTGGCGGCGCGCTCGGCGAGCATGTCCGGCCCGAACATCTGGAGCGTCTCGGTTTTCTGCCTCACGGACTCGGCGCGCGCGTGCGGGCCGTAGGGAACAGCTCCCTTGACGGCGCGGGGCTGCTTGCCGTAGACGAACAGGCCCGGTCCGCGTTGCGCCGTCTTTGCGACGGCGCCAGCCTCATCTCCCTGACGGACGCGCCCGGCTTTCACGAAGCCTACGTGCGCCATATGCGTCTTGCCTGGTGCTGAAACCCTTTCCGCCATCTTTGCCAAAGGATACGCCGCATGCCTCCCGTTTCCCGCACGCCTTCCCCGCGCCGCTCCGCGCCGTCTTCTCCCTCCCGGAACCATACCCGCCACCAGAATACCAGGGAAACGGTGCGCCCGCGCAGGGAATCACCGTGGCCCGCGCCGTCTCTCCTGCTGCCGCCCCTCTCCCAGGATGCCGGACGACTGCTGGAAATACTGGCTCAGGCGCTTGCCGCCGTGCGGCCCCTGCGGGCAGCGCACCGCAAGGCGCTTCCGCGCGATATTGCCATGCTGTCCCGCCTGCTGACGGTGGATCGCGCCGATCTGCGCTATCCCTACTGGGGGGCGCCGGGTCTTTCCAGCGCCTATATCCATTATTTTCTGCCCTGGAATATCCTCCGGCTGACACGCCTGCTGATGCGCCTCCCCCTGCCCGATCCACGTCTCTGGCTGGAACGCGGGCTGCGTCCCCTGTTGCTGGATGCCGGTTCCGGCCCGCTGACCCTGCCGCTGGCGCTCTGGCTGGCCCGGCCGGACTGGCGGCCGCTTCCGCTGCATGTGCTGGCGCTGGATACGGCGTCTCTGCCGCTGGACGTGGGGCGGGATCTGCTGCGATCCTGGGCCGGGCTTTCCGGACAGCCGCTCGCATGGACGATCTCGATGGCGCGCGGGCCGCTGGAGCATATGCCGCGCCATGCCGCGCGCCTGCGGCGTGAACGGAGGGAGGACGGCACACCGTCCATTTGGATGATAGGCGCGGCCAACGTTCTCAATGAACTCTACGGCAAAGGGACGGAACAGACGGCCGCCGCCGAAGAGGAAGAGCTTCCCGGAGGGGAGGAGAACACGGCGGTTACGGGCCGCTTGTCCGGCGTACTGGACGCCCTTGCGCCGCTGCTCCGGGAAGGCCCCGAAGGGGACGGCGCGCCCGCCCCAGCGGCGCTTTTTGTGGAGCCGGGCACACGCCTGGGCGGCAAAACGATCATGCGCCTTCGGACGCTGGCTCTGGAAGGCGGCCTGTCGGCGCTGGCCCCCTGTACGCATGACAACCCCTGCCCCCTGCTGGCACGCCGCCGCCGGGGCTGGTGCCATTTCACCTTTGACAGCGACGGGGCTCCATCCTGGCTGCGCGCGCTTTCCGGACAGGCGGGCCTTGCCAAAAACAGCCTCAGCCTTGCTCCCCTGCTGCTGATTCCCGACGGAAAAGCCCTTTCCCGTCCGCCGGACGGCGCGCGCGTCCTGTCCGCGCCTTTCTCCGTTCCCGGAATGCGCGGAGAAGCCCGCTACGCCTGCGCCGCGGCTGGCCTTCTTCTGCTGGAGCGGGCGGAGTCGCTGCCTTCCGGATCCCTGCTGCCGTGCGGCATACCGGAACATGCCGCCGTCGATGCCAGAAGCGGTTCACTCATTGTGCCCGCGCCCGACGGCGGACGGGAACGGCGTCCCCTGGAAAACGATCAGCCAATGCGCCCCCAGCCGCGCAGCCGGGAAACGCCGCGCAACGGGGACGCCGCCACGCAACGCCGGAAACGTCCCACGGCGGGCCGTGGACGGCCGGGCGCTCCCTTTTCCCCCAAAAAACGTTGAACAGTAACCAAAAGAGGTCTTTCCCATGCTGACCATGCCTCCAGAGCTGCCAGAGCCGCAGCTCAAGCCCCATACCGGCATCGTGCTGCATAAACGCTATCTGCGCGGGAGCCTGGACGGCACGACGCCTGAAACGCCCCGCGATCTGTTCTGGCGCGTGGCCGCCTCCATCGCGGAAAGCGAACGCGCCTACCCGGCGTCGCCCTATACGCCGGAACAGCTGGCCCGCGAATTCTATGACCTCATGACCTCGTGGACATTTCTGCCCAATTCGCCGACGCTGATGAACGCGGGAACGGAACTGGGCCAGCTTTCAGCCTGTTTTGTGCTTCCCGTGGGCGACTCCATCGAAGAGATTTTCGACGCCGTCAAATACGCGGCCATGATCCACAAATCAGGCGGCGGCACAGGCTTTTCCTTTTCCCGACTGCGCCCGAAGGACAGCCGCGTGGGTTCCACCGGCGGCGTTGCCTCCGGCCCCGTCTCCTTCCTGCGTATTTTCAATACGGCAACGGAGCAGATCAAGCAGGGGGGAACGCGCCGGGGCGCGAACATGGGTATTTTGCGCGTGGATCACCCCGACATTGAAGACTTTATCCGCGCCAAGGAAAAGGAAAACGAATTCAACAACTTCAATCTGTCCGTCGGCCTGACGGAAGAGTTTATGCGGGCCGTGGAGAAAGACGAGGAATACGCGCTGCGATCGCCGCACAGCGGAGAAATCATGCGCAGGCGGCGCGCCCGTGAAATTTTTGCCCTGCTGGTAGACAAGGCGTGGGCCAGCGGCGATCCCGGCATCGTCTTTCTGGACAGAATCAATCGCGACAATCCCACGCCGGATCAGGGGGAGATCGAATCGACCAATCCCTGCGGCGAACAACCCCTACTGCCCTTTGAGGCCTGTAACCTTGGCTCCATCAACCTTTCCCGCTTTCATGTACCTGGGCATGGGCAGGACGCCGATCCCTGTGAGAACGGTATCGACTGGGAGGAGCTGCGCCGCGTCATCCATCTGTCCGTGCGTTTCCTTGACAATGTGATCGACGCCTCACGCTTCCCGCTGGCCCGCATCGCGGAAACCGTACGCCGCAACCGCAAGATTGGGCTGGGAGTTATGGGCTTTGCCGATCTGCTCTTCCTGCTGGGCATTCCCTACGATTCCCCGGAGGGTACGGCGCTGGCCGAACGGATTATGGGTTTCATCAACGCGGAAGGGCATGCGGCCTCCGCGACGCTGGCGGAGGAGCGCGGCCCCTTTCCCGCCTATGCGTCCTCCATCTATGCCCGGCAGGGGCTGGGCCCCTTCCGCAACGCCACGGTAACCACCATCGCGCCCACAGGCACCCTCTCCATCCTTGCCGGATGCTCCTCTGGCGTGGAACCGCTGTTTGCCCTGTGTTTCACACGCAATATTCTTGACGGCGAACGTCTTGTGGAAATCAACCCCTACTTCGAGGCGGCCCTGCGCGGCATCGGCGAGGCGACGCCGGAAGTAATGGAAAGCGTGGCTCGCACAGGCGGCATCCAGCGGATGGAGTTCCTCCCCGCTTCCCTGCGTAGAATCTTTGTAACGGCAATGGACATTGATCCCGTCTGGCATCTGCGTATGCAGGCCGCCTTTCAGCGACACACCGACAACGCCGTTTCCAAGACGGTCAACCTGCCCAACAGCGCCACGCGGGAAGACATTCACGCCATTTACTGGATGGCCTACGAGGAGGGCTGCAAGGGCGTCACCGTCTACCGCGACGGCTGCAGGACAGCGCAGGTGCTGGCCACGGGCGAAGGCCAGCAAAAAATGGACAAAGCTGCGTCCCGTGACGCCACCGTTTCCCTTGTGCGCAAGCGCCCGGATGTTCTGCGGGGCTTTACCCAGAAAGTACAGACCGGCCTTGGCGCCATGTACCTTACCGTCAACGAGGTGGACGGCAAACCTTTCGAGGTCTTTGCCACCATCGGCAAGTCCGGCCGTTCCATCACCGCCAAGGCAGAAGCCATCGGGCGTCTTGTGTCGCTGGCGCTGCGCTCCGGCGTGAGCGTGCGCGACATCGTAACCCAGATTAAGGGCATCGGCGGAGAGCATCCCGTCTTTCGCGGCAAAGGTTTGCTGCTGTCCATTCCCGATGCCATCGCCTGGGTTCTGGAGCGGCGCTACCTCAAGGATCAGCCTGTTGCCGTGCCGGGGCAGGATCTGGAAGCGCCGCGCTGCCATGAGTGCGGCGGCGAACTGATTTTTCAGGAAGGCTGCCTGATTTGCCCCCGGTGCGGCTATTCCCGCTGCAGTTAACACGCTTTCGTTAAGGAATCATTGATGAAATGGATGACCCACCAGACCGCCGCCATAGGTGCGGCGCTGCTGATGCAGCTTCCCCCCGAAGGGATTGTCGCGTCGTGCGTCGGCGGCGTGCTGCCCGACAAGCTGGACATGCGTATTGCGAGCCTGACCCCTCACCGCCAGCGCACCTTCAACCGCATTCATCGCGGCACAACCCACTGGTTCGGCTGGTGGCTGGTGCTGCTGCTTCTGGGCGGCGCGGCGGGGCTGCTTCCCCGTTTGCCCCATCTGCCGGTTTTTGCGCATACCATCATCATGGGGCTGGGGTTCGGCGGCCTGTCGCACGTGGTCTTGGACATGCTCAATCCGCACGGTGTGCCTCTCCTGCCTTTTTCCCGCAAGCCGTCCTTTTCCCTCAATCTCTGCTCCACAGGCAGTCTGGGGGAATATGTCTTTCTCGGAGCCATGCTGGTAGTCTTTATCGCGCTGCTGGGGCCGGAATTGCGCCATACCATCTTCAGTATCGAGCGTGCCGCCCAGCATTGGTTACGCTTTTAAAAAACAGATCTCATGCGGAGAGCGGTTTCACGTTACCAACGTGAAACCGCTCTGATACGGAAACAGAAAATACCTCGCCCCTCTTCTCCTTAAAGCGCCGAAACAGACCCTGCGGTCTCCGGAGCAGGGGGCGTTTCCTCCGCTGGCGCGGCGGCCTCCGGAGCGGGGGCCGCTTCCTCCTCTGGCGCGGAAGGCGCTGGAACGGCAGGCGCTTCAGGGGAAGATGCGGGAACCTCCGCCGGCACCGGTACGGCGGCCTCCGGCGCTGGCCCCGCTTCCTCCGCTGGCGCGGAAGGCGCTGGAACGGCAGCCGCTTCGGGAGAAGGTGAGGGAACCTCCGCTGGCGCGGGCACGGCGATGTTGTCGATCGTGCTGATGGCAGGCACGCGCTGCTGTATTTCATGCACCAATTGCAGACGGGCAGGCTGGTTAATCAGCAGGACGCCGAGCGTCAGCACCAGCAACGCGCCCGCGGGAAAAGCGCGGCGGGTAAAGCGCGTCAGCAAAATTGCCGAAAACAGACAGACCGCACCAGCCATAGGCAGGAAACGCAACGAAAGCAAGTCCTGCCGCAGACTGCCATCCACATGGAGAAGCGAGTTTTGAGGAATGAGATCCATAGTAAACTCAAAACTGTACAGCAGACTGAAGATGCCCATGTGCAGCAGAAGCAACGCCGTCAGCAGATAGAAGAACCGGCTTCCGGCAAAGGACAGGCGCAACAGGGCACGCGCCAGCAGCGGCGACAGAATAGCCGGAAGCAGCAGCACCAGCCCCGCATCGGGGCGCGTAAAGTAAGCGCCAGATGCGGCAAAAAAAGCCAGCCAGAGAAAGAAAGGGCGATGCTCAGCATTGTTGCGGTTGTTCCAAATCTCTCTGATGACGCGCGTCCACGAGACAAAGAGGGGCAGGGCCAACCAGGGAAGCAGCAGAACCGCCGTCATGATGAGGAACACCTCATAGGAGTCCATCCAGTCTGGCAGAGGATCCGATCCCGTCAGAAAACCCACAAAGGCATCGCCATAGCCCGTATCCGAGGCCATGAAAATAAGCGCCCCACCCCAGACGGCCAGCAAGCCGAGCATAAGGGCAAAGCCCATGATCGCGTCCCAACGCTGGGCGCGACGGAAGGCCATGTGACGCAGGAGAAAGGCAAAACTTGCCACTATTGGCGTCAGGAAATAGCAGACGCCGCCGGTCAGCCCCGCCAGCGCCGCCATGATAAAGCCCAGCGGCAGGGAAAAAGGCGCGCGTTCCCGCGACCATCCCCGGCAGAACCCCGCCAGAGCAAGCATCATCAATCCCGTCGCCAGCGCCTGCGGATCAAGATGATTGCCCAAAACGACAAACCCCGGCGTGATCAGCAGGAGCAGGCCAGCGGCAAAGGCCGTATCCCGCCCCAAACCCGCCGCGCGCGCGGCGGCCCAGACGCCGGACAGCGCCACCGCCGCACCGATCACGCCATACAGGGGAAAGACCCATATTTCCGGCAGACCCGTCAGGCGCAGCAGATGGTACAGTCCCAGCAGGAGCCAGTGCATGAGCGGCGGCAAGGCCGCGCCGTCCATCGTAGGCGTCAGCCACTGTCCTGTATGCAGAGCGTGCCAGAACGTCTGTCCAAAAACGCCTTCCAGCGGCAGATAGAAACCTCCTGTCCAGAAGGAGGGCCAGAAAAACAGGCAGGCGATCAGCAGCAGCGACAGAGGTCCGCACCGGGCAAAGGCCACAAACAACGCCTGTGCCGGACCCGGTTCCGGCAGGGGCGCGTGAGGAGACTCTGGTGTTTTCACCGCCGCCGCAACGTCCTCCCCGGAAGCGGCGCTTGCGGGAATTTCCGCTTCCGGCACGCCGTTCCCATGCGCCGCGGCTTCTTCCCCCTGTTCCAGGCTCTCCGCGGAGCGCGGCATAGCCGCGGTCGCACCGCCATCCACCGGCGCAGGTTCCGGTGCTGACAGCGGGGGTGGCGCCGGGGTTCCGGGGGTGTCTGCCGCGCTGGCTGCCCCCGTCACGGACGACGGCAGAGACACCACTTCGCCGATGCCGCCGAGAGGTCTTCCGAAACGGCGCCGCACACGCGGCGCCGCCGGGCCGGGCGACGCTTCCGCGCCGCCGTCCATAACGGCGGTCGTCCTGGTTTCATCGGTCATCTTTCCCTCCTTGTACGGAGCCGCCCGTTGCGCCGAGCAACACATGGCGCACCTGGCGGGCCTGAAGATCAAGCGTCAACGCGTGTGCGCCCCACCCCACGCCGACAGGGCCTCCATTCTGGACATCCACGGCCTCTCCATGGCTCCCCGCGCCGGGGAAACGCAGGCCGACAACGCGCGGCCTGTCGGAAAAATTGGCAAACACCAGCCAGAACCCCTTATCCGGCAAGGCTGTTGCCGCCGCATAGCCCCCCTTGTCGTCGGCTTCGACCGCCACAAGGCGGCCTTCCGCCAGACGCACTGACATTCGCATACGCAGCAGCCTGGCCATGCGCGCGGCAAAACTCGTCGCATCGCCAAGCTGCGCTTCCAGCGGCCCGAATGCCAAGAGCGCATCTTCCTGGCCACCCGACAGCGGCGTGCCCGGCAGAGGAACGCCGCCCCCCCTACCCAGCGCTCCAGTCAGCGTCGGCAGACTGATAAAATACAGACCCGGCAAGGCAAGTTGTACGCCTTCGCACAGCTCCACGGCATCACGCAGATGTTTCCGATCACGCCGGATGGCTTTCACGCCCGCATCAACCGTAAGCGACAGCCCCAGAGCCCGTGCGGCCAGCATCGGCATACATGTCCACTGGACGCCCGCGCCGGGATTTCCCGCCAGCGAGAAGGCCCGCGCGGGCAGTGTGGGATCGGCTTCCGCCAGAGGCCTCCAGTCCATGCCGCGTCCCGCCTCCAGCCCATGCGCCAGACGCCGGAAATCCACGCCATGCGCCAGCGCCCCGCGTAACAGAAGGGCCAGCGGCCGGGCATCGCCGCTCAACAGGGCGTAGCAGGCAGCCGGCATGCTCACGGCATCGCGTGTGAAATCCGTTCCGTTCTCCAGCGCGGCCGCATTCAGACGAAGCGGCAGCGCGTCAGCCTGCATGGCCCAGCCGCCGTACCGGTGGATTTCCCGCGTCGCATCGGCCAAGGCCTCCGGCCATGGTGTCAACCACGCCGTCTCGCTCTCTTTCCGATTTCCGGACGGCACGTCCAGCCCCAGCAGGGCCTCAAAACTCAGGCCCGCCAATGTCTGTCCCTGCAAGCCCGTATGGCGGATGATGGCGGCGGAAACAATGCGACGGCTTTGGGCCGACGGATCCTGCCAGAGCAGCACAGGCCGCAACGGATGGCCACCATAACGGTAGGCCCAGCGCCTGGAGAGACCGTCCACACCGCGCACTTCGCCCGTAACGGCCCAGCCTCCCGGTTCGGCCCACGCCAGCCCGTCACGCACCAGGGTTTGCGGCAACACGCCCCGATCCCGCAGAACGCGCAGAGCTTTTTCCCCCAGAGGCGGACATTCCCATTCTTTCGTCGTCGCGGGCAGGGATGGCCACAGCTCTTTTGGCACTGCCGTCATGGCATACAGCCCGGTAAAGCGCGACGCATGACGGGCCTGCAGTATGAAATCCGGCCCCAACCCCGTTGCCGCCGGGGGGATCTGGCCGCCGCTCTGCATACCCGCCGCTTCCAGCAGAGCCGCCAGCCGCAAAAAATCCTCTTCCGTACCCACACCCGACGCAAAACCAATGGCCGTCACGTCCTCGCCGCCCGGCAAGGCCCGCCCCGTCCATACTTCCCCAGTTTCACCCACGGGCGCGAGATACAGCCCCCGCAGACCCAGGCGCGCCATCAGCGCCGTTATGTCCGCCTGTGCCAGCGTTCGCAGCAAAGCCCCGGACGGCGACAGCGTCCCCGGCGTCAGATAAAGCCAGTTGGGCGCGGCCTCCAGCAACATCCCGGGCCGCACCGCCGATGCGCTGTTGCTCCAGATCAATCCGCTGCCCGATACACGCGCCGCCAGATCCGTCGTCCTCCCCAGCATGGACTGACGCTCCAGCCACTGCGCATAGGCCGGGTCCGCGCGCGGCAGACCCAATTCCGACACGGACGGCCTCCGTCCGGCGTCGTTCAGCCTGTGCGAACGGGATCCACAGCCCGCGACCAGCAGCAGACAGAGAATGCAAAAAAAGAGAAGCGGCGCGCGCCGCACGGCTTACCCCTCTTGCGGCACGTCACCGCCATCGACCTTTTCTTCTTCCTTGGCTCTGTTCCAGAGCTCATCCTTTTCATCAAGGCTCAAGGCCGCAAAATCCTTCCCCTGTTCCCGGGCAAAGGCTTCCATACGGGCAAAACGACGCAGGAAGCGTCCGTTGGCGAGATCCAGCGCCTCGCTGGCCTTGATCCCCTTACGCCGTCCCAGCTCCGTCATGCTGAACAGCAGATCCCCCAGCTCATGGCGTTGCGCCCTCTCATCGCCCGCCGCGCAGGCGTCCAGCCATTCCAGCCATTCGGCTTCCACCTGCTGTTCCACGTCCTCGTCCTGTTCCCAGGTGAAGCCGGCGCGCGCGGCCTTGGAATGGATACGGTAGGCCTTTGTCAACGGGGGCAGGCTCGGCGGCAGACTGTCAAACAGGCCGGGAGGCGTACCGTCACCGTCACGGTGTTCATCACGCTTGATCCGTTCCCATGCCCGGAGCTGGTCTTCCCGGTTTTCAAAGACCGTATCCCCGAACACATGGGGATGACGGCGCACCATCTTGGCGCGGTTGTTGTCAAGCGCGTCCGCCAGCGTGAAATCTCCACGTTTTTCATAAAGATGCGCCAAAAACAGCAGAAGGAAGGCCACATCGCCAAGCTCCTCGCAGACATCCGCCCGCGATCCCGTGCGGATGGCGCTTACCAGCTCGTGACTTTCCTCTATGACATATTCGGCCAGACTTTCCGGCGTCTGTTCTCTGTCCCAGGGGCAGCCGTTTTCCGCCGTCAGCCGTTCTATAACCTGACGCAACTCCTCAAGCGCCTTTGCCGCCATTGTCCGTTCCTTGGTGGTTTACTGTGTTATTGTCATATCCGCTCGCGTCCGGACGGCTGACGCCGCCGGCAGGGCGCGGTCTCATCAATTGCCGGACAACGCTTTCTGCGCCTACGCCAGCCCCAGACGCGAGAGCAGATCCGGAGGGATGCCCTGCCGGATGGTCTCAATCAGACTGTTGAAATAGGGAAGCGCGCGGGAATTCTGGAGAAAGGGAGCGTTGCCAAAAAGTTTTTGCAGCACGAGCAGTACCAGCGAACAGAGAATCAGGCCCTTGGTCAGCCCAAGAGCGCCGCCGGTGAGCCTGTCCACCCAACCGGCAAAGGAAAACGTCAGGATCTTTTGCAGGATACGGGCAACAATGCCGACGACGATCATGACGGCTATAAAAAGAAGCACATAGGCGGCGATGGTACGCCATGCGGGTTCGCTGATGAAGGAAAGATACGGAGACAGCATGGGATGGAAATGATGGGCGACCCAGAAGCCGCCCACAAAAGAGACGATACCGGCCACCTCGGCGACAAAGCCCTTGAGAAAGCCGCGAATGGAAAAGGCCACAAGGGTCAATATGATAAGAACGTCAAAAATATCCTGTCCCATGCCGTCCTCCGGGCGATCCTCTGGCGCGCCGTCTTTTCCAGACACGGCGCGGGCGTCCGATCACGCGCCCGCCAGAGCGGTCACGTTTTCAACGTGACACCGCTTTGGAGCATAGCAAAAGGCGCGGGCGGACACAACAAAAGCAACGCCCATCCGCCTGCCGCGGGCCGCGGCCTCCGGCCTTCATCCGCGTGCTGTACAGGCGAAACGGCTTGATCTATGCTCTGTGCCCGGAGTATGTGCCATGCGCGTCTATGAAGAAGAAAGTCGCGGTCTTTCCGCCTATACGCCACGCATTGCGGTGTGTGCCTGCGGACGCCTGTGGCGTCTGGAGCGGGCCGCCGATCTGGAAACCCTGTGGAACGCCATGTGCGACGATCCCGATGCCGACGACGATCGCCTGCCCTACTGGACGGAACTCTGGCCGTCGACGGTGGCCCTGTGCGACTGGCTGCGGGAACGGCGCGACGACATCGCCGGGCGTCCCTGTCTTGATATGGGATGCGGGCTGGGACTGGCGTCCATCGTGGCGCGCTGGCTTGGCGCGCGGGTACTGGGTATGGATTACGAACCGGACGCCCTGCGTTTCGCACAGCGCAACGCCAGCCTCAACGCCGTTGCTCAGCCCGGCTGGGCGATCATGGACTGGAGGCGGCCCGCCGTGCGCAAGGGCTCCTTCGCGCATATCTGGGGCGGCGATATCATGTATGAACGGGCGTTCGTATCGCCGGTGCTGCGTTTTCTGGAACACGCTCTTGCCCCGGACGGTGTGGCGTGGCTGGCCGAACCGGGCCGCACCGTCTACGACGCCTTCCTGCAGGCGTTGTCCGGCGGCGGTTGCGGCGTGCGCTGGAGCGGCCGCCCTGTGTTCACCCGTACCGTGGCCCCTCTTTACGCCCAGCCCGTGCCCGTTACCGTGCGCGTCTGGGAAATCCGGCGCGCCTGAGACCGCCCAAACTCCGCAAACCGCGACAAAGGAGAAAGAGCTTATGGGACTGGCGCGTTTCGGCGTGTCGCTGGATGAAGATCTGCTGGAACCTTTTGACGCGCTGTGTGTGCGCAAGGGCTATGCCAACCGTTCCGAAGCCATACGCGATCTTATTCGCCGCGCGCTGGTGGAAGACGACTGGCGAAAACCGCAAGGCATGGAAGCGGGAACGCTGACGCTGGTGTACGATCATCACAAAAATGATCTCTCTCGCCGCCTGACGCGGATGCAGCATGACGAACACGACATCATCGTGGCGGCGCTGCATGTGCATCTGGATCACGACAACTGTCTTGAGGTGCTGATCCTCAAGGGATCTCCCGACCGCATGCGCCAGCTGGCGGACAGGCTCATCGCCTGCAAGGGCGTCAAGCACGGCACGTTCAGCGCCGCCACGACCGGCCGCGATCTGGCCTGACCTTTTCCCTTTACCTCCGCTGGAAATCCCCTGTCTTCAAGTGGGGGGAGGATGTCAACGGACTACCAACCGCCGGCGCAGCGTTGCCGGGCAAGGAGAAAAAATCATGAATGATGTACGCAAGCTTGCGCGGGAGCGCATGAAGGGCTTCTGCCGTGTCTGTCCCGTCTGCGACGGCCGCGCCTGCGCCGGAGAGGTTCCCGGTATGGGGGGGCTCGTCACGGGCGCTTCGTTCCGTAACAACGTGACGGCGCTGTCGGCGCAGCGGCTGAACATGACGGCCCTGCACGATGCGCGCGATCCCAAAACCCAGCTTTCCCTGCTCGGCTTCGACATGGAACTGCCCGTGCTTGCCGCTCCCATCGGGGGCGTCTCCTTCAACATGGGAGACAGCATGAGCGAAGATGACTACATCCACGCCGTCATCTCCGGCAGCCGCGCCGCGGGGGCCGTGGGCTGTACGGGTGACGGCGTGCCGCCGTTCATCGTGGATGGGGCCGAGGCCGCGCTGCGCGCCGAGAAGGGCTACGGCATCCCCTTTGTCAAACCGTGGGAAGGCAAGGAACTCTACGACAAGGCGGAACGCCTGTTGGCTCCGGGCTGCCCCGTCCTCGGCGTGGACGTGGACGCCGCCGGCCTGATCACCCTGCGCAAGATGGGACGCCCCGTAGCGCCCATGTCGCAGAAGGAGCTGGAGGATCTGGTTTCCTTCGTCCACGATGCCGGGCGCAAGCTGATGATCAAGGGTGTCATGACGGCCGAAGCCGCCCGCCGCGCCGTCGACGCGGGCGCGGATGCCATCGTGGTCTCCAATCATGGCGGCCGGGTGCTCGATCACTGCCCTGGCACGGCGGAAGTGCTGCCCGCCATTGCCGAAGCCGTGCGCGGGCACATCCGCATTCTGGCGGACGGCGGTATCCGTACCGGCGTGGATGTTCTCAAAATGCTGGCCTTGGGGGCGGAAGCCGTCCTCATCGGCCGCCCTGTCTCCGTGGCGGCCATTGGCGGCGGCCCCGACGGCGTCAAGGCCTACTTTGAGACCGTCAAAGCCCAGCTTACGCAGGCCATGCTGCTTACCGGCTGCGCCTCGCTGACGGACATCAATGAAAGCATCCTTTATCGCGGTTAGAACGGTTTCATAGGAACATCGTCACCGCTCTGGAGGACGCGTTCGCATCCTCCAGAGCGGTTTTTGTTTTCAACCCACAACCGCTCTAGAACGGCCACACGTTATCCATCAGACGGCTGAACCAGCCGGGCTTCTGCTTGTCCGTAAGAACGCCCTTGCCGTAATACTCGATGGAGGCATCGGCAATCTGCGTGGACAGCACGGAATTATCGGACGTGACATCCTTGGCGCGCACCATGCCGCGCACGACCATGTATTCCGTCTCCTCGTTGACACGGATTTCCCGCGCGCCCTCAATCTGCAGCAACCCGCCGGGCAACACGCGGATGACGCGCGTCGCAAGGGAGGTCGTCACATAGTTTTCACGCTTGGTCTTGCCGGTGCTGTTCACATCACCCGTCGAACTGGAGGCCAGAAGCGGGTTGGCACCCACGCGCCCCTGCGGGCCGATGCCCACAAACGGAATGAAGCCTACCTTGGATTTTCCCATAAGGGCACTGACGCCGTAATTATTGCTGTTGTCCTTGCTGACGGACGTTTCGGCCTTATGCTGCGCCTTGGTGTTTTCCACCAGCTTCACGATGACGATATCACCCACGCGCCGTGCCCGGCTATCGGAAAACAGGGTATCCGAATCGCTGGCCGCGAAAATGGAACCGGGATTATTGGGCAGATTTTCTTCCTGCCGGTATTCCTGCGGCGGCGTCATGGTTGTGCGAATGCTGGGGGTACGGTTGGTGCTGCCGCTGCATGCGGCGCACAACGGAAAGACGGCGCACAGCGCCAGAGTAAACAGGCGTGTCCTCATATGTTTTCCCTCCCTTGGGACAATCTCACGCATACCCGGCCATGACGTTTCGGGGCGTGTGCCACGCGCATCCCCACAGCCGGACGGATCATGACAACAGGAAATTCCCGCTTAACGGATAATGACGGTATTGCCGTCCCGCACAATACCGTAGACCTGTTTTTTGGTTTGCAGATTGCGCACAGCAACAGTGCCTCCGGGTTCGCCGTCGCCCAGGGCTTCGGCATGCGTTTCCATATGCACGTTGCCGCGTTTGAAAATAAGCTTCACCACGTCGCCGCGCCGCACCATGAGCTGGCTTGCCAGATCACTCTGCAAAATGGGTTCCCCGGTCGTCAGACTGCGTGTCGCCTGCCAGGGGCCGCCCTGACCATCCCACGGCACGCCGCGTAACTGCGACGCATTGAAACGGATGAACGTCACCGCTTCGGGATTCAGGTGCTCCCCCTTGTTCAGGGGGCGGGCCGCCGCTGGAAGCGTCACCCAGAGAACAAGGCTGGCCAGGCCGGAAACACGCCGTAGAACCGTGCCGTCCGCCTCCTGCACGGCAAAACGCAACGTCACGCGCCCGGGAGCAAGCTTGCCCACCTCCAGTTGCACCCGCTGCTGCGAATGGCTCAGGAAGATATATTCCGGCAGGCGAAAATCCGTCAGCTCCGCCTGCCCCGGCATGGCCGCAAGATGCGGCGCAAGACTGCGGACGACATAGTCCCGCAGGGCCTCTTCCGTAAACAGGAGGCCGCCTCGCTGGATGACCAGCGACGGCGGGAGGATGCAGCGTCCGCTCACGTCCTTGCCCAGCGTCTGCCGCAGAGCCAGAGACAGACGCGATCGGCTGATCTGCAGGGGTTTTCCCTCTTCCGCGGGCGCTGGCCACAGGGGCTGTGAAGCCAGCGCCCGCCAGCGATCCGTCGACATCTGACCAAGCGGCTCCCCTATATCGCCAAGCAGGACCTGATCCCCTCGGGCAACGGCGGCGGCGCGTATCCTGATACGCCAGTCGTCCGGCTCCAGAAAAACGGTGGAATCCGGGTTTGCCAACGGCGCGGCATTCTCGGCAAGGGTTGCCCGAAGGCCGCTCCTACGGGAAGAATGGGCATCCTCCGGCAGGAGAATGCCGCGCCGGTCACTGTTCTGCAACGATTGCGCCACGGAAGATTGGCGATAGCTCCGTTCTCCATCCTGAAACGCGCCTCCGACGACGCTGCCACCGCTCCAGGCCTGTACCACGCGTACCTGGGGCACTAGGGCAAGGCAAAAGCACAACAGCCCCCAGAGACATGCGCTTCCGGACATACGCGCGCCGTCACGCCACAGAATGCGCTCTTTCGGCGTGCCGCAGCATCGCGAAAAAACACTTCCAGAACGAACGGACACTCTCCGCAACGAACGAAAAAGCAGGCACATAACATCTCCGCACAAGGCACACTCTGGACACAGCCATTGAACACGTTCAAAAGTGACATGCGCTCAAGGAAATTCCCCTGTTACGCGCGCTTGAGCTGCACGGCCGTTCCCAACATGCTGTCGGAAGTCTGAATGGACTTGGAGTTCACTTCATAGGCACGCTGTCCCACAATCATGTTGACCATTTCATCAACGACTTCGACGTTGGACATTTCAAGAAATCCCTGCGCCAGGGTGCCCACGTTGTCTTCGCCGGGAATGCCTTCCTGCTCCGCGCCCGAAGCTTCCGTAGGGGTGTAGAGATTCCGTCCCCGCGCATCAAGGCCCGCGGGATTGATAAAGGTATACAGGGGAATTTCTGCGGCGGCGATTTCCTGCCCATTGGCGTCCAGCGCGGCCAGATGTCCGTTGGCGGAAATGGAAATCTCCTTGGTTTCCGCAGGAACCGCAAATTCCGGCTGCAAAATGTAGCCGTTACTCGTTACGACGGTACCGTCCTGATTGAGCTTGAACGATCCCGAACGGGTGTACATGAGCTCGCCATTGACATCGACCTGAAAAAAGCCGTCGCCTTCAATGGCCACATCCAGAGGATTCCCCGTATTCTGGAAATCGCCCTGGGTGAAGAACTTGTGCACCGCCGTGGGACGCACGCCCATACCGACCTGAATCCCCACAGGCAGGGTCGTATCCCCTTCGGTAATGGCGCCCGCCACCTTCATGGTCTGGTACATGAGGTCCTCAAACTCGGCGCGGCTTTTTTTGAATCCCGTGGTATTCACGTTGGCAAGGTTGTTGGAAATGACATCAATATTAAGCTGCTGCGCCACCATGCCGCTGGCGCTGGTCCACAAAGAACGCATCATACGAAAATCCCTCCTCGCGCTGTCGCGCTTACCGCACACCGGCCGCCGGGCGGCGTGCTCCGGTAAAAAAAGCGGCCCTTTCCGACGCGCCGCGCATGCGCCGCGTTACGGCGGCCTCATAACGTTACCCCTGCCGCCTGCCTATTTTTTCATTGGCCTGCCGATCAAGGCTGTCAACGGACTGCATCACCTTCTGATACGCCTCAAACTGCCGCTGCACCTCAATCATATTGACCATTTCCGTCACAACATTGACATTGGCCTTTTCCACGTATCCCTGTTCCACCCGCGCGCCAAGCGCGTAGGCGTCTTCTTCCGCCACGTTCACATTGGGACGATTGCGGTAAAGATTGCGACCGAGCTTTTCCAGATTTTGCGGATTATCCACACTGACCAGCGCGATCTGCTCAACAACCACACCGTCGGCCTGCACGGAACCATCCGCACCGATGCTCAGCGAGCGCGTCCCCGGCGGCACAATGATATTGCCACCCGCTCCCTGGAGCGCCCAGCCCTCCGGCGTCACAATCATGCCGTCGGCACTCAGGGCAAAATGCCCGCTCCGCGTCAAATAGTTGCCCGTGGGGGTGCCCACGCGGAAAAA
This sequence comes from uncultured Desulfovibrio sp., assembly GCA_934546745.1. Taxonomy (GTDB): domain Bacteria; phylum Desulfobacterota; class Desulfovibrionia; order Desulfovibrionales; family Desulfovibrionaceae; genus Desulfovibrio. Next base: position 3,607 of record CAKTDV010000002.1, on the reverse strand, counting down.
AGCATTTTCGCCGCTGATAGCGATATCCAGAGGATCGCCCGTGAATTGCATCGATCCCTGCGTATAGTCAGTGCGGGAGACACCGATACGCGGTCGCACAGCATTTTTCGGCTCAGGGAACAGCGGTTTGGAGCGCAAATTCATGAGGGGTTCCCGAATTTCATCATGCGCGTAATAGGCCATGGTGTCCTTGAAAGACAGCTGGGTCTGCTTGTAGCCGATAGTATTGGTGTTCGCCAAATTATTGGCGATAAAATTCAGACGGTGCTCTGTCGTCAACGCGCCGAAAAGGCTGCTATACACTGCGTCCTGCATAAAAAACTCCTTTGATTGCACCATGTTGGGAAATGTCCACAGCTGGCAATCCAGCAGAGACACCTCTGCCACACATCATTATGCAAATATCACGCCACACGTAAAAACGCCGCATTTCCGGCGACTGTGCCGAAAATGCGGCGTCCTCAACGCATCGTGTGGAAAGCGGCCCTGCCCGTGCGCGCCCTCTTTTCTTGTGCGCGGGCATGTTCATCCTCTCTCGCTTCTCCGGCAAGAGGACAAAAAAAAGGGGATGCCCCGAAGAGCATCCCCTCAACTACCGGTAAACGAAGACTACATGGTGCTGCCGGAAGCGGCACGCTGCATCTTGATTTCAACTTTTTCGGTGAGACCGGAATAGTATTCGCGCAGAATGGCAAGCACTTCGTCACGACCGAAATGATCCGGCACGTCCGCTCCTTCGGAAAGCATCTTGCGCAGTTTGGTACCAGACAGGATGACGCGGTCTTCCTTGCCGTGCGGGCAGGTACGCATGGAGGCCATGCCGTCGCACTTCTTGCAGTAGAAGGTCCAGTCGATGTTCAGCGGATGGCAGAGCAGGCGCTTGCCGTCTTCCGCAGGCTGAGGAATCTTACGGAAGATTTCCTGGGCTTCAAACATACCGTAGAAGTCGCCCACACCCGCGTGATCGCGACCCACCAGCAGGTTGTTGATGCCATAGTTCTGACGGAAGGTGGCGTGCAACAGGGCTTCGCGGGGACCGGCATAACGCATGTCCAGAGGATAGCCGGACTGGATGACAAAGTCTTTCACAAAGTATTTGTCGACAAGGGTGTCGATGCACTTCACGCGCACTTCGGCCGGAATGTCGCCGGGCTTCAGGGAACCCACGAGGGAGTGGATAACCACGCCATCGCACACTTCCACGCCGATCTTGGCCAGATATTCATGGGAACGGTGCATGGGGTTACGCAGCTGCAGGGCAGCCACTTTCTGCCAGCCGCGTTCGTCCATCTTGGCGCGCAGCTGAGCGGGCGTCATGTACACACCAGGGAACTTTTCGGGGAATTCGCCCTGCGACAGCACTTTCACGGGGCCGCCGATGTTGTATTCCTGCTGGGCAAGAACCATCTTCACGCCGGGATGATCATTGGGAGCCACGTCCCAGAACTTCTCGGAGTCGGGGCCTTCACCCTTGAACACCAGTTCGCATTCCCATTTCTTGTCGGCTTCAGTCATCTCAAAGATGTCTTCGACCTTCATGGTGGCCATGATTTCACCCTTGCGCACAAGAGCCACTTCCTGACCGGCCTTCAAATCCTTGGCGTCGGCGGCGGACACATCCAGCGTCACAGGCACGGGCCAGAAGGTGCCATCGGCCAGCAGCATCTTTTCGCACACGCTCTTCCAGTCAGCCTTATTCATGAAGCCATTCAGGGGCGAGAAGCCGCCAATGCCCATCATGATGAGGTCGCCCTTGGCGCGGGAAGAAATCTCGATCTTCTTCAGGCCTTCGGCTTTTTTCTTCTCGTCTTCAAGGGCTTTGCCTTCCAGCAAGCAGCAGACCAGGCCCTTACCGCCATGAGGGGGAACCAGTTTGGACATTGCGCAATCCTCCATGTTGTTGTTGAGCAAACACAGGCGGCCTATGCCGCCGCGTTAATGTCTGGAGACATCTTGTGAATAATCTAACAAAAAGTCAACCACTTCCACAGAAAAAATCAGCTGACGCAGCGATAAATTACGTACAATTTATTTAAATTATTGCCGAATAAAAAATACTCCCCAGGGAAAAGGCCAAGGGGCCGCCATAGCTATTTTCTCTACCCGTCCCCTTCCCTTGCTTTTGCTGGAGAAGAACCCTATTTTTGCGTATCTCCGGGAACGGGCAGGGGGCGTAACATCCCCTCTCCCCACCCGCGATAGCGCAGGCGGCCCCGCCGCCTCTCCCTACGCATTCCCCCTTCATCATGGAGCGATATGTCATGACAAGCCAACTCAAAACCCTGCTGCTGCTGACTCTCCTTTCCGCCATTATTATCGCCCTTGGCGGCCTTCTCGGCGGCCGTGCGGGCGTGCTCTTCGCCTTTGGGCTCGCCCTTATCATGAATGTGGGCAGCTACTGGTTCTCCGATCGGATAGTCCTCTCCATGTATAGCGCCCGCGAACTCGCTCCCGAAGAGGCGCCCTACCTCCACCAGATAGTCGAAGAACTGGCCGCGCGCGCGGGCATCCCCAAGCCGCGCGTCTGCATCGTTCCTGAGGAAGCGCCCAATGCCTTCGCCACCGGCAGAAATCCGGACAACGCCGTCGTCGCCGTGACCGACGGCATCATGCGCCTGCTCAGCCCCCAGGAACTGCGCGGCGTTATCGCCCATGAAATCGGCCATATTGTCAATCGGGATATTCTCATCCAGACCATTGCCGGAGTCATGGCCTCCGCCATCGTCACGCTGGCGAACATGCTCCAGTTCACTTCCCTTTTCGGCGGCAATCGCGACGAAAACAGCGGAACCAACCCAATCGCGGCGCTGGCTCTTGCCATCCTTGCGCCCCTTGCCGCTTCTCTCATCCAAATGGCCATTTCCCGTTCGCGCGAATACCTCGCCGATGATACCGGCGCGGCACTCTGCGGCCAACCGCTGGCGCTTGCCGGAGCCCTGCACCGCCTGGGGCAGGCCAGCGGCCAGATTCCCATGCATCAGGGCAACCCCAGCACAGAACAGATGTTCATTGTGACGCCCCTGTTCGGCAACGGCGGCATGGCCAATCTGTTCAGTACGCATCCTCCGCTGGAAGAACGCATCGCCCGCCTCCAGGAAATGGCCAGACGCGGCTAATCCCTCCAAGGAGCAAGATTATTATGCTTCATCCTGTACCGATCTTTCTTCTCTGCGCCTGCATGATGACAGGTTGCGCGGCCCCACACCCCATGACATCCTCCCCCACCCCCTGCGATACGGCCTACACCTTCGCGCCTGGCAACTATATCATTGATCTTGCCAGCGGATCAGAAGTTGTGCTTGATCCACTTGCGCATGACTTTCCCCTCTTCTGTTCCCCAGAAGAAGCTCAAAACGCCCTTGCATCTTCGATCGCCAATGGAGAGCTTCCCAAAGGGGACTGGCGCATCTACCGTCTCGACGGCGATTTTGAGGATCTCGCGGCCCGATCGGGACGTGGGTACATGCTCAAACGCATGACATCCCTCACCGACTGGGTATCCATAAAAAAATAGTGAGGTACACTATGCCAGCAAACGGCCCGCGGGGGGTATCCCGCGGGCCGTTTGCTTTTCCCCGATTCCCTTCAGGAGGGGTTTCGCGCTTTT
>CAKTDV010000001.1 GCA_934546745.1 uncultured Desulfovibrio sp. | reverse complement strand
ACTTAGCAAGGCATTTTTAATCCTTCCAGAATACGTTGCCCAAGAATGCCGGGGGCTGTCTCTCGCAGCAGCATGGTAGCTCTCACAAGGGCACTTTTTGCCAGGTTCCATGTTTACTGGGCGCTGGAAAGACATATCGGAGATACTCTCAAAATTTTATCCTAATGGATTCCACTGAAAAAGAAAAAGGGAACAGAACGTGTCGTTCTGCTCCCTTTTTCAAAAATTACAGGAGAAATCTTCTAGCTGTTCAGACAGCAGGTATCGTCCACCTTGAAGAACGCGGCCGCGCCAGCGCCGCAGACAGGACAGGAATCACAGGGGCCTTCGTGGGTGTAGCCGCACACCTTGCAGACATAATAATCCACATTGGCCAACCCCTTGGGATCGGCCATGGCCTTTTTGTACAGGTTCGCATGAACCTCTTCCACCTTGTTCACAAAACCAAAGTATTTGGCGATGGCATCCTGGCCTTCGGCTTTGGCTTCGGCGATCATGTCAGGGTACATCTTGGTGAATTCGTAGGTTTCGCCTTCCACGGCATCCTTGAGGTTGGCGGCAGTGTCGCCAATTTTCCCGGCGTTGCGCAGATGGGCGTGGGCATGGATGGTTTCCGCACAGGCGGCGGCGCGGAAGAGTTTGGCCACCTGGGGCAGCCCTTCCTTGTCAGCCGCGGCGGCATAGGCAAGATACTTGCGGTTGGCCTGGGATTCTCCGGCAAAAGCGGCCATCAGGTTTTCTTTGGTCTTGCTCATGAAAAAAATCTCCTTCCGTTATAGGTGACGGCACTCACGCGCCTTTATTATCAGGAACAATTCCTGTTTATAGAAGTTTCTCCGGCTTGTAAAGTTTTTTTCTCTTTTTCTTCCGCGCTGGCGCCCTTTTTTCTTTTTCCGGCGGCCCGCAACGGCACCGTATACGAAATTGTTAAGGCCGCCGTCCATCTTGTCAATGGCCGCCCTTGCGGTGCGCGCCCTGTCGGGCTACAAAAGCCCATGAGTCGTTATCCCATCCCCGCCGCATGCCCGGAGCATCCCTACCGTACCGAGCTTGTCATCCGCCGCAGCCGCTTCATCACCCATTGCGCTCATACTCCAGGCCCCGCCGCCGCCCGATCCTTTATAGAAAGCATCCGCCGGGAACACGCCTCCGCCACCCACAACTGCTGGGCCTTTGTGGGCGGTGCGCCGGGACACAGCGGCCAGGTGGGCTTTTCCGACGACGGCGAGCCGCACGGCACGGCCGGACGCCCCATGCTGCAGGTGCTGCTCCACTGCGGCATCGGCGAGATCTGCATGGTCGTCACCCGCTATTTCGGCGGCGTCAAACTTGGCACGGGCGGTCTTGTGCGCGCCTATCAGGATGCCGTGCGCGAAAACCTCCGGGAACTGCCGCGGGCCGAACGGATTCCCAGCCTCACCGTCATGCTCAGCCTTGCCTACGCCCATCTTGACAGGGTGCGCCGTCTGCTCCCCGACTACGAAGCCGCCACCCTTGGCGAAGACTACGACGCGGACGCGCGCCTGCGCCTGCGTCTGCCGGAAGCCCTCTGGCCCGCCTTTGCCGAAGCTGTGGCCACACGTACCGACGGCCGCGCCGTCTGCCGCATCCTTGAGGAAGAAGAGGACTTCCGCACGACCGCCACGCCGGACGGCGCGGGCCTCCGCGAAAACCCTCCTGAAAAAAACAGGCAATAATTTGCCAGTATCGTTCCTTTTCCTCTCCGATATTTCCTTCTATACGGAATCCACAAATCCCTATTTCTGAGAGGAAAGGAACTTATGAATGCCACAAGACAGTTCGGGGCAGTGGGACGCCGCCAGTTTCTTGCCGGAGGAGCGGTTTTTGGAGCCGCCGCGCTGCTGTTCTCTCCCATGCGGGGCCTGGCCAGCGCCACGGAGGCGGGTGCGGCCTCCGCCCGTCAGGAGATGCGGCGGGACGCGCGGATGGAGCATCGCAGGCTCGGATCGCTGGAAGTTTCCGCCATCGGGCTCGGATGTTTGCCCATGGTGGGGTACTATGGCGGTTCCTTTGCCAAAAAGGACATGATCGCCCTGATCCGGCGGGCTTTTGAGCAGGGCGTGACTTTTTTTGACACCGCCGAGGTCTACGGCCCCCATACCAGTGAGAAATGGGTCGGGGAAGCTCTTGCTCCTGTCCGTAACCACGTCAAAATCGCCACCAAGTTTGGCTTTGGCGTTGAGGAAAAACAGCCTACGGCCCTGAACAGCAGGCCCGACCACATCCGGCGGGCGGTGGAAGGATCCCTGAAACGCCTACGCACGGATCATATCGACCTTCTGTATCAGCACCGTGTCGATCCGCGGGTTCCCTTGGAGGATGTCGCCGGGACGGTGAAAGATCTCATTCAGGAAGGAAAGGTGCTGCATTTTGGCCTGTCCGAGGCAAGCGCCGCGTCCATTCGCCGGGCGCATGCCGTGCAGCCGGTAAGCACCGTGCAGAGCGAGTATTCCCTGCTGTGGCGTGAACCCGAGACAAAAATTTTCCCCACGTTGCGGGAACTCGGCATCGGGTTTGTGCCGTACTGCCCTCTGGGGCGGGGCTTTCTGACAGGCGCCATCACGGAGAACAGCCGCTTCGCCACGGGGCGGCTTGCCACGCTGCCGCAGTTCACGCCAAAAGCCCTGAAGCACAATATGCCTCTGCCGCACCTTATTCGTGAATGGGCCGCGCGCAAGAACTGCACCATGCCCCAGTTCGCCCTTGCCTGGCTGCTGGCGCAGGCCCCCTGGATAGCTCCCATACCAGGAACGACAAATCCGGCGCACCTTGACGATTTTCTTGGGGCGGCGTCCGTCCGTCTTTCCCCGGAGGAACTCCGGGAATTCGAGTCCGCCTATTCCCGAATCACGCTCATGGGGCACCGTGCGGACACCTTCACGGAAAGCCAGATTGACAAATGACAACGAGGCACGGATGAAAAATTTCCAACGAACGCGCCTGGCATCCTTTCTGCTTGCGGCGCTGATGGCGGTTTCACTGGCGGCGGATACCGCGTCAGCACATGCGGTGACATCTGAGAAAAACAACGGAGTCAAAGAGATGGACAGAGTTCAGCTGGCGGAAAAGAACAGACAGAGATATCTCGGTACGCGGCCGTCCCCGCTGGCAAAGACGGATCCCGATCTCATTGCCATGAAGGAACGCCTTCTCTACGGCGAAATCGCCCAACGGGGAACGCTGGACGACCGCTAGAGGATGCTTGTCACGCTGGTTGTGCTCACAACAAACCAGACGCTCGAAGACATGAAGACACAGACGGAAGCGGCGCTCCGTGTCGGGCTCAGTCCGGCGGAAATCAAGGAGGCCCTCTACCAATGTGCTCCCTACATAGGTTTCCCCAAAACGGAGAGCGCGCTTCGCCTTGTCAATGACGCCTTCGCCGAAAAGGGCATTGCCCTGCCTGTGGAAAGCCAGGCCACCGTCACGGAGGAAAGCCGCTTCCGGGACGGCCTGGCCGCGCAGAAGGCCATCTTCGGCGATGCCATCGATGAGATGCACGCCTCGGCCCCGGAGGATCAGAAGGACATCACGGTGAACTACCTCTCCGCCTTCTGCTTCGGCGATTTCTATACGCGCAAAAGCCTCGACCTGAAGACCCGCGAGCTTTTGACCTTCTCCATCGTCAGCGCGCTGGGCGGCTGCGAGGCGCAGGTCAAGGCTCATGTGCGGGGTAACGTGAACATGGGCAACACAAAACGGAACCTTATTGACGCCCTTGCCCAGATGCTGCCGTACATCGGTTTCCCGCGCACGCTGAACGCCCTTGCCTGCGTCAACGCCGTCTTGCAAGACTCCTGATGCGCGGTCGCCACATCCGGCGGCCCGCAGTGTTCGCGTTGCCACCGCGTCAAGAACCTTTTCCCCATCAAGGGGGAAGTTGCAGACCACAAAGGAAGTTTTGATGAACATTTCCCGCCGATCCTTCGTCAAAGGAAGTCTTCTGACAGCAGGAGCCGTGGCCGCCGGGCTGACTCCCGCCATGCCGGAAGCCACGGAACGCCCCAAGGTCTATTTCACCAGTGATCTCAGCGCGGAAAGCCTGCTCAGGCTCTACCGCCTGGTCAACCGGAACATCACCGGCAACATCGCCGTCAAGCTGCATACGGGAGAACCGGACGGCCCGAACATTCTGCCCCGGGAATGGGTCAGAGACTTTCTCGCCCAGGTTCCCAGCACCACCATCGTGGAGTGCAACGTGCTGTACGCAAGCCCCCGCCAAACCACGGAAGGACATCGCAGAACCCTGGAACAGAACGGCTGGACGAAGTTTGCCACCGTGGACATCATGGATGAGGACGGAGACACCCCGCTGCTCATCCGGTGCGGCAAATGGCTCAGGGAAGTGGCCGTGGGGAGCCATCTGTTGCACTACGACTCCATGATCGTACTCACCCATTTCAAGGGGCATACCATGGGAGGCTTCGGCGGATCGCTCAAGAACATTTCCATCGGCTGCGCATCCGGGAAGCTGGGAAAATTGCAGATTCACAGCGACGGGAAGCAGACCTGGGCCGGAGGTCCGGGGTTCATGGAACGCATGGTGGAAGGAGGCAAGGCCGTTACCGATCATTTCGGCAGCCGCATCGCCTACCTCAATGTGCTCAGAAACATGTCCGTCAGTTGCGACTGCGAAGGCGTCAACGCCGAACCGGTACGTCTGCCGGATATCGGCATTCTCGCTTCCACGGATATTCTCGCCATCGACAAGGCTTCCGTGGACATGATCTATGCCCTGCCCGAACAGGTTCGTTCCCACATGGTGGAGCGCATCGAATCCCGCTCCGGCCTGCGCCAGCTCTCCTACATGAAAGAACTCGGCATGGGCAGCGACCAGTATGAACTTATCACCGTGTAGCGCTGTGCCATCATGAGAAGGACAACACCTATGGAAATGCGGGAAAAAGTGGTGCTGGTGGCAGGGGCCACCAGCGGCATTGGCGGGCCACGGCAAGCATGTTCGCCCGTAAGGGCGCGTCAGTCACGCTTGCGGGAAGGCGCGAAAATCCGCTGCGTTCCATCACCGACAGGCTGAAAGCGGAAGGTCATACCGCCACAAAAAGAATTGATGCCGTACACAGGAAAAAGGACACACAGTTCCCTAAGGAGGCAACCATGAACGAAATCACGGACGTGTTTCCGCGTGGCGGGGCGAATACGGCGTATGCCAGATATTTTGTGGGCAACAGCTATCTGAACATGCTTTCCACGGAGGGCGTGGTTATAGGCAATGTCACCTTTGAGCCCGGCTGCCGGAACAACTGGCACACGCACCATGCCGCAAAGGGCGGCGGGCAGATTCTGCTCTGCACCGCCGGACGCGGCTGGTATCAGGAATGGGGGAAACCGGCCCGGGAACTGCACCCCGGCGATGTCGTGACCATCCCCGCTGGAGTCAGACACTGGCATGGCGCGGCCAAAGACAGCTGGTTCGCGCACCTTGCCGTCGAGGTTCCGGGCGAAGCTGCCAGCAACGAATGGCATGAGCCCGTCAGTGAGGCGGACTATGGCAAACTCCCCTGAAACCCGCGCGGGATATGTCGAAGCACGCGACAGACACACCGCACCCGCCCACCGTCAGACACATTGATCCTGCGCGTGCCGTAGCGGCAGGCAGGCTGCTGTCTGCCGCTCTTTTGGGGACCGGGAACGGCCATGCCCCAGTTCCCTCCGCAGGATGAGACGGCATTCGCCAACTTCGCCCGCATCGCTCCGGAACGCACCTTCATTTCCACAGACTTCTGCGCTGGAAAGACGCGAATGCGGAGGCGGCTCCCGCGACGGCGGCGTGCTGAAGACGCTGAAAAAAAGGAAACGGCGCGAAGATGGTGACTCCGCGCTGTTTTCTCTTGCGTGACAGAATGTTCTAGTTTTTCAGGCTGTGAATCGGGGCCGGGATACGCCCGCCAAGACGGATGAAGGCGGACGCGTCTCCCTTGGGAACAGGGATGATGGCGGCCTTGCCAAGAAGGCCCCCGAAGGAGACCACCTCGCCCACGCCCTTGCCGGGAACGGGGATGACGCGCACCGCTGTCGTCTTGTGGTTGATCATGCCGATGGCCATTTCATCGGCGATGATGCCCGCAATGCTCGTGGCGGGAGTGTCGCCGGGAATGGCGATCATGTCGAGCCCCACGGAGCAGACGCTGGTCATGGCCTCAAGTTTCTCAAGGCTGAGCAGGCCGGAGGTGGCGGCGGCCTCGATGCTGGAGTCCTCGGAAACGGGGATAAAAGCGCCGGAAAGCCCCCCTACGGAGGAGGAGGCAAACGCGCCGCCTTTCTTTACGGCGTCGTTGAGCATGGCAAGAACGGCGGTCGTGCCGGGCGCGCCGATGCTGGAAAGACCGACGCTCTGAAAAATTTCCCCCACGCTGTCGCCCACGGCGGGCGTGGGCGCAAGGGAAAGATCCGCGACGCCAAAGGGAATGTTGAGCCGGTGCGCCACCTCGGTACCGATCATTTCGCCCACGCGCGTCACCTTGTAGGCGGTGCGTTTGATGACCTCGGCGATGTCGAGCAGGTTCAGGGGCTGTCCCTTGGCGTTGACACCCGCCCCAAGGGCGCGATCAATGGCCTTCCTGACAACGCCCGGGCCGGAGACGCCCACATTGATGACCACGTCGGGTTCGCCCACGCCAAGATAGGCTCCCGCCATGAAAGGCACATCCTGCGGGATGTTGGCAAAGACGACGAGTTTGGCGCAGCCGATGCCGCCGCGATCGGCGGACGCTTCGGCGACCCTGAGAATCTGTTCTCCCATGAGGGAGACGGCGTCCATGTTGATACCGCTGCGCGAGGAGGCGACATTGATGGAGGAGCAGATGCGGTCTGTCGTGGTCAGCGCCTCGGGCAGGGCCTCGATAAGGGCGCGATCGCCGTTGGCAAAGCCTTTTTCCACAAGCGCGGAAAAACCGCCAAGAAAATCCACGCCCGCCTCCTTGGCGCACTCATCCAGGGCGCGGCAGACGCGCACCATGCCGGAGGGCCCGAAAGGCGCGGCCACCACGGCAATGGGACTGACGCTGATGCGCTTGTTGACCACGGGGATGCCGTACTTGTCGCCCACCTCGTCGCAGACGCGCACAAGCTGGGCCGCGTGGCGCAGAATCTTGTCCTTGACGTTGGCGATGAACAGATCGATATCGTGGCTCACACAGTCGAAAAGGCTGACGCCAAGGGTGACGGTGCGCACGTCGAGATGTTCGGTACGCAGCATGTTCAGGGTGCTGATGACTTCGCGTTCAGAAAGCATATACATTTCCTTGATTCGCCGGCGGCACGCAGGAGCCTGCGCCAAGACTCGCCGGGGACGGATGTTCCGGATGTCCCGCCACAGGACGCCCTAGACGCCGCCGATGCGGTGCATGGCTTCAAAGATATCCCGGTGCTGCACGCCGACGCGCAGGTTGTGCAGGCTGCCTTCCTTGATGAGCTCACGGCGCAGGCGGCCAAGATCCACGCGATCGGGAACCATGACTTCAAAGACGAACAGCGCATGATTGCCGCCGCCCTCGCCGAGAACGGCCTTGAGACTTTCAATATTGACGTTGTGGCGGGCAAACACACGGCTCATGGCGGCGATTTCTCCGGGGTGATCCGGGCCATCGGCGGTGACGACGAAAGGCTGGCAGACCTCGCCCTTGCCCCAGGCCGATTCCGTGGCCGGGCGCACCAGCACGGACATATCCATGTTTTCCGCCTCAAGCGTCACGGCAAGGGATCGGCGCAGGGCTTCCGGGTCAAGCGTGTCCGGAGCCTGCACAATATAGATGGCCGCGAACTCGCCGGAAAGGATGGTCTGCGACAACTGCATGATATTGCAGCCGGATTCGCCGATGGTGCGGCTCACCGCGGCGACGACGCCGGGGCAGTCGCGCCCCAGGAAAGAAATGGTGAAATTTTTCATGGCGTTCCTTGCATAACAGCCCGCGGCATGGAGGGCCTGGCCAGAGTGAGAAAGACGGCGAACAGCGCGCCGGAAAGGCGCCCCGGTTCGCGTAAGGCGGCGGTACCATAGCCATAAAACCTTTCCTTTTCAAGAGCCGTCCCTGCGGGCGGCGCGCGCCTTGACGGAAAAAGAGGCTTGGAATATCCTCATCCATCCAATCTCAAGGCATGCCGGGCCGAACGCCCGCCAGGAGAGCTATCGTGGAAGAGCGGGAAAAGAAGAAGCCTAAAATCAAGTTGAATACCAAGTCCTCTCACGCGGACTACTTCATGCCCATGCTTGAGGGGTTCGCCAGGCGAGATGCCCTGAACGAGGTCATCAAGAATCGCGTTGTCAAAGCCTGTGATCTCCTGGACGCCGGGGTGCCGCTGTTCCCGAACGACTTCCGCAAAGAGCACTCCATCGGCTGGGTTCTGGAGAACTTCGGTGATCTGGAAGGGGAACGCCTGGATGCGCAGGAGGATGTCGTGGCCATTGCGGGCCGCATTGTCTCTCTGCGCTCGTTCGGCAAGGTTCTGTTCTTCCATATTCAGGATCAGAGCGGCAGCATCCAGTGTTACGCCACGCGCGAGGATCTGCCCGAAAACGTCTACGTCATGGTGAGGAAGCTGGACGTGGGCGACATCGTCGGCGTATCGGGGCACCTGTTCCGCACGAAGACGGGCGAACTGACCATCGGTTGCCGCACTGTCAAGCTTATTACGCGATCCATGCGCCCGCTGCCGGAGAAGTATCACGGCCTGAAAGACACGGAAACGCGCTACCGTCAACGCTACGTCGATCTGATTGTGGCCCCGCGCACACGGGAGATATTCCAGAAGCGCAGCCTGATCGTCCGTGAATTCCGCCGTTTTCTGGAAGATCGCGGCTTTATGGAAGTGGAAACGCCCATGATGCAGCCCATTGCGGGCGGCGCGGCGGCCAAACCCTTTCTGACGCAGCATAATGCCCTTGATTTGCAGCTCTATATGCGCATCGCGCCGGAGCTGTACCTCAAAAGGCTGCTGGTGGGCGGTTTTGAGAAGGTTTTCGAGCTGAACCGAAACTTCCGCAACGAAGGCATTGATACCCGTCACAATCCCGAATTCACCACCTGTGAATTTTACTGGGCCTATGCCACCTACAGGGATCTGATGGATCTTACCGAGGAGCTGGTGGGGCATCTGGCGCAGGCGGCCTGCGGCACGACCGTCGTTCCCTATCAGGGAGAAACCATCGATCTCACGCCCGGCCGCTGGACGCGCATGGCCTTTTACGAATCGCTGGAACGCATCGGCGGTCACGCGCCGGAATTCTACAACGACTACAACAAGGTCAAAAACTATATCCGGGAACGCGGCGAGAAGGCCGCCGACAGCGAAAGCCTGCCCAGGCTGCATGCCAAGCTGTTCGATATCGACGTGGAACCGCGCCTTGTGCAGCCCCACTTCATCTATGCCTATCCCACGGAGATCTCCCCTCTGTCACGGCGCAACGACGAGAATCCCGGCCTGACGGATCGCTTTGAGCTGTTCATCACGGGACGCGAGCTGGCCAACGCGTTTTCCGAACTCAACGATCCGGTGGATCAGCGACTGCGCTTTGAGGATCAGGTACGTGAAAAGGAAGCGGGCGACGACGAAGCCCACAATATGGACGAGGATTTTCTGCGCGCGCTGGAATACGGCATGCCTCCGGCGGCCGGTCTGGGCATGGGGATCGACCGCCTTGTCATGCTGCTGACGGATTCCGCGTCCATCCGCGAAGTCATTCTCTTTCCGCTGCTGCGTCCGGAGTTCTAGCTATCGATGGGCATACGCTTTGAATCTTTCGTCGCCCTGCGCTATCTTTTTTCGCGACGCAAGCAGACGTTCATCTACGTCATCTCGCTGATGTCGATTCTCGGCGTCGCTCTTGGCGTCGGCGCGCTTGTGGTGGTGCTTGGCGTGTACAACGGCCTGACCACGGACATGCGCGACAAGATTCTCGGAGCCAATGCCCACGCCATCGTCATGGCGCATACGCCGGGCGCGTTCGAACACGCGCCCGATGTGACGGAACGCGTCCGGGAAGCCCGGCACGTCACGGGCGCTACGCCCTTCATCTACAGCGAGGTGATGCTTTCCTCAGGAAGGGGGGTCAAGGGTATCATCCTGCGCGGCATAGAGCCGCACAGCGCGGCTTCCGTCGTGACCATGCTGCAACAGCTGCGCGCCGGTTCCGTGGCTGATCTCAATCAGGAGGGCACGCCCGGCATCATCATCGGCGATGAACTGGCAAACCGTCTGGGGCTCATCCCCGGCAGCCGCGTGAACATGCTCTCTTCCTCAGGGGAATCCGGCGCGTCCGGCTTCAAGCCGCGTATCCGTCCCTTCCTTGTGCGGGGCATCTTCAAGACCGGCATGTACGAATACGACTCCTCGCTGGCCTTTGTCACGCTCGCCGCCGCCCGCGACACGCTCGGACTGCCCGACGGATTCCTGACCGGCGTGGAGGTCACCGTGGATGATCTCTTCGCCGCCGACGCCATCGCCGCCCAGCTGGACGCAACGCTGGGATACCCTTTCTATGTACGCCACTGGATGGAAATGAACGCCAATCTTTTCGCCGCGCTCAAGCTGGAAAAAATTGGTATGTTCATCCTGCTGACCATGGTCGTGCTTATCGGCTCCTTTTCCATTGTCACATCCTTGGTCATGCTGGTCATGGAAAAGACACGGGATATTGCCATTCTCATGAGCATGGGCGCAACCCGGCGCACCATTCGCCGGATTTTCATGCTGCAGGGAACTATTATCGGGCTTACCGGCACACTGCTGGGCTATGCCATGGGGCTTTCCCTGGGCTGGGCGCTCAAGCGCTATCAGTTCATCAAGCTGCCCGAAAACGTCTACACCCTCGATCACCTGCCCATCATCATCACCCTGCCGGATGTGCTGATCATCGGTGCAAGCGCCATGCTGCTCTGCTTCCTCGCCACACTCTATCCGGCGCGGCAGGCCTCCCGCCTCAAACCCGCCGAAGCCCTCCGCTACGAATAGCCATGACTGCCATTTACGAATTCCGCGATGTGGGCAAACGTTTCAGCGGGCCGGAAAATCTCGAAATTTTCAGGAACATCTCCTTTACTGTGGAACAAGGCGAAAGTCTCGCCATCGTAGGCACTTCCGGATCGGGGAAAAGTACGCTCCTGCATCTTCTGGGCGCGCTTGATACGCCAACGGAGGGCGCCGTCCTGTTCGATGGCCGCGACCTCGCCGCACTCTCGCCTGACGAGACCGCGCGCTTCCGCAATACGGCGCTGGGTTTCGTCTTCCAGTTCCATCATCTGCTTCCGGAATTTTCCGCCGAGGAAAACGTCGCCATGCCCGCGCTCATCGGTGGCGCGCGCCTGCAGGACGCGCTGCCCGAAGCCCGCGACATGCTGGAACGCGTGGGACTTGCCCATCGCATGGGCAACAGGGTTTCCACCCTCTCGGGCGGCGAACGCCAGCGCGTGGCCATCGCCCGCGCCGCCCTGCCGCGCCCGCGCGTACTGCTGGCCGACGAACCTACCGGCAACCTTGATGAAAGCACCGGCGCGCATGTGGGAGAGCTCATGGCCCGCCTCAACGCCGATTTGGGCATGACGCTCGTCGTCGTGACGCACAATCAGGAACTTGCGGCCTCCATGGGCCGCGCTCTCGAACTCAGAGCGGGGACGTTATATGAAAAAACTTATGCGTAACTGGCCTCTTATCTGGGCATTGGCCCTGATCTGCCAGCTGTTCCTCCCGGACGGACAGGCGCGCGCCGCAGGCACCTCGGTGCTTGTGCTGCCCTTCCAGGTCAATACGGGTCCGGAAATGCCCAACGCCGCACAGGACGTGCCGCAACAGATTATCGATCAGCTCTCCGCGCAGGGCCTCAAGCCCGTACCCATGAACCGCGCTCGTGCCATCTTCGCCGCGGAAGGCGGCGTCATTGATCTGGGTAAAGCCCGCAGGCTGGGGAAGGCCGCCGGGGCGGATCTGGTCATTTACGGCAACTTCAACCAGCTGGGCGGCGGCTTCTCCATGGATACCCGCCTTGTGCCAGTCAACGGCGACGGGGCCGCTCCCGCCATTTTTGAACGCTCCTCCCTGCTGGAACTGACCTCCTGCGCCGCGGAACTGGCCGGGCGGGCAGCCGCAACTCTTGGCAGGCCAGCCGCTCCGGCGGCGCGTGCCTCCGTGGCGCTGGGCGCAACCGCCGCAAGTCAGGCGGGGCAGGGACGCGCGGCGGCCCTTGTCCCCATGGGCTCCGCGGGCAATGCCATCAGCGATATCCAGGTTCGCGGCCTCAAGGTCATGGATCCCGACGTCATCCTCATGCGCCTGACCCTGCGCAAGGGAGATACTCCCAGTGCCGACGCCATCAATGAGGAGGTCAAACGCATCTGGGAAATGGGGTATTTCAACGACGTGCAGGCCTTCATGGAAGGCACGGCGCTGATCTTCTCCGTATCGGAAAAACCGCGAATTGACAACGTTATCGTGGAGGGCAGCAAGGCCATCGACGCGGACGATGTGCTGGCCGCCATGGGCACAAAATCCGGGAACGTCCTCAATGAGCAGCTCATTGCCGACGACCTCCAGAAAATCAACGAACTCTACCGCAAGGACGGCTATTATCTCGCCAAGTCCAGCTACAGGCTTGACCCCCGCAACGACGGACGCAGCGCGGTTCTTGTGGTTACCGTGGACGAAGGCAGCAAGCTCTACATCACGGAAGTGGCTGTCAACGGCCTGCACAACATCAAACGCGGCGATCTTGATCCCTATATGGCGCTCAAGACGCGCGGCATTCTCTCCTGGTTCACCGGCTCCGGCGTCCTCAAGGAAGAGTATCTCGAACGCGACACCAATGCCATTGCCGCTTTTGGCCTCAGCCAGGGATTCGTTGACATACAGGTGGCCGCCCCCGAGGTAAGATATGAGGAGGACGGCATCCATGTCGTCTTTACCGTCAACGAGGGCCCCCAATACAAAGTGCGCGACGTCAAATTTCTCGGCGATGTCATCGCTGACGAAAAAGACATGCTCAGCGTCGTGGAAATGGATGACTGGCGCGACGAAAAACAGTATTTTTCCGTCTCCGTTATGCAGGAAGACAGTAAGCGCCTGACAAACTATTATGCGGATCAGGGCTATGCCTTCGCCGAAGTGGACACCCGTCTGCTCAAAGTCGCCGACAGCGAAACGCCGCAGGTGGATATCGGTTACCAAATCAGTAAAAAGCAGAAAATCTTCGTGCGCCGCCTTACCGTGGACGGCAACAGCAAAACCCGCGACAACGTCATTCTGCGCGAAATGCGCCTCGGCGACGGCGACATGTACGAGGGCGCCAAGCTGCGCCGCTCCACGGAACGTCTCAACCGCCTGCGCTACTTCACCGCCGTGGATACGGAACTCGTCCCCACAGGCAAGGATGACGAAGTGGACCTCAAGATCAAGGTCAAGGAGGACAATACCGGCGCGGTCATGGGCGGCATCGGCTACTCCACCTACTATGACGTGGGTCTCTCCGCCAGCATCATGGAGCGGAACCTCTTCGGTCGCGGCTACTGGCTGCAACTGGCGGGTTTCTTCTCGTGGCGGCGCACCAGCGGGACGCTTTCATTCACCAACCCCCGCGTCTATGACACCAATCTCTCCGTGGCCAACGACCTCTATTACATGCATGACTACTGGGACAACTTCACCAAGGATACGGCGGGCGACAATATCCGCTTCTCCTATCCCATCGGCGAATATTCCAGCGTCGGCATAGGCTATCGTCTGGAACGCTACAAGCTCCATGACATTGAGGAAAACACCACACCCTACATCTCCGACTACATCGGCGACAACTGGACCAGCGCCGTTTCCGTCTCTCTCAACCGCGATACCACCGACTCCCGCGACAGGCCGACCCGTGGCACCATCAGCCGCATCTGGGCGGAATACGGCGGCGGCGGTCTCGGCGGCACGGATAACTTCATCAAGGCTGTGGCCGACTGGCAGGGCTTCCTTTCCTTCACGCCGCAGAATACCGTTCATCTGCGCCTGCGCCTTGGCGGCGTGTTTGAAAATGCCGACAAGCGTGTCCCCGTGTTTGAACGCTTCTGGCTTGGCGGCATGGATACCATCCGCGGCTACTCCTATTCGGATCTTTCGCCGCGCGACAAAAACTACAGCTACGATAACCAGATTGGCGGCGACCGCATGGGCGTAGCCAACCTGGAATATATCTGGACCTTTGAAAAAGAGCTGGGCCTTGCCCTCGTGCCCTTCGTGGACGGCGGTTTCAATATCGACTCCCGCACCATGGGCAACGATCTCGACAAATACCTCGTGGCCAGCGCCGGTCTCGAACTGCGCTGGAGGTCGCCCATGGGTGACCTGCGCATCGCCTATGGCATCCCCCTTGTCAAAGACTACGACAACGAACGGGAAAGCGGCCGCGTGGAATTCAGCATGGGACAGTTTTTCTAGGTCTCCGGTCTGGAGGAGAGAACAAAGCGTCCTTCTTCACATTCTTTCCACCTGAACCCGCAATATACCTTATTTCGCCGCAAAGAGCGCCGTGCACATGTACGGCGCTCTTTGCGTGTGTGGAGCCCATTTCATATCTGGCGCGCATAGTCTTTTTTACATTTTTAAAAACGCATTTCCCGATTTGTTGAAAATGGAAAGATAAAATTTTTCCATATCTGAAAAATTTTTCACACTGTATTTTATAATGAGATACAGATTCATACAATCCTTAAATATTTAAAAAAAGATATTTTACAATGTGTAGAAATGGCATATACACATATCATGATATTGTATAGATTTTTTTTAGAAACATAACGCATATTGAAGTTTGCGATTACGCATTTTCTGCGTTAGAGTTTCGTCAATCTTTCCCATTCAGAAGTCGTATGCTCCCCTCTCGTCCTGTTGCCGGGAGAGCCACGGGCGCGTACGGCGTAAGTCATTGCAAGCGAACGCCATGAGCAAGAACGACGAATCCTCCCTGGCCGGAAAGCGGACCCAGGCGCTGCATACGCGCCTGGCGCCTCCTCTGCTGTTCATCGTGGGGCTCTGTTTGCTGGTGATGTGCTGCTACGATGCCGGTTACAGCGCCCTTCCCCCCACGGAAAAACGCTACGCCGCCGCCAAGGAGAGCGCGGAACGTCTCAGGCTGGACGAAAAGCGCGCCGGTCTGCGCGAACCCTGGGAAACCATCGCCAGGGAATTCCAGTCCATCTACCAGAATGATCCCAAATGGCCCAACAGGCCAGCCGCGCTCTTCCGCGCGGCGGAAACACTGGAGGAACTGGCGCGCCGTTCCTTTGCCAGGGAAGATGTCGTCAACGCCGTAAAATGTTACGAACAGGTAGCGCAGCGCCATGCGGACAGCCGCCTTGCCGACGACGCCCTGTACTGCGCCGCCCGTCTGCGCGCGGCCTGGCTCAAGGATGACAAAGGCGCGCTGGCTCTCATTGCCCGCATGAAGCGCCAGTATCCCGATGGCGACATGCTTCCGCAGGCGTTGGCCATGGAAAAGGCCCTGCGGGCCTCCGCCAACGGAAAAACAACGCCCGAAGCCCGCAAAGTGGCGCAGCCTGTTCGCAGCAACATCGACGATACACCGCCCCCGGCCGCCCCGGCCCTTTCCGCCGAAGGACAGCTTCAGCGTTACCGCGCCGCCAAGGATCGCATGGCCGCCCTGCGCAACGACAACGTGCGCTCCTGCCAGCGCCAGCCGTGGGAAAACCTGCGCGATGAGTTCCTGACGCTCCAGAAGGCGCGCAACCACCCCGTCATCGGCCCGGCGTCCGCCTTCCGCGCGGCCTCCTGTCAGGAGGAACTGGCCAGATGTTCCCATCTTTCCGGCGAATTCCGCAGGGCGGTGGAACTCTATCTTGCCGTGCCAGCCACCTACCCCAAAAGCGCTCTTTCCGACGACGCCCTGCTGGCCGCGGCCCGTATTCAGGCGGAAAATCTCGGAAACAAATCCGCTGCCGCGGCCCTGTTGGATCGCCAGATCCGGGACTATCCCGGCGGCGACATGAAAGAAAAAGCCGTCGCGTTGCGCAACGGTCTTTTCCCTCCCGCTGTGGCGTCCCTGCAAAAAACCGTTCCCACACCGCGCGTCTCCCTGCCCGTCCGGGACGCCGCCAGAGAGAACCTTCCCGAAGTCCAGACGCTCTCCTGGGATTCGCCCGGTAAAAACAGTGTGGAAATCGTCCTGGAACTGAGCGGCCCGGCCACCTATGGCGCGCGCCTTGTCAAAGGGAAGAAAAACGCTCCCGACAGAATCCTGATCGAAATCGACGGCGCATCCGTCGTCAAGGACGTGCGCCGCGGCGTCACCGTGCGCGGCAGTCTGTTACAGGCCGTGCGCGTGCGCGACAGCGGGAAGGGTCCCAGCCTGCAATTTGAATTCCGCGACGTGCGCCGCTACGATGTCCGCAGTCTGCGCGATCCCTTCCGCATCGTGCTCTCCGTGGCGGCGGGCAAGACTCCTCTGCCGCGCGGCACGGAAGGGCCCGCCTATGCCGGAAGCGACGCCGCGATGCCGCGGCATACGCTTGTGCGCGCGGGACGCGCCAACCTTGTCAGCCAGCTCGGCCTCTCCGTAGGCCGCGTCGTCATCGATGCCGGCCACGGAGGCCGCGACCCCGGCACACAGCACAACAACCTGACCGAGCGCGTCATCACGCTCGACGTTGCCATGACTCTCGGCCGCCTGCTTGCGGACAACGGACTGGAAGTCGTTTACACACGCACCAGGGATACGACGCTCAGCCTCAGCAGCCGCACGGAAAAGGCCAATGCCGCCCGCGGCGATGTCTTCGTCTCCATTCACGTCAACGCCAGTCCCTCAAGATCGGCCAACGGCTTTGAGACGTATTTCCTCGATATGACCAGCAATCCGCAGGCCGCCCATGTCGCGGCACTGGAAAATGCCCGGAGCGACCGCCGTATCGGCGATCTGCAGGACATCCTCGCCGATGTCATGCTCTCCGCCCGTCAGGAGGAAAGCCGCAGACTGGCTGGCGATATTCAGCGTCTCTCCATCTTCCGCCTCAAAAAACGCGGCTTCACCGTCAAAAACAACGGCGCGCGATCTGCTCCTTTCCATGTGCTGCTCGGAGCCAACATGCCCGCCGTTCTTGTGGAGCTCGGTTACTGCACCAATCCCGCGGAAGCCAGGCTCCTTCTTCAGGCAAAGTATCGTCTGGCGCTTGCCGAAGGCATTGCCGAAGGCATTCTCGCCTACAAGAACCGCTTGCAGAAACGCAGGACAGCCGAGAACGCCTTGACGGGCAAGGGTGCTGATGCTATGTGAATCACGTTCGCCCAGTGTGCCCGTAAACGCGCCCAGGATCCTCCCGTAAACGCCTCCCGGCAGACGGAAAGGTTCCGCGCGTGCCGCAAGGACGATATAACGCCAGTAGAGAAAGAAGAGGGAGTTTCAGATGCGTAATAAAGTATTGCTCATGACCCTTGCCCTTTGCGTCATGATGGCCGGCGCCGCCTTTGCCGGAGAAGCCGCCACCGCCGCCGCGCCGGCCGCAAAAATCGGCGTGGTGGACATGCAGGCGGTGGCGACCCAGAGCGACCCCGCAAAGGCCGCCAAGAAACAGATGGAAAGCAAATACGGCAAGGAGCGCGAGGCACTGGAAAAACAGGGCGAAACGCTGAAGAAAAAGGCCGAAGCCCTCAAGGACCCCAAGGCCAGCGAGGAAAAGAAGCTGGAATTCATCCGTCTGAAGCAAGAACTGGATCAAAAGACACGCAATTTCCTCCGCAAGGTCGAACAGGAGGAAATCAAACTCCGCCAGGATATGGTGACGCTTGTGTTCAACGCCACCTATGAAGTGTCGCAACGCAAGGGTTTCAATTTTGTGGTCGACATCACCGCCGGCGGTGTCCTCTATGCCGACAAGAGCATGGACCTCACCCAGGATGTCCTGCTCGAAGTCAACAAACTTTATAAGAACAAAAGCAAGAGCAAGTAACACGCCGCGTTTTCCTCACAGCCTCATCGCGCCCTTCGGCTCAGCCGGGGGGCGTTTCTTTTAGAAGGAGTCTCCGCCATGTCTGAACAGCCCCCCATCACCATGAATCTGCAACGCATTCTTTCCCTTCTGCCTCACCGCTACCCCTTCCTGCTCGTCGATCGCGTCCTTGAATGCGTGCCGGGTTCCCACATCCGGGCTTACAAGAATGTCACCGTCAACGAACCCTTTTTCCAGGGGCATTTTCCCGGCGCGCCCATCATGCCTGGCGTGCTTATCCTTGAGGCTCTCGCCCAGACCGGCGGGCTGCTCGCCGTTTCCGGTTTCGGGGAAAATCTCAATGGCAAGCTTTTTCTCTTTACCGGCCTCGACGGCGTCAAATTTCGTAAACAGGTCACTCCTGGCGATCGCCTCGATCTTGAATGCTCCAATATCCGCATGAAACTCAGCTTATGCAAAATGGATGCCCACGCCTATGTCGACGGCAAACTCGCCGCGGAAGCGCGCATCACCGCAGCCATCGGCGACCGCCCGGCGGCATAGCCCATCTCCATACACCCCATTTCCCCGCCGCGCGCTTGCGCGGCGGCGGGGGTTTTGCTAAAAAAGCCTTCTGTCCCAATGGGTGGGGCGCTGTTTTTGCTGACGCCTTTTCAAAGGCAAACGCCATGGTTCAATCCGCGGTCACCCCATCCGCCGGCTGACGCCGCATCCGGCGGCCCGAAGTGTTCGCGTTGCCGTGCGGCTTGCCTCTCCCTGAAGAGAGAGGCTACGGAAAAGGGTTTCACCGGCTTGCCCGGTGTGTCAAGAAGAGCTTTCCCCCTGAAGGGGGAGGTTTCAGACCACAAAGGAAATTTTGATGAAAAAGCTCCTTGTACTGGCACTGGCCGCCTTTCTGCTGGCGACTGTTCCCGCGAAGGCCGAGAATGCCTATGTGAACGGCATTGACTCCAATTATCCGCCATTTGCCTATGTGGATGAAAAAACGGGCAAACCCGCGGGCTTTGACGTGGACGCGCTGGATTGGATCGCCCAAAAAATGGGCTTCAAGGTGACGCATAAGGCCGTGGCGTGGGACGGCATCATCCCCGCCCTTGTTTCCAAACAGATCGATATGGTCGCTTCCGGCATGAGCATCACGGAAAAACGCCGTAAGGTTGTGGATTTCACCACCCCCTACTGGACCGTGCGCCGCGTCATGGTCACCCGCAAGGACAGCGCGCTTACCGCCGAAGAAATTCTGAAAAAACCCGTCAAGCTGGGCGTACAGCGCGGCACTTCGGAAGCTGAAGCCATCAAGCAGGAACAGAAGGAGAAAGGCTATCCTCTCGTGCTGCGCTTCTATGAATCCGCGCCGCTGGCCATTGAGGACCTGCTGAACGGCCGCATTGACGCGGCCCTGATGGATCAGCTGCCTGCCGAAGACTCCATTGCCAAGGGCAACGCCATCAAGGTTGCGGGTTATCACGGCGCGCCGGATGAGTTTGGCGTGGCTGTCCGCAAGGGTGACGATGCGCTGCGCAAGACGCTTGAGGAAGGCTATGCCGCCTTGGCCGCCGATCCCTACTGGAAAGAACTCCAGCAAAAATACCTGAAAAAGTAAGCATTGCCAGGGCGGTGCGGCAGAGGAACAGAACCTGCCGCGCCGCCGCGTTTTCTTGCTCACTCAACGGAAGAAAAACGGCATTTTCATGGCTTCATCCCTCCAAGTGGTAATGGACGCATTGCCCTTTATTCTGGGCGGTACGGTGGTGACGGTATGCGCTGTGGCGATCGCCCTTGGCATGGGCCTTGTTTTCGGCGTCCCTCTGGCTGTGGCGCAGGTCTACGGCGGCAGGCTTGCCAAACGCTGCGTCGGCCTTTACGTCTGGTTCTTTCGTGGCGTACCCATTCTGGTACTGCTTTTTCTGTTTTACGGCCTTTTTGTGAGCTGCGGCCTTAACCCA
Organism: uncultured Desulfovibrio sp.; assembly: GCA_934546745.1. Taxonomy (GTDB): domain Bacteria; phylum Desulfobacterota; class Desulfovibrionia; order Desulfovibrionales; family Desulfovibrionaceae; genus Desulfovibrio. The sequence goes on along the minus strand of CAKTDV010000001.1, from coordinate 200,887 downwards.
AACCCCTTTCTCATCTCCTGTTGCGTCATGGGCTGCACAAGCACGGCCTATCAATCGCAAATTTTCCGCGGCGCCATCCAAAGCCTGCCGCAGGGACAGCTCAAGGCCGCGCGGGCCCTCGGCATGCGCGACGCGGGCGCCATCCGTACCATTATCCTGCCGCAGGCCATGCGCCTCTCCATCCCCGGATGGGCCAACGAATTTTCCATCCTGCTCAAGGACTCCGCCGTCTGCTATGTGCTGGGCACGCAGGAAATCATGTCGCGCGCCAATGCCGTGGCCGCGCGCACCCATGAACATCTGGCCATGTTCGCCCTGGCCGGCGTCATCTATTTCGTCCTTACCGTTATTGTGCTGGCGCTGTTGCGCCGCCTTGAACATGCCGTGCAGCTTCCCGGGTACTCCGCCGGGAACGGAATGGCCGGTTTTGAATGCAAAGGATAGGCCATGACCGAAGACGTCTTACAGGTTTCCCATATCTCCAAGCAGTTGGGCGGTAAGCCCATCCTGCGGGATTGCAGCTTTACGGTAAAGCGCGGCGAGCTCAAGGTCCTGATAGGCCCCTCCGGCGCGGGGAAAAGCACTCTCCTCCAGTGCATCAACTGCCTGATCCCGCCGGACAGCGGCGACATCTGGCTTGAGGGGGAAAAACTCGACCGAACGAACAAGGCCCATCTCTGCGCCTTCCGCGCGCAGGTGGGCATGATCTTCCAGGACTTCAATCTCTTTGATCATCTTACCGCCGTTGAAAACGTGGCTATCGCGCTGCGCAAGGTGCGCGGCATGAGCCGCAAGGACGCCGCGGATCGCGCTCAGGAAGAACTGGGCCGAGTCGGCCTTGCCCGTCGCGGCCAGCTCTATCCGGCGCAACTCTCTGGCGGCCAGAAACAGCGCGTCGCCATGGCACGCGCCCTCGCCATGGATCCCAAGGTCATCCTCCTGGACGAACCTACCTCCGCCCTTGACCCGGAACTCGTGGGAGAGGTTCTGGCCGTCATCCGCGATCTGGCCCAAAACGGTATGACCATGATCATGGCTACCCATCAAATGGACTTCGCCCGGGCTCTTGCCAACGAAATCCTGTTTATGGAACGTGGCAAAATTATCGAGCAGGGCGCGCCTGAAACCCTCCTCGCTGAAGGCGGCAATACCCGTACGCGCGACTTCTGTTGCCGGCTGCTGGAAATGGGGGCCTGATGGTGTTCCCCGATATTGATTTTTTCACCCAGGAAGTCTTTCCCGCGCTCAATCAGGGGCTTCTCGTAACGTTGGCCCTCATTATCCCCGCAGGTATCATCGGCTTTGCCTGCGGCATCGTCCTCGGCTGCGCCCGCGCCTTCGGCGGTCCTCTCATCCGTGGTTTTGGGAACGCCTATACAACCATCCTGCGCGGCGTCCCTCTCGCTGTACAACTCATGATGCTCTACTACGCCCTGCCCAAAGTCGGCATCTATTTCGATGCCTACGGAGCGGCCCTGCTCAGCTTCATTCTTTGCAGCGCCGCCTATCACTCCGAGTATGTGCGCGGCGCCCTTCTTTCCATCCGCCAGGGGCAATTGCGCGCGGCTCACGCCCTTGGCATGACAACCTTTCAGACCATCCTCTGGATCGTCATCCCCCAGGCCGCCCGCCGGGCCCTCCCCGGTTGCGGCAATGAGATCGTCTATCTTATCAAGTACAGTTCTCTTGCCTATCTCGTCACCTGCATGGAACTCATGGGAGAAGGCAAGGTCGTCGCCTCCGACACCTTCCGTTTTACCGAGGTTTTTATGGCCGTAGGCACCTACTATCTCGTTCTTGTCACTCTTGCGACATGGCTCCTTCACTGGATCGAACGCCGTACCTACATCCCCGGTTTCGGGACGGATATGGTGGAAAAGCCGTAGCCAGATAGGGCGGACGCCCGCGCCTGAACGCATGGAAACGCGCCGCACGCGGGTGCGCCGTGTCATTTAAAAACAAAACGCTCTGTGACGGGGAGGGGATACCCCAAAACAAAAAGACGGTCCGCCCCGTAGGCAGGCCGTCTTTTCTTTACGGTAACAAGGCTGTCTGTGGCTGCGGCGGCGCCTGCGCGGAAAACCGCCGCGCGATCCCCTTTATCTGTGTCCCATTTCCTGACGCAGCCACGCCTTGATGGCCGGCGTTGGTTCACTGATGCCGCGCCATGCGCCATGCGCGGCTTCATAGTCGGGAAGCAGGTGTTCCGGCAACGGAATGGAAATCAAATCCTCAGCGCTTTCAGAATTTCGGCGCACCAACCGCACCACGGGACTTGCCCCCCAGCTGTCAACAACGAAGTAATAGGAAACGTCTTCCTTGGAACGCACGGGCGGATATTCCGCATGCCAGTCATTATTGCCCCATTCCAGGTACATGGTCACAGCGTGTTCCGGCGAAAGATTCCAGGAAATATCGTACAGCGAAAAATCCTTCAGAGTTGCCATTCCGCTTCCCTCCTTGACGGCGTTGCGTTCTTTATTGATAACGATTCTTATTTAAGAAAGCAAGGGAAATTCCTGCTTTTCCCTACCTACCTTCGAAAAAAAGAGAAGGGAAGCCCCGCTGCCTGACGCCACGCAACGGGGCTTTTCTTAGCCGGAGTTGTTTCACCGTGAAAACCTGACCCCTCCAGCGGACGTGGGAGTGGCGTCATTTTCAACGAAAACGGCTCCAGGGGCGTTAGGTATTCGCCGTGGTGGAAGGGCCGCCATGCATCTGTTCAAGGAGGCGGCGATGCGCTTCGGCCTCCGCGGCCTTGCGGGCGTTTTCATCCTTGATGCGTCGTTGCTGTTTGACGCGCTCAAGACGCATCTGCTGGGCGCGTTCGCGCTGAACACGGGCTTCCGCAAGGAGTTTTTCTCTTTTTCTTTCAAACGTGACGGTGCTGATAAGCAGGGAGACGCCAATGGAGAGTATCGTCACAATCAGCATCATGACCTTGATGATATCCCATTGGTTTTCGCCAATCAGCGTCCGCAGCCAACCGAGGTTGAACTGATCGCCAAGAAGGATGATCAGGGGCACGGCAATGAAGCAGAGCAACAGCCCAAGGATCTCCATCCACGCGAACGTCTTGATGGAGGTAAGGCAAAAGAGCGTCGCGTCGCGCACGACGCGCAGCATCTTCAGGCGTCTGCGGAGGCTGCGAAGCAGATCGTTGACCTTTGGCGTCGCGGCTTCGGCGCGCTGGAACGTTCCGGCATCGTTGAAGTTACAGGCAAAGGCCCAGTTAATGATCCCGGCGCATTCGTTGAACTCGCCGCTGAACTCCTTGAGCGCCTGGGGAAAAGGGAACCATGAGGCTTCGTCGCGCACGTCCTGAAGCAGCTCAAGATAAGTGCGGTAGCGATCGCGCAAGCCCTCGACCTCTCGATGGATGCTTTCCGTCAGCTCCTTTTCCAGCAGAGGCCGCTCCTCGCGAATGCGCAGAAAGGCCATGTAGTTCTGTACGCTGGTACGTTGCTGGGTATGGTGAAAGCGCTTGCCGAGCTGAATCTGCACGGGATGATCCTCTGGGAACCAGGCGTTGAGCTTGTCAATAAGCGCATTGAGTTCAACGTGTTCCTCATCCGCGCGCAGGCGGGCGGCTTCCCAGGGTTCAAAAAGGGCGCTGAGAATAAGGAGGCGGCCGCGTTCCAGCGCGGGATCAATAAGAACTTTGTTGAAATAGGAAGGTTCCTTGCGAACGAGATCGAGAATCTGGTCGAGCATCTGCTCGGTAAAGCCCATTTTGACCTTGCAGACAATTTCCCGGTAGCGCACGTCCTGCCATTGGGGCATGATCTTGAGGACCTGCCGGTACTGTTCGAGGGCTTTGGGCACTTGCCCCTGTTCCTCAAGCAGACGCCCTATCAGGTATTCGTTCCAGGCCTGGAGAGCCGGAGCGGCGGTCATGCTGGCAGCTTCGCGGAAAGACAGGGAGGCCCCGTCAAAATTCCCCTTTTCCACCTGCAGGAAGCCCATGACGGTACGCAGGCGCGGGTCACGCTGATGGCGGGCAATGGTCTGTGAAAGGCCCTTTTCAAATTCAGAGAGCTTTTCCGACGGCAGGGAAACAAATTCGTCCAGCAGCTCCCAGGCCGGGCTGTCGTCGCGCGTCGGGGTTTCGTCATTGAAGTTGTCGGTATCGCGCATGCGGTACAGCCATTGACGCGGTACGTTACGCAGCTGGCTTGGCCCATTCAGAGCCAGTACGGCGTTCAGGAGCGCGGCGCTGTCGCCGCCTTTCTCGAGAAGGGCTTTCATCCCCTCCACGCCGTTGGCCGCAAGGGCGTTTTCAATGTCGCGAAAACCGGCGTTGAGGTTCTCAAGGCTGATCAGGGCCAGACGATCCCATATGTCATTGTTGTTTTCCGGGGAGGCTGAACGGGTGGGGCACTCAGAGGCCGCATGGTTGTGCAGGCCGCAGTAGAAGCACCCTACGGGCTCCGTGGTGGACGCCAGCGCGTTGGACATGAGCAGCGGGATGGAGTCGATGGTCATCTTGGTGCCGGAGAGCAGCACGGTACACCAGCTGTCCATATTGGCGTGTTCCCCGACAAAGCTGAGATCCCGCACCGTCACGCCGGATCCGAGCAGATAGGCGTTACGGTAACTCATGTAGGGGAAATCGGGCATCAGCTTATCCCACTGCAAGCCGATCTTGCGGGGCAGTTCCGCATTGAAATTATAGTTCTTGCGGTCGGCCACGACGCAGACGCAGGGCCAGTAATCCCCCTTGGTGGGCGAGTCGCCTTCCTTGTCAAAGGTGCTGAGATAGTCCTTGATGAAGGTGCGCAGCATGCCCAGGTTTTCCACGTAGATCAACACGTAGGCATCCTGCACAAGAAACTTCATCTTGTGCTGCTGCAGCAGCTCCTCCACACACTTGAACATGGCGCCCCATCCGGCCTGATACTCCTTGTCCAGCGGACTGCCCAGGGGATGCAGGATGGCGTACCAGCTCTGGGTGGAGGTATAGGGCATGCGCACGTCGACTTCCATGTGCGCCCATTCCACCTGCGTCATGCCCTGCAGCTTGTTGGCCTTGACAAAGGAAATACCGGGCAGAATATTCTTGCCCTCGCGGCTTTTGGGATGGATCCAGACCTCGAACTTATCGCTGACGACCATTTCCTGCGCCTGCAGGGCGGCGTTCAGATTGACAAGGACTTCCCTCTTGTCGTCGAGGACAAGCCGGCCGGGCATCAGCTCGATGCACACCGGCATGGGGTTGAAATTGCTCCAGACGGTAAGGCGGGCCAGCGCCAGAAAAACGTCGTCCGTAAAGAAGAACCAGAGGGCCTGTTCATGATCGGAAACAACCTGCATACCGCCGTAGTTCTGCAGGGTCTGTGTGACGGCAGACGGAACGACATCATGCCAGCAGACCCACAGCACATGACCGTGGGTACTCATATGCACTTCGCGGCGATGGTCGGGCAGGCGGGCAAGCAGGGTGGTGAGTTTGGCCATGAATAAATCCTTTATAAAGAGGCTCAAGTCCTGTACATTCTCTTGTTACCGACAACGATATCCTGACACGGGAGAACGACTATGGACATCAACAAAACCTTGCGGGAACTGAAGGCGCGCCCCGGATTTGCCGAAAACGTGGGCATGACGCTCATTCACAACGGAACCGTCCGCGCATGGTCCCGCAAGGGGCACACTGCCGTTCACGCGGTGGACGTCCGCCCTGATCGCGAAAAAATACGCGCCATCTGCGCGGAAATGGAACAGCGGCCCGGAATTTTCGCCATTCTGGCCGAAGCCTCCGAAGGGCGTTTGCTGCCCGGCGACGATCTGCTCTTCCTTGTGGTGGCCGGAGACATCCGCGAAAATGTCAAGGGCACGTTTGCGGAGCTGCTTGACCGTATCAAGTCTGAGGCCGTTTTCAAGATGGAATCCTGACAGCTCTTCTCCGCGGACGGCGGCCCGCCGCATGATCCGCCGTGTTTCGCGCAATGGCACTACCGGGAAACACGCGGCTTTCCCAGGACGGCCTCCGCGGATGCCACGCTCTCCAGGAAACGCCGCGTCAGCTTTCCGCCTTGCCATAATTTCTGCAAGAAACATGCCTTACGCTGCAAGTGTGCTCTGTCGCGCCATGCCCCTGTCCGCGCCATTGACACGGCGCGGCGGGAAGCCAGCGTGTGTTCACGGAACTTGCCAAAACGGCGTTCCGGGATAATTATATGTTTCAATCCGCGGTCGCCCCCTCCGGCGGCTCGAACTGTCCGCGTTGCCGCGCGGCGTGCCACTCCCTGAAGGGAGAGCTTACGAAAAAGGTTTTCACCGGATCGCCCGGTGTGTCAAGAAGAGCTTTCCCCCTGAAGGGGGGAGGTCTCAAACCATAAGGGACGTTTTGAAGAAATGGCGGACGCTTCAGCGCCGTCTGTCCGCGCGTCCGCGCGACCTCATATCGCTCACGGGAGAACACATGTTCGGTTTTCTTTTCAAGAAGATATTCGGCAGCAAAAATGAACGCTACCTGCGCAAGCTGCGCCCCGTGGTAGCGCGCATCAACGCGCTGGAACCGGAAATGGAAGCGCTGGCGGACGCCGATTTTGCCGCGCGCATGGCGCAGTACCGCACAGCTCTTGCCGAAGGCGGCACAACGCTGGAAGAACTGCTGCCGCCTGTGTTCGCGCTGGTACGCGAAGCCTCGCGTCGCGTCATGGGCATGCGCCACTACGATGTGCAGCTCGCCGGCGGCATTGCGCTGCATCGCGGCAAGATCGCGGAAATGAAAACCGGCGAGGGCAAAACCCTGGTGGCGACACTGCCGGTTTCCCTCAATGCCCTTACGGGCAGGGGAGTGCATGTGGTGACGGTCAACGACTATCTGGCCCGTCGCGACGCCCAATGGATGGGAAAGCTGTATGCCTTTCTTGGCCTGTCCGTGGGCATCATCGTTCACGATATGGACGACGAGGCGCGCAAGGCTGCCTATCAGGCGGACATCACCTACGGCACCAACAACGAATTCGGTTTTGACTATCTGCGCGACAACATGAAATTCTATGCCTCGCAGCTGGTGCAGCGCGGGCACAGCTATGCCATTGTGGACGAGGTGGACTCCATCCTCATCGACGAAGCGCGCACACCCCTGATCATTTCCGGCGCCTCCGATGAAAATGTGGAGCTCTACCGCGTCATGGACGCCGTGGTTCGCCAGCTTGGCCCGGAATGCTACAACCTGGACGAAAAAGCCCGCACGGCCACCCTGACTGAAGAAGGGGTGGCCCGTTGCGAGCAGCTCCTGCGCATTGACAATCTCTTTGATCCCGCCAATATCACGGCGCAGCATCATATTCTCCAGTCGCTCAAGGCGCATCACATCTTCAAGCGCGACGTGGACTACATTGTCCAGAACGATCAGGTCACCATCGTCGACGAGTTTACCGGCCGCCTCATGGAAGGCCGCCGCTATTCCGACGGCCTGCATCAGGCGCTGGAAGCCAAGGAAGGCGTTTCCGTGGCCGCCGAGAACCAGACGCTGGCGTCCATCACCTTCCAGAACTACTTCCGTCTCTATGACAAGCTGGCGGGCATGACCGGCACGGCGGACACCGAAGCGGTGGAATTTCACCAGATCTACAATCTGGACGTCATCTCCATTCCGCCCAACCGGCCCATGATCCGTAAGGACTACCCCGATCTCATCTTCCGCAGCCGTCAGGAAAAATTTGACGCCATCGTGCAGTCCATCCTCGAGCTGCATGAGAAGGGGCAGCCTGTCCTTGTGGGCACCATCTCCATCGAGACCTCTGAAATGCTGTCGCAGCGCCTGCGCAAGATCGGCGTGCCCCATAACGTCCTCAATGCCAAGCAGCACGAGAAGGAAGCCGAAATCGTGGCGCAGGCGGGGCGGGCCGGCAAAGTGACCATCGCCACCAACATGGCCGGGCGCGGCACAGACATCATGCTCGGCGAAGGTGTCCGCGAACTTGGCGGCCTGCACATCCTCGGCACGGAGCGCCATGAGAGCCGCCGTATCGATAACCAGCTGCGCGGCCGTTCCGGCCGCCAGGGCGACCCCGGTTCCTCCCGCTTCTATCTCTCGCTGGAAGATACCCTGATGCGCCTTTTCGGTTCCGATCGCCTCAAGGGCATTATGGAAAAGCTTGGCCTCAGGGACGGTGAAGCCATTGAAAACGCCATGGTCACCCGCGCTGTGGAAAATGCCCAGAAGCGCGTGGAAGCCCATCATTTTGAAATCCGCAAGACGCTGCTCGACTATGACAACGTCATGAACCAGCAGCGCGAGGTCATCTACTCTCTCCGCCGCGATCTCATGGTGGAAGACGATCTCGAACCCGTGCTGCGCGAATTCATGAGCGATATCCTGGATGACCTTTACGGCGCGCTCGACCGTGCCTCCGCTGAAACGCTGGATGACGAAAAGGGCAAGGCCCTCATCCGTCTTGCGGACGTTTTCAACATCGGCCGCGTTCTGCCCGAGGGGACGCGGCTGCCCGATCGGGAGGAATGCGAAACGCTCATCCGGCGCGTTTTCGAGGAGCTCCAGAAGGAATCCGGCCCCATGTACCGCGATATTCTCCGCTACTTCCTGCTGGAAGAGCTGGATCGCTCCTGGAAGGAACACCTGCGCAACATGGACGCCCTGCGCGACGGTATCGGCCTGCGCGGCTACGGCCAGCGCGACCCCAAGCTGGAATACAAGCGCGAAGGCTTTGAAATGTTCCAGAGCCTGCTCTTCCAGATCCGTGAAAATGTCTTCCGGGCACTGACCCGTGTGCATGTGCAGGCTGAAACCGCCGATGCGGGCGGTGCGGACGCGCCCATCGGCGAGCCAGCGCTCCTCACCCCCGAAGAAGAAGCCCGTGCCCTTGAGGACGCCCAACAGGAGGCCATCGCCGCCGGATTCCGTCACAAGACAGCGGAGAACGCCCTCTCTTACTCCGGGGGCGGCGAAGATGCCGCCGAAACCGCGCCCGCCAAAGCCGCGCCGCGCATCGGCCGCAACGATCCCTGCCCTTGCGGCAGCGGCAGGAAATACAAGAAATGCTGTGGCGTCAAAAAATAGAAAGGAACCTTTGATGAACGAAACGCCTCCACGCGACGGTATACCGCTCCCGAAGCGGGACGATGCCCTGATTCGCATTGTGGATCTTGAAAAGCGCTTTCAGGGAAAGAACCTGGACGTGTACGCCCTGCGCGGTGTCAACCTGGAAATTTGCCGCGGAGACATATTCGGCATTATCGGCAAGAGCGGGGCGGGCAAGAGCACGCTTGTCCGCTGCATCAATATGCTGGAACGCCCCACGGCAGGCCATGTCTTTTTTGAGGACAAGGACATATGCGCGCTCAGCGACGCCGAACTGCGTACGGTCCGCCGCTCCATGGGCATGATTTTTCAGCAGTTCAATCTGCTGATGCAACGCACGGCGGAACAGAATGTCACCTTTCCCCTGGAACTTATCGGCACGCCGCCTGGAAAGGCCCGCGAACGCGCCCGCGAACTGCTGGATCTGGTGGGCCTCTCCAAGCGCATGGACGCCTACCCCTCGCAGCTTTCCGGCGGTCAGAAGCAGCGTGTGGCCATTGCCCGCGCGCTGGCCACGAGTCCGCGTGTGCTGCTCTGCGACGAAGCCACGTCAGCCCTCGATCCGGCAACAACCGATTCCATCCTGACCCTGATCAAGGACATCAACGTCTCGCTGGGCATCACCGCCGTCATCATCACGCACGAGATGAGCGTCATTGAAAAAATCTGCAGCCAGGTCGCCATTCTTGGCAAGGGCAGCGTGGTGGAAAGCGGCGCGGTGACCGACGTCTTCTTCCATCCCAAAACGGAGTTCGCCCGCAGGCTCGTTCTCCCCGAAGCGCTCCAGAACATGCCGAAAGAGCGGCTCTACCGTCTCATCTTCAACGGGCGTTCCTCCTACGAACCCGTCATCGCCAACATGGTGCTGGAATGCGGCTGTCCGGTCAACATCATGTACGCGGATACCCGCGATCTTGACGGCGTGGCCTACGGGCAAATGGTGCTGCAACTGCCCTCCCGCAAAGAATCCATTGATCGTATCCTGGCCTATGCCAGGGCGCACAGTCTCATGCTGGAGGAAATGTCCCATGTTTGACGAACGTACCGTTGCCCTCTTTCTGCAAGGCTCCATCGACACTCTCTATGTGACGCTGGCCTCGACCTTCTTTGCTTACGTATTCGGCATCGTCATGGGCGTCGCGCTCGTCATTACGCGCAAGGACGGCATCCGCCCCCACGCCCTGGTCTACAGTGTGCTGGACGTCTTCGTAAATCTGACGCGCTCCTTCCCCTTTCTGATTCTGCTGATTGCCGTTATTCCGCTGACGCGCCTCATCGTCGGTACCAGCATCGGCAACAATGCCACCATCGTGCCGCTGGTCATTTCAGCCGCCCCCTTTGTGGCCCGTCTGATCGAATCCTCGCTGCTGGAAGTCGATTCCGGCGTTGTCGAGGCCGCCCAGTCCATGGGCGCATCCACATGGCAGATCATCCGCAAGGTTCTTTTGCCAGAGGCAAAGCCCTCGCTGATCAACGGCAGTGCCATTGCCGCGACCACCATTCTGGGCTATTCCGCCATGGCTGGCGCCGTGGGCGGCGGCGGTCTTGGCAAGCTTGCCATCCAGTACGGCTATATGCGCTACCAGACCGACGTCATGATCGTGACAATCATCCTGCTGATCGTCATCGTTCAGGCTTTTCAGAGTATCGGCACCTGGGCCACAAAAAAATGCGACAAGCGAAGCCGCTAGATTGGTTTCACGCACACATGCCCACTCCGCCGCGTGGAAACCCTAAAAGAGTGTCGGCGACAGGCTGGCGCACATCTCTGACGCCCCTCTCCTTGCCATTGGACAATGCCATTGGACAATGGCCGCCGCCTCTGTATATACTGCCCAAAAGATGCGGCGCGTCTGCCGGGACAAGCGAACACTCCCCTTGTGCGATAGTCGTCCACGGCGGTATGAACCCAGGAAAGCCGTCCGGTCCTGGGGAACCGGAAAAACAATCCCAAAGGAAGCGGTAACATGAAAAAATTTCTCTTTACCCTGAGCCTATGCCTGGTGGCCGCGGCTCTGTCGCTGTCCGCACATGCGGCAACTGTCCTGCGTGTGGGCGCATCACCGACACCGCATGCCGAACTGTTGCAGGAAGCGCAAAAACTGCTTGCTCCGCAGGGCATCACGCTGGAAATCGTGGACTATTCCGACTATGTTCTGCCCAATGTGGCGCTGGAAGGCAAGGAGCTGGACGCCAACTTCTTCCAGCACAAACCCTATCTGGACGACTTCAACAGGGAGAAGGGCACAAAGCTGGCGTCTCTGGGCACGGTGCATTATGAGCCTTTTGGCATCTACGCAGGCAAATGCAAGAATCTCTCCAAGCTGGCGGACGGCGCGACCATCGGCGTCCCCAACGATACCACCAACGAAGCCCGCGCTCTGCTGCTCCTGCAGGATATGGGTCTGATTGTATTACGGGAAGGCGCCGGCCTTACCGCAACCCGCCTCGATATCGTCAAAAACCCCCGCAAAATCAACATTGAGGAAATCGAAGCGGCTCAGCTGGGTCGCTCTCTGCCGGATCTTGATCTGGCCGTTATCAACGGCAACTACGCCATTCTTGCCGGTCTGAAGGTAAAAGACAGCCTGCGTGCGGAATCCGCCGATTCTCTGGCCGCCACCACGTATGCCAACATTGTCGCCGTTCGTCAGGGAGATGAAAAGCGTCCTGAACTCCAGGCGCTGCTCAAGGCTCTGCGCAGCCCGGAACTGCGTGACTTCATGATTAAGACCTACGACGGTGCCGTCGTCCCCGCGCAATAGCGCATATCGCTTTTGAAATTTGTCACTGCAAACGGAGAGGCCGCCTGTTTCATGTACAGGCGGCCTTTTTTCCGATTTCACCTGGGCAAAAAATTCCGGCAGAGAGGTTGGAAAATCACGCTTTTTTGACCATCATCAGGGAGAGATATTCCTCTGGGCGGCGGGCAATGCCCTCCAGCGTGCTCTCCAGCACTTCTCCCGGCATGGTCACATGTTCACCGTAGAGAAATTCCACATCTTTTTCGCGGCGCAGGCGCGCCATCAGGGCTTCCCGGCTACGGTACGTCTTGAGAAGCACCGTCGTGGAGCGGGCCGGAAAATGCAGCGTTTCCACCTGATCCGCACGAAATGACGGAACGACATGCAGGCTTTCGCCATTTTCCACCAGCACCGTACCCGCTCTGGCCGCAAGGGCGGAAAAAGAAGTGATGCCCGGCACAATTTCCACATCAACATCAGGCAATTGGCCGCGGATAATCTCCAGGACATACCCAAACGTGCTGTAGGTCATGGCATCGCCCAGCGTGGCAAAGGCACAATGCTTTCCTCCCTTCAGCTCCTCAAGAATAGCTGCGGCATTGGCGCGCACCTGCGCTTCCCGCTCCTCCCTGTCACGCGACATGGTAAACATCTGGAGACGGATTTCTCCATGCGGCTCCAGCGATTCCACCACACTCCGGGAAACACTCTCCGTGGCATTGCGGGAAATTACCGTAAAAATGACATCGGCGGCACGCAGCACCTCAACAGCCCGCAAGGTCAGATAGCGCGGATCGCCGGGACCGATGCCCACTCCGTACAATTTTCCGTATCGCATCCCATAGATTCCTTCAGGAAAAAGAGAAAGGCCCGGTGCGGGCGGCACGCCCGACGGACCTTCCAGCTCTGAAACAAAACGTCGTGTTATTCCGCCTTGCCGGGTTTGGCAAGATCAATTACAGCATCACGTGAATGTTCAAGAAACACCTGGCGAATACCGGCAAGCTGCCCAAGCCCCACAAGATGCGGCACGGGCGTCATCCCCGCGGCCCGGATGCGCGAAGCCCAGGAATCATCTTCCGATCCGGCGAGATCGTTGCGCGCATGATCTCCGGCTACCAGCATGAAAGGCTGAAGCCAGACGCGCTTCACGCCCGCTGCCCGGAGCTGCGGCAGCACCCTGTCAAAACTGTGGGCACCTTCCACCGTGGCAAGCCAGACCAGCGCATCAGCCTTGTGGAAGGCCGTAGCGGCGGCAGCCAGCGTCAAATCTCCAGGGCCGCGATCATTGCCATGCCCCATCAGGACAACGGCATCGCCCTTGCGGCGCTCCGGCAAGGCTCCAAGAACCACGGAAACCACCGTATCCAGATCCTGTTCCGATACCAGCAGCGGGTAACCGACCTTCACGGATGTGAAAACGCCCGGTTTCTTTGTCACATGCCTGACAATCATACGCTCAAGCTGGCTGTACTCTTCCGCCGGAGCGACGTGCAGCGACTGCACCAGCACCTCATCCACACCCTGGGCGGCCAGGGCATCCAGGGCCGCATTGACAGAATGCACGGGTTTTCCCGCGGCAGCCAGCTTGTTGCGAATGATGTCCGACGTGAACGCCAGCAAGACGGGTCCGTCTTTTTTTTCTTTGTAATCCGCCACGACAGCCTCAATAGCCGGACGGGCGCTGCCTACGGATGTTCCAAAGGCGACCAGCAACGTCCCTTTCTTTGCCCAGGCAGGGGCGGCAGAGAACAGGCAGCACAACAATAGCGCGGCAAAAAGCCTTTTCATAGAACACAACTCCTTGCTCCAAACCCCGTGGAGCAGACGGTGTAGAACCGTCTTTTATGGGCTTTCAGGCTGGTTTCCCGGCTCAAGGGTCTTCTGATGGCGCGCCTTCCCATAGCGTCTGCTGCTACAGTGGCCTGTTGCGGCATCATTGCCTTTCACGGTTGCGGGTCAGCGTCGGTTTCTACGAACTTCCCAATTATCCCGAAAATCCCGGGCACCTGAAAACGGTTGCGATGTATTTTTCCTTTCTACCCAATCAAAGGGGGAATTGTCGAGAGGGTGTTTTTCAGCGAACCTGCCGGTAGCGGCAGGCTCGCTGTCATACTGTGCTTTTTTCTTGTGAGATGTTCTTTAAAGGAACTCCGGCAACCGGTACGCCCCCAGCGTGACATGGTCCGCATACAGTGTCTCGTTACCGGCCCGGAGGCGGAGCGTATTTTCATGTCCGTCAACCTTCCTGAACCTCTGGGAATCCACAGGACTGCCAACCCATTGTGTGGAATAGGTATAGGTAGTGACGGTTTCCTCATCCCCGCCCAGTTTTGTGCGTTTTTCCTGCGTTGCCTCCTCAACCCACTGATAGAATTCAACGCGACGGCGCAGAGCAATGGCCGCTGTCTTGATGCCAAATAACGGATCCGTCAGTTCCTCCTCCGTGACGGCCCTGCCTGTGACATGGACGGTTTGTCCGTCAAAGGCGGGATCCCTCCGGGTAATGTCGGGGAGATTCACCGTTGCCCGCCGCGCCTCGGCAATGGTGTCGCCTGTGCGGACAGACCGGCCCTCATTCCAATACAGAAGGCACGTGGCGACGACGATCAGCATCAGGCCGGTACCGATGCCGCAGAAAGCCTTTCCAATACGAGAGAACCAGCGTTCGCGTGTCACTTCCGTAACGCTTTCTTTGCCATAGACCATTGGCGATGCCTCTCCTTTTTTTCAGCAGCGTATCGCGCACGATGCTATATTCGCTGGCACAGGCCTCGCCGAGACGGAACGCCACAAGCGCCGCACAGTACAGTCCAAGAAACAGCTTTCGGGTCCGTTCCGCGCGGAAAGGAACGGTTACCCCATCGCCTCTTCCGTGATCACAAAGGATTCGAGTTTCCAGCCCCGCTCCGAAGGGGAGAAACGCGCCATGAAGGAAGCGGCCCCCCACAGAACCTCATCGCCATCATCCGTCATATGGAAACGGCGTAGCTTGCCATTGAGCATAACGGCGCCATTTTTTTCCGGGAAAAGGGAGACAATTTCCGTATAACGGGGCAGATCCGCTTCCTCAGTCCACGGCCTACCGGCAAGGAAGGTCGCCATATCAATATAGTAGCCGCCCGCCCCAGGGAAAACGCCCTCAGGCGCCGCATTTTCCTCCATCCAACCGCCAAAGACATCCAGCGCGATCCGTTCCGTCAGTTCTTTGGAGAAAAAGAACTGGTACCGCTCAGGAATATTGGTGAAACGGGCGGGATTCCCCTCGCGGTCCTCGCCGCTGTCGGGCTGTCCGCGCAGAAGAAAATACAGGGACATGCGGCATACATTGACGGGATCCATCTTTCCGGGAGAGGTATAGCCCATGTCCCAGAGCGTGAGCAGGGTGTGTTTCATGAGCAGCTTGTCCCGGAGCGAGGGCGCAGCCCGATCCTCCGGCGTTGCCCATGAGGACGCGACACAGAAAAACACGGCCAGCCCAGCAATCAGAGAAAAAAACTGTCTTTTCATAACCTTCCTCACCGCATGCTCGGGATGGGGTGAAATTCCACCTTTTCCAGGCGATAGCCGCCGTCACGTTTTCGGGCAACCATATGGAAAAGTTCTCTGGCGGCAATGGCTTCTATACCGTCTTCCCTGGGGGCCATACGGCGTATCACACCTTCAAATTCCCAGACGCCGTCTCTGTAAAAAAAAGATTCGGGCGGGTCGATAAAGACATGCGCGGGAACAGGCAGCGCATCGGGGCGGATCTCCTTCCCCGGATCCAGCGATGTCCCCGTGTCCCACAAGGCGGCCACGGCATTCTGTAAAAGAAGACGATCAGCAAGGGGCATCCTCTCCCCCTGCGCCACAACGGGCGCGCTTCTCTCTTCGGAATGCGTCACGCTTTCCTGCGCCGCCATCGCCGTGCCTGGCCCGGCGATCAACGAGATTCCCAGCATCCAGAGGACCCACAGATGTCGCTTGTCGTTTTTCAAAACGGTAAGCCTCCTTCTTGACCATGCAATTTTTGCATCATCGTACCCTGATCCCCAATCATGACACCTTCCGCGACAGGGAGCAAGGAAAAGGACGCAGGGACGCGTCCGTGGCATCACTTGTCGAAAGAGCGGAGATGCACGTCCGCCACCTGTGCCGCGGCAGCCTCAGTACCGTCGGCCGTGGCAAAACCGGGAGACAGCAGCAACGCTCCATCCTTGCCGCTGAATGCCGGACTCCAGCACGCATCCCCCACGCAGACAAACATATCCGGGACGCCTTCCGGGACGGCTGTACGAAGCATGCAGGCTTCGCCCGCTTTCAGAACGACCCGTCTCAGCGGATCTCCCGGACGTACTGTGGCGTCATCCTCCAGAACGGCTCTGCGGAAGAACAAATGCACATCTTTTTGGGCTGTAAGCAAAAAAGAGACACAGCCATGCTCATCCCTGCCGTTGCCGACAGCAATCGTCACGAAAGCGTGGTGTTTTTGCGAGGCGTCCCTTTCAAAAGCGGCGTCGTTCTCAAGGGGCAACGGCTCCAGCGGGGTCGTTCTCCGAAAAGAGCGCAAGACATCCGCCGCAAACGCCTCCAACATATCCCCGTCCTTCCGGGCATAACGGACGGAAAGCAGGCAGACGGCGTCAGGCGTATAAAAGCCTTTGACATGAAGCATGTCGTCGCCCGCGCTGCCGGAAAGAATGAAGCTCCCCTCCTGACTGTTCACGCGCTTCAGGAATACCGTATCAAACCAGCCGCGCGTCTCCTCTATCCCGGCTTCAAGGTCCATCCCCAGCGTGCTCCAGCCCCTGCCGCCCCAGGCCCGCAGTTCCAAACCCCGCCGGGAATCCGTCACAACGATGCCGTCTCCGTTGTCGGACTCCGCCACCGCCATATCCCCACGCGGCCAGGTTACGGTAAAACCGTAACGCGCATTGGTATATGTGCCTCCCGCGCCAACGGGATCGGCGTTTTTCTCAGGAGACACGGCACGCCGCTCCGCCGCCACCGCTGGAACGCCGTTTTCCGGTGCGGGCGAGGCGGCCCAGGACAGCCCGCCGCCCAGCAACAGCATCGCCATGCACACAATGAACGCCTTTTTCATGATGATCCGGCTCCTTTGCCCATCCCCTTCGCCCCGCATGAACGAGAGATCGCCTTTCAAAAGCGCAAGAGAGGAAACCCATGCCTTCGGTGTCTTGAAAGACATATGGCGGGGATCTTCCGCTTTCCAGGCGCGCTGGTGGCGCGCCAGACAGAGTTTGAGATAGGGACAAAGATCCTGCAGGGTGACATGCGGCAAATTGGCGGCCAGTGTGCCAAAATCGAAATGATGGACGGAACCGAACATGCGTTTCACAACGGAAATGGCATCATCTCCGCCAAGAGTCGCCGTCTGGCTGTCGAACTATTCCCGCAATCCCTGACGGTTTGAGGGGGCTGAGGCAAAGAGATGGGTGTACATAGAGGGTTGGGTCATGCCGATGACCGCCTGACACATGTCTTCGGGGTCTTCCATGCTTCCTTGAAAGGCGAGCGTGATACGGTGAAGTTTTGTTTCCAGCATTTCCCAAATCCGGCTTTCCACGGTTTCCGGGTTACGCTACGGCGATCGACAAACGTTTATGTCACGCGTGGCTATTGCAATGCGAATTTTGCCAACCACTGGTTTGTTATCTCTTGGCCGCCAGATCGGAACGGAACTATCAGTGTTTCTTCCCTTCTCCCACGTCCCTGTGCAACGCGCATTGATGGTGATTCGCACAGTGGGGGCACGGCGCGCTCAGATGCTCGATAATGCCGCAGGCCCCTTGCTCGCTTCCGGTGCAGGTGTGGCGCAGCTGCCGCAATTCCTCACGGAGTGAGGTCAGTGCGGCTATCTGTTCGCTGACGCCGGCGATATGGCGTTCCACAAGTTCCCCAATCCAGCCGCACCCCTGTTGTGGATGTTCCTTGAAGGCCAGCAACTCGCGGATTTCCGCAAGCGTCATACCGTGGTGGCGGCAGTGTACGATGAAGCGCAGGCGATCCAGATCGTCTTCCCCATACAGGCGGTAGTTGCCGCCGGAACGCGCCGGCCTCCCCAGCAGCCCTTCTTTTTCGTAAAAACGAATGGTCGCGGCCGGACAACCCGTCGCCTGGGAGACTTCTCCAATGCGTCGCTTCATAGTGCCCTCCTGGCTGTTTTCTGGGGGATCCCCCCCTCCGCAAGCGCGTCTGGGGAGAGAAAGCCCTTTTTCTGAAGAAAGGACTTTCTCTCCCGCAAGCTCTCTTACGCACACGGAACGCGGCGTTCTCTCACGGTGTCTGATGGGAGTGCATGGCAGCTGTTTCCTTATATTTCATATGATATCTCTTTCCTCTTACGCACGCAAGAGCCGGAGGGAATGCGCGCGTGGGACACTGAGGGCGTTCGCCAGACATGTCACACAGATACCACACCCCTTAGGCGCGCAGGGCCCGGAGGCTGTTGGCGATAACGATCAGGCTGGCGCCGACGTCGGCAAAGACGGCCATCCACATGGTGCCGAGACCTGTGAAGGTCAGGCCAAGGAAGATGGCCTTGATGGCGAGCGCGATGGTGATGTTCTGGACGAGTATGGCGTGGACGGCACGGGAAAGGCGGATAAAACGGGGGAGTTTGCGCAGGTCGTCGTCCATGAGGGCGACGCCCGCGGTTTCCATGGCGGCGTCGGTTCCGGCGGCGGCCATGGCAAAGCCGATATGGGCGCGGGCAAGGGCGGGAGCGTCGTTGATGCCGTCTCCGGCCATGCCAACGACCCCGTGCCGCGCCAGTTCCTCAACGGCGTGAAGTTTGTCGCCGGGCAGGAGTCCGGCGCGCACATCGTCTATGCCTGCCTGCCGCGCTATGGCCTGGGCGGCCCGCGGATTGTCGCCGGTGAGCATGACGGTTCGGATGCCCAGTTCCCTGAGCTCTTTCAGGGCGGCGACGCCGCTTTCCCTGAGCGTATCGGCCACGGCTATAAGAGCGTGAACGCCGTGTTCGTCCATGAGCAGGGCGACGCTTTTTCCTTGGGATTCCAGTTCGTGGAGGCGGGCCAGCGCTTGCGGAGGAAGAGGGGCGGTACCTTCGGCCATGCGGCGACTGCCGAGGCTCCAGCGGCAACCGTCAACCACGCCGCTGACGCCCTGTCCCGGAGAGGCGGTAAATCCCGTGACGGGCGCGGGATCGATGCCGTCGGCGGCCGCCTGCCGGGCAATGGCGGCGGAGACGGGATGATCGGAACGGGCGGCAAGACCGGCGGCAAGCTCCCTCAGGCGGGGATGATCGTCCAGAGGCAGAAAATCCGTCTGCCGGGGTTTGCCGCTGGTGAGGGTGCCGGTCTTGTCCAGCGCAAGAGCGCGCAGGCGGCGGCCCTGCTCAAGAAAGAGGCCGCCTTTGATGAGAATGCCCTGGCGCGCGGCGGCGGCCATGCCGCTGACGATGGTGACGGGCGTGGAGATGACAAGGGCGCAGGGGCAGCCGATGACGAGCAGCACCAGCGCGGTGTAGATCCAGTCCGTCCAGGCCGCGTGGAAGAGAAGCGGCGGGACGATGGCGGTCAGCAGGGCGGCGGCGAACACGGCGGGCGTATAGACACGGGCAAAGGCGTCCACAAAACGCTGCATGGGCGCGCGGCTGGCCTGCGCTTCTTCCACGGCCCGGATGATGCGGGCAATGGTGGAGTCGCTGGCAAGCGCGCTGGAGGTGTACTCCAGCTCGCCGGATTGATTGATGGAACCGGCGTAGAGCGCGTCGCCGGGATTTTTGGTGACGGGCATGCTTTCGCCGGTGATGGGGGACTGATCCACGGCGGAATGGCCGCTGGCCACAAGGCCGTCAAGGGCGATGCGTTCGCCGGGGCGCACACGGATGCGGCTGCCTGTGGGCACATCGTGGATGGGGACGCTTTCCCAGCGCCCCCGCCGTTCCACGGTGGCGGTTTCCGGGGCAAGGCTCATGAGGGCGCGGATGGCGTCGCGGGCGCGCTCCAGGGATTTGCCCTCGATGGCCTCGGAAAGGTTGAAGAGCACCATGACCATGGCGGCTTCGGGATAGTGACCGATGAGGAGCGCGCCGGTAACGGCGACGGACATGAGGGCGTTCATGTTCAGATTGCCGTTGCAAACGGAAATCCACCCCTTTCTGTATGTGCCCGCACCGCACAGCGACACGGCGATCAGCGCAAGCAGGGCGGACAGCCAGAGGGCGGCGTTTTCCAGCCCGGAGGCGATGATGTGCCAGTCCCGGCAGAGATCCACGGCCTCGGAGGCGGCGGCCATCAGGGTCGCGATGCCCAGCCTGCGCCACGGGATACGGGCCGGGGGCGTCTCTCCATCCGTGTCCGCCGCTCCTGATGCGCCTGACACGCCAAGGGCTTCGGGAACCATGTCGATGGCGCGCAGGGCAGCCTCAATGGGGGCGGGGCTTGGCAGGGAATGCGATACCACAAGGACGCGCCGCATCAGATGGAATTCCAGCGCGTCGATGCCCGCCATGCCTTCGAGTTTTTTGCGTATGAGCGCTTCCTCCATCGGGCAATCCATGTTCCTGATACGGTAGATGGCGCGCGTGGCTGAGGACATCCCGAAGGAATCCGCGTCGAGGGCTTCCTCATGCGCGTGGGGGTGCCCGCAGGAGCAGTGGTGTTCGCACTGTTCATGCTCATGGGTATGGGCATGGCCGGCGTGCGTCATCGCCTCGCCGTCGGGGGGCATGGTTGGGCAGGGGAGGGCGGAGGAATGATACTGGCCGCACTGGGGACACAGGGAAAAAGCTGTGGTGGACATAGGGGGATGTTCCTTTCTTAAAAGAATCTAAGGCGGTACCGCCTTCCTTTTTCCTGTTGTAGAGTATGAAGTAACTTCAAGGTCAAGGTTTTTGGCGGAGAGAAGGAATTTTTTGCGAGTCGCCCGCCAGGGGCGGCATATTCCCTACTTTTTTCAGGAGCACAGCGCATGGTCTGTATTCGTCCGGCACTACTTCCGGCCCCCCTTTTTCCCCCACGGCAACAACGGCGCGGGCGACGCCCCTCCGGGGCGCTTTCGTTTGACGCCTTTGTTTCCCGCATCTATCTGCCGTATGTGAAAACGCGCAAACGGAGTTGGCGGGTGGACGAACGTATCGCCAGGCAGTATCTTTCCCCTGTTTTCGGAGATCGTTTTTTTGACGTCTTTTCCCGAGCGGGCGTGGAGGCCTGGCTGCAATCGCTGCTGTCGCGGGGGTTGGCCCCCGCCACCTGCAACCGTATTTTTGCCGTTTTCAAGAGCGTCTGTTCCCTTGCCGCCGTTCATGGCTTCTTTCCCGCCGGGCAGTCTCCCTGCGCCGGGGTCTCTTCCTTCAGGATTCATACCCAGCGGGAGCGCTGTCTTTCCCCTCTTGAGGCCCGGCGTCTCATGCGGGCCCTTGAACGATCAGACCGGCCGGAGGCGTTCGTCCTGCGGCTGCTTCTGCTGACCGGGGCGCGCAAGAGCGAGATTCTCCGTCTTCGCCGGGAGCATGTCCGGCTGGACCTGCGCCTGCTGACGGTTCCTTTGTCAAAATCCGGCAAACCGCGCCATATCTTTCTGTCTGATGAGGCCGTGGCCGTTATTCGCTCCATTCCGCGCACGGTGGAAAGCCCTTGGCTCTTTCCCGGTCATGCGCCGGAAAAACCCCTTTCCGACATTTATCTCTTCTGGAATACGCTCCGGCGCTCTCTGGGGCTGGGGGATGTCCGCATTCATGATTTGCGGCACACGTTCGCCAGCTTTCTTGTCAATGCCGGGCATTCGCTCTATGAGGTGCAGAAGCTGCTGGGGCACAGCGATCCGCGAACAACCATGCGGTATGCCCACCTGGGGCGGCCGTCGCTTCTGATCGCGACGGAAACGGTGAGCGCGTGGCTGGAGAACGCGGGAAGAAAACCGCTCAGGGAAATCCGGCCGCCGCGTTTTCCCCCGGACGGAGGAAGCGGGCAACGGCGGCATGGGCAAGGCCGGGAACGTGGAAGGAGGGTGGGAAGGCGGGCGTAAGCCGTTGAAACTAAAGAATGCCGTCAGGGCTGAGGCAACCGCGCTGACAGAAGCAGTGTCAGTGAAATGTCTATTTTCACTACCCGCAAAAACACCTTTTGACAACCAGGTAAAAAGGTCAGAAATGTATCTCGCTGTTTTATTTTCTTTTTTTAAAAAAAATTTATGCTATTTCAATTCGCTGTGCAAAAGGGTATGATCGCGGCTGGCAACGTTTCACTGACACTGCTTCTGTCAGGCTTCGTCAGGCTCTTTCTCCCCGTTGTTCCTCTGGGTTCCGGGAGCGCCATCGCATCAAAGGGGGTTTCAATGCGCTGGGTCGATATTTCCGTCAAGCACAAGTTTTATGTGATTTTTTGCACAGGTATCATGACCTTCCTGGCAACGCTGGGCGTGCTGCTCTACTTTCTGGGCGAGGTCAAGAAAGATGCCGATATTCTTGGCGCGCCTCCCAGAACGGGGGGACTGCTGGCCGCGGAAACCGGGCATCTGCAGTGGGGCATAAACGTGCAGCGCTATGTGCTGGAGGGAGAGCGCAAGGCTCTGAACGTACCGACGGATCCGACGAAATGCGCGTTTGGCACATGGTTCTACAGCCCCCAGCGCCGGGAGCTGGAAGGGGAAATTCCCCCGCTTGTCCCGTTGTTTGGCAGAATCGAGGAGACGCACAACGCGCTGCACAAGAGCGCCGCCGGTATCGAGGAGCAGGTGAGGAACGGCCATATGGAAAAGGCGCGTGAGATTCTTTTCTCGACGACGCTGCCCGCTCTGTTCAACGCCCAGAAGCTCTTTATGGAAGCCCGCGAGGTCATTACCGCCTCGCGGAGCGGCATTGCCCAGGAGCTCGCCGGTATTCTTGGCAATATCTGGACCATTTCCGTTATCGTCTCGGTTTCGGCCATTATCGCGGGCCTGCTGCTGACAGTGCTGCTTGTCCGCAACATCTGCCGTCCGCTGTCGCTGCTTTCCAGGGCGGCGGATCGTCTGAGCAAGGGCGTCTACGAGCATGTGGACATTGACCGCAAGGACGAAATCGGCTGTCTTGCCACCTCCTTCAACGCCGCGACGGACATCATCAAGGAAAAGTTCGGCGTCTCGGAAGGCATCATGCACGGCATCACCGCGGCCTTTGCCACCTGCGACACCAAAGGCCGCCTGACATTTGTCAACCAGAAACTGGTTGATCTGTGGGGCCGCGAAGGCACGCCAAAGGATTTTATGGGCATGACCGTCAGCGAGTTCTTCTACAACGATCCCAGGCATCCGACCATGTTCGGCCGGGTGCTGGAAAGCCTGAAGCCCATTCACGGCTACATGGCCGCACGGACCAACGCGCGCGGCGAAACGAAGTACATGATGATGGACTTCGCGCCGCTGCATGATCTTGACGGCAGGCTGATTGGTGCGTTTTCGCTGCTTACCGACCTGACCGAGGCGCACGAACAGCGGGATCGCGTCGCCCAGCTGAACGATCGCATCTATTTCTCCGCCAACAAGGCGCAGGAGATCTCCACTACGCAGACGCAGGCCTTCGAAAAACTCTTCCAGCAGCTGGAAGGCACGGGCAAGACCGCCCGCAGCCAGGAACAGGAGGCCGCGCAGGCCTCACAGAGCATGCACGAGATGGCCCAGTCCATGCAGGTTGCCGCCGACAGGACCCGCCTCAGCCGGGAAAAGTCTCAGCAGGCCCAGAAGGAAGCCGAGGAGGGCTACGCGGTGGTGCGCCGCACCATCGCCTGCATCGACAAGGTGGACGAACAGACCGGCAAGGTGGCCGAACGCATGGCGACCCTTGACCGGCAGGCCAACGACATCGGCAACGTTCTGGGCCTGATCAAGGACGTGGCAGACCAGACCAACCTGCTGGCCCTGAACGCCGCCATCGAGGCGGCCCGCGCCGGAGAGGCGGGCAAGGGCTTTGCCGTGGTGGCTGACGAGGTGCGCAAGCTGGCGGAAAAGACCATGCACGCCACGGACGAGGTCTCCGGTTCCATCGCGGGCATACAGAACGGCGTGCGGGAGAGCGCCAAGGCCACCACGGAGGCGGTGTCGCTGGCGCGCCAGGCCACGGAACTGGCGGACAGTTCCGGCACGCGCCTGAACAACATCCAGACGGTCGTCGGCGAGGCCGTGACCGACATCGAGTCCGTGGCCCAGGTGACGACCGAGCAGGCGGAAGCCTGCGCGCGGATTGCGAAGCAGATGGAAGATTTTGTCCTGCAGGCGCAGGATGCCACGCGCACCATGGAGGAATCGACCGATCATGCGTCCCGCCTGCGCAGCCTTTCCGACGATCTGCGCCAGATGATCGACGGCATGCGCAGCGAACGGCGCGGTGATTCCCGCCATACCATCATCGAGCCGCACCGCGTCAAGGTAACGGACATCAACGGCAACGTCTGCGAGGGCTTCGTCCTGGATATAAGCATCTCCGGTATGCGGATGCGCAGCGACAAGGGGTTCGCCCTGCAGGAAGGCGAGGCCGTGACGCTGCAGGCCGCGACGCCGCCGTTCTCCCGGATTTTCTCCAACACGGATGCCCAGGTCGTCTGGGTGGATGGCAAGCTCATGGGCGTGTCCTTCGGCAATCACCTCAGCAGTGACGCCGTGGTGGAGCAGCTGGCGCGTGAGGCCAACAGCAGGGTGTAATTTTTTTTCACAAACCATGATTCACTCGTTTTTTTCCTCCCGGTTCTATCCCTTCACCACGGCCGCGCTGTTGATCTTCGTTGCGGCGGCCGTGGTGCTGATGCATTCCCTGCACGACAGGGTGCGGCAGACGTTTCAGGAATCCGTGCGGACGCGCACCGTGGATGGCGCGTCCATGCTCTGCCTTGCCGGAGAAACGGCAATGGACGCGCGCCTTGCCCTCATCAGGCAGGAAATGCGGGAGCTGGCTTCGGCACACGGAACGCGCCTGCTGGAGGCGGATCAGGAGGGGCGTCGGCGTCGGCTGTCCCGGCTGACGCTGCATACCGCCGGTGCGGAGATGTTCTTTTTTCTGGACGGAAAACCTTCCTTTCCCGAGGATGGCGCGATCCTGCCCCCCGATGCCGTCGCCTCCGCGCTGGATACGGCATGGAGCGGCCAGTTTGCCCTTATCGGCCCCTATTTCGATACCGGCGGCAAGTACAGGCTGTGCCTTCTTGAGCCCTGCTTTTCTTCCGGGGGCGAGGTCGTGGGCCTGCTGGGAGCGCAGCTGAACGCCGCCGTTATCCACCGGTGGATCCGCCATCTTTCGTCACAGGGATCGGCGGACATCGCCTGCATCTTTGACAGGAACGGCTTCCCCGTGGCCGCTACGGCGGAAGAGGAGGAAAGCAGGATACGGTCCTTTCATGCCGAAGGCAGGCAGGGACAGTTTTCCGGCGATCTGCGGAGCATCCGGGCGGCCATCCTGAGCAACGGCGTGAGCGGTGAAGGCGGACTTCTGGAAGAGGAAGATATGATCCTCTCCTGGCGGCCGCTTATCCATGCGCCGTGGATCTTCCTTACCGGTGTCAGGGGGGAAACTCTGAACGCCTCGGTGACGGAGCGCGTGGAAAAGGCCTTGCGGGGCTTCACCGGCTATGTGGCGCTGCTGATTCCCCTCCTGCTGAGTATCGTGGGACTGGCGCTTTTTGACGCCGTGCGCAACCGCCGCCTGAGTCTGCTGCTGTCCGAGCGGAACACGATCATATCCAGACAGGCGGAACATCTGCTGGCCTCTGAGAAGATGTTTCACTACACGCTGGCGCAGTGCGGCATGCGGGTCATTGACTATGATCTGCCATCCCGCAGGCTGACCTTTTACAGCGCCCATCAGAAAGAGGTCTTCCACGATCTCGGCGAGGAGGACTGGGGGGCGCTGCTGCTGCGCGGCAAGACGGTGACGCCGGAGATCATGGCCAAGGTGGAGGCGCTGATACACGCGGTCAGCACCGGGGCGCGGGGCGAGTCCTG
The DNA here is from genome assembly GCA_934546745.1 of uncultured Desulfovibrio sp. Taxonomy (GTDB): domain Bacteria; phylum Desulfobacterota; class Desulfovibrionia; order Desulfovibrionales; family Desulfovibrionaceae; genus Desulfovibrio. Next base: position 175,150 of record CAKTDV010000001.1, on the reverse strand, counting down.
CGAGCTTCGGCTGTATGACGAGGCCAGCGGCAAGGAACAGTGGCATCGCCTCTCCCTGTCGGGTATGGGCGATGGGACGGAGGGCGTCCAGCAGCGCCTTATCGGCATCATGGAGGATATTTCCGAAGCCAAGACGGCAAAATATGACATGCTCACGCGCCTCTACAACCGGAAAACGTCCGAGGAGATGATCCGCGGCAGGCTGGCTTCCCTGCCCGCCTTCCAGCCGTATGCCTTCCTGCTGCTGGACGTGGATCACTTCAAGTCCGTCAACGATACCTTCGGGCATCCTATAGGCGATACCGTGCTGGAAAGAACGGCGGAGCTGTTACGCGCCTCCTTCCGGGAGGAGGACATTCTCGGCCGTCTGGGAGGCGACGAGTTCTGCGTCTTTCTCTCCGGCGAACAGCTGGAGAAAGGCCGTCTGGAAAGCGCGCTTGCCTCGCTGCACAGAAAAGCCCACGGCATTCTTGAGAACCCGGCGGGAGAACGCCCGGCGGTCAGTTTCAGTTGCGGCGCCATTTTCAGCCGTTCCCGGCATACCTTTGAGCAGCTCTATATGGCGGCGGACGAAGCCCTGTACCGCGTCAAGGAAAACGGTCGGGATAATTTTGAAATCGTCGTCTGGGATCGTTGAGGCCGCGACGTTCAAAAGCGACAAAAAAGACCCGCCGGGGCATTCCCGGCGGGTCTTTGTCTTTATCCGCCTGCGTGGCGCGACGCTACGGCCTCGCTTCTTCCGCATTCCAGCGCTCATAGGGGCCGTTGCCCTGGCAGAGGCGGCAGCGTTCGCCAAAGCGGACGGGATAGTATTCGCCGCAGTCGGGGCAGCGCGTGACGGAACCCTTGCCCTGACGGGTGAGAATGTCGGGATGAATCCGCACGGGGGCGGAAGAGAGCATCTGAAAGCCGCCTTCGCGTATCTGGCGGGCTATGGCCCCGGAGTCCTGTTCTTTTTTGGGCTTTTCCTTGAGGAACCACGATCGCACGTCAGGATAGGCGCGCAGGCGCTCCACATCCAGCTTGACGCGCACACCCTCGCCGGTTCGCTTGTCATAGAGCGTCAGGGCGAAAATGCCCAGATTGTAGACGCGCATCCAGCCGTTGCCGATGGTGCAGGGCGTCAGAAGCTGAATGGCGTCGGGCAGGCATTGCACGGTTTCGGAAATGGCATCGAAAAGTATGCCTTCCGGCAGGGCGCGCCGTCCCGCCTCCACCATATACCCGCCGATGACGACGCCCGGGGCCGTGTGCCCATGAAAGGCCAGCACGCGTTCAAGATACTGATCGTGGTTCCATTGGCCGATAACCGGGGGGTGTGACATGTCGTGATGCTCCTTTGCTACATGCCCAGCTGGGCGAGCATGTCGTCGATGGCGCTCTGCGAGACGCTGTCCTTGCTGGGACCCTTGAGCTCATCGTTCTTTTCGGACAGCACGTCCGCCACCTTGGTGCGGCTTTCGCGAAAGGCTTCCATGGCCTTGGAGGCTTCGGTGCGCAGGGATTCCAGCGAGCATGAGGGATCTTTTTCCGCGCCATCCATGACAAGGCCGGAGGACAGGTACATGTCCACGACGGACGCCTCGATTTCGTGCAGCGCCTTGACGACCTTCTTGATGCGTTGCCCCGTCAGATCCTGGAAGGAGAGGGCAGTGATGATTTCCGTCAGATCCTCTCCCAGCCTTTTGTTGATATAGGTCAAACGCGCCAGCTGGGCCGAGCATGGCTGTCCGCTCTTGATGCTGCTCAGCAGCTGGGCGCTTTCCACCTGCCAGTCAAGTTGCGCCTCAACCAGTTCCATGATGCGCATGGTGGCTTTTTCCGTAGCCTCCATGATTTCGTTCAGCTGAACAGAAGCTTCGGTAAACACTTCATCATGCTCCGTACCGTTGGGGTTCTTGTCATTGCCTGAAGCGCTGACAATTTCCTGGTAGATGCGCCGCAGACCCTGGCGCATATCGTCGCTGACTTGCTTGTAGATGGTGTTATTCTCGCTGGTTGCCGTTGCGTTGGACATGGCAGCTCCCGTGCCTTGTGGATAATCGTTCTGTGTGTGCGCTCCGTCCGCGCCGGGGATGTCTTATTTGTTGGTCTTGAGAAAGGACTTGGCGCGCGCGGCTTCGGCGGAATTGGGATATTTGCGGATCAATTCGTTGAGGCGGGATTTGGCCGCCGCCCCCTGATTGATCTTGCTGAAGCAGATGCCCTGTTTCAGATAGGCTGCCGGCGCCTTGGAGCTTTTGCCGTATTTGGTGATGACCGTATCGTAGGCAAGGGCGGCGTCGGCGAACTGGTTGCGTTGGAAATAGCATTCCGCCAGATAGAACTGGGCGTCGGGCGTCATGGAGTGATCGGCGTAGTTTTTCAGGAAATCCGAAAAGGAACGCTGCGCCTCGTCATAGCGGCGCGCATTGAAGGCGTTGAGGCCCGCATCATACAGCGCAAGCGAAATATCCTTTTGCGGCGCGGGGGCCTGCGGCTGCGGGCTGGCCTGACCCCACGTGCCGCCGGAGGGCGTCGGGACGCCTGGAGCGGGCTGGGCGGAGGCGGATCCCCCCGCGCCATAGGGATTGGCGGCCGCCGCATTCCGCGCAAGGGCGTTTTCGCCGCTCATGGGCGTGGATGCGGCGGTTCCGGCGCTAGGCAGGGCTTCGCCCAGGTTCAGGTTCAGGGCCATACTGGTCTCGATCTGGCGCAGCGCCGCGTCATGGCGGTTGACGCGATCCACAAGGGCGCGCGCGCCGCCGACGTTCTTGAGATCGTCTACCTGCCCTTTGAGGGCGTTCAGCTCCTGACGCATGGTCTGAACCTGATTCCACATGTCTGCCTGTGCCGGTTGCAGCTGTTTCAGCATCATGTCGTGTTGTTGCAGCTGCTGTTCCACGGAAAGACTGCCGCCGCCGGAAGACGATGGAGAGAATCCGCCGGTGGCGCAACCGTTCAGGAGAAGAGACGCGCAACAGAGGACGAAAAGAGGGAGAAGGCGTTGACGACGCATGGCGCTCTACCTTTTTCAGAAAAGTTTTTTGCCGGCCTTGCCTCGACCGGTGAAAATATAGAGGATTCCGCCGATGACAGGCAGAAACACCACAAGAACAAGCCATTTGCTCCGTTGTAGGGGGGAGGAAAAGGCATGGCTCCAGATATGCCAGATGCTCCAGAAGGTGGGAACCATCGGCAGCAGGGCCAGCGGTACATACCACCATGCAAAGGTCAGAGTCATTGCTTACGTTCCTTTTGCGGCCTTTCCTCTCCGGGCAGGGGGCGCCAGAGGGACAGGCAGGCCAGCAGCGCGCCGAGGCAGATGGCCATATCCGCCACGTTGAACGCCGGCCAATGCCAGGAGCCGATGGAGAAATCCAGAAAGTCAATAACGGCGCGAAAGCGTATCCGATCCACAAGATTGCCCAGCGCGCCGCCCAGTACCAGCCCGAGGCCGAAGACAAGACGCCCGTCATAGGCGCGCATGGATCGGATCAGGGCGATGATGGCGACGGCAGCGACCACCGTTGCCCCCAGGAAGAGCAAGAACTGCCATTCTATATCCGAGCGGTTCAGAAAACCGAACGCGGCGCCCCGGTTGCGGACGTTCACCAGTGCGAAAAGACCGGGTATGACAGAAATCGGGCGATGCTCCGGAATATGGACAAGCGTCAGCCACTTTGTCCATTGATCGAGCGCCATGACCGCAAGGGCCACCGCCGCCAGGATGCCGAAACGGGCGGGCATGGTCTCAGGCCAGCTCCTTCAGGGCCGATGCGCAGCGGGGGCACAGCGTCGGATGGGCGGGATCCGTACCCAGTTCCGTGCTGTAAATCCAGCAGCGCTCGCATTTTTCTCCGGCGGCCTTGTCCACGCCAATGGCCAGCCCCGGCACGGCGGCGTCCCGCGTGGCCTGTGCGGGCGCGTCGGCCAGCGCCGCCGTATGCAGCTGCGAAACGATGCAGAAGGCGCGCAGATCCGTGTGGAGTCCTTCCAGACGTTCTCGCAGTTCCTCCGCCATGTAAAGGGTGACGGCGGTATCCAGCGAATGCCCCACAACGCCGTCGCGGCGCAGGGGCTCGATGGCGCGCGTGACGGCGCCGCGCACATTGAGCAGGGTGTTCCAGTCGTCGCGCACGCCGTCTTCCAGGAGGTAGGGGGCGGCGTCCAGCGGCGGCAGGGCAAAGACCGTCGCCGCGTCTTCCCGCAGTCCTTCGGGAATGTGGCCAAAGAGTTCCTCGGCGGTAAAGGAGAGCACGGGCGCCATATCGCGTACCAGCATGCGCAGGATATGACACAGGGCCGTCTGCGCGGAGCGGCGTTCGCGGCTTTGTGGCGCGGACGTATAGAGGCGATCCTTCAGAATGTCAAGGTAGACACCGGAGAGATCCGTCACGCAGTAATTGTGCAGGGTGTGGTAGACCTTGTGGAACTCAAAAGCCTCGTAGGCGTCCTGTATGCGTTCATGCGTCTGTGCGGCCGTATCCAGCGCAAAGCGATCCAGCGGCAGAAGCGCTTCCAGTGGCAGCGGGGAGGCCGCGTCCAGATCGGCGATATTGCCGAGAATGAAGCGGCAGGTGTTGCGGATGCGGCGGTAGGCGTCCACCAGGCGGCTCAGAATCTGATCCGATATGCGGATGTCTTCGCGATATTCCACCGATGCCACCCACAGGCGCACGATTTCCGCGCCGAATTTGTCGATCAATTCCTGCGGGGCAATGACGTTGCCGATGGATTTGGACATCTTGCGGCCTTCGCCGTCCACCACATAGCCGTGCGTGAGAACCGTCCTGTACGGCGGCGTGCTCCGCGTGCCTTCCGCCACCAGCAGGGAACTGTGGAACCAGCCGCGATGCTGGTCGGAACCTTCCAGATAGAGATCGGCGGGGAAGCGCAGCTCTGGGCGCGCTTCCAGCACGGCGGCAAAGCTCGTGCCGGAGTCAAACCAGACGTCGAGGATGTCACTTTCCTTTTTCCAGTGATTGCCGCCGCAATGGGGGCAGGTCAGGCCATCGGGGACGATGGCCGCGAGATCCGCCTCATACCAGTAGTCGCAGCCCGTGGGGTGCGCGGCAAAACGCTCTGTCATCTCCGTCATCCACGCGGGATCGTTCCAGGCTTCGCCGCAATCCTCGCAGAGCAGGGCCAGAATGGGCACGCCCCATTGCCGCTGGCGCGAAATGCACCAGTCCGGACGGGTTTCGATCATGTTGTGGATGCGCTCGCGGCCCCATGCCGGAATCCAGCGCACTTTTTCATTGATGGCCGTCAGGGCCTGGCGGCGCAGGCCGTTTTTTTCCATGCTGATGAACCACTGCGTGGTGGCGCGGAAGATCACCGGCTGTTTGCAGCGCCAGCAATGGGGATAGGAGTGGCTGATTGTCCGCTCGCACAGCAGCGCGCCCACCTCCCTCAGCTTTTCGATGACTCTGGGATTGGCTTCGAAGACGTTCAGCCCCGCGAAAAACTCCACACTGGGCAGGAAGCGTCCGGCATCGTCCAGCGGCGAAAGCACATCCAGATGGTACTGTAAGCCAGCCTCATAGTCTTCGCGGCCGTGCCCGGGGGCCGTATGCACGCAGCCGGAACCGGCGTCCAGCGTCACATGGCGGCCCAGAATCAGGCGGGAGGCGCGATCATAGAAGGGATGGCGGGCTTCCAGTCCCTCAAGCGCCGCCCCTTCGGCTTCGCTCAGCACCGTGTAGCCTTCCCAGCCGAAGGTTTTGGCGCAGCCTTCCACCAGTTCGCGGGCGAGGAGGTAGTGCGCGCCGCCGGCTTCCACAAGCGCATAGGTAAATTCGGGGTGCAGACAGACGCCCATGTTGTCCGGCAGCGTCCAGGGGGTGGTCGTCCAGATGACGACATAGCTGCGGGCTGTGTCCGCCTTGGGGAAGATGTCCTTCAGTTTTGCGTCCGGCAGGGGGAAACGCACAAAAATGGACGGCGATGTGTGGTCGGCGTATTCCACCTCCGCTTCGGCCAGCGCCGTATGGCAGGAACAGCACCAGTAAATGGGCTTCTTGGCGCGTACCACGTTGCCCTTTTCCACAAAGCGGGCCAGCTCGCGCGCGGTGACGGCCTCATAGGCCGGAGTCATGCTGCGGTAGGGATTTTCCCAGTCGCCCAGGACGCCGAGACGGCGGAATTCCTTGCGCTGCGTATCGATCCATTTGCTGGCATAGTCACGGCAGCACTTGCGCACCACGTGGGCGGGCAGGGTCTTTTTCTTTTCCTTCAGCTCCTGTTCGACCTTATGCTCAATGGGCAGGCCGTGGCAGTCCCAGCCCGGCACATAGCGGGCCTCGAAGCCCCGCATGTTGCGCGACTTGATGATGATGTCCTTCAGAATCTTGTTGAGCGCCGTACCCATGTGAATATGCCCGTTGGCATAGGGCGGGCCGTCGTGCAGCACATAGGGACCCTTGGCGGTGCATGACTCCACCATGGCGGCGTAGGCGTTGCGCTCTTCCCACTGTTTGAGCATCTGGGGCTCGCGCTGGGCAAGATTGGCCTTCATGGGGAAGGCTGTCTGAGGCAGATTCAGGGTTTTTTTATAGTCGCTCATCAAAATTTCCTATGCGGTCTGAACCTTCCCTCTTCAGGGGGAAAATATTCCTGACACGGCGGCAACGCCGGTGAAAACCGTCACTCAACGGCGGCACGCGCGCCGCGGCAAACGCTTAACTCTGGTGAAAGACGCGCCTAAAGTCAAGTCGGAGAGGCGACGGATGCCACGCCGTCTTTTTCCGCGCGACGGCGTTGCCGGGAAAACGGCGGCCCGTCCTCCGGGAAAAGGCGGCCTGCCGGGGCTAGAATGGCGCTGGGACGCCGTCGGAAGCCTCCACAAGTTCCCGCAGGGCCGCCAGACTTTCCCGCGCTTCCCGCGGATTCAGGGAGTGCAGGGCAAAGCCCGCATGAACGATAACATAGTCGCCCACGACGGGCGGTTCGGGCAGCAGATGCATGGAGGCCGTAAGGTAGGTGTCGCTTTCGCCGACACGGACACGGGCCATGCCCTCTGGCAGCAGTTCCACAATCTGGGCGGGAATGGCAAGACACATGGCGGAGTTCCTTTGTTTAGAGATGCAGCAGGACGACGCCGCAGATGAGCAGGAAAATGCCCGCAAAGGCGCAGGGGCGCAGTTTTTGCCGGAAGAAGATCCAGCCGCCAACGGAGGTTCCGAGAATGCCAAAACTGCCCCAGAGGGCGTAGGCGACGGAAAGATCCATGTGATGCAGGGCAAGCGAGAGACAATAGAAGGCAGCGCCGATGCAGGCAAGGGCCGCGCACCCCGTCAGACGGCGGCGGAAACCGTCGGAGCGGGCCAGCAGAAGATTTGCCAGCACATCCAGCGTAGCGGCGCAGCCCACCAGCAGCAGAGCCAGCAGCCCGGCAAGGGAAAAGGTGCCGCTAGCCACGCGCCCTCTCCTGGTCTGGCTCCGTCGCGGCGGGCGTGTGCGCCGTGCCGAGGTTCACCAGCATGGCTCCGGCCAGGGCGCAGAGAAGGCCGAGGATGCGCTGCGGCGTGGGTTCCTCATGAAAGAAGCAAAAGCCCATGATGGCGATGAGGCTGAGGCCGCACGCTTCCCAGAAAGCGAAGGCGACGCCCACGGGCAGTCCCGTCGTCGCCTTCGCAAGACAGTAGTAGGAAAGGCAGACGGCGGCGAGCATGACGGAAAGACCGAGGAACTCCGCATGGGGAAACGTCCAGGCGTGGGAGAACTTGAGGACGGACGTGCCTCCGGTCTCAAGCAGGATGGCCAGGGCGAGGGCCAGCCAGTGGCGAAAGGTCGGTTCGGTCATGGCTGCGCGTCGATCCAGGCGTTGGCTTCAGGCAGGGAAAGGGTTCCCTCATACAGGGCGCGGCCGCTGATGGCTCCCTGAAGGCGCGTGGTTTTCGTCAGCGGGTAGAGAGCCCGGACATCGTCCATGGTGGCGACGCCTCCGGCGGCGATGACAGGGACGGTGGACAGGGTGGCAAGGCGGCGGAGAGCCTCGACATTGACGCCACTCTGCATACCGTCGCGTTCTATGTCGGTATAGATGATGAACGCCGCGCCGTCCCTGAGCAGGCGCGGCAGCACGTCGTCAACGGTCTGTCCGGCATCGGCGACCCAGCCCTTTGTCTTGAGGCGTCCGCCATCGGCATCAAGGGAGACGCCGATGCGCCCGGGAAAGGCGCGGCAGAGGGCGGCGAAGGCGTCTGGCGCTTCCAGGGCCAGTGTCCCGATGATGAGGCGTCGCACGCCGGCATCAAGGTAGGCGCGGGCCACGGCTTCGTCGCGTATGCCGCCGCCAAGCTGCACGGGAATGGAAACGGCGGCGCAGATGCCGCGCACGATGTCGCGGCTTTGCGGCAGTCCGTCAAAGGCGCCGTCAAGATCGACCACATGCAGCTGGCGGGCTCCCTGCATTTCCCAGTCGCGGGCGGCGGCCACGGGATCGGCGGCAAAGACGGTCGCCTCGTCGGCGCGGCCCTGGCGCAGGCGCACGGCCTGTCCGTTCTGGATGTCCACAGCGGGAAAAATGATCATAACCCAAAGTCCTTTATGGCCTTGCGGATGCCTTCGCCGGCCAGTTCTGTGGCGGTGACCCAGCCGCCCTTGCGGCGGAAGAAATCGCCCACGGTGAGGAGATTGTCGGCAAGGCCTGTCTGCTCCACTTCATAGACGGAACGATTGGCAACGCCGCCATGTTTTGCGCTGATGAGGTAGAATTCCACTTTGACATGCGCCGGACGGGTAACGCCCATGCGGGAGCCTTCGCGTTCATGCCAGTTAATGACCTGCGGCACAAGAAGGTACTCCGCGCCGTGGCTGGCGGCAACGGCGGCCAGAGCCGGGAGCGCTTGTGGCTGATGGGCGCTGTGGCCCGCGGAAATCTTGGGCAGGGCGCTGGAGGGGAGAAAGTCGTAGCGGCGGCTGCTTTTGCGTTCGCGCAGGGCCTCCTGGAGGCGGTTGTCAAGATCGGCAAGATGGCTGCCGTCAATGCGTCCCTGCGGATCGGGCAGTTGCCCCATGAGAAGCCCGGCATTGCTGTCCGGCTGGGAAAAGGGCAGGACGGCGACGCTGGCGGCGGGAGAGAGTAGGCGCGGCATATCCGCCGTGCTGGTGGGTTTGCGGGTACAGGCAAGCGCGGCGAGGCAGAGGCAGAGCAATGCCGCCAGGCGGAACGGGTGAACAGGGCGCATCAATCCAGACCTCCTTTGGTGCTGCGTATGACGGAACCGCGACGGCGGACGGCCTGCGCGAGGGCAATCCCCATGCCCTTGGCGGCGGATTCCAGCAGATGATGTCCGTTTTTGCCGTAGTGGAAGGAAATATGGACGTTGCAGCGCGCACCAGAGGCAAAGGCCTTGTGGAATTCGCGCCAGAGGTCCTTTTCCTCCCCCGCGATGACGGGCGGGAGCAGATCGTCGCCGCGCCACTCAAGCCACGGACGCCCCGAGAGATCAACAGTAACGTCGGCAAGGGCCTCGTCCATGGGCACGCGGCCGTAGCCGACGCGGGCTATACCCGCGCGATCGCGGAGTGCCTCGAGCAGGGCCGTGCCCAGGCACAGGCCGATATCTTCCGCCGTGTGGTGGGCATCCACATGCAGGTCGCCCTTGCAGGTAAGCGAGAGATCCATTTCGGCCCAGAAGGCCAGAAGCGTCAGCATGTGATCCAGCATGCCGAATCCGGTTTCGATGGAGGTTTTGCCGCTGCCGTCAAGGAGCAGATCCAGTTCTATGTCCGTTTCGGCACTGCCGCGCCGGTAGTGGGCGCGGCGGGGCGCGAGGTTTGCTGTCATGGGCTTTTACTCCCTGGGTTCCGTGGTATCGCCGGTATGGCCGCCATCCGCCGGGGCCGTTTTCTTTTTGCCGCACAGGGCCGCCACAAGAATGCTGCATTCATAGAGAATGAGCATGGGGCAGGCCATGAGCAGTTGGGAAACCACGTCGGGCGGCGTCAGGATGGCGGCCACAATAAAGATGCCGACAATGGCGTAACGGCGTCCGCGCCGCATCATGCCGGCAGTCAGGATTCCCATACGCGAAAGGAAAAAGGAAAACAGCGGCATTTCGAAGATCAGCCCGAAGGCAAGCAGCAGCTTGAGGATGAAATCCAGATAGTCGCTGATGCGGGGCGTGATCTGTATGCTCTGCGTGGAAAAGCTGATGAAGAAATCGAACGCATAGGGAAAGACGATAAAATAGCAGAACAGGCCGCCGCCGGTAAAGAAAAGCGCGGAAACGACGGCGATGGGAATAACGAAGCGTTTTTCCTCATCGTACAGGCCGGGGGCGATAAAGGCCCAGATCTGATAGAAAAGGAATGGACTCGCCAGAAAAAGCCCGGTCATGAAGGCCACCAGCATACGGGTAAAGAAGGGTTCCGGCATGCTGGTATACTGGGCGTGCGCGCCCACCGCGCCGAGCGCGTTGTTGAGCGGCAGGGTCAGAATGTCAAACAGCGGCTCCACCACAGCCCAGCAGAGGCAGAAGCCCACGAGCGCGGCAATGAAACAGCGCACAAGACGCCAGCGCAGTTCGTTCAGATGATCGAGCAGGCCCATGGGCTTGCCGTCTTCCTCAGCGTTTTTTTCGGGCTGGGCTGGTGGCGTGGCAGGGGGCTGTGCGCCGCCGCCGTCGGGTACGGGCAGAGGCTCCCGCGTCCCGGCGTCCCGTGCCGCGTCCGTAGGCAGGCCTTCTTCTGGCAGAGGGAGTTTTTCACTCATGCCGCGCCGTCCGTGGGTTTGCTGGCCTGGGCCGTAGGTGTGCCGCTGGCGTCGGCATGCGTTTTGGCAAGCGCCTGGGCCAGTGGGCTTCCGGCGGGCGGCGAGGGCGGCTGTGGCACGGCGTCAAAGGCGGGCATGGGCGAGGAGGACGGCGCCTGCGGTTCCTCAGCGTGCGCCGCCGTCCGCGGACGCTGTCCGGGGGGCGTCTGATCGTTCTCCCGATCCGTCTTGGCCGCGGCGGCTTCCCCCGGCGCGGGAGACCCCTGCGGCGTTTCCGTCGCCCTCGCCGCCGTTGTGGCGGTTTTTTTGCGATCTTCCTCGGCGGCCTGATCCACTTCCGCATTCAGCGTGCGCTGAAATTCCGTGGAAACGCGGCGAAATTCGCCGACGGCCTTGCCGAGCGATCGGGTGATGCCTGTCAGGCTCTTGGGGCCAAGCACCACAAGGGCCACAAGGATAATGACCAGAAGTTCCGTACTGCCGATGCCGAACATGCGTCCTCTCTTTTCCCTGACATCCTGTAATGGTAAGGGGCGCGAAGCCTTGTAGCGCCGCAAACGGGCGGAAAAAGGCTAGCGTAGGGACGCCTTCTTGTAAAGAGCCCCTGGGGGAGAGGAAAGGCGGGAGAGACGACAAACGGCGTCCCGCCGGTATGGGGCGGAACGCCGTTTCCCACGGGAAGGGAAGGCACAAGAGAGGGGGAGAGGAGGGAAGGAGGGGAGCCTCTCTCCCCCGGTACAAGAAGCACGCCAGGGAGCGGCGTTGCCTCTTTGAAAGCGGCCTTGCCCGCGCACAGCGGGAAACCACGGGTTTCCCCTGTGCCTGGGCGGCCAGAGAGCGATCACGTTGCGACGTGAAACCTCCCTAGAAGGAATAGGCGAAGACGAGCGAGGCTTTCCAGGCATCCTGCTTGGAGAAGTTGCTGCTCATGAAGCTGCGGTTCCAGGTGTCCTTGTCGACCATATTGATGATATAGCCGAGTTCAAGGCCGGCCGTCAGGTTTTCATAGACCTGCCAGACGTTGGTCAGGTTGAATTCCAGCAGGCCGTCGTTGGTGGTGAGGTAGGGGCCTTCGGTGGAGGCGGCGTCGCCGTCCATGTCAAAGGCGCGGCCGGAATTCATGTATTTGACCATGGATGGGCTGTTGGTGCCGCCCCAGTAGGCCACGCGGAAGGTATGGGTCAGATCGTCCACAAAGGAGAGATCGGCCAGTTGCAGGCCGATGCCCCACGTGCCGTCGATGGTCAGCGTCTTTTCATAGAGGTTGCCGCGACCGGACCAGTCGGCATCGGCCGTGCCCATGAAGCTGGTGAAGCCCGCGTTGCCGTTGAGGCTGGGCAGACGTTCGGAGCCGTTCTTGAGGTTGCCGTCGTCGCCGGAGGCGTACCAGGCGAAGAGGCCGGGCGTACCCCAGTCCATCTTGTATTCGACGAGCGCCTTGACGGCCCAGCCTTCACGACCGGTGGACGCGCGGGAAATCTGGCCGTTTTTGGCGTTTTCCACATTGAAACGGCCCATTTTTTCCACGTAGCCGTAGTTTACGTCAAACTCGATGTTCAGCGGATCAAACGCCGTGACCTTGATGGGCAGGCCGGCCCAGAACATGGAGCCGTAGGATTTGGACGTGCCGCCAAATTCGCCCACGCGGTTCAGACCGGCATAGGTGTTGCCGAGCGTCTGGGCGAAATCGCCGTCGGCCTGATCCCAGCCGTGGATGTTGTAACGGGCGTTTTTGCCCTGTATGCCGTACATGACCCACGGCGTCACCTCGATGCCGTCAAAGCTCAGCGGCAGGGAGAGGGAAAAGAGATCGACGTTGTCCAGATAGTTGGTGAAGACCCGCTTGCCCGGCTCGTTTTCGTCGGTCACATAGTTGTCGTTGAAGGGGCGCATCCAGGTGGCTGTCAGCGCCACGTTGTCGTTGAACTTGTAGCTGGCCGTGATACCGGCCACATCGCCGTCCATGACGGCGCTGCCGCCGGCGGTGGCGGGCATGGCGACGGCCTGGAGGCCCATGCGGACCTGCAGATCCGTATTGGGGACGATCCAGTCGAGATAGGCGTTCTTGACCTTGACCATGCGTCCGTCGGCGCCCATGGACGCGCCGCTTTCGCCATTGCCCCACATCTGCTCGCCGATTTCAAAGAACACCGTGCCGGAAAGCGCTTCGGAGGCCACGGCATCCAGTTGCAGGCGAAGACGCTGGCCCGCGCCGAACGTGTCGTTGGAATCCACATGCTTGCCGCCTTCCTTCCGGACGAGGCTGGCATCGCCCGCGGCAAAGCCCATGAGCCATTCGCCGGAGGCCTTGAAGTCGATGGCCCGCGCGCCAGAAGCCGCGCCGAGAATCATGGCGGCGGCCAGCACCAGGGTAGAGATGCGTTTCATGAGTTCCTCTCTCTGCAACAAAGGTTGAAGGTATATGCGGGCGTTGCGCTTGCCGGCGGGAACAGGTTTTTCCCCATCCTGTTTCGCCGCCGGTTTGCGCAACGACAGGCACAGGGCGCGTATGCGCCCTGTGCCTGATTAGTGCGTAGTGTCCGTGTTCGTTCTGCGCGAAGCCGCGCGGGCCTTGTTCTGCCTGCAACGGCAGTTGGGGCAGTTGCCTTTGCAGACATGCCCGGGTTCACGATGGCGGTGCGGCGACGGGATAAGCACCTTATTGCCGTTGACGGCTAGATCAAAGCCGCGTTGTCCTTTGTAGGCAATGCGGTGCGGCGGGACGGGACTCTGCCGCATGACATTTTTCAGGCTTTCGGCCGCGCCTGGCTCAGCGTCCTCCATCCGGCGGACATCAATGAAGAAGGTGGCGCACTTCCCTTCATGCGTCGCCACGAGGCCGCCCAGCTCGGCGGCAAGGTCAGGCGAAAGTCTGCCTTCCAGCGTCACGTGCATGTTGTTGGCGCTGATGCGGTAGGGCAACTGGCCGCTGCGAATGGTCGCACTCATGGAAAAAGTTCTCCTTGGCGGATGTGGGCGTGTGCAACCAAACTCTGCCAAAAGAGCGCTACCGTGTCAACGAAAATGAAAATAATTTTCTATTCGGTGTCTGTCATGACGGCGCCGGAAAGGCGCGCGCCTTTCCGGCCTATGCCGTGCCGCGGGAGATGACGCCGTTTTCAACGGTGAAGAGCGCGCTCCCGGCCTGCATGTCGCGCAGCATTTCCGCCATGTGGGGGTGGCAGGTGAAATACAGGAGCTGATGGGCCGGGCCGTGGCGGCCCTCGCAGAGATCCACGAAGGTGCGGGCGGCGCGCCGGGCGCGTTCGGGGTCGAAATTGACCAGCACGTCGTCCATGATGATGGGCAGGGGAGCCGCCTGCGCGGCGTGATTCTGGATATAGGCCAGCCGCAGGGCAAGGTAGGCCTGTTCCTGCGCGCCGCGACTGAGCATGGCGGGATCGGCGCTTTCGCCGGAAGCGGACAGCATGCGCAGCTCCCGGCTCTCCAGCGAGGCGCTGATGCCGTGCCACTGGCCGCCGGTGATGTTTTCAAAGAGGGAGGACGCCAGACGGATGACCTGGGGCTGCCGTTCTTTTTCAAAGTTGTGCTTTGCCTGAAGCAGGACGGCGCGGGCAAGGGAGGCTCGGGCCCAGATGCGTGCCATGCGGTTCATGCTTTCCTGGAGCAGGGCCTTCTGTTGTGCCAGATCCGCGGGTTTTTCGGTATGCCCGAGGTTTTCCACACGCGCGGCGAGGGCGGCCACTTCCTCCGACAGACGTTGTTCTTCGGTGACGCTGGCGGCAAGCTCGTTGCGGGTTGCGCTGCTGTCGCGTTCCTGTTCTTCCTGTGTCTGGCCGTTGAAGGATTCCAGAAAAAGTTCCAGCGGCGTGTCGCCCGCGGCAAGGCGGAGCGTGTCCTCCAGATCCGCCCTGCGGCGGCGGATGTCGCGCTGTTCCGCCAGTGCGGCGGCCTTGCGGAGGAAATCTTCGGCATCCCGCGCTTCGGCCAGCGTGAAAAGCGCGTTTTCTCCGGCCAGCGCTTCGTCGAGCGCGGCTCTGGCGGCCCGGCAGGCGTCGTCTTCTTCCGTAATGCGCAGCTTCAGGCGTTCGCGTTCCCGGCGGGCTTCATCCATGCGCGCGGCGTCGTCAAGGCAGGCGTCGAGCGCCTCAAGCCAGTCGGTGTCGCTGGCAAGGGGGCGGCCCGTCGTTTGGAGAATGGCGCGCAGCGGTGTGCGGAGCGCGTCAATTTCTTCTTCGCTCTGGGTGATCTCCGCCTGTGCGCGTTCCAGGGCCGCATCGGCGGCAAGGCTGTTTTCCATGGAGGCAAAGGCTTCCCGGACGGTTTCCGGCGCGAGATCCTCGCCAAGGCCGAACGCGGCAAGGCATTCGGCCCATTGTGACCGCGCTTCGGCAAGGCGGCTGTCGGCTTCCCGCAGACGCGCCTCCTGTTCGTCCCTCTGGCGGCGCAGACGATCCCGATCGTCCTGGCGGCTCTGCAGCGCGGCTTCCGCCTTGATGCGCTGTTCCCGGATGGCGTCGGCATCGCGGCAGTTGTCCAGCACCTGGCGTCCGGCTTCCTGGAGCGCCGTCGGGTCGCCGGGCGCAGCGCCTCGCAGACGCTCGGCCACGGGAGGCACGGCGCGGATGACCTCCTCGATACGGCGCACGTCCTCTTCCAGCGCGTCCACTTCGGCCTGGGCATCGTCAACCGTATGCCAGGCCACACGGGCCGCTTCGGCACGGGCAAAAAACGCTTCGGCGGCTTCCGGGGCGGGCACGCCGCCCACGCCGTAGGCCTGCATGAATTCGTGCCAGCGGCGGCGCAGATGCTGCACGGTCTGTTCCGCCTCATGGGCGGTGCTCTGGAGGCGGGTGAGTTCCGTGCGGGCCAGCGTCTGCTGACGGCGCAGATCGTCGATATCCTTGCGCAGGCGTTCGCCGCTGAAACACTGTTCGCGTTCCCATTCCAGGGCCGCTTCGGCATTGTCCAGTGTCGTCGCGTCCATGTTGTCCACCTGCGCCTGGCGGCAGAGATCACTGGCCTGCGCTTCCAGTTCGGCAAGATGGGCGGCTGATGATTCCCGTCGGGCATGGAGCTGTTCCATAGCCTGCCTGTGCCGCTTGGCTTCCGGGCCGGATCGCGGGGCGCCGCCGCTCAGGGCGAAAACGCCGCAGACAAGCACCAGATAGCCGGACCAGAGGCTGATGGGCACGGACAGGGTGGGCGTCAGCGGAAGATGCTCCATGCCGAACTGCCAGTGCGCCAGCAGAATGGCGCCGCCCGCCAGCATAAGGAGAATGCCCGCCAGAAGCAGCGGGATGCTTTTGATGGGCGCGGGCGGCTGTTCCACGGCAATGCGTTGATCCAGTTCGGCAAGGCGATCCCGCTCGGTATCCAGAGTGCCGGAAAGGGCGCGCAGGCGGCGTATGGCGGAGGCCCGGCTGTCCAGCGCGGTGCGGCTGGGGCCGTCCAGGGCGCGCTGTTCCTCCCGCAGCATGTCAATGCGTTGTTTGATGTCGTCCAGCTGGTATTCCGTCTGCTGGACGTTTTGCTGGGCTTCGCCGGCGGCATGGAGTCCCTGCTGCATTTCTCCGGCCAGACGGAGCGCGTCGTCACGGCGGGTGAGAAGCTCATCCAGAAGGTTTTTGGCCTCGCCGTCCCCCAGACAGAGGGGATCATAGACGCGGGCAAAGGCGTTGATGGCGTTCTGTACGGCGCGTCGCCGGATGGGGAGGCGCTGGCGCGTTTCCTCCACCATGCCCAGCGCGTGCCGCAGGGCATCCCGCCCTTCTTCGGGGAGCAGGGCTTCCGGTTCGGGCAGGCTCTCCAGTGTTTCACAGGCGGCGGCTATGTCGCGTTCCGCGTTTTCCACGTCGTTATTGGCCTTGGAGAGCGTCAGTGCGGCGGATTGCTGCATCAGGCCCGCGGCGATCATTTCCCGCGCCTGTTTTTCCATGTCCTCACGGGCAAAGAGGGATCTATCCGTGGCGCGGATGCGTTCGCAGTTCCAGCCCGGCCCCAGACGCTGCAGCTCCCGTTCCAAATCGCCGCGCGCGCGTTCCAGCAAGGCTTTCTGGAGCGGAATGGCGGCTTCGGCCTGCCGGTAACTGGTCTTGCGTTCGGCAAGGCGGCGCAGGGCGGGCAGGGCCGCCAGCAGGGGCTGGTTGACGTTGATGGCGTCATGCCGTTCCTGGAGAAGGGAAATTTTCTCCTGTTGCGCGGCGATGGTCCGGCGGCAGGCTTCGGCAGCCTCCTGGAGGCGGGCCAGGCGCGCGGGGCCGTCCTCGGGGAATGCCGGTGAGAAGTTTTCGGCGCGTTCCAGCTGTGTGCCGGCCTTGCGCCATTCGTCCCATTGCCGCCAGACGCCGAGGCGGCGTTCCAGCCGCCGCAGACGATCTTCCAGTTCGCCGCGCCGGGCGCGCACGGCGTTCAGGCTCTCCCGCTTATCGTGCAGCGCGCCCGCAAGGACGTCGTACTGGGCGCTTTCCGCTTCCGCTTCCACCAGTGCCGCCCGCAGCTGTTCCCATTGCGGCAGGGTTTCGTTGAGCTGGGGTTTTTTGCCGTTGGCTTTGAATATCTCATCGGCCTGCTGTTCCAGGCGGCGCAGAGCCTCCCCCGGCGATCGCAGGCCGAGACCGAAGCTGGCGCCGTAGAGGGCGTTGCGCACGCCGTCGTCGTCCAGACTGGCAAAGGTCTGCAACTCCGTCAGGCTGAAGCCGAAAACGCTGCGGAAAACGTCGCGGCTGATGCCGCACATCAGCCGTTCCAGCACTTCAGGTTCGCGGGGCTGGCCATCGTCGCCGGTTACCGTCAGAATACCGTTGCCCGCGCCGGGGCGTCGCGTCAGGCGCAGACATCCTTCCGTTTCGGTGACGAGTTCGACGCTGCCGCCGCCCTGTCCGCCGCGCGGTTGCGGCAGGCGGCGGCCTTCGCGGCTGCGGGCGTCGGGATAGCCTGTCAGTGTGGCGCGCAGAAATTCGAGACAGGTGGACTTGCCCGCCTCGTTGCGGCCCAGAAAGACGCTCAGGCCCGGCGGCAGATCCTCCACGGAGGTTTTGGAGAAAATGCCGAACTGATCGATGAAAAAAGATCGAAGGTGCATTTAGCGGCTCTCCAGCAAATCGGCGCACAGACGTTCGGCCTCGTCCAGCAGACGCCGGGTTTCTTCCTCATCCGGCGCTTCCAGCGCGCCGCGGAATCGTGGGTGGCGAAAAAGAGGGGCAAGCGCCGGGCCGGCAAGAGAGTGCAGGAGCGACGGGTTCGCGCGCATGGTCTCCATGAGGCGCATGGCCTCGCCCAGCAGATCTTCCCGTTGCAGGTATTCCGCGCGTTCCACCGGAGGGCGCGTTTCCACAACAAGATCCTTGAGCCAGATTTTCGGAGATGCGGAGATGAGGTGCAGAGTGCGTTCCGTGAGCTCGCTCTGGGTTGCGGGATCACGCAGCCACGTATCCAGGGGGGTTCTGCCTGTGCAGCGCACCCGTATCATGAGCGCCTCGCATTCCGGGCCGGTTTCGCGGGCGGCGTCGTCCAGCGTGGCCAGCAGGCGTTGCTCCACGTCGTCGATATGGGCGGCGTCATCCAGATCCAGCGTGCGCTGCCGCCACTGCACCGGGGAGAGGGGGACAAATTTCTCCCGGCAGATCCATCCGCTTCCGTCATGGGTTGCCGTGACGGAAAGGCAGCCGCGCGGCCCCTGTTCGTTGATATGCAGGCCCTGCGTATTTCCGGAATAGGCGATGAAGGGGGAGCGTTGCAGGATGCAGCGTTCGTGGACATGGCCCAGAGCCCAGGCGTCGAGCTGGGCGTCCAGCAGATCAGAGAGCGTACAGGGTGCGTAGCGCTCATGTTTGCCCTGCCCCTCCACGGCGCAGTGCAGCACGCCGATCTGAAAGGCGCCGGGGTGCGCGGCGTCCCGGGAAAAGCTTCTGGCAAGATTGCGGTTTTCCTGCTGGCGCGCATGGCTGACGCCATGCACGACCGCCAGAACGCGTTCTTCCCTCATGACGGGGCGGCGTTCCACGGTTTCCGCGAAAACCGTCACATTGTCGGGCCACTCCACGGAGGTCAGGCGTGAAGAGAGCGGGTCATGATTGCCGTGGGCGATAAAGACGGGGATGCCGATCCGTTGCAGCCGTACGCAGCCGTCCCGCAATTGCAACTGCGCCTTGACGCTGCGCTGTTCCTGATTGTAGACGTCCCCGGCCAGGATCAGGAAATGCGGCCGTTCCGCCTCGCACAGGCGGATCAGGCGTTCCAGGGCGGTTCCCGCCGCATGCTGCAACAGGCGTGTCAGATGCCCTTCGCGCGCGGCTTCGCGGGAAAGTCCCTGAAAAGGCGTGTCCAAATGCAGATCCGCCGCGTGAATATAGCGCACTGCGTCCATTGTGGCCCCATGTCTGTAGAGATGACAAACTACGGTCGGACTCTAGACGTTTTCTGGAATATTGGCAAGACGCCGCCGTTGCGGAGAGATGTGCCATGGTAAGGAGAACGAAGGCATACCCATCTGAAATGAATGATAAAAAACTGAAAACCCCGTAAGGCTGTGAAACTTTTCCGCCGCGAAGGTCATGACGGCGCCAGGAACGGGCGGGCTGACGCGGAAAAAACGGGGGGAAGGCATTCCCTCCCCCCCGAAAGCGGCATGTGGTCTTCCATATCAGCTGAGCCAGCCGAGAGGCACGAGCGACAGCGAAGGGAAGAAAAGCAGCAGGAAAAGCATGATGGCCTCCACGATGATGAACGGGAGGAGCGCGCTTACCAGTTTGGCAATTTTGATGTTGCCGATGCCGCAGACCACATAGAGGACGGTCCCCACAGGCGGCGTAATGACGCCGATACCGAGGTTCAGGATGAAGAGCAGGCCGAAGTAATAGGGATCAATGCCCGCCTTCATGATGAGCGGATAGAATACCGGCGCGAAGATCAGGATATTGGGGGTCAGGTCCATGACCATGCCCACAAGGAAGAGGAAGATGTTGATGGCAAGCAGCAACAGGATGGGATTGTCAATGAGCGGGCTGAAGATATCCGTGATCTGATTGGGAATCTGGGCGATGGTGATGAACCAGCCGACGGCCGTCGCGGCGGAAACCACCAGCATGACCACGGCCGTCGTGCGCGCGGCCCGGGCGCTCACGCGCAGCAGCGCCCGCAGGGAAAGTTCCCGGTACCAGAGTACGCAGACGGCAATGGCGTAGATGGCCGCAAAGGCGCCACCCTCTGTCGGTGTGAAGATGCCGAAGCGGATGCCGCCGAGCAGCAGGATCGGCATGAGGAAGGCCGGCGTCGCGTCGAGAAGAATGCGTTTCTTCTCTTCGCGGGTGAAGGTGATGGTTTCATTGTAGCCGTCGATGCGGACAATGAAATACCAGAGAACCATCAACGCCAGACCGATGAAGATGCCGGGGAACAGGCCAATCATGAAGAGTTTGGTGATGGACAGGCCGCTGACCGTGGCGCCCAGGAGAATGAAATTGGTGCTTGGCGGGATGATGGGGCCGAGAATGGCGCCTGAGGCGATGACGGCCCCGGCGCGTCCCGGTTTGTACCCCACCTGGGCCATCATGGGCAGGAGCAGGCCGCCGAGGGCCGCGGCTTCGGCGACGGAGCTGCCCATCAGACCGGCGAAGATGATGCTGGAAATGATGGCGGCATACCCCAGCCCGCCGCGGATATGGCCGATCATGAGCTGGGCCATTTGTACGACGCGTCGCGACAGACCGCCTTCGGCCATGATCTCGCCCGCGAAGACGAAGAAGGGGATGGCCATCAGCGGGTAGTTGTTGGCGCCGTCCAGCATGGATGTGGGAATGATCATCACGTCCCACATGCCCGAATGCCACATGAGGACGATGGAGCAGATGATCAGGACGAGGGCGATGGGAATGCCCAGGGACATGAAGAGGAAGAGGGTTCCGAGAAACAGGAAGAGTTCCATGAGCTACCCCTCCTCATCGCCCTTGAGGAATGACGAAGCCGGACGCCGGATAAGACGGACGAGGTCGCGGAGGTGGATACAGAGGGCCGCCAGCGCCATGGCGGGCAGGATAAAGTTGATCATGGCCATATTGACCCCCGTGGCCACGGAGCTGGTATCCATGGTCTGGCGCACGTAGGCGACGCCGCCGAACAGTAGAAGGAGCTGGACACCCATGGTGCAGAGCAGCGCAAGGATATCGACGGCCTTGCGCGACGCTCCGGAGAGCAGATCGACAAAGAGATCCACCGCGATATGTTTTTTACGGTAAAAGGCCTCTATGGCGCCAAAGAAGGTAATGTACATGAAAAGGAAGCGGGCCCATTCCTCGCTGGGCGGATAGCTGCTTCCGAAACAGTACCGGAGAAGCGTATTGTAGAAGACAAGGCCGATCATACCGAGAAAGATGACAGCGCAAAAAATCTCAAAGACGAATACCGCCCCGCTGGCGGGGGCCTCCTCCCGCTGCGGGGGGGGGGCGTCAAGCCTGACGGGCGTGTCGTTCCGGCGGGCATCATTGCTCATCAAAAATTCCTCAAAAGGCGTGTCCGGTTAGCGGAAAAATGGGGGGAACACATCCTGGCATACAGGAATGTGTTCCCCTGGCCTTGTGTCAGGCTACTTGACGTCGCGGTAGGCGTCCGCGCTTTCAAGAATTTCCCTGGCGTTGGGTACGGTGTCGTAGAAAAGTTTCCAGCTGCGCTTGCCGGCTTCCACCATGTAGTCGCGGAAAGCCTTGTCCGGCGTCGTTACGGTGCCGCCGGAGGCCTTGATGGTTTCTATGGCCTTGGCGTCGCCTTCTTCCACCATCTGCCAGATGTCATCGGCGGCCATCTTGGCGGCCTTGTCGATCCATTCCCTGTCCTGGGCGGGCAGGCTCTGGTAGAATTTTTCGTTGATGTAGAGCGAGTGGATGACGAGAATATGGCCGCTCAGCGTGATGTGCGGCGTGATTTCGTACATCTTGAGCGAAACGATGTCGGACAGGGGGCTGTCGCCGCCGTCGATCACGTTCTGGTCAAGCGCGCTGGGCACTTCGGCAAAGGGCAGGGGCTGGCCGCTGATGCCGCATTCCCTGGCGAAGTTCGTGTAGAGGGGGATATTGGGTACACGCAGGCGCAGGCCCTTCAAATCGGCGGGCTGGTTCAGGATTTTTTTGGTATAGAAGTGGCGGAAGCCGAGAGGGAAGGCGTTGAGCGTGCGCAGTCCGGACTTTTCGGTGAAGCCCTTGTTGATCAGCTCAAAGGTCTTGCCTTCCATGGCGCGGCGCGCATGGGCGAGATCCTGAAAGAGCATGGGCGTTTCCAGCATGGCCATGGCCGGATGCAGGGCGGATGTCTGTGTGCCTGTGGCGCACATCTGGATGATGCCGCGCCGCGTGCTGGCAATATAGGCGTCTTCCTTGCCAAGCTGGCTGTTGGGGAAGACCTGCACCTCGTATTTGCCGTTGGAGAGTTTGGCGAGGTAGTCGCCGAATTTGTGCATCCCGATGGTTTCGGGTTCGCCTTCCGGCTTCATGCCCGCGATTTTGATGACGACCTTTTTGTCCGCGGCCATGCCGGGCGCGGCCGCAAGACCGAGGATCATGCCCGCAACCAGGAAAACTGCCAGGATTTTTTTCATCATTACAATCCCCCATTTGGTTTGTTTATACTTTTCCAGCATAAACCCAAGCGGGTGACTTTGCAAAGGCATTCTCCCGCCGTTCAGACGATCCGGAATTGGCAGTTAAAGAAAAGTATAATTATTTCAAATGAGTAAATAGATTGTTATTCTTGTTTTCCTCCTGTCTTTCCCTAAAGATCTCCTCCGTGACGACCCTGATGCCGTGGAGGCGGAGCAAACGAACCCACAGGCCATCGCCATCGCGTAGGCGTTTTGTGAAGGAGCCGTCATAGATGCGCCCAGCACCGCAGGACGGAGAGCGGCTTTTGACGATAGCCTGACGGCAGCCGTGCCGCAGCGCCAGATCAAGAGCCCGTTGCGCGCCCCGGATGAACGCTTCGGTCAGATCGGCGCCGTCATGGCGCAGGACGCGATCCCCGGAGAGTTCGCAGGGCGGGCGCGGCGTGGGCAGATCGGCTAGGCCTTCTGGGCATACGGGCACGGCCAGGCCCCGGCGTACCATATCCGCGACCGCCATGCAGGTGTTGGCGCGGCCGTCATAGCGGCAGGGGATGCCGGCAAGGCAGGCGCTGACGATAATGCACGGAGCGTCGTTCGGTTTCATCAAAACGTCCTTGCGGGCGGGGGAGGGAAGGGCGGTTCAGACGTGTTTTGAGGAGGCGCCATCTTCATCCGGGAGAAGGGCGGCTTCCCAGAGTTCCTGATAGTACATGCAGGTGCCCGGGTTCCAGGCCGTGGCTGTGGCATGATCATAACTTTCGGTAATGGGCCATGCTGTGTGCGGGGCCAAGGCGGCTTCAAAGGATTCCGCCTCGACGACGGCGTCGTATTCCAGATGCAGCGTGTAGTTGGGGCCCTTGAGGAAGCGCAGACGGTAGCGGGGCATGGATATGTCTCCGGTAGAAAAGAACCGGGGAAGGCGGAGCCTCCCCCGGTTGTCATCAGATGAGAGCGGGGTCACAAGGAACATGTGACCCCGCTCTGATGGTCTAGTGGGTGGTCATGACGAATTTGCTGATCAGGAAGAGAACGACCAGCAGGACGACGCCAAGGCCCCAGCTCCAGTGAATAAGCTTCATTTCCGTTTCGTCCAGGGGTTCGTACTCCATGGACTGTACTTCTTCATGGAATTTCGCTTCGGTGTTCTTTTCAGACATGACAGTCTCCTTTAATTCCTGTGCCTACATGCCGGCGGCACTTGCCGCGGCCTGAACCAGGGGCGGGGTCATGCCGTGGAAGAAGGCATAGGAGATGAAGAGGCCTACCCAGATGATGAAGCCGAACAGGCAGACGACATACACGATGGCCAGACGGCCGATGCCTTCCTCAAGAAGCTTGCGGAAGTTGGATACCACACCGATGGCGAAGAAGGTCAGCATGAAGAACAGGGTACGGAAACCGTTCAGCTCGCCGGACATGCTCTTGGCAATCTTATGCAGATCGGGGGAGGCGATGCACATGAGCAGCATGATGACGAAGGTCGCCAGATAGCCCAGCACAAAGCGGGGGAAGCGGGCCCATACGTCCGCCCAGCCCATGGTGCGCTCGCCGCCGGACTTGTCGAACTTCATGGTCCAGATGTACGCCAGCACCAGGGACCAGACGCCGATGAACATGTCGATGAAGATCTTGACCGTGGTGGTCACCATCACGATCCAGCCCTTCTCATAGACGGTGCCCATACCGGCGGCCTTGGTCAGGATCAGGGACTCGGTAATGGCCCCGGAAGCGATGGCGCCGCCGTCGGACTTGACGGCAAGGCCCATCCAGCCGCCGGCCACCATGGGTTCGGAGGTCAGGAATGCCTGGGCGATGAAGGGCAGAATCAGCATTTCAATGCAGGTGAAGACCACAACCAGCGATGACACCATGATCGGCACCACAGGCCGGGCGCGGATGGCGCCGCCCGTGGCAATGGCCGCGGACACACCGCAGATGGAAATACCGGACGCCAGAGGCGCGGCCCATTCCTTGTTGAATTTGAACCACTTGCGGGCTACGTAATAGACAACGGCCCAGTAGAGCAGGTAGGCTTCAACAATGGCGCACAGACCCCGGAAGATGATATGCCCGGCAAAACCGGCGGCATCGGCGGCCTTCACGCCCAGTTCCGCGCCCAGCACCACGATGGCGATTTTCACGAACAGCTCGGGGCGGCAGGCGTCGCGCAGCCAGTCAGCAAAACCGGGCATCACGTTACCGATAAAGATACCGGCAAGCAGCGCGAAAATCAGACCGGCTTCCGTGCTCAGGCCCAGGGCCCAGGGGATGCCCTGCTTGGCAAGCTGCGTCGGATTGGCGGCGATATAGGCATTGGCGCCCAGCGTATAGCAGAGGAACGCAATGAGAAAAACAACGATGAAGCGCGGGACGAAGCTCCCGACGTTCCCTTTCATCAGC
Source organism: uncultured Desulfovibrio sp. (assembly GCA_934546745.1). Taxonomy (GTDB): domain Bacteria; phylum Desulfobacterota; class Desulfovibrionia; order Desulfovibrionales; family Desulfovibrionaceae; genus Desulfovibrio. The sequence continues at coordinate 150,497 of CAKTDV010000001.1, read as the reverse complement.
TTGACGCCGAGGCTCAGCAATACCGTCATGAAAGCGATGGTGCAAAGCACTGCCTGCCATCCTTCCATCAGACCTTTGGCGGCGGATCTCCAGGCATCCATGGGGCTGTTGACCCACATGCCTACCTTGACGACCCAGCCAAGACCGTCGGAGCCGATCAATTTGGCAAAAGCGAGAACAAAAATAAGGCCGCCGATAAGCAGGGCGACTCTATCTTCGTTCAGGCCGGATTTCGTCGCAGCCATACTCAAACCTCCTCAGAAGGTTGTTAAACAGAGACGTCGCGCGGAGGCGGCGTCTTTCCCAAGACAAGTGAGCGTCCTCCTGTCCAGGAAGAAGCAGACTCTCGACATATGAGCGGATCGGAGACAGTACCCCTTGACAGGGTACGGGGTAGAGGAATTTTGTCAAGTATTTTTGTTTTTTCTCTGAACCCCGATCCAGAGAGGGAGCGCGGACATCCCGCGGCGCAAGGAGCCCGGAAGGGAGAAAAAAAGGCCGATGCCCCAAAAAGCACCGGCCCTTGCGGAATATCTGCGGAAAGCCAGCTTACTTGATTTCGACGACGGCGCCGGCTTCGGTGAGCTGCTTCTTGGCTTCCTCGGCTTCTTCCTTGGAGACGCCTTCCTTCAGGGTGGAGGGGCAACCGTCCACCTTTTCCTTGGCTTCCTTCAGGCCAAGGCTGGTCAGGGCGCGCACAACCTTGATGACGCCGATCTTGTTGGCGCCGGCTTCCTTCAGCACAACGTCAAACTCGGTTTTTTCCTCGGCGGCGGCAGTGGCACCACCGTCAGCGGCAGGGGCCATCATGACAGCGGCGGCGGGAGCGGCGGCGGATACGCCGAACTTTTCCTCAAGTTCCTTGATGAACTCGGAAAGTTCGAGGACGGTCATATTGGAGATAAATTCAACAACCTGTTCTTTGGTCACGGACATGGGAGTACTCCTGATAGTCTTTGGCTTGCTTTGAATGGTTTTCTGTGCCGTACAGCCTACGCGGCCTTCTTCTGCTCTTCAATGGCTTTAAGCGCATAGAGCAGACCGCGCTGGATGTTGGCGAAGAGAGAGACAAACTGGGTGGGGACGGCGTTCATGGTGCCCAGCAGCTGCGCCAGGAGCTGCTCTCTGGAGGGCAGCTTGGCCAGCGCGTCAACCTGTTCGGGAGCCATTTCCTTCCCGTCAAGGCTGGCGCAGGAAAGCTTGAACAGCTTGCTCTGCTTGGCAAAATCGCTTACCGCCTTGGCCACCGCTACCGGGTCTTCGAAAGCAAAGGCGATGCCGCAGTTGTCATGGAACCTGTCCTTGATGACATCGTGCGAGCTCTCGGTGAAAGCAATGCGGGCCAGCGTGTTCTTGACGACGAGATATTCGCCGCCTGCCTTGCGCAGGTTGACACGCAGGTTCGTCAGCTCTTCCACCGTCATGCCCTTGAAGTCGGTCACCACCGCAAAGGAAGCGGTAGAGGCTTTCGCCTTGATCGCTTCGATAACGGCAGCTTTTTCGGACCTATTCACGTGATACCTCTCACGTTCAGGGTTGCGGGTGAAAAGCCGAGCCAAAGGTGTCTGGACAGGAGATTAAAGGCATACGCCTACCTGTCGTCTTCGACTCGTATTTTCCAGCCTTAGCCAAAAAAAGGGCGTTGGTCGTTCGCAAAACGACAACGCCCAAGAAATATAGAGCGGATTGGGCTAACCTTCAAGGAATTTTTTGACCTGGGGCATGTCAATCTTGAAGCCGGGCCCCATCGTTGTGGAGACGGCCATGGAAAGCATGTACTGCCCCTTGGCGGCGGACGGCTTCAGGCGTTCGACGGTCTGGAGCAGGGCCTTGAGGTTGCCGAGAATTTTTTCGGAACCAAAAGAAACCTTCCCCAGAGGGGCGTGCAGTACACCGGCCTTGTCTACCTTGAATTCCACGCGGCCGGCCTTCAGTTCGCTGACGGCCTTGGTGACATCGAACGTCACGGAGCCTGTCTTGGCATTGGGCATGAGGCCGCGGGGGCCGAGCAGGCGGCCAATCTGGCCTACCAGAGCCATGACATCCGGCGTGGCGACGGCGGCGTCAAAATCAAGCCAGCCTTCCTTGATTTTGGCGACCAGCTCCTCAGCGCCTACGAAATCGGCGCCCGCGGCTTTGGCTTCGGCCTGCTTTTCGCCCTTGCAGAAGACGGCTATGCGTACAGTCTTGCCAAGACCGTGGGGCAGCGTAACGGCGCCGCGTACCATCTGATCGGAATACTTGGGATCAACGCCCAGGCGGATGGCCACATCGACGGTTTCATCAAACTTGGCGAAAGAGGCGCCCAAGGATTTGCCCACGGCATCCTCAACGCTGAAGCGATCCTGCAAATTGACGCCTTCAAGGGCTTTGCGAAAATTTTTACCATGTTTGGGCATGGGAAATTCCTTATCGTTTTATCTCCTGCCGCGGAACGTCTGCGCATGACGCGGCAGTACAATTGATGCAACGAAGTGTTGCGGAAAGACTCTCTGGGCGAGGCTTCGCTATTTGATTTCAACGCCCATGCTGCGGGCGGTACCGGCAATGTTCTTGACGGCGGCTTCCAGGGTGGCGGCGTTGAGATCCGGCAGCTTGATTTTGGCGATTTCCTCAATCTGGGCCATGGTCAGGCTGCCGACTTTGTTCCGGTTAGGCTCGCCGGATCCCTTTTCAATTTTGGCGGCCTTCATGATCAGCACCGATGCCGGAGGAGTCTTTGTGATGAAGGTAAAGGAGCGGTCGGCGTAAACGGTGATGACCACAGGAATGATCATGCCCTTCTGATCCTGTGTGCGGGCATTGAACTCCTTGCAGAACCCCATGATGTTCAGACCGTGCTGACCGAGCGCGGGACCAACCGGCGGGGAAGGATTGGCGGCACCAGCGGGAATTTGCAGTTTGACTTTGGCAACTTCTTTCTTGGCCATGATAGCTTTCCTTTGTCTCTGGGCTCCGCAATCAGCGGGGCGGGCGCGTTAGCCCTTGGACACTTGCACGAAATCCAGCTCCACAGGCGTCTGACGGCCAAAAATGGAAACTGACACGCGCAACTTGCCCTTGTCGAAATTAACGTCTTCCACAACGCCGTTGAAACCGCCGAAAGGCCCGTCAATCACGCGAACCTCGTCCCCACGATCAAAGTTGAACTTGGGACGGGGCGACTCCTGACGAGTTTCCATCAGCGCAAGAATGCGTTGGGCTTCACTGTCGCGCATGGGCGTAGGACGGTTTTTGCCGCCTACAAAGCCTGTGACTTTGGGAATGGACTGCACCAGATGCCAGGAAAGGTCGGTCATAATCATACGCACCATCACATAACCGGGATAAAATTTCCGGGTGGTGGTGCGTTTTTCGCCGGCCTTGCCGAGTTCGATGACCCGTTCGGTAGGGACGACGACTTCCTGAATCAGACCTTCTTCCTGACCGGTACGGATCATCTCATTGATGGTCTTCTGCACACGCTGCTCAAAACCGGAATAGGTGTGCACGATGTACCAGCGGGGTTTTTTGCCCAATTCGGAATTTTCGTCAAAAGCTGGGTCTTTCATAATCGTTCTCAGGAGAGTATGGACTGGACCAGCGCCGACAGACCGAGGTCGATAAGCCCGAGTACAATCGCCATAATCGCCGAAAAGCCTACGACAGCCAAGGTCGCCTTGCGAGTATCCTTGAGCGTAGGCCATGTGACCTTGCGGAGTTCCGTTTTGGAATCTTCCACGTAGCGGGTAAAGCGGACGAAGATGTTTTTTTCCGTTGAGGCAGGGGCTTGTGCGGAGGTTTTGGCCATGAGGTGCATCCAAAAGAGATAAAAAATGGCAGGGCAGGAGGGATTCGAACCCCCAACTTGCGGTTTTGGAGACCGCCGCTCTAGCCGTTAGAGCTACTGCCCTGCGTACCGTCCGGGGAGAGTTATCCTCTCCCCGGCGGAAGTATTGTTACTTGGTTTCGCGATGCACAGTGTGCTTCTTGTCCCAAGGACAATATTTTTTCATTTCCAAGCGCCCGGTAGTGTTCTTTTTATTCTTTCGGGTGCTGTAGTTGCGACGCTTGCATTCGGTGCAAGCCAGGATGACATTGACTCTCATGGGATTACTCGATGATTTCAGTCACCACGCCGGAACCAACGGTACGGCCGCCTTCACGGATGGCGAAACGGAGACCGGCTTCCATGGCGATGGGGGCAATCAGTTCCACAATGAACTGGGAGTTATCGCCGGGCATAACCATTTCCACGCCTTCAGGCAGATTGATCACGCCGGTGATGTCCGTCGTACGGAAGTAGAACTGAGGACGGTAGCCAGAGAAGAAGGGAGTATGACGGCCGCCTTCTTCCTTGGAGAGAACGTACACTTCAGCCTTGAACTTCTTGTGCGGCGTAATGGACTTGGGAGCGGCAAGAACCTGACCACGTTCCACTTCGTCACGCTTGGTACCACGGAGCAGCACACCGATGTTATCACCGGCTTCGCCCTGATCGAGCAGCTTTCGGAACATTTCAACGCCGGTGCAGGTCGTCTTCTGGGTAGGCTTGATGCCCACGATTTCCACTTCCTCACCAACTTTGATGATACCGCGTTCCACACGACCGGTGACAACGGTACCACGGCCGGAGATGGAGAACACGTCTTCAATGGGCATCAGGAAGGGCTTGTCGATATCGCGCTGCGGTTCGGGGATGAATTCGTCGCAGGCGTTCAGCAGTTCAATGATGCACTGGGCTTCAGGAGCGTTGGGATCATCGCATTCCAGCGCCTTCAGCGCGGAGCCGCGAATAACCGGAACGTCATCACCGGGAAAATCATAGGAAGAAAGCAGTTCGCGAACTTCCAGTTCAACAAGCTCCAGCAGTTCAGGATCGTCCACCAGGTCGCACTTGTTCAGGAAGACCACCAACTGGGGCACACCCACCTGACGGGCAAGCAGAATGTGCTCACGGGTCTGAGGCATGGGGCCGTCAGTCGCGGCCACCACAAGAATACCACCGTCCATCTGGGCGGCACCGGTAATCATGTTCTTGATGTAGTCGGCGTGGCCGGGGCAGTCAACGTGGGCATAGTGACGCTTGTCGGTTTCATATTCCACGTGCGCGGTGGCAATCGTGATACCACGTTCCTTTTCTTCGGGAGCCTTGTCAATTTCATCATAGGAGATGAAGCTACCGGAACCCTTCAGGCCGGAAATTTTGGTGATGGCAGCGGTCAGCGTGGTCTTGCCATGGTCGATGTGACCAATGGTGCCGATGTTGACATGGGGCTTTTTACGTTCGTATTTTTCCTTGCCCATTGTACGTCTCCCTGGAAAATTTGGTTGCGTTTTAAAGTATTTCCATGTCTGAACGGCGTCGCCAAACGACATTATTCGCCGTCAGCATTATTCCTGCATGGCAGGAATGTGCCTTGACGGGAAAACAAACTGTACCGGGAAGGATTGTGCAGGAAGTGGAGCGGGAAACGGGATTCGAACCCGCAACCCTCAGCTTGGAAGGCTGATGCTCTAGCCGTTGAGCTATTCCCGCAACGAGCGTCGCTCATTTTGTCGCGCCATCGCTGGTGCACGACCACCGTAGTTCCCGACAGTTGTCTGTCTCCTACAGTCAAGCGTTTTTTATGTACAGTTTCTACTGTTGTAGAAATGGTGGAGGGGGGTGGATTTGAACCACCGAAGTCTTACGACGACAGATTTACAGTCTGTTCCCTTTGGCCACTCGGGAACCCCTCCACAAGCGGCAGTATTTCCTGCCTTTTGTGGAGCTGGCGATGGGACTCGAACCCGCAACCTGCTGATTACAAATCAGCTGCTCTGCCAGTTGAGCTACGCCAGCAACAAAAGAGGTTCTATAGGAAACACCGGCGGTTGGCAAGTAAAAAATGCGAAAATTGTAAAAAATTTTTCTTCATCTAAAAATGAAATAAAATCAGTCAGATCACAGATCTGATTTTCGCCCCAGCGCACAGCGTTCCTGCCCGGAAAGATCGCGGCATGTCATGATGCCGGTAAAATTCCCCTGTAAAAGTGCCTGCCGCACGAGTTCTCCCTGGTTTGCGCCGTGTTCCATCAGCAACCAGCCGCCGTTCTTCAGCGCCCATCGTGCGCCCCGGATCAGCGCCCGGATATGGCGCAGTCCGTTTTCTTCGGAAAACAGCGCGTCCGGCGGTTCGTGGCGCCGCACTTCAGGCATGACGTCCAGCGCCTCTGAAGGGGCTATGTACGGTGGGTTGGCGCATATGATGTCAAGGCGGGATGCCATCAGGCAGGGGCGCAGCATATCGCCCCGCACTATCCGCAACCGGGCGTGCACGCCAAGCCGCAGCGCGTTCTCCCGCGCCACGGCCAGCGCTGGAGCGCTGTAATCAATCAGCAGACCGCGGCAATCCGGGCGTTCCGCGGCGATGCTGATGCCGACGCAACCGCTGCCTGTGCCCCAGTCCGCAAATACTCCCCCGAGGGGCAGCCGCCGCAGCGTCTCCTCAACCAGCAGCTCCGTTTCCGGGCGGGGTATGAGGGTTTGCGGCGTTACGTGAAAGGCGTGGCCGTAAAATTCACGGAATCCCGTAATATGCGCCAGCGGTTCGCCGGCTGCCCGCCGTGCCACGGCCGCACGCAGGAGCGCTTCTTCTTCCCGCGCAATCTCCCGTGCGGCCTCCGTTGCCAGCTGCACACGGTTCAGCCCCAGCGCGTATCCCGTCAGGATGCGCGCTTCCAGAAGCGCGTCCGGCAGACCCGCGGCCGTCAATGTCCGTCCAGCCTCTGCCAGCAATGTGCGTACCTGTATCATGACACCGGGCTTTTTTTAGAAGATTTTCGAGAGTCGGGATGACGGCGTCAGACGGTGCGTTCGTGGGGGAACGCGCTGAAAAAAGGAGGGAAGGCGCTCTCGCGTCCGCGGAGCGTCTCCCCTTCCTGTCCCGGGAAACGTGTTGAGACAGCCTATGTTGTTTTTGATGTGGCGAAGGCGAAGTCGAGAATCTCGTCATAGTGGCGCACGGGATGGACGGTGATGCGCTGGAGAAGATCCTTGGGCACGTCTTCAAGATCCTTGGTATTCTGGGCGGGGATGACAACGTGTTTGAGATCGCGGGCCACCCCGGCGAGAATTTTTTCCTTGATGCCGCCCACAGGCAGGACGCGGCCGCGCAGCGTGATTTCGCCTGTCATGCAGAGATCGGCGCGCACGGAACGTCCCGTCAGTGCGGAGATCAGGGCCGTGGTAAGGGTCACACCGGCGGAAGGGCCGTCCTTGGGCGTCGCGCCGTCGGGAACGTGGATATGGATATCCAGCGTATCATGGAAGTCTCCGGGGACGCCCAGTGTTTCGGTACGGCTGCGGATGTAGCTCAGGGCGGCCTGTGCGCTCTCTTTCATCACGTCGCCCAGCTGGCCGGTAAGGAGCAGGGTTCCTTTGCCCTTGACGGCGTTGACCTCCACGGTCAGCACCTCGCCGCCGGCGGCCGTCCAGGCCAGGCCGAGCGCCATGCCGGGAATAAGCGTTTTTTCCTGTTCGTCCTCCACGTAGCGTTGCGCGCCGAGCAGGGAGCCGACGGTGGCGGTATCCACAGTGAAGGAGCCTTCCCGCCCTTCGGCGCGCTTGCGTGCCAGTTTGCGACAGATGGATCCCAGCTCGCGTTCCAGGTTACGCAGGCCGGCTTCCCGCGTATAGCTTTTGACGACCTGTTCGATGGCGGCGTCGTCCATGGCGACATCTTCGGGTTTGAGGCCGTTTTCCGTAATTTTTTTGGGCAGCAGGTGGCGTCGGGCAATGGCCGTCTTTTCCTGGAGCGTGTAGCCGGGCAGGGAAATGACTTCCATGCGATCGCGCAGGGGCGCCGGAATGGTGTCCAGATGGTTCGCCGTGCAGAGGAACATGACCTTGGAGAGATCGAAAGGCACGTTCAGATAGTGATCGCTGAAGGTGTTGTTCTGCTCCGGATCCAGCACTTCCAGCAGGGCCGAGGAGGGATCGCCGCGAAAATCCGAACTCAGCTTGTCCACCTCGTCCAGCACGATGACGGGATTGCGCGTTCCCGCCTGTTTCAGGGCCTGAATGATGCGGCCGGGCATGGCGCCGATGTAGGTACGGCGGTGGCCGCGTATTTCCGCCTCGTCTCTCATGCCGCCCAGCGAGAGACGCTGGAACTTGCGCCCCATGGCGCGCGCGATACTGCGCCCCAGCGAGGTCTTGCCCACGCCGGGAGGGCCCGCAAAGCAGAGAATGGGGCCTTTTGACTGGGGATTGAGTTTGCGCACGCTCAGAAATTCGAGGATGCGATCCTTGATCTTGTCCAGACCATAATGATCCTCGTCCAGAATCTGTTTGGCTCTGACGATATCAAGCGTGTCACGCGACGTCTTGCGCCAGGGGAGTTCCGCCAGCCAGTCCAGATAGGTGCGCACCACGTTGGCTTCGGAAGAATCGGCATGCATGCCCGCCAGACGGCGCAGTTGCTTGTCCGCCTCCTTTTGCACGTCGCGGGGCAGCCCGGCCCGCTTCAGGGACTGCCGGAGTTCTTCCATGTCATCTTCTTCCCCGCCTGTTTCGCCCAGTTCATGGCGGATGGCTTTGAGCTGTTCGCGCAGGAAGTAGTCCTTTTGGGCTTTTTCCATGCCTTCGCGGGCGGAAGTCTGGATGCGGGCCTGCACTGTGGCGACCTCGACTTCGCGCTGCAGGTGCGCGTTGACCAGTTCCAGGCGTCTGATGGGATCGTCTTCTTCCAGAATGCGCTGGGCGTCCGCCGGTTTCATGCGGATATTTGCCGCGATGAGATCGGCCAGGCGTCCGGGGTCGTCCACGCCCTGCAGTACGGAAACCACGTCAGACGACGCTATGCCGCGCAGGGAAAGCACCTTTTCGCTCTGTTCGCGGACGGCCCGCAGCAGGGCCTCGGTCGTGGCGTCGCTGGGCGCTTCTTTTTCCGTCAGGGATTCGACACGGGCCTCAAAATAGGGGATGCTCCGTTCGAAGCCCAGCACGCGCGCCCGCGTCACGCCCTGAATGAGCAGCTTGACGCGGCCGTCGGGCATTTTGAGCATACGCATAATCTGGGCCACGGTACCGATCGGGTACAGATCCGCTTCCGTGGGGTCTTCCACGGTTTCGTCGCGCTGGGTGCAGATGAGTATATGCCGCCCCGCCTGCAACGCCGCGTTGACAGCCTGGACGGATTTGTCCCGCCCGATGAAGAGCGGAAGGATCATATAATTGAAGATAACCACGTCCCGCACGGGGAGCACGGGCAAAAGGGCGGGGATGGCCAGCGTCTTTTCTCCGCTGTTTTCTTCCCCGGGCTGTTCTTCGGCGTCGCGTGTCAGGTTATCGAGTACTGTCTCGAAAGAGAGTTCAGACTCATGTTTCGTTTCAGACATGACAGAATGCTCCTTGGCCGTTCCGGTATGCGGAGCGGCCTCCCTTGCGGGATCGATTGTCGTCCCTGTGGGGACGCGCGGCAGACGGCGTGATGCCTGCCGTTGCCGGAGCCGCCTTACGCCTTCAGGCCGAATCGCTCCGGATAATCCGGTTCTGGAGAATGCTGTAGCATTCGGCGTCCGTTATGATGATGTGATCCAGCAGGCGTAACCCCAGCGGCAGGGCCTGTTGCCGCAGTATTCCTGTCAGCGTGAGATCCGGTTGCGACGGTTCCGCGCTCCCGCCGGGGTGGTTGTGCACCAGGATGATGCCCGACGCCTTGCGTTGCAGGGCGATGGCAAAAACATCCCGCGGAACAATCGGCACATGGGCGACGGACCCCTGTCTCAGGCGTTCCCAGGCGATAAGCGTGTTGGCCTGCGTCAGCAGCGCGATCCAGACTTCTTCTTCCGTACTGCCTGCCAGGCGAACCTGCGCCATGCGGGCGACGCTTTCCGGATCCGCGGCCACTTCCCTCCGGCGTACCGGGCTTTCCGTATAGCGGGCCAGCGTTTCCCGCAGTGTCCGCCACAGGCACAGCAGGCCCGGGCCAAAACCCGGCACATCCAGCAGTTCATCAGGGCGGGCATCCAGCGCGCCTCGCAGCGAGGTGAAGCGCGCCAGAAGCTCCTTGGCCAGCGGCTTGGTGTCCTTGCGTGGCAGACCGTAGCCCAGCAGAAGTTCCAGCAACTCATAGTCCGCCACAGAGAGCGGTTCTTTTTCAAGGCGTTGCCGCAGGCGTGCCCTGTGTCCGCTGTGCTGCGGTCTGCGGGACGCCGGAGCCTGTTCCCTTTTCATGATTTTTCTTTCCTGCCTGCGGATGGTAACATAGTAAGCAGCTTTTTCGTCCGCGCAAGGGGGAAGCGTTGTCAGCGGGAGCGGGCACAGAGAGCCGTCACTCCGGCCGTCAGCGTATCAAGGCTTTGCTCCACACTGCGGCGGCCGCTTTTTACCTGCCATTCGGCATCCATGATCATGCCCATGAGTTCCGCCAGTCCTGTTGTGCCCAGCCGGGCGGCAAGACGCCGCTTGAAATCCGCTTCCGAGGGATGCATGCGGATCCGCTCGCCCATGCGGCATTGCCAGAGCAGGCGAACGTCCCGGGCCAGCAGTGTCAGGAGCGGAAAGAACAGACTTTCCGGATCGTGGCGGCTGTGCCCCAGCTCTTTCCAGACGGCGCTCAGATTGCCCGCCTCCATATGGCGGATGCAGGAGAAGACATTGCTTTCCGGGCTCCAGCCCGTGCCGCCCAGCAGGGCCGCCGTCACGCGCGGCGGTTCGGGAGGCGCGCTTTCTTCTCCGGCGTCCAGGAGCAGGCGCAGTTTGCGCAGTTCGTTTTCCACGGCGTTGGCGTCGGGGGGTACCGATGCGCAGAAGTGCTCAAAGGCGTCTTCCTCGAAAGGAAGGCGCAGGATCCGGGCGCGTTCCTGCACATGGCGGCGAATCGTGCGCTCTGTAAGCCCTTCATGTTTCCAGATCCAGCCCCGTTGCTCGGCAAAGGCCAGGCAGCGCAGTTTTTTGATATGCGCGGGCAACTTGGGCTGGCCTTTTTCCCAGGCGGTTTCGAGGCAGAAGAAGGGGCGGCATTGGTCGGAAGGATGCCCCAGTACCGCGGAGATTTTTTTCCAGATGGCCGCGGGCCAGAGATGCGCCTGACGCGCTACCAGGACGCGCGATGTGCCGAACAGGCCCTGCAGGGTCAGGTCTTCCCAGAAACGCGGCGGAGGTTCCTCGTCGCCCCAGTAGATATGGCGATCAGCTTGCGGGAAATCCGCCAGCAGCGCTTCCAGGCGCGTGTGCAGAAAATAGCTGTCCGGACAGATCAGAAACTGGAATCCGGGATGGTTCGTCATAGGTGTCGCATGAAAAAAGACAGGAAAACGGCGGGCTTGCCGGAGACGGGCGGGCAACAGTGCCTTCAGGCAGAACGAACGGCTGAGGGCGGATTGACGGTTTGGGAGGGAAGGAAGGGCGCCCTTTGCCGCAGGACGGTCTTCCTTCCCCCGGACGGTGGTGTTTGCCTGTGTCAGCTGGCAACGATATTGACGATTTTGCCGGGAACGACGATGATTTTCCTGATGGTGAGGCCCTGCGTATGGCGCAGCACACTGGCATCGGCGCGGGCAAGCTCCTCAAGTGTTTCCCTGCCGGCTCCCGCGGGGGCTTCGATGGCGCCGCGCAGTTTTCCGTTGACCTGCAGCGCGATGGTAACGGTATCCTGCGCAAGGGCGGCTTCATCCCACGCGGGCCAGGCTTCGTTGAGGAGCAGTCCGTCGTGCCCCATGCGTTCCCAGAGTTCGTCGCAAAGATGCGGGGTAAAGGGGGCGAGCAGCGTCAGAACGGTGGCCATGGCCGAGGAGAAGATACGGGTTTCCGCCTCGGAGCGCCCCATTTTTTCCCGGGCGAGGTACATGGCGTTGACGAGTTCCATGACGGCGGAGATAGCCGTGTTGAACTGGCTGCGTTCAGGCTGCATGTCCTCGCTGACTTTCCTGACCGTGAGGTGTTCCTTGCGGCGCAGGGAACGCATTTCGCCATTGCTGGCGTCGCTGGCGGCGGCCCCGCAGGCCTTGAGGGGAACGAGGCGATCGCGGTTTTCCTCAAAGAGACGCCAGACGCGCTGAAGGAAACGGTGGGAGCCCTCGATGCCGCTGTCAGACCAGTCGAAGTCGCGTTCCGGGGGCGCGGCAAAGAGGCAGAACAGCCGTACCGTATCCGCGCCGTATTTTTCGATCATGTCCGCCGGGGCGACGATGTTGCCCTTGGATTTGGACATCTTGCCGCCGTCCTTGAGAACCATTCCCTGGGTGAGCAGGCGGGTAAAGGGTTCGTCAAGATTCGGAGGATAGAAGCCCAGATCCCGCAGTGCCTTGGTGAAGAAGCGTGAATAGAGCAGGTGAAGGATGGCGTGTTCCACGCCGCCCACATACTGATCCACAGGCATCCAGTAGCTGAGGGCCTCCCCGTCAAAAGGCGCATCCTCCTTGCGGGCGGACGTATAGCGGGCGGGATACCAGGAAGATTCCACAAAGGTGTCGAGGGTATCCGTTTCGCGTCGGGCCGGGCCGCCGCATTTCGGGCAGGCACAGTGGACAAAGGAGGGCAGATCGGCCAGGGGCGACTTGCCACCGTCGCGGATCTGCGCATCCAGCGGCAGAAGAACGGGGAGGTTTTCTTCCTTTTCCGGCATCATGCCGCAGCGTTCACAGTAGACGACGGGAATGGGTGCGCCCCAGTAGCGCTGGCGGGAGATGTTCCAGTCGCGCAGACGGAACTGGGTTGTGGAGCGTCCCTTGCCCAGCCGTTCCAGTTCGGCGGCAACGGCGGCCTTGCCCTCCTGATTGGGGACGCCGTCAAACTGTCCGGAATGGATCATGACTCCTTCGCCCGTATAGGCTTCCGTCATGGTCCCGGGGTCAAGGCGGGCGTTCCTGGGCTCGATGACGACGCGCACGGGAAGTCCGTACTTGCGCGCGAAGTCGAAATCGCGTTGATCGTGGGCCGGGACGCCCATGACCGCTCCTGTGCCGTAATCGGCCAGGACGAAGTTGCCGAGCCAGAGGGGCACGCGTTCCCCGGTGAAGGGGTGGATGACATGGGCGCCGGTGAAGACGCCTTCTTTTTCCAGGGTGTCCGACTGGCGTTCAAGACGATCCATGTTGCGGATACGGTTGACGAAGGCGCGCACCTCATCGGCCCTGGCGTAGTCCGCGATGAGGTGTTCCACCAGCGGATGTTCCGGAGCCAGCGTGACGAAGCTCACGCCGAAGACGGTATCCGGGCGGGTGGTGAAAACGTCAAGAGAGGCGGTTTCACCATCGGCCGTCCTGACCGCCGTTTCCAGCGCAAAGCGGATGGACGCGCCGGTGGATTTGCCGATCCAGTTACGCTGCATGGCGATGACGCGATCGGGCCAGCCGCCTTCCAGCTTCTCCAGATCCTGAAGCAGCTCGTCGCCGTAGGCGGTGATGCGCAGGAACCATTGCGTCAGATCCTTCTGCTCCACGCGGCTGTCGCAGCGCCAGCACAGGCCGTCGATGACCTGTTCGTTGGCCAGGACGGTATGGCAGGAGGGGCACCAGTTCTGGGGGGCCTTTTTGCGGTAGGCAAGATTTTTTTCCAGCAGCCGCAGGAAGAAGAGTTGTTCCCAGCGGTAGTATTCCGGCCGGCAGGTGGCGATTTCGCGGCGCCAGTCATAGGAGTAGCCAAGACGGCGCAGCTGGGTACGCATGTTGTCGATATTGGCATACGTCCATCTGGCAGGATGCGTCTGATGTTTGATGGCCGCGTTTTCCGCGGGCAGGCCGAAAGCGTCCCAGCCCATGGGGTGGAGGACGTTGAAGCCCTGCATGCGTTTGCAGCGTGCCATCACGTCGCCGATGGAATAGTTGCGTACATGCCCCATGTGGATATTGCCCGAGGGGTAGGGGAACATTTCCAGCAGATAGTACTTGGGTTTGCCGGGGGCGTGGTCGCAGTCAAAGGCGTGTTCGTCATCCCAGCGGCGTTGCCATTTGCGTTCTATGTCCTGGGGAGTATAGCGTTCGTGGCTCATGGTGTTTGGAGTCCCGTTTCTGTTGCGCAAGGCTGACGGAGCCGGAGCGGTTGAGCGGTTGTGTTGTATGGGGCTGCGTTCCCAGCCTTCGCCGTCAGGCGTCCCGATCCTGATCGCGTATTTCCGGCCTTTCCTCCTCAAAGGCCGCTGCCGCGGCGTCAAGAACGCCGTTGACAAAGCTTACGGCGGTATCCTCACCGAACTGGCGCGTCAATTCCAGCGCTTCGTTGATGGCGACCTTTGTGGGCACATCCTGACGGTAGAACATTTCATACAGGGCCAGCCGCAGCAGGGTGCGCTCCACGCGCCCCAGACGATCCAGGCGCCAGTTGTGGGAAAAGCGGCTGATGCGCTCGTCAAGATCCGCCGTCTTGCTCCAGACGCCGTACACCAGTTCCCAGGCGAAGCCTTCCTCGGCCTGTGGGGCTTTGTCCACGCTGCCGTCCTGTGCGGGGGGCGCTGGAAAAAGACGGAAGGCCCTGCGCACCTCCTCCTCATCCGGGATATCGGTAAAGGAAAGGCCGTAGAGAACCTGAAACGCCTGCGCGCGGGCCGCGCGGCGACCGTTGTTCCTGCTTCTGCTCATGGATTACAGCTGCTCCAGCACACGGATGGTCTCCAGCATGGCGGCCGCGGCTTCCACACCCTTGTTGCCGCCCTTGGAACCGGCCCGTTCAATGGCCTGTTCGATGCTGTCGCAGGTAAGCAGGCCAAAACCTATGGGCAGATCATGGTCAAGGGTCACATGGGCAATGCCCTTGCTGGCTTCGGCGCAGACGTAGTCAAAATGGGGTGTCGCCCCGCGGATGACAGCGCCGAGGGCCACGATGCCGTCGTATTTTTTGGAAGAGGCCAGTTTTTTACAGACAAGCGGAAGTTCAAAGGCGCCAGGGATGCGCACCAGGGTTATGTTGCCGGAGGGCAGACCGTGGCGCTCAAGATAGTCCACCGCGCCACCCACGAGGCGATCGACGATGAAATCGTTGAAGCGGGTCGCCACAATGGCGATGCGCAGGCCCTGGGCGTTCAGCTGGCCCGCAATGGTGGTTGGGGTAGTCATGCGATTGCTCCTTAACACATTTTACTTTTGAGATTTGTCAATTTCAAAAATGACATTGCCCGCACGGTGAGAAATGCGCGGTTTTTTGAGGGCGTCTGGGCGCTGGCGTCCGCTCTCGTCCTCGCCGAGGAACCGTTATGTTTGCAACGTGAGACAGCGTTAGAGAAAGCCGTTCCGCAATAAAAGATCGTAACTGATGCCGGAGGCGTGTCTGTCGCTGGGGGGCTGTTCCTGTTCGTGGCATTGGAAGTGGCGGCGCACATATTTGCCGAGAACGTCTGTTTCCATATTGACGCGGGAACCCGCGCGCCACTGGGACATGATGGTGCGGCATTGCGTATCGGGAATGACGTTGACGGAGAGCGAGTCTCTGCCGCATTCGTTGATGGTCAGACTGATGCCATCCAGCGTGACGGAGCCTTTGGGAATGATTTCCGGCGCGAACTCCGGAGGAAAGCGCAGCGTACAGCGCAACGATTGCCCAGCGCGGGACACTTGCGTCACTGTGGCGATGCAGTCCACATGGCCGCTGACGATATGCCCGCCGAGGCGGCTGCCCAGTTGCAGGGCCCGTTCTAGATTGACGTGCGCGCCTGCGCTGAGCGTACCGAGGGTCGTCCGGGCCAGCGTCTCCGCCGATGCGTAGGCGGTAAAGACATTGCCCTGATGGCTTTCCACGGACAGGCATACGCCGTTGACGGCGATGGATTCACCGTCAGTCATGTTTTCCAGCGTAAAAAGCGGGGCGATTTCGAGACGGCATTCGGACGCGCTTCTGATGAGGCGGCGCAGTTCGCCCATGCCCTGAACAAGGCCGGTAAACATCAGCGGACTCCCTGAGATGCCGGGCGAAGGCTCAGATGCACATCGCCGTCGCACAGGCGGACATCTGTAACGCGAAGACCGATGGCCTCATCCATGGACGCCGGGCTGCGTCCCTGCAACAGGGGGGCGGCTTCGTTGTCGCCCAGGACTCGCGGCGAGAGATGCAGGAGAAACTCGTCCACAAAGCCGGATTCAAGCAGCGATGTCCCCAGTTTGCCGCCGCCTTCGCACAGAATGTAGGGACAGCCCAAATCCTGCCGCAGCAGTTTGAAGAGGGCGGGAAAGTCCGGGCGTCCGTTGATTCCCGGGCCTACGGAAAAGACGCGCACGCCTTTTTCTCCCAGGGCGTGCGCGACGGTGGAAGCGCAGGCTGCCGGAGAGACAAAAAAGATGGTGTCCTGCGGGCGATCGCGCAGCAGCTGGAAGTCCGCGGTTGGTTGAGGCAGGCGCGATGTCAGGATACAGGCCAGCGGCTGGCGATCCGTGGGGACAGTGCGGGCCGTGAGCGCGGGGTTGTCCGCGCGAAACGTGCCACCGCCGATGAGGACGGCTCCGCCGCAGTGCCCGATGCCCGCGCGCAGCAGATGGACGTTATGGTGGGAGGCCGCGTTGGATATTTGTTGGCGTTGCCTGTTGCGCGTGGAAATGCGTCCGTCAAGGGTGGAGGCCAGCTTGAGGATGACGTAGGGACGCTGTTCCGTCTGCCAGACAAGAAAGTCGGCGATAAGATCCCGGCATTCCTGTTCGAGGACGGGGCCGGTAACGTCAATACCCGCCTGACGCAGGCGCTCCAGACCTCCCGCGGCCAGAGGATTGGGATCGCGCAGACCAAAGACCACGCGGGCAATGCCCGCCTCAATGAGTGCCTCGCTGCACGGAGGCGTTTTTCCGTGGTGGTTGCAAGGTTCCAGCGTGACGGCCATGGTCGCGCCGCGAGGGTCAATGCCTTTGGCGCGGGCGTCGGCCAGGCATTCGATTTCGGCGTGCGGCTCTCCCGCCGCGCGGTGATAGCCTTCGGCCACGATGTGCCCGTCGCGCAGCAGCACCGCGCCCACCGTCGGATTGGGGCAGGCGTTCCAGCGGCCCTGTTCGGCAAGCGCCAGGGCGCGGCGCATCGCTCCTTCATAAGATGTATCAGGCATGAATCTCCACCGCCTTGGGCGTAAAGGAAAAATGCTCTACGGTTACGCCGGCTTCACGCAGCATGGTTGCCGCCAGATCATCAGGGTAATCCTCGCTGTAACAGATATGGCGGATGCCGCAATTGATCAGCATCTTGGCGCACAGGCCGCAGGGATGCGTGGTGCAGTAGAGTTCCGCGTCCTGAATGCAGATACCGTGGACGGCAGCCTGAAGGATGACGTTCTGTTCGGCGTGCAGCCCCCGGCAGATTTCATGGCGCTGGCCTGAAGGAATGCCAAGACGCTCGCGCAGGCATCCCGTCTCTAGGCAGTGAGGTACGCCTGCGGGCGCGCCATTATAGCCGGTGGCAAGAATACGTTTGTCCTTGACGGCAATGGCCCCCACTTTGCGTCGGGTACAGGTGGAGCGTTCCCTGACAAGATAGGTGATGTTCATAAAATAGTCTGGCCATGGCATGCGTTGCATAATCGTACTCTCTGGATTGAGGGCAGCTTACACGCTGGAGATGAAAAAGCCAAGCCTGCGGCGGGGGCTTCGGGCGTTCAGACACGCGTTCGGGAAGAACAATGCCGGTGAAAACGCAGTTTTCACCGGCATTTTCCATGTGTCTCAGCGGGAAGCGGCCTGGGGCGCGGGAAGTGCGGCCCCTTACCAGGAAAAGAGCGGGAAGCCGCGGGCGAATTCGGCGACACGGCCGCTCAGTGCCGTCAGCGCCGCGGTGTCGTTACGTTTTTCAAGAGCTTCGATAATGAAGCCGCCCACCGTGCGCATATGCTCCTCCTTCATGCCGCGCGTGGTCAGGGCCGCGCTGCCGAGGCGGATGCCGGAGGTCACGAAGGGCGATCGTGTCTCAAAGGGCACGGTATTCTTGTTGACGGTGATCCCCGCGGCGTCAAGGGCGTGTTCCGCTTCCTTGCCTGTGATATCCTTGTTGGTAAGATCCACCAGCATGAGATGGTTGTCCGTACCGCCGGAAACCAGTTGGAAACCGGCATCCGTAAGCGTTGTGGCAAGTGCGGCGGCATTGAGGACGACTTGGCGCTGGTAGCGCCTGAAGGAGGGACGCAGGGCCTCGCCAAAGGCCACGGCCTTGGCGGCGATGACATGCATGAGCGGGCCGCCCTGGATACCGGGGAAAATCTGGCTGTTCAGCGCCTTGGCGCGGCTTTCGTCCGAGAGAATCATGCCGCCGCGGGGGCCGCGCAGCGTCTTGTGGGTGGTCGTTGTGGTGATATGGGCGTGGGGAATGGGGCTTTCGTGCTCGCCCGCGGCCACAAGCCCGGCAATGTGGGCCATATCCACGATGAGAAGAGCGCCGGTTTCGTCGGCAATGGCGCGGAAGCGGGCAAAATCAATGCTCCTGGGGTAGGCGCTTGCGCCCGCGACGATGGCGTCGGGCTTGTGTTCACGGGCGAGGCGGGCAACGTCGTCATAGTCAATACGGCCGGTCTCGCGTTGTACGCCATAGGAAACTATCTTGAACAGGCGGCCGGAGAAGTTGACCGGGCTGCCGTGGGTCAGGTGTCCGCCGTGGCTCAGGTTCATACCGAGAATGGTCGCGCCCGGGGCGATGCAGGAGAGATAGGCGGCCATATTGGCCTGTGATCCGGAATGGGGCTGCACGTTGACATAGTCGCAGCCGAAGATCTGGCGGGCGCGATCAATGGCGAGCTGTTCCGCCATATCCACATATTCGCAACCGCCGTAGTAGCGCTTGCCCGGATAGCCTTCGGCGTACTTGTGGGTCAGCACGCTGCCCTGCGCTTCACGCACGGCCGCCGATACGAAGTTTTCCGACGCGATGAGTTCCAGTTTGCTCATCTGGCGATCGGATTCCAGAATGATCGCGCGGGCCAGTTCCGGGTCTTGCAGCAACAGTTCGTCCATGCTCTCGTTTCCTTTACAGCCCCGTCCCGCGGGCGGCGCGGGCCGCCGGAGGCGGCGGCACACCTTCCCTGGAAGAGGAAAAAGCGCATCAGGGATAAAGAAGAGAGCCGTGAAGGGAAAAGCGTCTGTTGCGCCAACCAGAGCGTTTTTTCCTTCGCGGCTGTCAGAAAAACCGAAAAAAAGAAGGAGGCAAGGCGGAAAGACGGCACGGCCGCCGCTCTCGCGGGACACGCATACGCGGGGCGGTTACTCCGTCCATTTCCTCAGCACAAGGCTGGCGTTGGTGCCGCCAAATCCGAAGGAGTTGCACATGGCGTACTCAAACGGCAGTTTCTCGGAACCATTGGCCGTGTAATCCAGATCGCATTCCGGATCGGGATGCGTCAGGTTGATGGTGCCGGGCACGGTCTGATGATGCAGGGCCAGCGCTGTAAAGACGGTTTCAATGCCGCCGGAAGCGCCGAGCAGGTGTCCTGTCATGGATTTGGTGGCGGAAATTTTGATACGGGAAGCGTGCGCGCCGAAGACGGTCTTGATGGCCTTGGTTTCGGTCGCATCGTTCAGTTTTGTGGAGGTGGCGTGCGCGTTGATGTGTCCGATAGCCTCGGGCGCGATACCGGCATCCCTGAGCGCATTTTGCATGGCGCGGGCCATGCCTTCGCCGTCGCCGCTGGGGGCTGTCATATGATAGGCGTCGTCAGATGCGCCGTAGCCGAGCAGTTCGGCATAGATTTTCGCCCCGCGCTGGCGTGCGCTTTCCAGCGTTTCCACATAGAGCAGGCCTGCGCCCTCGCCGATGACAAAACCGTCGCGCTCGCCGTCGAAGGGGCGGGACGCCTGTTGCGGGGTGTCGTTGTACCGTGTGGAGAGCGCCTTCAGAGCGGTGAAGCCCGCGACGCCCAGCGGGGTCACCGTCGCTTCCACGCCGCCGGTGACGGCGCCTGAAATCCGGCCCAGCAGAATTTCACTGAAGGCGGAACCAATGGCGTGCAGCGCCGAGGCGCAGGCTGTGGTGGTGACGATGTTGGGACCCTTGATACCGGTCATGATGGCAATCTGTCCCGGGCCCATATTGGAAATGAGCATGGGAATCATGAAGGGCGAAACCCTGCCGGGCCCCCCGGAGAGCAGCTTGCTGTGATAGGTTTCGATGGTCTTGAGACCGCCGAGACCGATGCCAAGAATGATGCCTATGCCGGCGGCATTGGCGTCGGAAATGGTCAGGGAAGCGTCTTCCAGCAGCATTTTGGCGGAAGCTACGGCGAACTGGGTAAAGCGATCCATACGGCGCGCCTGTTTGGCGGGCATACAGGCTTCAGGATCGAAGTTTTTCACCTCCCCGGCAATGCGTGAATCGTACTGCGCCGTATCGAACAGTGTGATGGGGGCGATGCCCGATTCACCGGCGACAAGGCGGCGCCAGGTGGTTTCAATATCGTTGGCGAGCGGGGTAACGCCGGCAACGCCGGTAATCACAACACGAGTGCGGCTCATGAATGCTCCTTGGCAATGCTGCCCTGCATAAAAAGCACCGTGCGCTCCGAAACGAATCGGAGCACACGGGCGAAAAACGGCAATTAGCCTTTTTTGGCTTCGATATAGTTGATGGCGTCCTGTACCTTGAGAATTTTCTGGGCGTCGTCATCGGCGATTTCGATGTCGAATTCTTCTTCCATGGCCATGATCAGCTCGGTCAGATCAAGGGAATCAGCGCCGAGATCGTCCACAAAGGAGGCTTCCGGCTTGACTTCCTCGGCGCTTACGCCCAGCTGATCCACGATGATTTTTTTTACTTTTTCAGCGATATCGGACATTGATGTCTTCCTCCATGAAGGTATTGTGGCGGCGTTGGGCCGCCCAGCCGCCTTGCGGCAGCGAAAAAACGGCGTTCAGCAGTACATGCCGCCATTGACGGCGAGCACCTGTCCTGTGATGTACGAGGCTTTGTCAGAAGCCAGAAAGGCGACGGCGTCAGCGACTTCCCGCGCTGTTCCCATGCGCTTGAGCGGAATGGACTGGGCATACTCGGCGCGTACCTCGTCGGACAGGGAGGAGGTCATATCGGTTTCAATGAAACCGGGGGCCACGGCGTTGACGGTGATGTTGCGCGCGGCAAGTTCCCTGGCGCACGATTTTGTCAGACCCAGCAGCCCGGCCTTGGCGGAAGCATAGTTGATCTGCCCGGCATTGCCCATCTGGGCTACGACCGAAGAAATGTTGACAATGCGGCCGTAGCGGTTTTTGCTCATGATTTTGGCGGCTTCACGTGTGCAGACGAAAGCGCCGCGCAGGTTCACGTTCAGAACGGCGTCAAAGTCCTCATCCTTCATACGAACAAGAAACCCGTCCTTTGTGATGCCGGCGTTGTTGACAAGAACGGCAAGATTGACCTTGTTCCTGATTTCTCCGGCAAAAAATTCAGTGATAGCCGAGGGATTGCCCACATCAAGCCTGAAGGCGCGCGCCTGTCCGCCAGCCTTGTTGATAGCGGTAACGACGGATTCCGCTTCTTCGGGGCGGCTCACATAGGTGAGAAAAATCTGAAATCCATCGCGGGCAAGGGTCTCGGCAATGGCGCGGCCGATGCCGCGAGAGCCGCCAGTGACAAGGGCGGTGGGCATTTCGTTGTTCATGGTATCCCCTTCGTGTCCGGCAGTGTTGTGGTGGAGGAGGGTGGATTTGAACCACCGAAGTCTTACGACGACAGATTTACAGTCTGTTCCCTTTGGCCACTCGGGAACCCCTCCACAAAATCGCAGCCGGGCCGCGGATGCGAGATGGCCGAAGCTTTCTGGTTAGAAATAGCGCAGCAGGCCGCCAGCCCAGGTGAGACCGCTGCCGAACGCCGTCATCAGGACGCGATCCCCCGACTGAAGGCGTCCCTGCGCACAGGCATCGCGCAGAGCCAGCGGCACGGATGCCGACGAGGTGTTGCCATACTCCTCCACATTGGTGAAGACATGGTCGTCCGCAATGTGGAGCCGGCTGCCCACGGCTTCGATAATGCGCAGATTCGCCTGATGGGGCGCCAGCAGGGCAATGTCGCCGATGGTCAGACCGTTGCGCTCAAGCACTTCTTCGCAGATGTGCGTCATCTGGCGCACGGCATGCTTGTAGACTTCACGACCCTGCATCTGAATGAAAAAGCGTTCGTCGACGGGGGTTCCCTTGGCGTAGGCGCAGCGTGTGCCGCCGCCCACGACAATCAGGTCGTGCAGCGTACCGTCGCTGCGGCAGATCACGTCCTCCACTTCAGCCTGTGCGCCTGCGCTTTGCGCGTTTATCAGGCAGGCGCTGGCGCCGTCTCCGAAAAGAACGCAGGTGCTTCGATCCGTCCAGTCCACGCGCCGTGTCAGGGCTTCCGTGCAGACAAAGAGAATCTGTGCGTCGGGATCGGCCGCCAGAAGGCCGCGGCAGACGGAAAGTCCGTACAGGAAACCGGAGCAGGCGGCGCTGACGTCAAAGGCCATGACAGCGCCCGCCTTCAGTTTGCCGCCCACCAGGCATGCCACGGAAGGGGAAATGGCGTCGGGCGTGCATGTGGCGGCGATGACGTGGGTGAGATCTTCCGCCGCCGTGCCGCTCCGGGCAAGCGTCATGCGTGCGGCCTTGACGGCCAGATCGGAAGCGTTCTGATCGGCGCTCACTCTGTGACGGCGCTTGATTCCCGTGCGGGAGGTGATCCATTCGTCGTTGGTATCGACCATGGCGCTCAGGTCGTCATTGGTCAGCACGGCATCAGGCACATAGCCGCACAGGGCGTGGATATAACACGAGATCTTCATGAGGTTCCGTCGGTTAGATGGCGCGGGAGAAGCGTGTCAGCTCCTCGTTGGCCAGAATGGTTTCGGCAAGACGGTTGTTGGTTCCTTTGCGCACGAAAGTGCCGCCCATTTTTATGGCGTTGGTCATGGCGCGGGCATTGGAGCGGCCATGGCAGACAATGGCCAGACTTTGCAGGCCCAGCAGCGGCGCTCCGCCTGTTTCGGCGTAGTCGATGGTCTTGGCGAATTTTCTGAAGGCTCCCCTGGCCAGCAGACCGCCCAGGCTCGGCAGGAGGCCCGAAGTGAAAACACGCTTGAGCATATGGATAAGCGAGGCCGCCAGCCCTTCGCTCATCTTGACGACGATGTTGCCCACAAAGCCGTCGCAGACGACCACATCCACATTGCCGGTAAAGATGTCCCGTCCTTCGGCATTGCCGGTAAAATTGAGGTTCTGCGCCATCTTCAGCAGTTCATAGGCTTCTTTGACCTGGCTGTTTCCCTTGCCTTCCTCCTCGCCGATGCTCAGCAGGCTGACGCGGGGCGAGGCGTAGTTCAGCAGATCACGGGCAAAGGCGTCGCCCATGAGTCCGAACTGAAAGAGATGGTATGGCCGGCAATCCACATTGGCGCCTGCGTCAAGGACAACGACAGGATTTTTCTCCGTCGGCAGCAGCGCGGCAAGAGCGGGGCGCTCCACGCCTGGCAGGCGTCCCATGATGAACATCCCGCAGGCTACCGTCGCGCCGGAGTGCCCGGCGCTGACAACGCCGTCGGCCTCTCCATCCTTTACCAACCGGCAGGCGACCTGGATGGAGGCATTTTTTTTACGGCGCAGGATGTCGGAAGGCTTTTCATTCATGTGCACCACATCGTCGGCGTGGACGATATCAAAATGAACGTCGGCCAGATTGAGTTTGGCCAGCTCGGCCTCCAGTTTGGGAGTGTTGCCCACAAGCCGAACGTGCAGGTCATGGATACGGGCGGCCTCAATGGCTCCCGGTACCACCACGGCGGGGCCGAAGTCCCCGCCCATGGCGTCCACGGCGATGATGGGGCGCGTGTTCATCAGTTATTCAGCGTTGGTCTTGGCGACCACCTGACGGCCCTTGTAGCTGCCGCAGCTGGGGCAGACGCTGTGGGGCACGGTAGGCTCGCCGCAGGAGCAGTAGATCACCGCGGGCACGGCCACGCGGTCGTGGGAACGGCGCATTCCTTTGCGGGAGCGGGATTTTTTGTTCTGTTGAACGGCCATGGCATAGTCTCCTTTTCCAAAGGCGGAAGTTGTTATGTCGCTGACATCAGTTCCCGGAGCCTCTTTTTCAGGCTGTACGAGACGAAGATGCGTAGCAGGTTTTCCTGTAAATGTCTAGGGGAGTGCCGCCGCGCATTTTTCCCGGCCTCACTGTCTGGCGATTTTCAGTCCCCGCAGAACGGCCATGCGCGGATCGCCCTCATCGTGGGAACAGGCGCATATGCCTTCATTGAGGTTGGCGCCGCATTCGGGGCACAGGCCCTTGCAGTCTGTGCGGCAAAGGGGATTGGGAGGCAGTGCCAGCACGAACTGTTCCCAGACGATGGCGGCTATATCCAGATAAAACGCGCCTTTTTCCATGAAAATACGGCCTTCTCCGTCACAGGCGGTATCTTCGGACGGCGTATCCTCAAAGTCTTCAAAGCGTTCTTCGAGATGGACGGGCATGGGTTCGGCGCAGCGATTGCAGGGCACTGTCACATCGCCGGAGATCGTCCCGCGTACAAGGTAGCCGTCTTCCAGCGGCTGGATCCTGATGTCGGCCGCAAGCGGGCGGGTAATGCGGCAATCCATGCCGAACTCCTCCAGCGGCCCGCTCCAGAGCGTCTGATCGTCAAGGTGCAGCTCCAGCCCTTCCAAAGGAAGAGCGCCAAGGGGAATACGGGTGTCGGACATGGAAGAAAACCTCACGTGTCGGAGTACCTCTCCGGGAAAAGGGATGCTGCCGGAAAACGGCGCGACAGTTCGTTCAATTGTGGGCAAAGAGCAGTAGGAACGCCATGCCGGTAAAGATGACGCCCGCACAGCGGTGCAGCAGAATTTGCGCTTTTTGCGACCGGTTGAAACGGGCCGTTATGACGCCGCCCGCGACGGCGATGGAAGAAAAGACGATCAGGGTCGCCAGCATGAAGATGCCGCCGAGCGTGCCTACCTGCACGGCGACGCTGCCCCGCGCCGGATCGCAGAACT
The DNA here is from genome assembly GCA_934546745.1 of uncultured Desulfovibrio sp. Lineage (GTDB taxonomy): Bacteria > Desulfobacterota > Desulfovibrionia > Desulfovibrionales > Desulfovibrionaceae > Desulfovibrio. The sequence continues at coordinate 125,636 of CAKTDV010000001.1, read as the reverse complement.
GCGGCAGAAACGCCAGGAAAAACAGCGTCACCTTGGGGTTGGTGACATTCATGAGGATGCCGCGGCGGTACAGTGCGCCATAGCCCAGAAATTCGGCCTTGCCGGTGGTGGAAAGTACGGCGCCCGTCCTGAAGGAGAGCCATGCCAGATAGAGCAGGTAGGCCGCTCCCGCCATTTTCAGCAGCGTAAGGGCCACGGCGGACGTCTGGAACAGAACGGCTACGCCCAGCGCCACGGCCGTCGTGTGAACGACAAGGCCGGAGGCAAGGCCCAGCGTGGTGCAGACGCCCGCCCTCGCGCCGTACAGGGCCGACTGGGAAAGAACAAAAAGGTTGTCCGGCCCGGGGGCCAGGGAAAGAACTATCGCCGTGCCGAAAAAGGCCAGAGCCACCTCAAAGGGTATCATTCCGCAAAACCTGTCCTAACAGTGGTCGCATGGGCATGGAGATTCCTTTTTGAGCGATGCGGGCCGCTCCGCCGGAAATATGTTTTTCCCACGCACTCATGGGGAGGCGCTCGCACACAGAGTGCCCCTTCCTACAGACTGCACAGGGCGTCCAGTTTCCTGTCACGCGGCAATTTTTTGATACGCGCTTCCAGCGACAGCGCCACCCCCTTGCCGGAGCAGGAGCGATACGCGATGAGCCGCACGGGACGGCGGCTACGGGTGTACCGTCCGCCGCCGGAGAGTTCTCCGTTGTGCTGGCGGGTACGGCGTTCCGGGTGTGTCGTCATGCCACAGTACAGACTGCCGTCCGCACAGCGCAGTATATATACGAAATAGATTGACGGCATGCAACCGCGGAAATGGATGAAGTTCAGTGAAAGCCGCCGGAGAGCCATCCGGCAAGCAGGAATGACACGGTCCAGTTGCCGATGCGCCACGGCCAGGGGGTTGCGGATTTGCCTTCGGCCATGCGGCGGATAAGCCATACCGTGCTGAAGGCCGCGCCGATGGCGTAGAAGAAGAGAAATCCCAGGCAGGCAAGAAAGCCGAAGCGGAAGAGGACGATGAAAAGCAGAAAGAGGGTGACCACCGGCGCGTAGCGCGAAGCGGTATCAAAGGCGTTCATGCCGCCCATGCCGCCGCGCATGGATGTCCAGCTCCAGGATGCGGCGTGGAAACCGCTGGCATTCCGCCGGCAGTCTGAAGAGGCCGTACCGTCAGTGCGGTATTCCCCGTGGATAATTTCGGCGTCATAGATTTTTTGTTCCCTGTCGTTGTCGGCGCCGTTCCCATTGGCAGGGGGAAGATGCGGATAGCGTTCCGGCATGGAGTCTCCTTTTGCGGGGGTGTGTGGCGTTTTAAGCATAGCTTCAGACGGCGGGAAAAACAATACCATGCCTGGCTCACCTTGCATCCCGAACGCGGGCGCGCTACAAGAGCGCGTGCGGGCAGAAGCCCGCAAGGAGTTTTTCCCATGACGACAAGAAATAGGGCCGCCTACCTGGCGGCGGGCACGGCGCTGGCCGTAGCGCTTTCGTGTGTGCCGCCGTCCGTCCTGGCGGCGGATCCAGCGGCACAGCTGCGCGAGGCCGTGACGGCCTACAACATTGGCAAATACCGGAAAACGCTGGATCTGGCGCATCCCTTGGCGCAGAACGGCGACACGCAGGCGCAGGTGCTGATCGGACGCTGCTACGAAAACGGCCTTGGTGTGCCGCAGGACTTTGAGACCGCCGCCAAATGGTATCAGCTGGCGGCGGAAAACGGCAACGCGGAAGCGCAGATGCTCATTGCCTACGCCTGTGAGGCAGGTGCAGGGGTCCCCCGCGATCCCCAGGCCGCCGTGCGCTGGATGGAACGTGCCGCCGGCAATGGCAGTGCCGAGGCGGAATTTGCGCTCTCCCAGCGCTATATTGCGGGTGATGTCCTGCCCAAGGATCATAAACGCGCTTTCCAGTGGGCTCTCAAAGCCGCCCGGCAGGGCAATCCCCAGGCCCAGCGTTACGTGGGGGCCTGCTATGAATTCGGGGTGGGCGTAGCCCAGGATCAGGCGGCGGCGGACGAGTGGTATGCCAAGGCCGCCGCACAGGGGCTTGAGCGCGACGGCAATATCTTTACCCGCACGCTGAAAGAGCGTCCCTAACGGCGTATGGACAGCGGCTGTTGCGGATGAGACGCGGTGCGGGAGGAGACTCCCCCCGTATGGGAGAGAACAGCCCGCCGGCTGCCGGCGGGCTGTTCTCATGCTGGCGGCGGAGAAGGTTTGGGGAGGGGCGGGACGGCGTGCTTTCCCTACACATTGACGCCGAGACGTTCGCAACGGTAGGTGCCGTCAAGGATGCTCTGCCACCACGGCCTGTTTTCGAGATACCAGCGAACGGTTTTGGCGAGACCGGTTTCAAAGGTCTCAAGCGGGCGCCAGCCGAAGGCGCGGGCAATTTTTGTGGCGTCAATGGCATAGCGGCTGTCGTGTCCGGGACGGTCATTGACGAAGGTTATCAGGTCTTCATAGCGCGTGACACCGGCGGGTTTTCCGGGGGCGGCGGTTTCGAGGATGGCACAGACGGCGCGCACGACGTCGATATTCTGTTTTTCGTTATGGCCGCCGATATTGTAGGTTTCGCCACTATGACCGCAGGTTAGCACCTGAAGGAGCGCGCGGGCGTGATCTTCCACATAGAGCCAGTCGCGGATCTGCCGTCCGTCGCCATAGACGGGAAGGGGGCGCCCGGCAAGGGCGTTGAGAATGATCAGCGGGATGAGTTTTTCCGGGAACTGGCGGGGGCCGTAGTTGTTTGAGCAGTTGGTGATGAGCGTGGGCAGGCCATAGGTGCGGTGCCAGGCCCGGACAAGATGATCGGAGGACGCCTTGCTGGCCGAATAGGGCGAGCTTGGCGCATAGGGCGTCTGTTCCGTGAACAGGCCGCCTGTGCCGGCAAGATCGCCGAAGACTTCGTCGGTGGAAATATGATGAAAACGGAAAAGGGCGGCCTTGCCGGGATCGTGATCGACGAGGGTTTTCCATTGGCGGCGGGCTTCCTCCAGCAGGGTGAAGGTTCCCATAATATTGGTCTGCATGAAGACGGCGGGGCCGTCAATGGATCTGTCCACATGGCTTTCGGCGGCAAGGTGCATGACGCAGGTCGGCTGGAAGACCTCGAAGGCCGCGCGCATGGCGGCGGCATCCGCAATGTCCGCCTGGATGAAATGATAGCGCGGATGCTGTTCCACATCAGCCAGCGAGGCGGGATTGCCGGAATACGTCAGCTTGTCTATGTTGACCACGCGCCAGTTGGTGGCGGAGAGCAGGAGGCGTACCACAGCGGAGCCGATGAAGCCAGCGCCGCCGGTGACGATGACGGTATGTTCCATGATGTTTTTCCTTTGAGAGGCAGCGGGTGTCGCGAACGGCGCTCATTCCACGGTATTGCGACGCGGGATCGCGCCGAAGGCGAACCAGAGGCAGGTGACGAGAATAATTGTCGCTCCGCTGGAGGTAGCCAGCCAGGGTTGGGCCGAGAGCAGCAGGCCGGCTATGCCGGAGGTGGCGCTGATGGCTTGCGCCCACCAGAACATGCCGCCCGCTGTGCGGGCGAAATGGCGCGCGGCGGCGGCCGGGACGATGAGTAGGGCCGTTACCAGCAGCACGCCTACGGCACGCACGGCAAACATGACGGCCAGTGCCGTGAGGCCGGCAAAGAGATATTGCCAGAGGGCGACGCGGATGCCGGAGGCTCTGGCCATGATGGGGTTGAGCGCGATGAGCAGCAGGCGGTTGTAGCCCGCGAACTGGAAAGCCAGCACGGCAAGGCCAAGCAGGGCCAGAACGACAAGTTCGTTGGTACTGATGGTGAGGATGTCTCCATAAAGAAATTGCTGGACAGTACGTGCCATGCCGGGGGCGCGGCTGACGGCGGCCAGGCCGAAGGCAACCACGGCGGAGAAGACGATACCGATGGCGGCGTCGGAAGAGAGCGCGGCGCGGCGTTGTACGGCCATGACGGCGAATCCTACCAGGATGCCGAAAATGGGCATGGCCAGCAGGGGATCGACAGACAGCATGAGGCCGAGGGCCGCGCCGGCAAAGGCGGAATGGCCGATGGCATCGGAAAAGAAGGCCATGCGGAAGTGTACTACCTGTACGCCGAGAGCGGCGGTCATGGGGCAGAGGAGCAGCAGGCCGATCAATGCCTGCCGCATAAAGTGCGGTTGCAGGCAGTCGAGAGGGATGGCGCCACACAGCGAGAGCAGCGGCGCAACGAGGGGGGTGCAGTCGGGCATGGCGTCTCAGGAGCGTAGGATGGGGTGGCGTTCCGGGGGTTCAGGTAAGGCGGACAAGGGAGGATCCCCTGAAGCCAAGCCGCATTGCGCACCGCAGGTGGCGCAGGCGCGCTCAAGCGGTGCGCATTGATCCGGATAGAGATGAATGGGTACGCCGAAAAGACGCAGCATGACGCTTGCCGTCAGGACGGCGTGGGGCGGGCCTTGTGCTATCAGCGTCTGATTGAGCGCAATGACGTGCGTGGCATAGTGGGCGGCCAGTGGCAGATTGTGTGTTACCATAATTTGGGTAAAGCCGCGCTCCCGCCTGGCCCTGTCCAGAAGCTGCCAGAATTCCCGTTCGCCGCGCATGTCAACCCCGGCGGCGGGTTCGTCAAGAAAGAGCAGATCGGGATCGCGCATGAGGGCCGCGGCTAGAAGAACGCGCCTGGATTCGCCGCCGGAAAGACCGCATAGGGGGCGGTGCAGCAGGTTTCCGGCATGTACCAGATCCAGCGCCTGTGCGGCCCGCCGGCGGGCCGTGCCGCCCAGACCGAGCCAGAGGGGGCGGCTGTTGCCGCTGAGCGAGAGAAATTCCATGACGGTCAGCGGCATGTGCGCGGCCGGAGTCACATATTGCGGCACGAAAGCTATTCTGGGCGTCCTTCCTCTCACAGGGGAAATGTCTATCTGTCCGCTGTAGGAAAGTTCTCCCGAAAGGCAGAGGAGAAAGGTGGTTTTACCCGCTCCGTTGGGGCCGACGAGAACGGTGCCGCTCCTTTGGGGAATGGTGGCGTCAATGCCGTGCAGCGCGATATGCGTGCCGCGCCGGACTGTCAGAGAGCGAACCCGGATGGCGGGGCTATTTCCGGGCACCGGCCGCTTCCTCCAGTGCGCGGATATTGGCGTTCATGCAGTCCTCATAGGCGGAGAGCGGCGCGTTGCCGTCACCGGAAGCGCAGGAGTCCAGAAAGATCAGGGGCACACCGCTTTCCTGTGCCAGCATCCGCATGGCGCCGTCGGGGAACTGGCGTTCTCCCAGCAGCAGGGCTGGCTTGCGCCGGGCTATGTCCCGCGCGATGGTCATGAGGCGCGCCGCTGTGGGTGTCTGATCCTCATTCTCCTGCACGATCGCAACGACAGGAATGCCTGCGTCGTCGGCCAGATAGGCCAGCGCGTCGTGATACAGGACAACGCCGGCGGCAAAGGGGGCGCCGGCGATCCTCAGGCGGGCCGCAAGTCCGTCCAGGCGTTCGGCATAGGCGGACGCCGCGGTGGCGAAGGCGGGGGCATGCCCGGGGAAGAGTTTGTCAAGCTGTGCGGCAATGGATCGCGCCATCTGGGCTGCCCGGCTGGGCGCGGCAAAGATGTGCGGATTGAGCGCGTGCGTGTGTCCGTGCTTTTCCTCCTCTGGATCTTCATGTATGCGGGAGGGGATCGTGGAGACATCGACGGAGGCCAGCACGACGGGCAGATTCAGCCGGCGAATGCTCTCGTCAAACATGATTTCCATGCCCAGCCCATTGAGAACGACAGCCGATGCCCGCGTCAGTTTTCGCATGTCCGCCGGGCTGGGGGCATAGTCATGGGGGCAGCCTGTGGCCGCGGGAATCAGCAGATCCACGTGGACGCCATCCACGCCCTGAACGATATTCCTGACAATCTGATAGACGGGATAGGTACTCGCCAGCAGGTTCAGGGTCGCTGCCCTGGCAGACGCCGCGGGAAGGCTGAACGCCAGAGCCGAGGCGGCAAGACCCTTGAGGACGGTGCGTCGGTGCATCGGGATTTCCCTGTGTGTTACGGTGGGAGAAGGAAGAAAAACGCGCGGGGAAAAATGGTACTGTGCCGCTACTTAGGCATGCCGTTCGCGGCTTGTCAAGTCGGTGGAAGGCGTTCCTCCCCCTTTATGACGCGCTGGCGGAGGAAAGGGGAACCTCCCCATTCCAGGGAGGTTCCCCTTTCCGCGGCGGCACGCCGTGTTGCCACGGCCGTCAATGTTCCAGCGTCGCGCCGTTGCCACCGGCCCTGAGCAGGCTGCCCATATGGACGCGGGCCAGATCCAGCTCGCTTTTGCTGACGGCGGGCATATCGCCGGGGCGGGCGGGCATGTCGTTACCTTCGGCAAGGATGGTCACGGCAGCGGCCATGCGCCCCATGACACAGAAGAAGCGGCGGGGATCCCAGCCTTCCCTCTTCACCCAGGCGGCCGCTTCGGACGAATAGAGAAAGTCCGGCTTGCCCTTACGGCGCACGGGGTGCGCCTCTTCCCCATTGTTCCGGGTCCATTGCCGGAAGCGGGGCAATATGTCCACGAAGGCGGCGACTTCCTTTTCCGTCACAGGCGGCTGCCTGTCATAGACCGATACGGCGGCATGCCGCGAAACCGCATACGCTCTCTGGGCGGACGGCGGCGTCATGAGCGCGGTGGAGAGGGCCAGCAGCAATGCCAGCGTCGCGCCCGGAAACCTTTCCATAGAAGCCTCGGCTGTTAGTAATTCACGGCGCTGATCTTCGCCAGACGATCCATGTTGTGGTAGGACTCCACATAGCGCAGGGTTCCCGTCTTGCCCCGCAGCACCAGCGAGTGCGTTACGGCATGCCGCGCGCTGTAACGCACGCCGCGCAGGAAATCTCCGCCGGAAATGCCGGTGGCGGCAAAGAAGCAGTCGTCGCTTTTGACAAGATCGTGTACGGTCAACACGGCGCGCATATCGATACCGGCATCGACGATGGCATCCTTTTCCACGTAGGACTGGGGGTCGAGGCGCGCCAGAAGCTGGCCTCCCATGCCCTTGATGGCGCAGGCGGCCAGTACGCCTTCGGGTGTGCCTCCCGTCCCCATCATGATGTCCACTTCCGATCGGGGGTCAACGGCCATGAGCGCCCCCGCGACGTCACCGTCGGAATGGAGCTGTATACGCGCCCCCGCCTTGCGGATCTCCGCAATCAGGTTCTGGTGGCGCGGCTTGTCCAGAACAAAGACCACGAGATCCTTTATTTGTTTGCCCAGTGCGGCGGCCACGCGCGACAGGTTCACGTCCACCGGCGCGTCAAGATCCACAACGTCGCGGGCTTCGCGCGAAACGACCAGTTTTTGCATGTAGAAGCTTGGCCCGGGATTGAACATGCTCCCGCGCGGCGCCACCCCCACAACGGAAATGGCGTTGGGGCGGCCATAGGCCAGTAGGCTTGTGCCCTCCACGGGATCTACGGCCACATCCAGCTGCGGCCCATCGCCCATGCCGACCTTTTCGCCGTTGTACAGCATGGGGGCCTGATCTTTTTCTCCTTCGCCGATGACGACTACCCCGTCCACATGGAGGGTGGAAAAACTCACGCGCATGGCGTCGACAGCCGCGCCGTCTCCGGCCTCCTTGTCTCCGCGCCCCAGCCAGCGCGCCGACGACAGCGCCGCCGCTTCCGTGATGCGTACAATATCAAGAGCCAGGTTTTTTTCCGGTGCTTCAGGCATGACTTCCTCCGTCGCTGCGGGATTCAAAAGAGGTTCAAGATTACGCCAGTCCCGCCGGGCTTTCAAGATGCGCGCGGCCCCGTTTTCAACGTGACGGCGCTACCGCGGCATGCGATAGCGTCCGGCCATGGGGGCCTGCCAGCCACCGCCAAAGGGCATGTCGGTGAGATAGAGGGCCGGCGGTTCCTGACGGCGTTTGAACTCCGCGGCGAACATCCGGGCGCGAATGTCCTGTTCCGTATCGTTGAGGGGCGCGCCGTGGGGATCGGGGCGCAGCAGGCGCTGGAGAGCGGGATCGAGAACATCATAGGGGGGCAGGCTGTCGGAATCCTTCTGGCCGGGCCGCAGTTCGGCGGAAGGGGCCTTTTCGAATATGGCGCTGGGAATCAGCTTCCTGCCATGCCTGTCATTGAACCATGCGGCCACGGCATAGACTTCCGTTTTCGTCAGATCGGCGATGACGCCCAGAGCTCCCACGGTATCGCCATACAGCGTGCTGTAGCCAACGGCGGCCTCGCTCTTGTTGCCGGTATTGAGTACCAGCGCCCGCGCGCGGTTGGCCAGCGACGACAGCAGTACGCCCCTGATACGGGCCTGCACATTTTCGAACGTGGTATCGCCATGGGGCGGTTCGGGGAACAGGCCCAGCCCCGGGCGCAGGGTGTCCGCAAAAGCGCGCATGACGGTATCGATGGGCAGCGTCACTGTGCGCACACCCAGATTTTCCGCAAGGGCCAGCGAATCCGTCACGGAACCTTCGCTGCTGTAGGGGGAAGGCATCAGCACGCCCAGCACGTTCTCAGGGCCGAGGGCTTCGGCGGCCACGACGCAGACCAGAGCCGAATCCATGCCGCCGGAAAGCCCCACGATGGCCTTTCCGGCACGGCATTTGCCTACGAAATCCCGAACTCCCAGCGTCAGCGCGTGCCAGACGGATTCCTCAGGGCAGGCGCACGAGGCGTGGATTTTTCCTGAGCCCTCAGCCGTGTCCACGATCAGCACCTCTTCCTCAAAGGCCCGGCCGCGTGCCAGCAGCTGCCCCGTAGGGTCAAAGGCCACGCTCTGGCCACTGTAGACCCCCGAATCAAAGCCTCCCGCCAGATTGACGGAAAACAGGTGAACATGGTGGCGCGCCGCCACATGGGAAAGCCGTTGTTCGATGAACTCCTGCGATCCACGGCAAAAAGGGGTTGCATTCATGTGGATGATGGCGTCGACCCCGCGCTGAACCATTTCCATCAGAGGATTGTGGCCGCTGGCGTACTGAATTTCCCAGAAGGAGCTTTCGCCGCCGGTCTCGCCGTACAGGGCAATTCCCATGCGCCAGCCGCCCAGAGTCAGAATACCGCAGGACAACCCCAGTTCGAAGAGTCGTCCTTCCCGGCCAGCGCCGTCCGCGCCCACCTTGCGGGAGGCGACCTGCCATTGCCCATCGCGGCACAGCACCGCCGCGTTGGAGAGGAGTTCCTGGGCATAGACGCTCCGCACAGGCGCGCCCACCAGCAGCGGCGGCGCATTTCTGACCGCTTCAGCCAGCAGATCCAGCCCCCTGTGGCAACCGTCGGCGAAGTCCACCATCCGTGCATAGCTTCCCGGATCCGGGCCTGTCAGCGCCAGTTCAGGTGTGACGCATAAATCCGCTCCAGCCCCGGCCGCTTCCTGTGCCGCGGCCGCAATGCGCGCCACATTGCCCACCACGTCTCCAGTGACCGCATTGCACTGCAATAATGCTATTTTCATGACTTTTCCCTTTGAGTTTTTTTGGCTGAGGAGTGGAGAACCAGGCGTAATGGCGGCGGCTCCCACTTCCGTCAAGGCTGCGCAATCCCGAAGAAGTTTCGGGCGTTGTCACCGCAGGCGCGCCAGAGCTCTTCCGGACAGGCGTTTCTGGCTTCGGCCATGCTCCGGGCTGTGAAGACGGTATGGGCGGGCTCGTTACGGATACCGCGCCAGGGAACGGGGGAGAGATAGGGGGCGTCTGTCTCAAGAAGCAGGCGATCCCCAGGTATGGTGGCGACGGCTTCGCGGAGGCGGGCGTTGGCGGGATAGGTGACGGGGCCGGGGATGGAGATGTGCCAGCCATTCTGAATGATGCGCCGGGCCAGGGCGGGATCGCCGCCGAAGCAGTGCCAGAGGAGGGGATAGCCCTGAAAGTTGCGGGATTCCAGTGTCATGAGACATTCCGTTTCGGCATCGCGACAGTGGATGACGGCGGGCAGCGAGAGTTCGCGGGCAAGGTCGAGCTGCGCCGCGAAGGCTTGGTACTGGATCTCGCGCGGACAGTCGTCCCAGTGAAAATCAAGGCCGATTTCTCCGATGGCGCGGAGCCGTGGTTCAGCGGCGCGCGCGGCACGGATGGCGTCAAGGGCGGCAGGGGTACAGCGCTGTCCCTCGCAGGGGTGGATACCGAGGACAAAAAACACGCCGGGGTGCGCGTCGAAAAGGCGGCGGCGTTCGAGGAAGGCAAACGGATCAAGGAAAATGTTGACAATATGGGAAACCCCCGCCGCCGCCGCGCGTTCGATGACGGCGTCGCGGTCGGCGTCAAATTCCGCGCCGTCGAGATGGGCGTGACTGTCTGCACCGCCGGGGGGCAGGGGGCAGGAAAGCGGATCGACGCGCTGCTTGTTCTTTTTTGACATGGATACGGACTCCTGAGAAAGTTTATTCCGTTCCTTGTTCGCTAGCAAAGGGCGGGGGACAAGGCAAGCTCCGGAGTTTGGCTCTTGACATTGTCGCGATCGTGGGGTAGGGGATTCCGTTCAAAGAATCATCCGGCGCTGTTGCCGGACCCGGCGGGATTTTCCCGGCGGGAGACTTCTCTGGAGGAAGCAATGCCTACGATTAACCAGCTTATCCGTATTGAGCGGAAGGCGGTGGTGAAGCGCAAGAAAACCCCGGCCCTGCAGGCGTGCCCGCAGCGTCGCGGCGTATGCACCCGCGTGTACACCACGACTCCGAAAAAGCCCAACTCGGCTCTGCGTAAGGTCGCCCGTGTGCGCCTGACCAACGGTATCGAAGTGACGGCCTACATTCCCGGCGAAGGCCATAATCTGCAGGAACACTCCGTGGTGCTGATCCGCGGCGGCCGCGTCAAGGACTTGCCCGGCGTTCGTTACCACATCGTGCGCGGTACGCTCGATACGTCCGGCGTGGCTGATCGCCGCAAGAGCCGTTCCAAGTACGGCGCCAAGCGTCCCAAGTAGTTTTTCGCGCGATAGGCGCCCGCTGGGCGGGAATGCCTCCGTTAAGAGCATTGCCTCCCTATACTGGCAATGCGGGAGGCCTGTCCGCCGTTTTTCCGGTATGAGCCGGTTTTTTCATAGCAAGTACGGCGTACGTCATGCAACGCGCCCAGGCAGCTTTCGCGCCGGGGCGTTGCGGGGCTGGTGACGCCGCAAACCAAGGAGACTGTCATGCCCCGTAAAGGTCCTGTGCCCAAGAGGGAAGTGCTGCCCGATCCGCTTTACAACAGCCGTCTGGTGACAAAGTTCGTAAACCGCCTCATGTACGACGGCAAGAAAGGCGCAGCCGAAAAGATTTTCTACAGTTCGCTGGAGAACCTTGCCGAGAAGACGGGGGAAGACCCCATGCGCGCCTTTGAGAAGGCCCTCGACAATGTGAAGCCCCATCTGGAAGTTAAGGCCCGCCGCGTGGGCGGGGCTACCTATCAGGTGCCTATGGAAGTGCGTCCCGATCGCCAGGTCTCCCTTTCCATCCGCTGGCTCATCAACTATGCGCGTTCGCGTGGCGAGAAGGGCATGACATCCAAGCTTTCCGCTGAACTGCTGGACGCCTTCAACGGTCGCGGCGGCGCGGTGAAGAAGCGTGAAGACACGCACCGTATGGCGGAAGCCAATAAGGCCTTTGCCCATTACCGCTGGTAACACCGCCCTTTCCTGCGGAATGGCCGCGCCCGCAAGGGCGCGGCGTCCGTTCGCCCCGCCCCCTCACTTCCGATTGGAGGAATAGCCCGTGTCCCGCACCGTTGCAGTAGACAAACAGCGCAATATTGGCATCATGGCTCACATTGACGCCGGCAAGACCACGACCACAGAACGCATTCTTTTCTATACCGGCGTCTCCCATAAGATTGGCGAAACCCACGACGGCGAATCCACCATGGACTGGATGGAGCAGGAACAGGAGCGCGGCATCACCATTACTTCCGCCGCGACGACCTGCTTCTGGAAGGACTGCCGCATCAATATCATCGATACTCCCGGTCACGTGGACTTCACCATTGAAGTGGAGCGCTCGCTGCGCGTGCTCGACGGCGCCGTGTGCGTGTTTGACGCTGTGGCCGGCGTGGAGCCCCAGTCCGAAACCGTGTGGCGTCAGGCCGACCGCTACCATGTGCCCCGCATCTGCTTCGTGAACAAGATGGATCGCATCGGCGCCAACTTTTTCCGCTGCGTCGGCATGATTCATGATCGCCTGGGCGCAAAAGCCGTGCCCCTGCAGTTGCCCATCGGCGCTGAAGACAAGTTTGAGGGCGTCGTGGATCTCGTGCGCGGCCATGCCATCCGCTTTGACAAGAGCACCAAGGGGGCCGAATTCTCCGTGGAAGACGTGCCTGCCGATATGCGGGCCCTCTACGATGAAAAACGCCACGAACTCATGGAAGCTGTGGCGGAAGAGGACGAGGCCCTGCTTGACAAGTACCTGAGCGGCGAGAGCCTGACCGAGGAGGAAATCATTTCCTGCATCCGCAAGGCTACCGTTGCCCGCAATATCGTGCCTGTCCTCTGCGGATCCGCCTTCCGTAACATGGGCGTGCAGCCTCTGTTGGACGCCGTGGTGGATTATTTGCCTTCCCCTGTGGATATTCCGCCCATGCAGGGGCATGATCCCCGCGATGAGGAAAAGCTCATCGAATGTCCGTGTGATGACAAGGAACCTCTGGCCGGGCTTGTGTTCAAGCTGTTCTCCGACCCCTTTATCGGCCATCTTTCCTTTTTCCGTATCTATTCAGGATGCCTTGAGTCTGGGACCAGCGTCTATAATGCCAACACCGGCAAGAAGGAGCGCATTGGCCGTATTCTGAAGATGCACGCCAACAAGCGTGAGGACATCAAATGGGCCGGCGCGGGCGACATTGTGGCCCTCGTGGGTCTCAAGAATGCCTCCACCGGCGACACTCTCTGTGATGAAAAGCGCGAAGTCATCCTTGAATCGCTCAACATCCCCGAGCCTGTGATCGAAGTGGCCATTGAACCCAAGACCAAGGCCGACCGCGACGCCCTGTCAGCCGCCCTCAACAAGCTCGCCAAGGAAGACCCCTCCTTCCGCGTCAAGGGTGACGAGGAAACCAATCAGACCCTTATTGCGGGCATGGGCGAGCTGCATCTGGAAATCATCGTGGACCGTCTTACCCGCGAATTCAATGTGAATGCCAATGTGGGCAAGCCCCAGGTCGCCTACCGCGAAACCATTTCCAAGACCGCCAAGGTGGACATGAAGCACGCCAAGCAGTCCGGCGGTCGCGGGCAGTACGGTCATGTGGTCATCGAGGTGGAACCGAATCCGGGCAAGGGGTACGAATTCGTCAACTCCATCACCGGCGGCGTCATTCCCAAGGAATACATTCCCGCTGTGGACAAGGGTATTCAGGACGCCATGAAATCCGGCGTCATGGCCGGTTTCCCCTGCGTGGACATCAAGGTCAATCTGGTGTTCGGTTCCTACCATGAAGTGGACTCCTCCGAACAGGCCTTCTATGTGGCCGGTTCCATGGCCATCAAGGAAGCCATGCGTCAAGCGGCCCCCGTACTGCTTGAACCCATCATGGATGTGGAAGTCGTGACTCCCGAAGAGTATCTTGGCGATGTCATGGGCGACCTCAACGGCCGCCGCGGTCGTGTCCAGAGCATGGAAGCCCGCGCGGGCGGCGCGCAGAGCGTCCGCGCGCAGGTGCCTCTGGCCTCCATGTTCGGCTACGCTACCGACCTTCGCTCCCGTACCCAGGGGCGCGCGACCTTCACCATGCAGTTCGATCATTACGAACGCGTGCCGCAGGCCATTGCCGACGAAATTCAGAAGAGCAAGAGCTAGGCTGCGCTACCGCCTGAAAAGCGTCCGCTACGCCTGTGTACCTTTCCCAACGCACGTTGGGGCTTGGGAGAGAAGGGAGTGAGAAGCGGCGTTGCCCAGGCTGTCAGGTCGTTGACAGAGTTTCATCTTTTTGACAGGGACATTGCCGCGGCAATGTCCCTGTTCCTTTTCAGGTGAAGAGGCGTTTCGCTCTCCAGAGCATGTTGGGTTTGAGTTTTTTCAATTTCACAAGCGACGCTGCCCGCGCACTGTGGAAAAACATGCTTTTTCCACAGTGCCCAGGCGAGGGTGTCCGCCAGAGCGCTCTCGTTCTCAACGTGGAACAGCTCTGGCCTTAAAAAAACAGCGATACCGCAGGATGAGGTTTTCGGAGCAATGGAAAAGGATTTACCCAAGGGATACAAGGCCAGTTCCGCACAGGCCGGATTCAAGGCGGCTGACCGGTATGATCTGGGGCTGATTGTTTCAGATCGCCCGGCGCAGGTTGCGGCGCTTTTTACGACCAATGTCTTTTCCGCCGCGCCCGTACAGGTATGCCGCGAGGCCGTGCGTGAACGTGGCGTTGCCCGGGCCATTGTGGCCAATTCCGGGCAGGCCAATGCCTGTACCGGCGACGAGGGGCTGGCCAACTGCCGGGAAAGCTGCCGCCTTGTGGCTGCCATCGCGGGAATTTCCCCGGAGGAGGTTCTGCCCCTGTCCACAGGCGTTATCGGCGCGCAGCTCCGCATGGATCGCTGGCGTGCGGCCATGCCCGAACTCAAGGCCAATCTGGGTACGCGGGATGCCGAAGGTTTTACCCGCGCGTTCATGACGACCGATGCCTTTCCCAAGTACGCTGTGCGCGATGTGGCGCTTTCCGGCGGGACGGTTCGCCTGGCGGGTATGGCCAAGGGCGCGGGCATGATCTGCCCCAATATGGCAACCATGCTTTCCGTGGTGCTGTGCGATGCCGCCGTGGATGGCGCAACCTGGCAGGCCATGTTTGATCGCGCCGTGAACGTAACCTTCAACCGTGTTTCCGTAGATGGCGATACCTCCACCAACGATACCGTATTGGGGTTGACCAACGGCGCTTCCGGCGTGGTGGTGGCGGGAGCGGATGCCGAGGCGCTGGAAGTCGCTCTGACCGACGTTCTTGGACAGCTTGCCTATATGCTTGTCAAGGACGGCGAGGGCGCTACCAGGGTCATGCATATTCGAGTGGAAGGCGCGATCTCCGATGCCGAGGCGGAACGTGTTGCCCGCGCCGTCGGACACTCGCAGCTCGTCAAGACGGCTGTTTATGGCAAGGATGCCAACTGGGGCCGCATCGTGGCTGCCGTGGGCCGCAGCGGCGCTACTGTCAGGCCGGAGGCTCTTGTGCTGACGCTGTGCGGTATCGAACGCTTCCGCAACGGGCAGCCTGTCAACGACGACGCTGAAGATCGCCTGTATGAGCTGCTTCAGGGCAATGACGTGGACATTCATATTGACATGGGCATTGGTCAGGGCTCTTATACATTGCTCGCCTCTGATCTCAGTCATGCGTATGTGACCCTGAACTCGGACTATCGATCCTAGAGCAGGCGGTGTCGCGCCCGGCCCGGAGAATGTTTTTTCTGTTTACAGGATTCCCCGACTAGGGTAGTTTTCACGCCTCGGACGAACTCGGAACGGCAATCCCCTTTCGGGATTGCCGCTTGTTTTGCCAAGGAGAAAGCTATGGATGTCTTTGATCAGGCGACGGAACTGGAACGGCTGGACAGGGAATCGGCCCTGCTGCGCGCCCGCGCCGCTATGGATCAGGAAGGGCCAGAGTGGATTGACGGCGTCGCCTGCTGCCGTGAATGTGGTGATCCCATTCCGCAGAAGCGTCTTGATGCGCTGCCTGGCGTCGGTCTGTGCCGGGCCTGCCAGGAAGAGCGCGAGAGCGGCCGGGCCTAGCCATTTCTTGGCGTACTGGCAGCGGGAAAGAAGCGCTTTCCCGCAATGTCAAAAAAACGACAAAAAAAGAAACTTCATTTTCATCTCTATAAAAATACATAAATATCAGTATGTTCTAAGAAAGGTATGCTTTTTGCTTTGCAGGGTCGAGGAAAGAATGCTCCGCGTTCCGCCATTGATATATCCACGACCCGGACGGCGCATGTCGTCACGGAGATGACATTTCCGTCGCAGGACATTTGTTGCAAGCGACGGAGGAGGCGTCATGAATCATTCTCTTTTTACGGTATCCGCTTCAGCGGACGATAAGAAAAGCCTGCCCGCCGCCGCCAGAGGACAGGGCCGCCAAAGCGGCATGACAACGTTCGCCAATATCATGGCCACAGCCAGGGAAAAAGGCGTACAGGAGGCGTCAGTGGACGGCTCCCGCCTTATGCTGGCCGGGCGTAATCCCAGTGATGTGGCGCGCGCCCATGTCTACAGTAAGGCTCAGGCGGATATGCGCCGTACCAATGCCCTGGAGCGGCTTGCCGGCAGCATGACTCCCGAGGGCACATCTCCGCTGGCGCTGGCTGGCGGCATGAATGCGGCACGGCAGTTGCGGAATATGGCCGCCATGAATGAGATTTCCATGCCGGAGAACGGGATCCGCACTGTCCGGGAGTTGCAGCGCTGCGACTATATCCGTACGCGAACGGTGGCGGATGGCGCGCGGCATCAGACGCGTACCGCCCGCCGGCGCGGCAAGGACGGAGGCGAGGAAATCGGCGGCCTTTCGGCACAGTTTGAGTCCGGCAGCGACGGGATTGCCGCCATCGGCTATGACCGTACCGGCGGCACCTCCTATGGCAAGTATCAGATTGCTTCGCGCGTCGGCAGCATGACGGCGTTTCTGAATTTCCTTGACGAGGAAGCGCCGGATATTGCGGAGCGTCTCCGCTCTTCCGGTCCGGCCAATACCGGCAGCCGCAAGGGCGCCATGCCTGAGGAATGGCGCTCCATCGCCGCCGAGCAGCCGGATCGCTTTGCCTCACTTCAGGAAAACTTCATTCTTGAGAGCCACTACAAGCCCGCTCTGGAAAGTATCGGCGAAAAGACACGCCTTGACGTTGATCGTCTTTCCAAAGCCATGCGTGAAGTCATCTGGAGTACGGCCGTACAACACGGCCCCACAGGGGCGGCCCGCCTTTTCGGCAGGGCGGACGAGATGAGCGGCACTACGGACGGAGGCTATGAAAGGCGATTGATCCGCAATCTGTACGCCCTTCGCGCCGGACAGTTCGGTTCTTCTGATGATGGCGTACGCGCCGCCGTGGGTAATCGCTTCAAAAAAGAGGAAGTCCTGGCCCTCAACATGCTGGGAGGCGGCGGCAATTCCGGTAATTTGGCGTAAGCGGCTCAGGCGCGCATACCCGCGGGGCGTATGGGTTCCTTTTCCAAAGCAACCAGGCTTTTGTGAGAGGAGGCTGTGCGCCCTGTCGGTTGTGGTTGGCGGGGGATTCTCCTTTTTTTTGTTCAGTCCCGGTCTGTCAGCATGAGCGTATAGTACTCTACGGGAGCGAAGCCGTCGCGCAGGGGCGGAGTCGTGTCGCCAGCTTCACAGGTGAGGCAGCGGGATTGCAGCATGGCGGCAAGTTCAGCGTCGGCGAAGGTGTCCGGATCTGGTTGCGGGCGCTTGTGGGGCAGGGCCAGCAGCATGACGTTTTGCAGGAGCGATGGGTGTCCGGGGGCGCTCACGCAATAGACCCGCACCTCTTCGAAAGCGGAGGCCAAAGCGCCGCGGATGCTTTGCAGCAGACGGGCACGGGGACCGAAGGCCGGTGAAATGACGTTCATTACCAGCAGGCCGCCATCGCCGGTGGCCCGCCGCAGCTCCCGCGCCGCCTCCACCGTTCCCATATGAAAGGGGATGGAATAACAGGAGGTAAAGACGTCCATAAAGACGAGATCGTACTGCCGCGCATTGCGGCGAAGAAAGGTGCGGGCATCTTCGTGGACGATGCGCAGGCGCGGATCATCGGGCAGGGCGAACCAGCGCCGGGCCAGCGCCGTCATGGCCGGATCAAGTTCCACCACGGTCAGGTGAAAATCATCGGGCAGACCGCTGCGACCGGCCAGCAGCCATTTGGGCACGGAATACCCGCCGCCGCCGAGCATGAGAATAGCGCGCGCCCGCGGCGCCAGAAGTGGGCCGAGGCGGTAGTAGCGCGTGTAGGCGGCGCGGAGATCTGCGGGATCGTCCAGATCCATGAGGGATTGCACATGGCCGGGATCCGTTGCCAGCAGACGTACCGTATGCCCGGACGCGGTGGTCTCCTGCCAGATGCGCAGACTGTTATAGGCGCTTTCCGTCAGCGGCGGCGGAGATTCGTCCCGCGTGGCGTCGGGCAGGGATGCGGCTGTCATGAAAAGGCAGAGGAGCAGCGCCGCCGCGCGCGGCCAGGCGTGGCGGAGGGCATGTATGAGGGAAAGCAGCAGGAGCACGGCTGCCATGCTCCAGAGAATGGCGCGGCTGGGAAAATAGGAAATCAGCACAAAGCCGCCGAGAAAGGTGCCGAGGATGCTCCCGGCGGTAGCAAGAGCGGAGAGGCGTCCGACGACGGCGCCGGCGTTGCTGAGACCCGCCAGACGGAGACGGATGGCGTAGGGCGTGATCATGCCGAAGAACAAGGCGGGCACGGCAAAGATGGCGCCGGAACAGAGGATGGCCGCCGTGTACAGATTGTCCACCCGGCGCGTGATACTATCGGCAAGCGGGCCGCCCGCGGCGGCGGCCAGCGCGCAACCCAGCCCAGCGGCGGCAAGAATGATCGCCAGTGTGCGGCGATCCAGACGCCGGTCGGCC
Organism: uncultured Desulfovibrio sp.; assembly: GCA_934546745.1. Taxonomy (GTDB): domain Bacteria; phylum Desulfobacterota; class Desulfovibrionia; order Desulfovibrionales; family Desulfovibrionaceae; genus Desulfovibrio. The sequence goes on along the minus strand of CAKTDV010000001.1, from coordinate 107,132 downwards.
CATTTGCCGCCAAGCCAGGCGCCGCAGGCCAGAAAGGCCAGCATCATGCCGATAACGCCGGTCCAGACCACGGAGGACGTGCCCACATAGGGGGCGAGCAGGCGCGCTCCAACCATTTCCACGGCCATGCAGACGGCGCCGCAGAGAAAAACCGTGCATTCCAGCATCAGGGCGTCCTCCGTACAGCGAAAAAGGCATGCAGCAGAGCCGCGCACTCTTCGGCGCGAATGCCGCCCATATGCCAGACACGATGGTTGAGGTAAGGCCGGCTGAGGATGTCGTCGCAGGAGAGAAGGGCTCCGGAGACGGCGTCGGCCGCGCCGAAGACCACGCCGTCGACGCGCGCATGGACGAGCGCGGCCGCGCACATGGCGCAGGGTTCCAGCGTCACGACAAGAATGCAGTTGTTGAGGCGGTAGTTGCCGAGGGCTTCCCCCGCCTTGCGCAGCGCCAGAATCTCGGCGTGAGCCGTGGGATCATGGCGTGCCAGCGGGCTGTTGCGGGTACGTGACAGCACCCGACCGCCAGTGTGCACGACAAGCGCGCCCACGGGAACCTCGCGCTGATCCGCCGCCCGCGCGGCGTCTTCCAGAGCGCAGGCCATGAGCGCGTCCCATGTCCAGCCGATGGGCGGATCGGGACGCGGGCCAAGGCAGGGAATGGCCCGCGCGTCTACAGGATCACCAGTTTGCACAGGGTGCCTACGACCTCTTCCGGCGTATCGCAGACCGTGATCAGACGGTCGATCTCCTCGGCTCTGATATAGCCTTCGCCGGTCATGGTGCGGCGCAGCCATTCAATCAGACCGCTCCAATAGGTGGAGTCATAGAGAATGATGGGGAAAGGGCGGGTTCGTCCTGTCTGCGCCAGCACGAAGGCTTCGGAAAGTTCGTCGATGGTGCCCATGCCGCCGGGCATGACGACATAGGCCATGGAATATTTGACGAACATGAATTTACGTATGAAAAAGTAGCGGAAATTACAGCGCGTCGTCAGGTAGGGATTGCAGTCCTGCTCATGCGGGATAAAAATGTGCAGCCCGACAGACACGCCCCCGGCTTCCTTTGCCCCTTTGTTGGCGGCCTCCATAATACCCGGGCCGCCGCCGGTGATGACGCCGTAGCCGCGCTCCACCAGCTGACGGGCCATTTTTTCGGCATCCTGATAGGCTTGCGCGCCCGGATCTGTCCGCGCCGAACCGAAGATGGAGACGCACGGATTTTTCAGACTGTTGAGCGTATCCATGGCTTCCACCATTTCCGCCATGATGCGGAAGGTGCGCCATGACTCGGTCGTCACATTGGCAAGATCGTCGATGATATTCTGCTGGATCTCAGGCATGGGCGTTCTCCTCGTCTTTTGCTGCGGCACTGTGGCCGCGGGGCGTGCGGCGGTACGCGCTTGGGATGCACGATAGCCTTTCCCTTTCCCAAGGGCAAGCCGGCAAAGTACCTCCACCCCCTTGCGCTTGCGCCGGATGACGGGCATAGTCGGCAAAATGGCGGGAGTTCCGCGGGAAGGTGGGCGGACGGCGGCCATGTAACAACGAGGTATCCCTGATGAAGGTTCAATTTCTGGGAGCGGCCCGGACGGTGACCGGTTCCTGTTTTATGATAGAGGCGTGCGGCAGGCGTTTCTGTGTGGACTGCGGACTGCATCAAGGCAACAAAGCCATTGAGGAGCGGAACCGCGATGAAAAGAACTATGCTCCCGAAGCTCTGGATTTTGTGCTTGTGACCCATGCCCATATGGATCACTCCGGGCTTCTGCCCCTGCTGGTCAAACACGGCTTCAACGGCCCCATCTACTGTACGCGCGCCACGGCGGAACTGCTGGATCTCATGCTTCAGGACAGCGCGCACATTCAGGAGATGGAAGCCCAGTGGGCGGCCGCCAAGTATCAGCGGCGCGGCCTCAGGAATCCGCCTCCGGCCATCTATACGACGGATGACGCCGTCAGGACGGCGGCATTGTTTCAGGATGTGGAATACCATACGGTATTTTCGCCGGCTCCCGGCATCCGCGTGACCTACTATGACGCGGGGCATATCCTTGGTTCCGGTTCCCTGCGTATTGAGGCGGAAGAGGACGGCAAGACCACAAGCATTGTTTTTTCCGGCGACATAGGCCGTCCGCAGGCACTCATTGTGCGCGACCCGGAAACGCCGCCCGCCGCCGACTACATATTTATGGAATCCACCTATGGCGATCGCAACCACAAGAATGAAAGCGTGAGTGACGCCGAGCTGGCCGATGCCGTCGCCTACAGCTACGGCAAGGGCGAAAAGGTTATTATTCCCGCGTTTGCCGTGGAGCGTACCCAGGAAATTCTCTATTGTCTGCACAATCTCAACCGCCAGGGCAAGCTCCCCGGCGATATGCCCATTTTTGTGGACAGTCCGCTTGCCATTCGCGCCACCGAGGTATTCAAGCGCCACCGCGAACTTTTTGACGAAGACGCGCAGGCCCTGCTCAGCAAGGGAGAAGATCCTTTTGAACTGCCCAACCTGCGCTATACGCTCAGCGTGGAGGAGTCGCAGTCCATCAATGCCTATGAGGGGCCCTGCATCATTATTTCCGCCAGCGGCATGTGCAATGCCGGGCGCATCAAGCACCACCTCAAACATAATATCTGGCGGCCGGGAGCGAGCATCGTGTTTGTCGGCTATCAGGCCGTGGGCACACCGGGACGCAAGATCGTCGAGCGGGCCGGTAAAATCACCCTGTTCGGCGAAGACATGGAAGTGGCCGCCCGCATCTATACCATCAACGGTTTTTCCGCCCATGCCGGGCAAAGCCAGCTTCTGGACTGGCTGAAACCGCTGGTTTCCGGCCCGGCAAAACCGCAGATCGTTCTGGTGCATGGTGAGGAAAAGGCCCAGCATACCCTTGCGGCCCTGATTCGCGAACAGTTCGGACTTACACCCCTGATGCCGGACTATCTTGAGGAAATGGTTCTTGAGGGAGCGCTTGTCGCCGAAACGTTGCGCCATGAGGCCCAGGCTCACCCCAGAATCAACTGGGATTTCCTTACGGGAGAGCTGGAGCGCAAGTGGGGCATATTCCGCGATCGGCTCGCGGATATCGAATGCCGCCCCTGGGTGGAACAGACCGAATTGCGGGATGCGCTGGAAAAGATGGACTATGCCATGACGCGCCTTCTGTCGCGCATGTAGGCGTTTCCGGCCGCCTTTTCCGTGGGCGTATCGCGCTTGACAGGAGGGGCGGCCTTCCGTATCGGAGAAGCCATGCGTATTATCTCTGGAAGTCTCGGGGGGCGGCGTCTCCATACCGTGGAAGGCGAAGGCTATCGTCCGGCCATGGGCAAGACGCGCGAGGCCCTGTTCTCCATGCTGCTGTCCCGGGGAATGCGATTTGACGGCGCCCACGTACTCGATCTGTTTGCCGGAAGCGGCAGCCTCGGTTTTGAGGCGCTCAGCCGGGGCGCGGCTGAGGCCGTTTTTGTGGAAAATGCCCAGCTTCCCGCCCGTTGCCTGGCCCGTAACATGGAAGAGCTCGCCGTGCGGGATCGCGCGCGCCTGCTGCGTGAGGATGTGCGCAAGGTGCTGTTGCGATCCCCGGCCGCTTCCGTGGACCTTGTCTTCATCGATCCGCCCTACCGGAAGAACCTGATCAATGTATGCCTGACAGCTCTGGAGGAACGCGGCTGGCTTGCCCCGGATGCGTTCATCTCCGCGGAACTGGAAAAGGGCGCGCCTTTCAGAAGCCCCGAAAATTGGGAGCCGCTGGCCGATCGCGTCTTTGGACAGACCCGCCTTCTCCTTTGGAAACGCGCATGAAAACAGCTTTGTATCCTGGAACCTTCGATCCCATCACCAATGGTCACCTTGGTCTTGTCCGGCGCGGGCTGGATGTGTTTGATCAGGTGATCGTCGCCGTGGCCGACAACACGCCCAAGCGTCCCCTCTTCACACAGGAAGAGCGCGTGGGCATGGCCCGCGAGGCGCTTGCGGGCGAACCCCGCGCCGTGGTGGAACCTTTTTCCGGCCTGACTGTGGAGTACGCGGCCCAGCGGGGGGCCTGCGCCATTCTGCGCGGCCTTCGCGCGGTGTCGGATTTTGAATACGAGTTTCAGCTGGCTCTCATGAACCGCCGCCTGCAACGCCGTATCCAGACCGTTTTTCTTATGACGGATTATCAGTGGCTCTTTACCAGCTCCACCATTGTCAAATCCGCCGCCAGCCACGGGGCGGATATCACGGGGCTTGTGCCGGAAAATGTGCGCCTGCGTCTTCAGGAAAAGTACGAACTCGGTGAAGTCCGCCAGGGGACGCCCTGCCTTGCGCCGCCCTATGGCGGTTTTCGCGTCAAGGATTAGCCGTGCCGCCAGCGCGACAGCCCCTACCGGTTTTCTGTCTTGCCGGACCTACCGGTTGCGGCAAGACGGAAGCGGCACTGGCTCTTGCCGCGGCGTTGAACGGCGAGGTCGTCAATGCCGATTCCCGGCAGGTCTACGTGGATTTCCCCCTGATTACCGCGCAACCCTCACCTGGGGAACGCGCCCGCTGCCCGCACCATCTGTACGGTTTTCTGGAAACATCCCGTAAAATCAGCGCGGGGCGTTGGGTTGACATGGCTATGACCGTCATCCGTGACATACATGCGCGCGGCAAACTGCCTCTGCTGGTTGGCGGTACAGGACTCTATTTTCAGAGTCTGCTTCACGGCATCGCTGAAATTCCGCCGGTAGCCGAAGATATCTCCGCCTGTCTGGCGGCTAGGCTTGAAAAGGAGGGGTCTCTTGCGCTGCATACGGAGCTGGCGCGTCATGATCCCGCTTATGCCGCGCGCATCCACGTCAATGATCGCCAGAGGATTGTACGCGCGCTGGAAGTCTTTGAGGCAACGGGCAAAACTTTCAGCTGGTGGCATACCCATGCCATGCCCGCGCCTCTGTGCGCCGGGCCGCTGGCCTGTTTCATGCCAACCCTTGAGGCGCTGGAGCCGCGACTGATCCGCCGCATCGATCTCATGCTGCGTGACGGAGCCCTTGATGAGGCCCGCGCCGCGCTGCGCCGCTGCGACGATTCCGCCGCCCCCGGCTGGTCCGGCATCGGCTGTGCGGAACTCTTTGCCTTTCTTCACGGGCATCTGTCGCTGGAAGCCTGCAAGACCCTCTGGTTCAGAAACACCCGCGCCTATGCCAAGCGCCAGTTGACATGGTTTCGTGCCCGCCCGGATGCCGTCGCCTGCGCCCCCGGCGACATTCCGGCGTTGCTGGCAATGGCGGGAAGCATGGAGAGGCGTGGCTCGTCACCACCCGCCGACAAAAATTTCCGCTCTTGAGGGGGAGGATGTCCCGCCGTAGAGGGATGTGCCTGTTCTTGCAGCGTGGCAAGCAGTAACTCCGCCGGTCTGGAAAAGACCTGATTTTTTCCTATGCAATGCTGACGCTGGACGTAAGCGTCGGGCTGAGAGGACGAAAGCAGAGGTTGCTTTCCTCGGGGACAGGAACAATCCCATCAGGACAAAGGGCATAATAAGTATTTGACATTAAATTCCAGTCTTTTATTTTGCTCGAAATACCTTTGTGATCAGGAGCCTCCCCTTTCACAGGGAGAGGGAAGCCGCACGGCCTCTGGCCGCCGGATGCGGTTTCAGCGTTTCAGGCCAGCGCCGCCCGTCCGCGGGCAAATCCGCACTCCGTGGGAGAACAACTGATGACACTTTCTCAACTTCTTCAGCATTTCAATAGTGGAAAAAGTGTGGATGCGGGAACAGAAGCGCACGATCTGCTTCTGCAATGCAGCCATGAGGCCATGCGTATTACATCCGAGCTGAACGCCGCATATCATTCCGCGGAACAGATACGGGAATGCATGTCCCGGCTGACAGGAAAGCCCATCGACGCTTCTTTTACCCTGTTTCCACCGTTCCATACTGATTTTGGAAAAAATATCACCATAGGAAAGAACGTCTTCATCAATGCCTGTTGCTGTTTTCAGGATCAGGGCGGCATCACTATCGGTGACGGTGCGTTGATTGGGCACAGGGTCGTGCTGGCCACCATCAATCACGGTCTTCCTCCTGATGAGCGGCATGGCAACTATCCGGCTCCCATCGTCATCGGCAAAAATGTCTGGATTGGTTCCGGCGCCATAGTGCTGCCCGGTACAACCATAGGAGAGAACGCCGTTGTTGCGGCAGGGGCCGTCGTCACCAAAGATGTGGAGCCGTACACCGTCGTCGCGGGAGTGCCCGCCAAAGTTGTTAAAGAGATACCTGGACGATCAGGCAACAAGTTGCAAGTATTGTGAATAGCCTTCTGGCGGCGTTGGCGTACCCTTCCGTTTTGACAGTGCGGACTTCAGACAACAGGGGGTATGTGTATGAAGGATGGAACAGGAAAGAAGGGCGGTATCCGTGAGCGGCGGGAGTTCCTGCGGGGGATCGCGCTGGGCGCGGTAGCCGTCATGGCAGCCCCGCTTCTGGCTCAGCAATCTCTGCGGGCGGCGGAGCTTGGAGGAGGCAAGGTGCTGATCGTCTATTTTTCCCATTCCGGCAATACGCGCAAACTCGCGGAACTCATTCATGAGCAGGTGGGCGGTGATATGGTGGAACTCAGGACAGCCGTTCCCTATCCGCGGGAATACGATGCTGTGGTGGATATGGCAAAGAAAGAGCAGCGGGAGAACGCGCGACCGTCCATTGTCACGGAGTTGCCGGATCTGACGCCGTACCGGACGGTGTTCATCGGCTATCCGAACTGGTGGGGTACATTTCCCATGCCTGTTTTTACGCTTTTGGAAAAATACGATTTGGGTGAAAGAACGGTAGTCCCTTTCTGTACGCATGAAGGAAGCCGCCTCGGCCGAAGCGAACGGGATCTCCGGCGGCTTTGCCCCCATGCCCGTATCCTGAAAGGGTTTGAGGTTCGGGGGTCGCGCGTTGGCGAAGCCCGCGAGGCCGTGGCGAGGTGGCTGCGCGATCTTTAGCGCAATGTTCCAGAGCGGGCTGCCAGGATTGCCGGGAAGGAAAGGGCGTTTGGCCGGGAGGCGTGTCACGGGCTGGGTAGCGCGCGGCGGCGGCTTATGTCCCGGAGCGGTGGTTCGCCAAAAATTCTTTTGTACTCCCTGTTGAACTGGGTGACGCTTTCATAACCGACAGCAAAAGCGGCTTCGGAAGCCCGTTCGTTTTCAAACAGCATGAGACGGCGGGCCTCATGAAGCCGCAGATGCTTCTGATACTGCACCGGGCTGAACCCTGTCAGCAGTTTGAAGCGGCGGTGCAGATTTGCCGCGGACATGTTGACGTGCTGTGCCAGAGCGGCAATCCGCAGCGGCATCCTGTAGTTTTCCCGTATCCAGCTCACGGCCTGCATGATTTGATTGTTCCGTGTGCCCGGGGTGTTCAGATGGCGCAGCATGTCGCCGTGCGGACTGACAAGCAGCAGATAATGCAGCTCCCGCAGCATCATGGGGGCCCGGATGCGCACCTGTTCCGGTTTTTCAAGAAGATCCAGCAGCCGCAGAAACATTTCCAGTATATCCGGATCCGTGTCCGCTACCGAGATGCCCGTGATGTGCTTTTCCGGCACATCTTCGGCCGGTTGCCGCATCTCCTCAAGCAGGCTGGAAATAAGCTGTCTGTCCAGATGGATGTACAGAAAGAGAAAGGGCTTTTCCCATGTGGGATTGACAACGCAGGATGTGATGGGAACGTCAAGGCCGGAAACGATGCTTTGCCCTGTCGTATAGACGTATTCCCGGCCACCGGCAAGTGAGTGCTTTTCACCCTGCACGACAAGCCCCGCAAGCGGTCTCTCAAAGCAGTTTTCAGGATGCGCGGGCGCGGTGTCCCGGCGGGCGAGGCGGAAGCCGTCAATCGTCGTTTCCTGAATGCACGGTTCTTCCAGACGGCGGAGCAGCCTGCGCCTGATTTCCTCAAGGAGGAGTGTCGCTTTCTGGCAAGATGCGAACATGGTTCTCTCGGGCGGGGAGTGCGCTGCGGTGTGTGCGCTTCTCTGAAGTTGCTGTGGGCCTGCCCGGATTACGGGGTCTCTTCTTCTTTCCGCGATGCCCGCCGCAGATCGGGGAAGCGGCGCAGGGCGGCAATATAGAGCGTCAGGCCGGCGCAGGGGGCCAGTGCCAGTGCGAAAAAGGCCGTTTCGTAGCTGAAGAGGTGGGCGATATAGCCGGCGTAGGCGTGGCTCATGGACGCGCCTGTGCCGAGTGCGACCGTGACGAAGCCAAGACCGAGGTTGATATGGCCTGTTCCATGCAGCAGACGGGCCACAAGGCCGGGCATGGCTACGCCGAGGATGCCGTTGGCGATACCGTCCAGAATCTGGACGGGCAGGATGACCCATTCGCTGGCATACAGTCCGGCGATCAGGCCGCGGATGGGCAGAACACAGAGGGAAAGCAGAAAAAGGACGCCGTAGCCTTTGCGCACGGCCAGGCGCGAGGCCAGCAGCGCGGCGGCAATCATGCTCCCCTGGGCCACAATGACGGTGGCGGCCGTGTAGAGGGCGGGATCGCTGCCGAAGCGGGTAACGGCGGATTGCCCGAGCAGAGGCAGCATGGCCGCATTGCCGAAGTGGAACAGGGCGACGGTCAGCGCTACGGCCCAGAGTGATCGGGGGAGGAAGGTTCTGTGGGGCGGCCGGGAAACGGGGGCACCCACAGGGATGTCTGCGGGCTCCAGACCGCGTGCCACCTGATGATCGATGTGCCTGCCGTTGATACCCAGAATGCCCATAAGGCTGAGGGCGGCCATGCAGGCCATGACCCAGAATACCCCTGTCAGACCGTAATGGAAGCCCACGAGACCGCCAAGCGCGGCCGATACGGCGTTTCCGGCATGATTCCATGCTTCGGTGATGCCGAGGCGGGCGGGGAAGGCCGCCTGCCCCACAAGCCCCAGAGTCACCCCTGAGATAAGCGGGCCTATGGCGGCTCCGGCAACGGCCTGTACGCAGCGCGACATTCCGACGGTCAGGGGCGCTGTGGAGAGAAAAAACGCGCCGCAGGCAAGGGTCGTGAGTACGGCGGCGCAGGCAAGAAGGGCGCGTTTTGCGCGTGTATGGTCTGTCAGCGCACCCAGGGGCGCGGCGCACAGGAGAGCCACGGCATCGCCGAGGCTCATGATGATGCCAATCTCATCGGCAGTCCAGCCGTGTTCCTGAAGGTAGACGCCCAGGAAAGGGCCGAGTCCGTCACGGACATCCGCCAGACCGAAACAGAGCAGGGAAAGAAAAGCAAGCGAACGGGTTTTGTCTTTCATGCTGGCATGCGCTGGAGCGATTTCACGTTGCAAACGCCACCGTTCCGGCGGATGCGCGAGGGACGCCCGCGCCAGGAGCCAGGGGAAAGTCGCTTGTGACGTTGACAATTTTCAAAAGCATTCTGCGCTGTCTGCGGGATTGGGAGAGCCGCGCCCGCCTGGCCCACATTGCTTTCTTGCAAAAAACAGGGAGAGTAGGGAATCCCACACGCATGTGGAGATGAGATTCCGCTCTCCCTTTGGGAAAAAGATGGCGCAACCGGCCATACCGCGTGCGTCAGGCGTTCTGGAGGGCCGCGTTCCCCTGTTCGAGGCTGGCGTCCATATCAAGGAAATCGCCGAAACTCCTGGCGGCGATAGCGCCGTTGAGCAGGCGGGTAAATTCTCCGGCATAGCGGTTGTCGGAGGCCAGTTCCTGGGCTGCGGCCTCCGGTTCCTTTCTGGCGGCATAGGGACGGTCGCAGATCATGGCGGAGAAGCTGTCGGCCACGGCGGTGATACGCGCCACTCGGGAAATACTTTTGTCCTTGATGTGCTGCGGGTATCCGCTGCCGTCCATGCGCTCGTGATGCTCGAAGCAGGCCCGGATCATTTCCTCTGTGGCGCCGTCGAGTTTCTGCATCAGTTTGGCGCCCGCCAGCGCGTGCAGTTCCATTTTTTCGCGCTCTTCGTTTTTGAGCGGCCCCCTCTTGTTGAGGATGAAGGGGGGAACCTTGCCCATACCCACGTCATGGACGAGCAGTGCCACGGCAACGCTGTCGAAATCCTTGCGACGGATTTCCTGCGTGCTTTGCAGCCAGATCCAGAGACCAATACAGAAGGTGTTGAGGGCGTGCCGCGCCGGATCATACTTGCGGAAGAGCCTGCGGCAGAAGCTGTTGATGCGGTGTTTGTCCTCACTGAGATACTGCGTGACGACGAGCGCATCGTTATACAGCGATTCAAAAAAAGGCCTGACCGGCTGATCGAAGAAGTTGGTATACCGCATGACCAGGGCGCGGATGCAGATATCCGCGATTTCAGCTTCCTTGAGATCCTTGTCCTGCAGAACGAGATCCAGCTGCTTGACGATGTGGCGCGAATAGATGGGGTGATCCGATCGCGAAACGAACAGGCAGCCTTCGTCGCAAAGTTTGAAGATTTCCTCGATTTTCTCATTGCTCAGGCGCTCGCCCTTGCGGCTTATGGGCGCAAGAACGGCGATATCCTCACGAAAGGCGAAGAGATCGACGGGATGCCTGTACTTTGGGAAGCTTTCAAGAATTTCTCGGCTGATTTGATAGTATTCTTCATTGATATTCTGGGGAATTGCGCGGGTCATGGATATGTCCAGTGTTATTTCCAGTAGATTTTGACGAGGTTGGTACCCCTGGGCGTTGCCTTGGAAGAACCTGTCCGCTGTCCCGCCGTGATGACGGCGCTTTCACCTGGGCCAATGGCGTCACAGCGCGCAATGAAGTTTTCCGCGCGATCAAGATGGTTGGCGACGGCTCTGGGATCTTCGACGGCGACGGGAACGACGCCCCAGGAAAAATTCATGCGCTTGATAGTGTCGGGGTCGGGAGTCAGGGCGTAGATGTCCTGCGACGGACGGCAGCTGGAAAGCAGGCGGGCGGACGCGCCGCTGACGCTGTGGGCCACAATGGCGGAGGCGTGAGCCTTGTCGGCCAGCAGACAGGCGGAATAGGCGAGATATTCGGGAATGCCCTTTTCCGCGGCGGGTTCCTCGGCCCTGGCGCGGCGTTCAAGAAGCAGTTTTTCGGCTTCATCGGTGATACGGCGCATGTAGCGCACGGTCTCCACCGGGAAGTTGCCCATGGCTGTTTCTTCCGACATCATGACGCAGTCCGCGCCATCAAGCACGGCATTGGCCACGTCCGTTGTTTCGGCACGGGTTGGAACCGGGCTGTTGACCATGGAAAGGAGCATCTGCGTGGCCACGATGACAGGTTTGGAAACGCTGTTGCAGGCGCGGATGATGCGCTTCTGCAGGGCGGGCAGCTGGGGAAGCGGACATTCCACGCCCAGGTCGCCGCGGGCCACCATGATGATGTCGGTCTCCTCCAGAATCTCGTCGAGATTGTCCACGGCGCTCTGGCGTTCCAGCTTGACGACGACGGGAACGTTGCGGCCCGCGTCGGCAATGAGTTTTTTGGCTTCGCGCACGTCGTCGGCCGTCTGCACATAGGAAATGGCGACGGCGTCCACGCCCAGAGCCAGTCCGTCCGCCAGATCCCGCTTGTCTTTTTCCGTCAGGGCGCGCATTTTTGTAGCCTTGCCCGGCAGAGCGAGTCCCTTGCGCGATGTGACGATACCGGAATTGTTGGCTTCCAGCACCACGAGACCATCGTTACGGCGTTCCTGTACGGAAAACTGCAGACCGCCGTCAGCCAGCACGAGGCAGTCGCCGTGTTCGAGCGTTTCAAGGATGACGGTGTGATCAAAGGGCAGGAAAGGCATGTCGGCGTGTCCGGGGCGCTGCGAGGCCGGCCCCAGCAGCAGCCGCATACCCTTGACGACCTGAATGGATCCCTCCTCCACGACGCCGAGACGTATCTTGGGACCGGACAGATCCTGCATGATGGTAATGGGCTTGTTCAGCTCTTTCTCCACAGTGCGGATATGCTCGATAATGGTGACGAAATCAGTCGCCGTGCCGTGCGAGAAGTTGAGACGGAAGATGCTGACGCCTTCCTCGGCGAGCGCTTTGAGCGTTTCCCTGGTATTGGAGGCGGGACCTATGGTTGCAACAATCTTGGTTTTCATGGGCGATTCCATCCATAATAGTTCAATCCGCGGCCGCCCCGTCCGCCGGCCGGCGAGGAGGGGGCGATGGAGGCAGGATTGTTCCGCACACGACGATGGGGAGAAGATTCTGGTTTTTGAAAGAATTTGTCAAGCTGAACGGTATGTTCCCCGCATTCTTTAGGGCATTCCGCTTTTGAAATCTTTCAATCCCGAAAGCGGCGCCGCCCGCGCGCTCCGGTAAAGAAGCAGGGTTTTTCCGTGTGGCAGGGGGCTGGCGTCCGATCCGGGGCGACGCCGTCTATAGAAAAAATATAAAGAAAATGTTTAACAATATTAGCTGGTAATAAAAATTAATCCTCTCGCCGAGCCTTGACATGCCGTTTCCGCTTGGGCATAAAAGGAGACGAATGGGAGTTGTTGGGCGCCAACGGCGCACTGCGTGAAGGGCCGCAGGCCGCCCTCCTGGGCGGACGCGGCGGCGCGGCGCGGCGTATGCGCCCCTTTTTTGCGCCTCTGCCGTGAAACGGTTTTCAGGCTGCGAACGCAGGCTCTCTGGAGAAACAGCGTCGGATTCCTGTCACATCCGTCGCGCAAACCCGCTTTGGAACTGGTGCATGGCGCAGCTTCACGCTTCTGAACGCGCCGCCGGCCCCGCGCAGGCTGGCGGCTGGCAAGATGGCGCGGATTTCCGTCCGCGGCATATCCCCGTACTGCTGTCCGAGACGCTTGACGTTCTTGTCCCCGCGCTGGACAGGGACGGCGCGCGCTATCTGGACGGCACGCTGGGGCTTGGCGGCCACGCCGCCGCCGTTCTGGAGGCGGCGCCGGCGGCGCGACTCTGTGGCCTTGACCGCGACGGGCAGGCGCTGGAGCTGGCGCGCGCGCGGCTGGAGCCCTTCGCCAGCCGAATCGATCTGTTTCATCTGCGCTACAGCTGTTTTGAGGAGGCGCTTGACGAACTGCGGTGGGATCGCATCGACGCGGCGCTCATTGATATTGGCGTTTCCTCCCTGCAGCTGGACGAGGCGGATCGCGGCTTCAGCTTCAACAGCGACGGCCCGCTGGATATGCGTATGGATCAGCGAGCCGGGCGGCCTTCCGCCTGGCACTGGGTCAACAGGGAGCATTTTGCGGCGCTGAAGGAGTGTATCGCCACGCTGGGCGAGGAACCGCAGGCGGGCCGCATCGCCCGCGCCATTGTGGAGGCGCGCCAGAAATCACCCATCGATACCACGCTGCAACTGGCCCATATCGTGGAAATGGCCTATCCGCCCGCATGGCGGGCGAAGGCGCGGCGCCACCCCGCGACACGGACCTTTCAGGCGCTGCGCATGGCTGTCAATGACGAGTTGGGCGAGCTTCGCCGTTTCCTGGACGCCGCGATGGGACGGTTGCGCATAGGAGGGCGGTTGGCTGTGATCACGTTTCATTCCCTGGAAGATCGTCTGGTCAAGCAGTCCATGCGGCGCTGGGCCGAGGGCTGCCGCTGCCCGCGGTATGTGCCGCGTTGCGTCTGCGGGCATGTGCCGGAGGCGCGTCCGCTGCACAGGAAACCGCTTACGGCCCGCGAGAGCGAAATCGCCGTCAATCCCCGTTCCAGTTGCGCCAAGCTGCGTGCCGTGGAAAAGATCGCGGAGGCCGTTTCCTGATGGCCGGGGGGGGACGCGGCGGCAAGGGATGGCTGCTGCTTCTGGCGGGGGGGCTCCTGAGCTGCATGACCATGGGGCTGGTGCTTGTGTGGTGCAATATCGAGCGGACGGACACGACCTATTTCATCAATGCCGAGCTGAATACGTTGCGGGGGCGGCGCGCCCTGCGGGCCAAGCTTGAAGTGGAGCGGGAGCGTCTGCTTTCGCCCTACGAGCTGCGTCTCAAGGCGGAAAAACTGGGGCTTGGCGAGCCCAGGCCGGGGCAGGTGCGCCGCATGGGCGGTAAATAGGGCCGCGCCGGACCGCGTTTCCGGTACGGTTTCCGGGGCATCCCGGGAACCGCCGGGGATACCGTGGCGCCGGTCGGGCGTTTTGCGGATGGGCAGGGAGATTCTATGTTCAAACTTCCCTCATGGCGTGGTTCGCGCAAGCGCAATCGCAACAGGGCGGTTTCCGCGCCCGCCGCCAAACCCGCCCCCAACAAAGTGCTGGAAGGGCAGGGCGGCGCGGCAAAACCCGGAATTCAAAAACGGTTGTTCGGCAATTTTTTTGACGGCGTGGACTGGGGGCGCGCCCGCATCAATATTGTCGTCGTGCTTTTCTGCGTTCTCTGGCTGGGGCTGTGGGGCCGCGCCTGGTACCTTCAGATGATTGCCGGGCCACGGTTGGCCAGCAAGGCCGAACGCCAGCATACGACGACGGAGCTGGTGGCGGGACGCCGGGGCATGATTCTGGATCGCAACGGCCAGGTGCTTGCGCGCAGCGTCGAGGCCCTGTCTGTCTATGCCAATCCTCGGGAGATCAAGGATTTCCTGAAAATGGCCAATACGTTGGGGCCTATTCTTGGCCAGGAGCCGCAGAAACTCTACGACGAACTCTCACGTACTGGACGCCGTTTTATCTGGCTCAAGCGCAAGGTGGACGACAAGACCGCCGAGGCCGTGCGCAAGGCGGCCATTGAGGGGATTGGCCTCTCCAAGGAATTTGATCGCGTGTACCCCTTTACCCACATGGCGGGGCAGCTGCTGGGCTTTGTCGGGCTGGATGACAAAGGGCTTGAGGGACTGGAGCGATCCCTTGAGGCCCGTCTTGGCAGTATCCCCACCCGGCGTGTGGTACAGCGCGATGCCACGGGGCGCCGTTTCTATCTGGATGAGGAGGGCAATGACGCGCCGCATGGCGAGGACGTGACGCTGACGCTGAACGCCCAGATTCAGTTTATCGCCGAGGACGTGATAGCCGCCGTCGCCAGGGAGTACGACGCCCGGTGGGCCGGGGCGCTGGTGGTGGACGTGCCTTCCGGGGATATTCTTGCCTGGGCGCAATATCCCTTTTTCAACCCCAACAACTACCGGGAAACCAGCCCGGCGATTTACCGCAACCGTCTTGCCGCCGACGCGCTGGAACCTGGATCCACCTTCAAGCCTTTTGTCATCGCGGCGGCGCTGCAGGAAGGCAAGATTACGCCAACGACGCCCATCGACTGCGAAAAAGGCCGTTGGGAAACCAAACGTTTTTCCATCCGGGACACGTCCGTACAGGGGATTATTCCGGTAAACAAGGTGCTGCGGTATTCCTCCAACATCGGCATGGCGAAAATCGGTCTGGAGCTGGGAGCGCGGGTGTTTCACGACTATCTGCGCAAACTGGGCTTTGGCGAGCGCACGTCCGTGCCCGTCTCGGAAAGTCGCGGTATCCTGCGCCCGCCCCGCGACTGGAGCGAGGTGGACATCATGTCCACGGCCTTTGGGCAGAGTATTTCCGTTACATGTCTGCAAATGGCGCAGGCCTATTTGACCCTGCTCAACAACGGTGTGTATAAACCGCTGCGCCTGCTGCGCGACAACGGGATCGTGCAGGAGACATATCAGCGCGTCTTCAACGAGCGCGTGTGCAGGCAGGTCATGGAGATGATGCGCGACGTTGTGGAGTCCAAAGACGGCACCGGACGGCGCGCGCGTATCGAGGGTGTGGATGTGGGCGGCAAGACGGGAACGGCCCAGAAGGCCGATCTCCGTACCGGCGAGTACGGCTCCAAGCGCACGGCCTCCTTTGCGGGCTTTGTGCCGGCCAGCCATCCGCGGTATCTGATTTTCATCATGGTGGATGAACCGACGCGCAATCAGTACGGCGGCGTGGTGGCGGCCGCGGCCTTCCGGGATATGGCGGCGCGCGCGTTGATCTGGAACGGTACGCTCGGCGTCGCGGAAACGGCGGAGAAGAAGGAACGTGCCCGTCCCGCCATGCAGGGACGGCATCGCGGTCTGAAGATATCGCGGGAGGACATTCCCTATATGGCGGAAAACGGCGATGTGCCCGCGGCGTCCGGCATGCGTCTGCCCGGCCATCTGAGCCGGGCGTCCAGCAAGGTTCCCGATGTCAAGGGAAAGTCCGTGCGGTATGCGGTGGAGTTGTTTGCGCGGGCAGGCGTCGTGCCTGAACTCAAGGGAAGCGGGACGCGCGTGGTGAAGCAGAGCCCGCAGCCGGGCACGCCGTGGCCTGAGGAAGGCAAAGCGGCATCCTATATCCTGTGGCTTTCGGAGAAGTAGCATGGAACAGGCATTGACGGCTCTTTTGGAAAATGTCCGCGCGGGACGCGCCGAGGTTCGGGTGGATTCGCGGGACGTGGGCAAAGGCGATATCTTTGTCGCCGTGCCCGGCGCCAGCGAGGACGGCGCCCGTTTTGTGCCCGCCGCTGTGGAGGCCGGGGCGGGCGCTGTGGTCTGCCGCCCTGAGGCCGTGGCGCTTGTCGAGGCCGCGGCGGCCGGAAGCGGCCATGCCTGCGCGGCCGTCTCCTGTGCGGATCCTCGTGAAGCGCTGTGGCGTCTGGCGCGGGCCCGCTATCATACGGAGGCGTTGCCAGTGACCATTCTTGGCGTGACCGGGACCAACGGCAAGACAACGTGCGCCTATCTGCTGGAGCATCTTTTTACCGCTCTCCATCATAAGGTGGGTGTGCTGGGGACGGTCAATTACCGCTGGCCGGGGCACAGGGAAAGCGCGCCGTTGACAACCCCCGGTCCGCTGGCCGTGCATGCCATGCTGGCCGCCATGGCCGCCGCCGGAACGGATACGGCGGTCATGGAGGTCTCGTCGCATGCGCTGGAGCAGCAGCGCGTGGGCGGCGTGACCTTCGCCGGAGCGCTGTTTACCAATCTGACCCAGGATCATCTGGATTTTCATCACGATATGCTGTCCTATTTCAAGGCGAAGGCCCGCCTTTTTCTGGAAGGCCCGTGCAATGGCGACAGAGCCATGGCAATCAATGCCGACGACGAGTGGGGACGGCGTCTGCTGGAGCTTTGTCCCTCGGCCCTCGCCTACGGCCTGCACAACGCGCTGCCGGGGCAGCGTCTCCTGCGCGGCGAACTCCTGTCCGCCGGGACGGATGGCTGCCGTTTGCGTATGACGCTTGGCAGGGAGTCGTGGGAATTGCACAGCCCGCTTGTGGGGGCGTTCAATGCCGCGAACCTGCTGGCGGTGCAGGCGCTGGCGTTGGAGATGGGCGTTACGCCGGATCAGCTGGGGGCGCTGTCGGGCTTTGCCGGCGTGTGCGGACGGCTTGAGCGAGTGCCCAATCCGCAGGGCCTGCATGTCTTTGTGGATTACGCCCATACGCCGGACGCGCTGGAGAATGTGCTCAAGGCATTGCGCGGCGCGGGTTTTCGCCGCATTGTGGCTGTCTTTGGCTGTGGAGGTAACCGCGATCGCACAAAGCGTCCCCGTATGGGACAGGCCGTTGCCAAGTATGCCGACGTGGCCGTGCTCACCTCCGACAACCCCCGCTTTGAGGATCCCGAAGCCATTCTGCGTGATGTGTTGCCCGGGCTGGCGGACGCGCGCGAGACGGTGGTGGAGGTTGATCGCCGCACGGCGACAGCGCGCGGGCTGGAACTGATCGGACCCGACGACGCGCTGCTTATTGCGGGCAAGGGTCATGAGGACTATCAGATTGTTCAGGGTGTGAAGCACCATTACAGCGATCAGGAAGTGGTAAGGGAGCTTTTGGGGTGCGCGTAAGCATTGCGGAGATCGGGGCGGCCCTGGATATTGCCGCCTTTGCGGAAAAGACAGGGGAAGTGTGCGGCGTCGTGACGGACAGCCGTAAGGCCGGGCCGGGTTCGCTTTTTGTCTGTGTGCCGGGCGAGCGCGTGGATGGACATGATTTTGCCGCTGCCGCCGTGGAGCGGGGCGCGGTGGCTCTGCTGGCGCAGCGGCCTCTGTCCGTCCCGGATGGCGGCGGCGGAGAGGTTCCGGTTTTTGTGGTGCCGGACAGTGTGGAAGGACTGGGCCAGCTTGCCCGATGGTGGCGGGACAGGACATCCGCGCTTGTGACCGGCGTTACGGGAACGGCCGGAAAGACGACGGTCAAGGAAGTGCTGGCACAGGTGCTGTCCGTGCGCGGCAAGACCGCCCGCAACGCGCTTAATCTCAACAATCAGATAGGGATGCCGCTGTCCATGCTGGCCGCCGATGGCGACGAGGCTTTCTGGGTGATGGAGGCGGGCATCAGCCATGAAGGCGATATGGAGGCCCTTGGGGCGATACTGCGTCCCGATCTGGCCCTGATTCTCAACGTGGGCGCGGGGCATACGGCGGGCCTCGGCAAAAAGGGGGTTGCCTGGCATAAGACGCGCCTGCTGGCCTCGCTGGCCGGAGGCGGGCGCGCCCTTGTCAGTGCGGATTACCCTGATCTGGCCCGTGAGGCGCGCGCCGTCGTCGGGGAAACCCAGTTTTTTACGGCCGAGGGGAGGCCGCTGCGTTACAGCGGAACGTATACGGGGCATCAGGAAAACGGGCGCGGACTCTACCGTCTCCGCCTGGATGGCGATGTCTGCGACGTGTATGCGCCCTTTGTGGGGGGGTATGGCGCTGAAAACGCCATTGCCATTGCGGCGGCCGCGCACATGCTCGGTCTGACGGCAGCTGAGATTGTCCGGGGATTTGCGGCGGCGACGTTGCCGCCGCAGCGTTTCATGCGGCGGCAATGCGGATCATGGATCGTGATCGACGACAGTTACAATGCCAATCCGTTGTCCATGCGGCGCATGCTGGAAGCGGCTTCCGAGGCGGCGGGCGGCAAAAATTTTGTGGCCGTGCTGGGTGAGATGCTGGAACTGGGCGATCTGGCTGAAAAGGAGCATGAGATGCTGGGGCGGCAGCTGGCTGAACTGCGTCCCACCGCTGTTTTCTGGAAAGGCGGGGCGTTCGAGGCGTTGTGCGGCGGCCTTGAGCGCGGCAAATATGCGGGCTTCACGGCGCGGGTGAGCGATGGGGCCTCTCTGCGGGAGGCATTGGAACGGTGCGGTTGCGCACCGTCGCAGGGAGGGCTGGTCCTCTTCAAGGGATCCCGGGGAAACCATCTGGAAACGCTGGCGGATGCCTTTGCCGCCTGGACGAGGGACGGGGAGTAGGCATGTTTTACAATCTGCTGTCGCCGCTGGCGACGGATGTTTCCCTGTTCAACGTCTTTCGCTACATTACCTTCCGTTCCATGGCGGCGCTGGTGACGGCGCTGGCGCTGTCCATTCTCTGCGGGCCGCGTTTCATCTCCTGGCTTCGACGCCTCAAATGCGGCCAGTACATCCTGGAGGATGTGCCCGCCCATGCCGCCAAGGCCGGTACGCCAACCATGGGTGGCCTGCTGATTATGTTCACGCTGGGCATCAGCGTGCTGCTGTGGGCGGATTTGACAAATCCCTATATCTGGCAGACGCTGCTGGTCTTTGCGGGCTTTGGCGCCGTAGGGTTCTGGGATGATATGACAAAGCTGCGGCATCATCAGAACAAGGGCATTTCCGCCCGGGCCAAGCTTGCCGGACAGCTTGCCGTGGCCTGTGCGGCCATGCTGTGCCTCGTCGTCGACGAACACTACTCCGGCACGCTGGCCGTCCCCTTTTTCAAGGATGTCTCTCTGAAGCTGGGGCATCTCTACCTGCCTTTCGGCGTCTTTCTCATGGTGGCCGCGTCCAATGCCGTCAATCTGACAGACGGTCTGGATGGCCTGGCCATCGGTCCCTCCATTGTGGCCGGCATTGTCTTTGCCATTTTTATCTATATTACGGGCCATGCCGTCTTTGCCCGGTATCTGCTGGTGGAGTATGTTCCTGGCGTGGGGGAAGTGGCCGTCTTTTGCGCGGCGCTGGTGGGGGCCGGGCTGGGCTTTCTCTGGTTCAACGCCTACCCGGCGCAGGTGTTCATGGGGGACGTGGGATCACTCAGTCTTGGCGGCGTCCTCGGATATCTGGCGCTGCTGTCCAAGCAGGAGCTGGTGCTGGCCGTGGTCGGCGGGCTCTTCGTGGCGGAAACGCTGTCCGTCATCATGCAGGTGAGCTATTTTCGCTGGACCGGCGGAAAACGCCTTTTCCGTATGGCTCCGCTGCACCATCATTTCGAACTCAAGGGTATCCCGGAGTCCAAAATCATTATCCGTTTCTGGATTACGTCCATCATGCTGGGCCTGGCGGCTCTTTCTGTTCTGAAGTTGCGTTGACGCGCCGCATGAAGCGGGAACTTTGATTCGTTTCCGGGTTGCCGGAGGAGGGTTTCTTTATGGCTCTGGAAAAAATGCGCGGCGGTCAGCCCCAGGCGGGCGCGCTGGCCGTGGTGGTGGGCGCGGGCCGCTCCGGTCTGGCGGCGGCTTTTCTGTTGCGGAAAAAAGGCGCGCGCGTGCGCCTGCTGGAAAGCAACCGCGCGGCCGTGAGCGACGCGTTGGTGGCCAAACTCCACAGAGCCGGCATTGAGTTTCTTCCGGGCGAGCATTCGCCGCAGCTTTTTGCCGGAGCGGCTCTTGTCGTGCCAAGCCCGGGTCTTGCCCTTTCGCGTCTGCTGCCCATGATGGGCAAGTACGCGCGACAGCCGGGCATGGAAATTATCGCGGAAATGGAACTGGCCTGGCGTTGCCTCGGCGAGGAGCCTGTGCTGGCCGTAACGGGTACCAGCGGCAAGACCACGACAGCCAGCCTTGCGGCCTATATGTTGCAGACTCAGGGGTACAGCGTCTTTCTGGGGGGGAATATCGGCACACCTCTTTCCGAATATGTGCTTTCCGGACGCAAGGCCGACGTGCTGGTGGTGGAGGCGTCCAGCTTTCAGCTCCAGACATGCGTCACCTTCTGTCCGCGTGTGGGTGTTCTGCTCAATATAACGCCCAATCATCTGGACTATCATAAGGATATGAACGAATATATTGAGGCCAAGTTCCGCCTTTTCCGATGCCAGGATGAGGGGGATCTGGCCGTTCTGGGCGACGGGTTGCGGAAGGTGGCCGATCATTTCCGCGTGCGTGCCCGACGCGTCTACGTCCGCCCTGAGCGTCGTTTCCCGGAGGTTTCCCTCCTGGGGCGGCATAACCTTTTCAATATTGAGGCCGCCTGGCAGGCATGCCGTTTCTTTGGCGTCAGCGAAGAGAACGCGGCCAGGGCCGTGGCCGCCTTCAAGCCCCTGCCGCACCGCCTGGAAAAGGTGGCCGACATCAACGGCGTGGCCTACGTCAACGATTCCAAATGCACGACGGTTGCCTCGCTCAAGGTCGCGCTGGAAGCCTTTGACCGCCCCCTGCGACTTTTGTGCGGCGGGCACTTCAAGGGCGGCGATGTGGCCGCGCTGCGTCCGTTCGTACAGCGGCACGTCAGAGAAGTCTTTCTTTTTGGCGAAAGCCGCGAGATTTTTGAAGCCGCCTGGCGGGACGCCGTCCCCATGCGCTGGTTTCCCACGCTGGAACCCGCGCTGCGTGCCGCTGCGGCGGCGGCGGAGGAAGGTGACGTGGTGCTGATGGCGCCCGCGACGTCCAGTTTCGATCTGTATCCCAACTATATGGCGCGCGGCGACGACTTCCGGCGGGTAGTCCAGAGCCTGCGCGCGGTGGCGTGAGGCGGGCGCGACGCGTGAGATGTGGAGCGGGCTATGGCGATGGCAAAAAAAAATGTCTTTCTGGATAAGGGTGAGCACAGGAGCGGGAAGGACGGCGCGGCGACGCGGACGCGGGAGCGCGCGCAGGGCGGCTTTGACTGGTGGTTGCTGACGCTGGCGTTGATTCTGCTGTCCATCGGGCTGATCATGGTTCTGTCGGCCAGCGGTATCATGGCTGAGGGGAGCAGCGGCGACAAATACTATTTTTTCAAGCGCCAGCTTGTGTTTGCCTGCGCGGGCGGCGTCGCCCTCTGGATGGCGGCGCTGATGCCGCGGCAATGGCTTTACCGGCTTCAGTATCCGGCCATTTTTTTATCGCTGCTCATGCTGCTGATCACGCTTTCGCCGCTGGTGCACCCCATCAATGGTGCAAAACGCTGGATTCCGCTGGGGCCGGTCAACATCCAGCCCATGGAGTTCGTCAAGATAGCATTGGCCCTGTATCTGGCCTATTTTATGAGCGCCAAGCAGGATTTGATCAGGACGTTCAGCCGGGGCGTCGTTCCCCCCTTCGCGGTGACGGGGCTGTTCTGTTTTCTGCTTCTGCTGCAGCCGGATTTTGGCAGCGCCGTCGTGCTGGCGGGTATGCTGTTCTTCATGTGCATCGCCGGTGGCACGCGTTTCATTTACCTGTTCATCACGGTGGCGCTGGCCGCGGCCGGGGCCATGGCGCTGGCCATCGCCTCTCCGTACCGTCTGCGCCGCCTGCTGGCATTTCTTGATCCCTTTGAGGATGCCCATGATACCGGGTACCAGCTCGTACAGTCGTTGCTGGCGTTCGGGTCGGGCGGGTTTTGGGGCGTTGGCGTCGGGGCAAGCCGCCAGAAGATGTTCTATCTGCCGGAATCGCATAATGACTTCATCATGTCCGTGCTGGCGGAGGAACTGGGCTTTGTGGGGATGACAGTCGTCATGCTGCTGTTCGCCCTGCTGTTCTGGCGTTGCTATCGCGTCATCATGGGACAGGGCAATTTGCGGGATCGGCTGACGGCGTTCGGCATAACGTGCATCATTGCCATGGGGGCGGTCATGAATCTGGCCGTGGTCATGGGGGTTGCGCCGCCCAAGGGCGTGCCCATGCCCTTCCTCAGCTACGGCGGCAGCAATCTGGTGGCGACGCTGCTCTGCGTGGGCCTGCTGCTCAACTTTTCGCGTACAGCCAGGGAGTAGGCGCATGGAACGGCTTCTGTTGACTACCGGTGGCACGGGCGGTCATATTTTCCCGGCGCTGGCCGTGGCGGAGGCGCTGCGGCGAGCCTGCCCGCGGGCGCGCGTCCTCTTTGTGGGATCGGACTACGGCCAGGAAGCCCGCCTTGCCGCGTCCGCCGGGTTGGAGTTTGTGGGCTTGCCGGTACGCGGCGTCGTGGGGCGCGGTTTCAGGGCCGTGGGTTCCGTTGCGCGTATGTTGTCCGCCACAGCGCGCGCGCTGGCCGTTGTGCGGCGTTTCCGGCCGCAGGTTGTGGCGGGTTTTGGCGGGTATGCGTCCTTTGCGCCCATGCTGGCCGGGCGTTGTCTGGGAGTGCCCTGCGTCCTGCATGAGCAGAATGCCGTGGCCGGGGCCAGCAACCGCCTTCTTGCACGTCTGGCGCGGACCATCTGTCTTTCCCTGCCGGGATCGGCGGGTTTTCCGCGGGAAAAATGTGTTCTGACGGGCAATCCCGTACGCGCCGCCGTGGCGGCCGTAGGTGAGCGGCCCCGTGATTTTTCCGGGCGGCATTTGTTGATCATGGGAGGTTCCCTGGGGGCGCACGCCCTCAATACCTATATGCCGGAACATCTGTCGCGGTTGCGCGCGGCGGGCGTTGCCATTCTGCACCAGACCGGAACGGCCGACGAGGCCACCGTGCGTGCGGCCTATGTGGCGGCCGGTTATGACGCCTCCTGCGTGACGCCCTTCATTGACGACATGGCCGCCGCGTATGCCTGGGCTGATCTGGCCCTGTGCCGGGCTGGAGCCACCAGTGTGGCGGAACTCTGCGCGGCGGGCGTGCCGTCGGTGCTTGTGCCCTTTCCCTGTGCGGCTCACGATCACCAGACACGGAACGCCGAGGCGCTGCGCGATGTCGGGGCGGCGCTGCTTGTGGCGCAGAAGGATATGGAGACCGCCGACATGGCAGGCATGGCGCTGGATTTGCTGCATGATCCCCGGCGGCGCGCGGCCATGTCCGCCGCGGCGCGCCGTCATGCTCGCCCTGATGCGGCGGACCGCGTACTCCATGAAATCCGCGTCGCGTGCGCGGGGTAGGGTTCTTCGCCTGAAGGTTTTTCCCTGGTGGTGGAGAAAAAGTCGGATTTCTTTGTCCTCTTCTTCCACAGGGGCGGGTTTTCCCCGGCGGCGGAGAAAAGTTTTGCTTATTTGGGGAAAATATACGAGAATACGATATGTAAAATTGGAAAATAAAACCATTCTGATGGAAACTCCTTCCTGACGCTTGCATTTTCTTAACAATTCAAGGGCGTTCATGAACAGCAAAATTCACAAGATACACATGGTTGGCATCGGTGGCGCCGGGATGAGCGGTATTGCCGAGGTCCTGCTGAACCTTGGCTACAGCGTCTCCGGATCTGACATGAGCGATTCGGCCGTGGTCAAGCACCTGCGATCGCTGGGCGCGCGGATAGCCGTGGGGCATGCGGCGGAAAACCTGGGCGATGTGCAGGTCCTGGTTAAATCGACGGCCATTGCGGGAGACAATCCCGAAGTGATGGAGGCGCGCCGCCGCAACATCGCCATCATCCCCCGTGCGGAGATGCTGGCCGAACTCATGCGCCTGCGGCAGGGGGTCGCCATTGCCGGTACGCACGGCAAAACCACGACGACCTCATTCACGGCCTCCATCTTCGACGCCGCCAGACTCGATCCCACGGTCATCATCGGCGGGCGTCTCAATGCCTACGGTACCAATGCCCATCTGGGGCATGGCGACTACCTCATCGCCGAAGCCGACGAGTCTGACGGATCCTTCCTCTGTCTGCTGCCCATCATCAATGTTGTGACAAATGTGGATGAGGATCACCTGGACCATTACGGCACGCGCGAGGCTATTGACGACGCCTTTGTGGCGTTCATGAACAAGGTTCCCTTTTATGGGATCAACGTGGTCTGTGGCGATGATCCCGGCGTGCGCGCGCTGTTGCCGCGCATCAAGCGACCGGTGATGACCTATGGTTTTGCTGCGGACAACGCCCTGCGGGCCGTGCCGCTGGAAAGCGGGGCCGTCAGCCGTTTTTCCGTGTGGCGGAACGGCGATGAACTGGGGGAAGTGCGTCTGCCCCAGCCGGGACGGCACAATATACTGAATGCGCTTGGCGCCATCGGCGCGGCGCTGTCGGCGGATATTGCCTTTGAGGACTGCGCGCGCGGTCTGGGGGCGTTCGGCGGCGTGGGGCGGCGCTTTGAGTTCAAGGGGGAACGCGACGGCGTGACCGTCATCGACGATTACGGACATCACCCGGCGGAGATTGCGGCGACGCTGGCGACAGCGCGGCAGGTTTTCCCCGGACGGCGTCTGGTGGTCGCCTTCCAGCCGCACCGTTTTTCCCGGACGCAGGCCCATTTTGGCGAATTCTGCAAAGTCTTCGACGCGGTGGATCAGTTGTTGCTGACGGAAATTTACGCGGCCTCGGAAAAACCCATTCCCGGCGTCTCCGGCGAGAGCCTGACGCAGGGCATACGTCAGGTATCGGAAACCCCCGTGGCCTATTATCAGACCATCCCAGAACTGGCTGGGGCCCTGCCGTCCTGGCTGCGTCCGGGTGATGTCCTGCTGACGCTGGGTGCGGGTACCATTACCCGCGTCGGCCCGCTGTATCTTGAAGGGGCGGCCCATGCGTGAGATTGTGCGACCGTCGCTGGCGGAGCGGACAACCCTGCGTCTTGGCGGTTCCGCGCTGGTGGAGCTCCTGCCGGAAAACGAAGAGGACGCGCAGGCCCTGCCCGAACGAGTGAGGCATTGGGGTGGCAGGCCTTTTGTTATCGGCGCGGGCAGTAATCTGCTGGTACGCGACGAGGCGCAGCCGTTGACCCTGATCCGGCCTCTTTTCCGCGAAGGGCCGGAGATTGTGGGCGAAGACGGCGGGCGCGTGCTGGTGCGCGTGGGGGCCGGCGTCCCCCTGCCACGCCTGTTGCGCTTCTGCGCCGCGCGGGGGCTGGGCGGTCTGGAGGGGCTGGCCGGTATTCCCGGGAGCGTGGGCGGGGCCGTTGCCATGAATGCGGGATCCTTTGGAAGCGAAACCTGCCGTTGCCTGCATTCTCTGCGCGTCTGCGTCGATGGAAAGACGGAAGACGTAGCCGCCGCCGCTATCGGCTACGGCTATCGTTCCTGCGTCCTGCCAGCGCGGGGCGGGGTGTTGCCCCCGCTCATTTTGTTCGCCACTTTTGGCTTGACCAGAATGGAAAGGAATGTCATCACATCTCTACTCCGTCACAACATTCTCAAGAAAAAATCTACACAGCCAGTGACGGCATGGAGTGCCGGGTGCGTTTTCAAGAATGCGCCTGGCGTCATGCCGGCGGGCAAGCTGCTTGACGAGGCCGGGTTCAGAGGCAGGCGCCTGGGAGGGATGGCCTTTTCCTCCGTCCACGCCAACTTCCTGATCAATGAAGGGAAGGGGAGCGCCGCTGCCGCGCTTGCCCTGATTGACGAGGCGGCAGGGTGTGTGTCGCGGCGTTTCGGCATTACCCTGGAGCTGGAAGTCAGGATCGTACTGTGACGTTGTTCGGTAAAACAAAGCGTGCGTCGCCGAACGCCTATACGCGCAAGAACTCTCGCCGTCCCGGAAACAACGAAGGCGAGGGGCGCTTGCGGCGTGTGCTGCGCAGGGCCGGCGCCATCTTTCGGCCGCGAGGAAAAACACGCGGCAACGAGGCGCGGCAGGAAGAGCTGGGTGCGCCGCGCACACGGATCGGGTTGCGCCGCGCGGCGGCCTTCGTGCTCTTGCTCCTTCTGGCGACGGGAGCGTTGTCCGGCGCGTTCCAGATTTCGCTGTGGCTGTACGGACAGGCCATATCCAGCAGCTTTTTTGCCACACGTCATATCGACATTTCCGGTAATGTGCGGCTGACGCGAGAAATGGTGCTTGACTATGCGGGTATCAAGGAGGGCGATAACTGCCTTGCCGTGGGCATCAGCGATATAGAGCGCCGTCTCCGGGCGACGCCGTGGGTGGCGGAGGCTTCCGTAAAGCGCCTCCTTCCGGATCGTTTCGTCATCCGCCTGAAGGAGCGCATGCCGTCTTTCTGGGTGCAGAAAGACAAGACGCTCTACTATGCCAACGAGCGGGGCGAGATTATCGCTCCTGTGGAGAGTGAGAATTTCCTGTCGCTGCCGACGCTGTATCTTGAGGCGGATACGGAATCGGCGCTGCCATATCTCGCGCGCCTGATGACGGATATGCAGAGCGGCGGCCTGCCGGTGGAGGCGGGTGCCATCGCCTCGGTTTCCGTCAGCGCGGCCAAGGGAATTGAAGTCTATCTTGAGGATCGGGAATTGCGGCTTTCCATCGCCACGGACGACTGGGCCGGCAATATTGTCCGGCTGGGCGCGACGCTCAGCGATTTGGCCCGGCGGCAGGAGCTGCGCTATGTGCGTGAAGTCCGGGCTTCGGACAACAGCGTGTGGGTTATATTGAACAGGGCGGCGGGATAGGCGCGGCTGCGCGATACCGGATTCTTTTCCACGCCTGCTTGCGGGCGCAGAGGTGACGTATGAACAGATCCGAGCTCATTGTAGGCCTCGACATTGGCACGACAAAGATTTGCGCCGTGGTGGGCGAATTGGCCGAATCCGGCGTTGTGGAGGTCGTGGGCATCGGGACTGCCGTGTGTGCCGGGATGCGCAAGGGTGTCGTGGTCAACATCGAGCAGACGGTGCGCTCTATCCGCACGGCCATTGAGGCCGCCGAACTCATGGCTGGTTGTGAAATCCATTCCGTGTACGTGGGCATTGCCGGGGGGCATATCAACGGCATCAACAGTCATGGCGTCATTGCCATCAGCGGCGGCGAGGTGACGCAGCGTGACATCGACCGTGCGCTGGATGCGGCGCGGGCGGTCAATATCCCCGCAGATCGCGAGGTTATCCATATCCTGCCGCAGGAATACATTGTGGATAATCAGCGGGGTATTGCCGACCCGCTGGGCATGGCTGGCGTGCGCCTGGAGGTGAAGGTCCATATCGTGACCGGCGCCGTGTCCTCAGCCCAGAATATTGTGCGCTCCTGCCATCGCAGCGATGTGGAGGTCTCCGATATCGCTCTGGAATCTCTGGCGTCCGCCAAGGCCGTGCTTACCGACGAGGAGCGGGAAATCGGCGTGGCGCTGGTGGACCTGGGGGGCGGCACATCCGACATAGCCATTTTTGTCAACGGCTCCATCAAGCATACGGCCGTGCTGGCGCTGGGGGGACAGAATCTTTCCAACGACATCGCCTTCGGGCTGCGCACGCCCATGGCCGAGGCGGAACGGATCAAGCGGCGCTACGGGTGCGCGCTGACAGATCTTGTGCGCAACGACGAGTATATCGAGGTGCCCAGCGTGGGCGGGCGTGAATCGCGGCGTCTCTCACGGAGGGTGCTGGCGGAAATCTGTGAGCCGCGCATGGAAGAAATTCTGAGGCTGGTGGATCAGATCATCGTCCGCTCAGGATACAAGGATATGATCGGCGCGGGTATCGTCCTCACAGGTGGCGCCTCGCTTATCGAAGGCTGCCGCGAGCTGGGAGAGGATGTTTTCAACCTCTCCACGCGCATCGGCTATCCGCGCAACGTGGGCGGCCTCAAAGATGTTGTCAATAATCCCAAGTTTTCTACCGCCGTGGGCCTGCTGCGCTACGGGGCGGAAAAGGAAACCTCCGGTCAGAAGAAGTTTCCGACATCCCGCAATGAGACAGGAATTTTTGAAAGTGTGCTTAAACGCATGAAAAAATGGTTTGCCGATATTTCATAGTTATTTTTTGAAAGAGAAGACAGGGATACGCGCCCGTGGATCTGAAGGCGGCACAGGCGCGATCAGCGGAGGATGGACTGGGCGGGCCACAAGCGGTATATTTTTTTAACCTATTGATATTATATACTGTTAAGATTCGTTTCGTGACAAGGGCACCGCATCCAGTGAATGAAATGAGAGCCTGAAACTGGTTGCAGTTCCCGGCAAAAAAGCGTACTTTCCAAAAACAAGCTAGAGTTTTTCTACACAGCGGCCACAGAAAAGCTCCGACAGCGCGGGATCGTCGCAGGGGCATTGCTGGGGCGGTCTTCTCTTTAGCGGGCAAACGGGTATTTTACAGAGAGAGGAAACCATGACGCAGTCCATCGTTGACGATATTGACACCTCCATGGCAAGCAACGCCAAAATCAAGGTCATTGGCGTTGGGGGAGGCGGCGGCAACGCCGTGCAGCACATGATCGATTCCGAGCTGCGTGGTGTGCAGTTTGTCTGCGCCAATACGGATCTGCAGGCCCTGAACCGCAGCCGCGCGCCGTTCAAGGTGCAGCTTGGCGAAAAACTGACCAAGGGCCTTGGCGCGGGGGCAAATCCTGTCGTGGGCCGGGAGGCGGCCCTGGAAAGTGTCAACGCCATCCGGGAATCCATCGGCGATGCCGACATGGTGTTCGTGACCGCCGGTATGGGCGGGGGTACGGGTACCGGCGCGGCGCCTGTTGTGGCGCAGGCCGCCAAGGAGCTTGGCGCCTTGACTGTGGGCGTGGTGACAAAACCTTTCAGTTTCGAGGGGTCGAAACGCAGTCGCGCCGCTGAGGAAGGCATTGAGGATTTCAAACAGCATGTGGACTGTCTGATTACCATTCCCAACGACCGTCTGTTGACGTTTTCAGGTAAAAAGGCGCCCTTCCGCGAAATGCTGCAGCGGGCCAACGAGGTGCTGTATTATGCCGTAAAAGGCATTTCCGATGTCATCGTGTGCGATGGTCTGATCAACCTTGACTTTGCCGACGTGCGTACCACCATGTCGGAAGCCGGTTTGGCCCTCATGGGCACAGGTGTGGCTTCCGGTGAGAACCGTGCCCGCGACGCCGCCCAGCAGGCCATTTCAAGCCCGCTTCTTGAGGATGTCTCGCTTGAAAGCGCCAAGGCTGTACTGTACAATATTACCGCCACCATGGACATTGCCGCGGACGAAATCGCGGAAATCGGCGAAATCATCCACGCCGCCGCGCCTGAGGATTGCAATATCATCTTTGGTGTCGTCTTTGATGAAAACATGGGTGAAGAGCTGCGCATCACCGTTATCGCCACAGGTATCGAGCCAGTGCTGGCGGCGCAGCCCCTTGATTTGCCCGGCAATGCGACGGTGACCCCGTTCAGCAACAAGGAAAGCCTCCAGAGCAGCGCCCGCCGTCTGGCGATTCCCCGCCCAGCGGAACCTCGCGACGAACAGCGCGTCGCCGACACCAGGGGGCTGGCTTTTGAACCGCGTACCAAACGGCGCGGTGATTTCGACCTGCCCACGGCGGAGCGCGTACCGCACCGTCCCGGCCACGAGCAATTCGTTTTTGACGAGGATAATCTGGAAATTCCTACGTTTCTGCGGACGCAGGCCGACTAGCTCCACCGCCGCAAGGCGCGCCGATCGCCCGCCATACCGATTTACATTTTTCAGGGCTTCTCCTCTTCGGCCCTGAAATGCCCGCCGGGAGGTCTCATGGGGAGACCTCCCGTGCGGGGTGTTTTTTTCCCTTTTTTCGAGGAGACAGGCATCATGCTTTTTGCCCCGCGTCAGGCGCAGACTACCCTGGACTGCCCCCGTTGTTCCGGCAAGCTCCAGATTACCCGTACCTGCCATGAAGCTTCCATGGTCTGCCCGGAGTGCGGGCGGCGCTTTCCTTTGCGGCAGTTCATCTCCAGGGCGGATGACGCTATGGAGCGCTTTCTTGAAAACCTGTATGTCGATCGCGTCTAGGTTTGTCAGCTGTCCAACGGCATGTTCTTTTGAAATTTCTTAATTTCAAAAGCGGGCACAGGGGTGTTGGGACAGTCCCAGGGAGCGCAGAAAGTCCGCCGCGCGCCGTTCGCTGTAATAGCGTATGCCGCCTTGCACAAAGCCCACATGGCCGCCGTGGGGCGTTATTTCCAGATGCAGCATGGCGTTGTGTTCCGCCTCCATGCGCGGGTAGCAGCGCGGTGAGCAGAAGGGATCGTCGGCGGAAATGAGCAGATAGGT
Organism: uncultured Desulfovibrio sp.; assembly: GCA_934546745.1. GTDB lineage: Bacteria > Desulfobacterota > Desulfovibrionia > Desulfovibrionales > Desulfovibrionaceae > Desulfovibrio. The sequence continues at coordinate 76,399 of CAKTDV010000001.1, read as the reverse complement.
GGGTACGGCAATGCCCGGCAGGTATTGCAGGGCGCTGTTGTCGCGCCAGTATTCCCGCGCGCTGGCATACCCGTAGAGGGGGGCGGTAAACCGGCCGTCGAACTGGGCGAAGGTACGAAAGCTCTCAACGCCTTTGATGGAAGGATAGGAAGGAAAGCGCCCCGCCTTTTCACGGACTTTTGGGATCATGGTTTTCATGAAGTAGCGCATATAGAGGCGGCAGGACGGGCCGTCCATGACTTCCGCCGCGCTTTCCAGATCGCACGGCACGGAAACGGCTATGGCGCGGCATACCTGCGGCGATGCCGTTCCCGTCCCCAGCCATTTCAGTATTTGATTGCCCCCCATGCTGAAACCCGCCAGAACAATGGGCCTGTCCCACGCCTCCGCCCGGCGGACAACGGTGGCGAGATCGCTGGTTTCTCCCATGTGGTAGAGACGATCCGTGGCATTGGGTTCCCCGGAGCACCCTCGCATATTCCAGGCAAGAACGTCGAAACCCAGATCAAAGAGGACGGCGGCCATGCCGCGTACATAGTGCCGGCGGCTGTTGCCTTCCAGTCCGTGCGAGATGACGGCGACGCCCTGTGGCGGCGACGGATGCCTGTGTATATCCACATCCAGAAAATCTCCGTCGCCGGTGGGCAAGCGTTCGCGCCGCGACAGGGGCGGCGTTCCGGTATGGGGAAAAGCCACGCGGCGAAACAGCGACGGCCAGATGGTATTGATGTGCGGTTGGCGGCACCATCGCGGGCAGACATAGCGGCTGGGGATTATTGGCATGACTGTACCTCGTATGCTACGAACCCGGCATGAACGGACTTCCTGTGGAGAACTTTACTATAGACGCGCCTGTCGGAGTTGACAATGCGCATGCCCCGTTGCGATACAGCGGCGGCACCTCTTTTGACGTCATTATTCTTGGCGCGGGGGCATCCGGTCTTTTCTGTGCCCGTGAGGCCGCGCGTCGCGGCCTGCGCATCCTTTTGCTTGAGGGCGGCGATCGGGCGGGCCTCAAGCTGTGCCTGAGCGGCGGCGGGCGGGCGAATTTTACCAATCTCGATGTCGGGCAGCGCCACTACCGCTGTTCGCGATCCCGTTTTTGCCTGCCTGCGCTCAAGGGCTTTACGCCGCGCCAGATGATCGATCTTGTGGCCGGGGAATGGGGGCTGCCCTATGAGGAGCGGGAACACGGACAGCTGTTCCTTACCGTGGCCGCCCGCCGCCTGCGCGACGCCCTGCTGGAGGATTGCCGCGCCGCAGGTTGCCGTCTTGTCTGCCTTGCGCCCGTTTCACACGCCTGGCGTGATGGGGAGGATTTTTGCGTTGCCGCCGGGGATGGCCTCTGGAAGGCGCGCGGTCTTGCCGTTGCCCTGGGCGGTCCCGCCTGGCCTCAGGCGGGCGCTACCGACACGGCCCTGCGGCTGGCCCGTTCGTTCGGGCATGAGGTCATACCGCCGCGCCCGGCGTTGACGCCGCTGCGTATGCCCGTGGACTGGCCGTCCGCCGAAGCCGCCTGCAAGGCGCTGGCGGGCATCAGCCTGCCGGTGCGCATCGATTTGCCGCAAAGCGCGCTTACCCATGATGGCTGGACGGACAGTCTGCTCTTTACCCACGACGGCATAAGCGGTCCCGCCGTGCTCAAGGCTTCGCTTTTCTGGGAGGAAGGGGAGATCCTTCGTTTGGATTTTACCCCGGAGATCGATGTGGAAGCGCTGCTTGATGCGCCGGAAAACGCCAGGACGCAGGCGCTTACCGTTGTTCGCCGCCTTATGCCGCAGCGTCTTGCCCAAGCCCTGACGCCGCGCGACCTCTGCCGCCGCAACTGCGCGGAACTGTCACGTACCCACCGGCGGCGGATTGCCGCCGCCATACAGCGGCGGACTGTCATACCGGCCGCCCTTGCCGGTTTTCCCCGGGCCGAAGCCGCCGCGGGCGGCGTCGGTTTGGCTCATATCAATCCAAAAACCATGGAGAGCGCGCTTGTTCCCCGTCTCTGGTTTATGGGCGAAGCGCTGGACGTGACAGGCCTGCTTGGCGGTTACAATCTTCACTGGGCCTGGGCCAGCGCCCTTGCCGCCGCCCGCCATATGGCGCGTGTGCTGACAGCCTGAATGCCCACGCGTTTACATGTGTTTTTTGCCTGTCAGCGTGGTTTTTGACGATCTTCCTCTTTTTTGCCGCGTTCCAGCGCCTTGGTTGTTTTGGTTGTTGGCGGGCATGCCGCCGGATCCTCAGGCCAGGGATGCCGGGGGTATCTGCCGCGCATCTCAGCGCGTATCCGCGGGTAGGCGGTTGTCCAGAAATTGCTCATATCGCGGGTGATTTGCAGAGGACGCCCTGCTGGAGAGAGCAGGTGCAGCGTCAGCGGGCAACGTCCGCCGGCAAGGCTGGGCGTGATGCGGCAGCCGAAACATTCCTGGAGCTTGACGGCGACATAGGGCCCGCCTTCCGCGTCGTAGACAATGGGGTGTTTTCTGCCTGACGGAGCTGTCCAGGAAGAAGGCAGCAATGCCTCCAGACGGCGGGGCAGGGGGGGCGGTAGAAGCGCATGCAGGGCGTGTGTCAGTACGGCGGTGGGGAGGTGGCGAATATCGTTCAGTTCCTCAAGGCTGGGGGCAAGCCAGTTCTCAAGATCGGCAAGCAGGGCCGCATCGGAGACGTCCGGCCAGAGGTCGCCGTCGAGCTGCCGGGCCAGCAGAACCCGTTGTTGCCATTGCCGGAGAGCTTCCGTCCACGGGAGTTGTGCGATGCCGCGATGGCGAAGATAGTCGCAGAGCGCAAGGGCGGCGTCCGTTCCGTCCGGCCTTGGCAGGGGGGTCTCTTCCAGCGGAAGATCGTCCAGCATACGCCGCCGCCGGGCCAGGATCTGCCCATCCTCGGAGACCCGGACGTGATCCTGTGTGCGGATGCGCGCGGCAAAGAGGTGTTCCAGGGATTCGCGCGAGAGAGGGGCGGCGCGCCGGATGCGGGCGCGGCTACGGGCAGCGTTGCCGCCGAGATCGGCAATGGCCAGACAGGGTTCGCGTGCCAGGGCATCGCCGAGGGGCAGCGTTGCCGCCTGTCCGCTGCGCATGAGATAGACGGCTTCCTGATTCTGTTCACCGGTACGCAGGGCGACGCGCTCAGGCCACGCGGCGGCCACCAGTCGGCCGGCGGCGTCTTGCGGCGGTGTCTCCTGACAGGAGGAAGCCTGTGGAGGGCAGAGACGGGCCAGACGCGCCGCCAGCATCTGGACACGGGAGGCGCGCGCGTGCCGTTTCTGATCAAGAACGCGGCGGAGATCGCTTTGCGCGCCGCCACGGTCTTCCTCCAGCAGCGCCGCCAGCAGACATGCCGTGCCGTGCAGGGCGGGGGGAACGGTAAGCAGCATACGCGCCGTGCGGGGGTGCAGGGGAAGGGCGGCCATACGCTCTCCCAGCGGCGTCAACCGATCGCCTGGGCCGTCGGTAAGCGCCTCCAGCGCGACGAGGCGGCGGCGGGCGGACTGCAATCCGGCCGCCGGCGGCGCAGTCATCCAGTGAAGTTGTTCGGGAGGCGTGCCCCAGCGGGCTGTCTGCAATACCAGCGGAGCAAGATCGCTTTCCAGGATTTCCGGGCGGGCGGCGGGGCGGAGCATGGCGGTTTCCTCTCTGGACCAGAGACGCAGGCAGAGACCCGGTTGCGTGCGTCCCGCGCGCCCCGCCCGCTGATCGGCGGCGGCCAGTGAAACGCGCTCTGTGACAAGGCGCGTCATGTCCCTGGCTGTGTCCCAGTGTGGACGGCGGCAGAGTCCCGTGTCGACGACGATGCGTATGCCTTCGATGGTCAGGGAGGTTTCGGCAATGGATGTCGCCAGCACCACCTTGCGCCGCCCTTCGGGCGCGGGAGCGATGGCCGCGTCCTGTTCGGCGGACGACAGGCGGCCGTGGAGAGGATGGATCGCGGTGTCCCGCGGTAAGCCGTCCTCAAGCTCTTCGGCGACGCGGGCTATCTCCGCGACGCCGGGCAGAAAGACCAGGACGCTTCCCTCCTCGCTTCGCAGCGTGTGCCGGACGGCGGCGGCTGTATGAGGCGGTAGAGCCGCGTGACCGGCATATTCCGGCGGCGGGGGCAGGTAGCGCAGCGCCACAGGGAAGGGGCGCCCGTCGCAGCGCAGCACCGGGCAGCCTTCCAGCAGTGCGGCCGCGCCCTCCGCATCAAGCGTGGCGGACATGACCGCAAGGCGCAGATCCGGGCGCAGCAGGGAACGGCTTTCAAGACTGAGAGCCAGACCGAGATCCGCTTGCAGGGAACGTTCGTGAAATTCGTCGAAAAGGATGCAGGCTATGCCGGACAGGGCGGGATCCTGTTGCAGCATATGCAGGAGAACGCCTTCCGTAATCACTTCCAGACGGGTGGCGGCGCTGACGGCACTTTCCTGACGCATGCGGTAGCCCACCAGTTCGCCAACATTTTGACCGATCAGGCGCGCAAGATAGCGGGCAAGGGCGCGCGCGGCAACACGGCGGGGTTCCAGAAGGAGGATTCTGTTGTCGTTGCGCCAGCCGGCATGCAGCAGCCAGAGGGGGATGCGGCTGCTTTTGCCCGAACCCGGCGGCGCGCAGACGACGGCGTTGCCGCCGCTGGCAAGCGTCTGGAGCAGAGAGGGGCGGAGAGCGTCAATGGGCGCTGCCGGGAACAGGGGGGCGGTGCGGGTCATGCGAAACTCCCATGCGTTCAAGAGGCTGCCGCAACCTGGCCGGAGGCGCCGTACAGCCGCACAGGGGGCTCCTGCGCTTTTTTACTGGAAATCTGCTACGCTCCAGTGTATTCAGATTTTTGACGCATCGCAACGTTAACTAGGGTATTGCATCATGAAGCTCAATACGAGCGGCATTATCGGACAGAGTACGACGCTGGCCGATGTTTTCAAAATGCTGGCCAAAGTGGCGCCTACCGACAGTACGGTGCTCGTCACGGGGGAATCCGGCACGGGCAAGGAATTGCTGGTACGGGCCTTGCATGACAACAGCCGTCGTGCGGACAAGCCTTTTGTGCCCATCAACTGCGGCGCCATCCCCAAGGAATTGCTGGAAAGCGAGCTTTTCGGACATGAAAAGGGGGCCTTCACCAATGCGCTCCGTTCCCGGGCGGGGCGTTTTGAGCTGGCGGACGGAGGAACCATTTTCCTGGATGAAATCGGGGAGATGGATTTGAGTTTGCAGGTCAAGATTCTGCGGGTGTTGCAGGAACGGGAATTCGAGCGCGTGGGCGGCAACGCCTGCAAGGAAGTGGACGTGCGCATTGTGGCGGCGACCAACCGGGATCTTGAGGCGGAGGTGGCCGCTGGACGTTTTCGTGAGGATCTGTTCTATCGCCTGAATGTGATTCCGTTGCATCTGCCTCCCCTGCGGGAACGGGGGGGCGATGTGCTGCTGCTGTCGCGTTTTTTTCTTGATCGTTTCTGTCTCAGAAAAGAACGTCCGCCCTTGACGCTGGATCCGCAGGTGCGCAGCGTTTTCATGGCCTATCAGTGGCCCGGCAACGTGCGCGAGCTGGAAAACCTCATGGAGCGGCTCAGCATCCTTGTGGACGGCGATGTCGTGCGTGTGGATGATCTGCCAGGCAAAGTACTGGCACAGGTGGGCGATATCAGTCTGCTGCCGGAATCCTCCATGCCGGAACAGGAACTGGCGCCGGAAGTCTGTGAGCGCCAGGCGTTGGCCGCCGTGACGCCGGAGCCTGACGCCGAAGCTGTGGAGGATCACGTGGCGCCGCAGCCGCGCCTGCCCGGTGATGCGGCCGATCCTGAACCGGGAGAGGGTGGCTTCCTCTGGCCTACGCTCCAGACGATGCGCGAACATGGTGGCAATTTGAAGGACTTTCTGGACGCCGTGGAAGTGCGCCTGATTAACGAAGCCTTGCAACGGGCGGACGGCGTCAAGAATCAGGCGGCGGAACTTCTGGGTATCAAACGCACTACCCTGATTGAAAAGTTGAAGAAAAAAGGCGTGTGATGCGCCCATGCTGCAGAGGTATGCCTTCATGAACAGCAGACAACGCCGGCAAGATGGCCGCAACGTGCGTGCGCTGCGCGCAACGGAAGCTCTGACCTGTGGGCGCAAAGGCGTCATGGGACGCCTGGATCGCGGCGCCGCGGCCGCCGTTTTTCTGGGAGCGGCCTGCGCTGTTCTTTTGGGCTCGTCGCCCGTCCTGGGCGCCGATGCGGGCGGCGGCTTCGGCGCCCGCGTCGTCGATGGGCAGAGTCTGTATTCCCCCGTCAATCCCGGCGGCCCTTCGGACTGGCCGGTCAAGGGCGGCCTTTCCACGCAGGAGGCCATTCCCGGCGGCCGTGCGGCGTCCGCCATGCCGGCCGGCGCGGAGGGCGCGCGGCCCCCCGCCCCGGCGGTCGCCGAATCCGCGCCCATGCCAGCCCCGGAGATGCCTCCGGCTCCCGCGACTCCCCCGCCAGCGCCCCCGGCGCCCGCGATGCCGCCTGTTTCAACGGCGGAGGAACAGGCCGCTGCCGCCGCTTTTCTTGATGCCGCCCCTCTGGAAGAAAAGGAAAAGTCCAAGGAAGAGCCTCCCGCTGTCATCTATGTGGACGAACAGGGCAATCCCGTCCCCAAGCCGCTTGAGCCGGAGAAGATGCTGGCCGAGGCTCAGGAACTCATGGAGGGGGGGCAGTTTGCACATGCCCTGCCCATTTTGCGGGAACTCAAGGATGCGGCTGGTATCTCCAAGGCGACGCGGCTTGAGACCCTGTACATGATCAGCGACTGCCTGTGGGCGATCTATAAGGATAAGCCGCTGGAAGGCTATGACGAGCTCATGGCGGCGACGTCGGAAGCGCTTAATGCCGATTTGCACTATGAACACGCGCCCTCGGCCATGTTGCGTCTGGGGCGTATCAATCTGGCCGTCAACGACGTCAACGGCGCGGGCGCGTATATCATGGCGCTGTATCGCCGTTACCCGGGCTATGCCGAAGTGGCCGACGGTCTGACGGAACTCGGCACGGCGCAGATCGCGCACGCAATGAATGAGGAGGCTGTACACTCTTTCAGTCTTGTGCTGGACAGGTATCCCGAAAGCGCCGCGCTTGAGCGGGCCTCCATGGGGCTTGCGCGCGCGCTGTACAATCTGGGGCGGCATAACGATACGCAGACCATCCTTGACTTTGTCAACAAGCGCTGGCCGCGTTGTTATCTTGATGATATAAGTTTTCTGCTGATGCAGTCCGCCAATGCGCGCGCGCTGGGCAAGGATGAGACAGCCCGCGAACTGTTGTGGCTGTACCTCAATCTGGAACCCAAGCGGGAAGGCAACGACGCGCTGCTGCTCTCCATGGCGGACATGTACGCCACGCACAAGGACTGGCCCGCGGCGACGGTTCTCTATCAGCAGCTTGTACGGCACTGGCCCAATGCGGATCCGACCATTACGGCCCGGATGCGTCTCGGCGAAAAGGGGATCTACGACGCGCCGGTGACGTATGCCATGATGACGCCCATTTTCGGGCGGCGGGGCGATACCGGTATAGAACAGCTCTACAGCAGCCTGGCGGAAGCGTCCAACACACAGCCGTCGGCGGTGATTTCGCGCCTCAAGTACGCCATGTGGCTTCTGTGGGACAAGCGTTACACTGAGGCCATGGGTAAGGCGGCTGATTTTGTGGATATGTATCCCGACCATCAGGATGTGCCGCAGGCTCGCGACATCATCTGGGCGGCTTTCCAGAAAGAATTGACAAATGCGCTGGCGGAACAGAACTACGGACGCATCCTGCTGCTGTGGAACGGCTTCCCGCTGGTGCGCCAGCGTTATGGGCCCATTGATCCTACGATGCGCTACGCCCTGGCCCAGGGCTACAGGGAGCGCGGCGACGATGCCCGCTATCTTGGGTTGATAAGCGAGTTTCTCAAATCCCCCAAAGACCCCCGCTATGGAGAAATGGCGTTTGCGGAATACTTCAATCGCTATATCAGGGCCGGGGCGTGGGAGAAGATTCTTGAACTGGCCCGTCTTGTGCATTCATGGGATATGAGCCCCGGCCTGCGGTTGCAGCTGGATTACGCCATGGCCCTGTCCGCCCAGAATCTCAATCGGGACGAGGCGGCTCTTGCCATGTGGCGGCAGATTGCCCGGCGGCAGGAATTTCCCCTGTATCAGCGGGCGTACGCCACCTATTATCTGGCGCGGGATGCGGCCAACCCCAATCATCCCGATGTGCATGCCGCCTATACGTACTACAAGCAAGTGCTGGATCTCTTTACCCGCCTGGAGAACGAGCGTTCGGACAAGTCGGATCCGCTGCGGATCAAGGAAGCCATCGCGGCGCTCATGGATATATGCGAAGTGGCCAACCGTCTTCCTGAGGCTCTGGAATGGGTGGATCGCTACCGTACCTACGTACCGGACGCCTCATCGCCGGATTATCCGGGGCTGCGCTACCGGGAAGCGCGCCTCTACCGGAAACTGGGCGACGCGGCCCGCGCGCGCGCGCTCCTGGAGGATATTGTGGCCAAGTTCCCCGATTCTCCCTTTGGGAAATCCGCGGCGACGGAGCTACGCTCCTTTGAGGTATCGCGTGATTTGCAGAATTACCTTGGCGGACAGAGCGAGACAGGCTCCAGAACTCCTGGGCGATGATGGCCACCCGCGCTGGAATGCCGGCGTGCTCCAGGGAATGCAACAGCATCACGAGGAAAGGAGGATTGCCCCATGCGATGGCCTATGGCGATGGCGGCGGCCCTGATGTGCGGCCTTCTGGCGGCGGGGTGCGCCGGTGACGGAAGTCAGCGGCGGGGACTGGAGAACGATCGCTATGTCTCTACGGCCCGTCCCTCCATCTCGCTGGGCGCGACGTCCCTGCCGTTTCTTGTTGGCGGCGAGGGGCGCGGGCGTCTGATGCGTTGCGGCGTTATCGGAGGGCTTGCTTTCCGCAGCTGGTACGCCGTCTACGGCACGCCGGGCAAAGGACCTCTGGCCATTGTGGCTCATGGGGAATTGCCTGTGCAATGGACGTGGGATGGGGACATGCGCCGGCCGTTCAGCGTCAATCCGGGAACGGAGATCCTTGGCGGAGAGGGCTTCCAGGCGTTCACCTTCCTTGCCGGAACGGAACGCGATCCCTTTATGCCTCTGACGCATCCGCAGGCCTTGCAACGGAAGGATACAGTGCCGCAACGGTGGATAGTCCGCGCGTTTGCCTCCCGGTGCAACTTTGACAGGGGCAAGATCGTCATGGAGTATCGGGAGGCGCTCCCCGAGGACATTGTTTCGCTTACGGCGCTGCCGTATGGAAAGGCGGACTATGTGCGGCGTTTTGAGCAGAGGGCGCGTGAGGCGTTCAGCGTTCAGATGCCGTTGAATGGCGCGGGAAACATAGAAAGAACATATGTTGGGAGCGGTATCCTCTGGCAATACGTAAACGAGGGTTTCTGGGGTACTGCATCCTATACCGAGCCCCTGTGCGATGATTAAGAGAGGATCGCGGGCCTCCTTGTTGACGAGTAAAAACGTTTTGGTTATATCAAAACCATCTATACGTTGACGCAGCGTCCTGGAAGGAAAGAGAGGATGGGACGCAGAAAACCCCCAACAGGAAGATCCGCCATGGACGATTATTTGAAAGATGCCTTGGAAATTGCGCGCGCGCAGGCCGGTGTGCGCGTAATGACCGAAGACGAGATTGCGACGTTTATTCAGAAACTGGCGCAAAGCATCCGCGCAGTGGCCGAAGGGGAAGTCTCCTGCGAGAGCGACGGTGCGGAGCTGGCCGAAGAGGCGCGCAAGTCCATCAAGGAAAAATCCGTGACGTGCCTGGAATGCGGCAAGACCTTTAAAATTCTGACAAAACGTCACCTTGCCATGCATGGGCTGGATATGGCCTCCTACAAGGAAAAGTGGGGGCTGAAGAAGGATGTGCCGCTGGTATGCAAATCCCTGCAACGGGAACGTCGCCGCAAGATGAAGGATATGCGCCTGTGGGAAAAGCGCCGCAAGGTGAAATAGTCCTTCTCCCGCGACCCGTAGAGGAACAGGGGCAGCCGCTTTTTGCGGCTGTCTTTCTTTTGTCATGTTCTTTTCGCTGGTGAGGGCGGAAAGCGGTTTGCCGCCCCGCTTCGGGACTAAGGAGACAGGTATGGCGGGAACACATGCCGCCGCTTCGGCGACGACGCTGGACGAGGCCCTGAGTCTGACGCGCCTCCCTGAGGAAGAGCTTCTGCGTCGTGCGGATGCCGTGCGCGAGGCCCATTTTGGAAAGCGCGTCAGCCTGTGCGCCATTATTAATGCCCGTAGCGGCAATTGCGGTATGGATTGCGCCTTCTGCTCGCAGAGCAGCCGCAGCGCGGCGGCCATTTCCGTCTTTCCCATGCTGGACGGCGGAGAACTGCGGGAACGCGTTCTCCGGCTCTCAGAGCTGCCGGTACGGCATATAGGCATCGTCACCAGCGGCGGCGCGTTGCAGGAAGAAGAGCTGGCTGTTGTCGGGCAGGTATTGCAATCTCTCCCTGAGTATGTCCGCGCACGCGTATGTGGATCGCTGGGGCGTCTCCCGCGGACGGCGCTGGATCGCCTTGCCGCCTGGGGCCTGCGCCGTTTCCATCATAATCTGGAAACGGCGTCGGCGCGCTATGCCGCCCTGTGTACGACGCAGACATGGGAACAGCGCAGGGCAACCGTCGTGCGGGCGCGATCGGCCGGTTTGTCCACCTGTACGGGGGGCCTCTTCGGCATTGGCGAATCATGGGAGGATCGGTGCCGTTTTGCCCTGGAACTGGCGGATCTGCGCGTTGTCAATGTCCCTGTCAATTTCCTCTACCCCCACCCAGGTACGCCCTTGGCCGATCAGCCGCTGCTGGAAGCCGGGGAGGCGTTGCGCATCATTGCCCTCCTGCGCTGCCTGTTGCCACAGGCGACGCTGCGCGTCTGCGGCGGCCGTCCGCAGGTTTTGGGAGCGCGGCAGGCGGACATCTTCCGCGCTGGGGCCAACGCCCTGATGACGGGCGATTATCTGACGACCCCCGGTAGCGGTGTCATGCGGGATGTCCGTATGATAGCCGACGCCGGTTTTGAGGTGGTGCGGCCATGAGCGGGCAGGTGCGGACATCGCGCGGGAGCAGGCCCCTGCGTGGCCTTTTCGTAAGCGGAACCGGAACGGACGTGGGGAAGACCGTTGCTCTGGCGGCGCTGCTGCGGGCCTGTGGCAGGGCTGGTGTGCGGGTACGCCCGATCAAGATCGTACAGACGGGCGTTTCCTGTCCCGGCGATGTGCGCGGCGATGCCGCCGTCTATGCCGCCGCCGTTGAGGACCTGCGCGATGCCGTCACACCGGAGACCCTTCGCTGCTTCGCCATGCCAGCCTCTCCCCATCTGGCCGCCGGACGGGAAGGCGCGCATCTGAATGCGGAGAGCCTGCGCGCCGCCGTCATGCGCTACTGGGAAAGCGACAGCGACGCGCGGGGGATGCTGCTGGAAGGGGCGGGAGGCCTGCACGTGCCGCTTAACGAGACGGAGGATATGCTGGATTTGATGGAAGCCCTGGGCCTGCCCGTCCTGCTGGTGGGCGGCAATTATCTGGGGGGCCTCAATCATATGCTGCTGTCTGTTGAGGCTCTCCTTTCCCGCGGTCTGAGACTGGCCGGCGTTGTCCTTTCCGATACCCGGCCGCTGCCGCCTTCGGGACAGGAAACGGACACTCCGGCTATCAGGCGGGACAATGAGGATCTTCTGCGCCGGCGTCTGGCGGGGCTGGGTACGCCGCTTCTCATCCTCCCCTTTGAGCCTGATCTTCATATCCGGCCGCGCGCCTCTCTGGCCTGGCAGTCTCTGGCTCAGGCCTGCGCGCCGCTGGTGGACGTGGTGCGTCAGGCCTGCGATCCCTGTGCCGGAGAGGAAGTTGCCGCACGGGTACGGGATTTACAGGATCGGGATCGCCAGAGCCTCTGGCATCCCTATACATCGGCAACAAATCCGCTGCCGGTTTTTGTCATGGAGCGCAGCCGCCGGAACCGGCTTGCGCTGGCCGGCGGACGTGAGCTGGTGGACGGCATGTCTTCCTGGTGGACCGCCATTCATGGCTATAACCATCCCAAGTTGACGGCTGCCCTGCGACGGCAGGCAGGGCGTATGCCCCATGTCATGTTTGGCGGCGTGACGCACGAACCCGCCGTGCTGCTGGCCGAACGCCTTTTGAAACTTCTCCCTGACGGCCTGGATCGCGTCTTTCTCGCCGATTCCGGGTCCGTGGCCGTCGAGGTGGCCCTCAAGATGGCGCTGCAATATCAGCAGAGCATGGGCGGAAAGGAAAAGGTTCGTTTCCTGACCCCGCGCGGCGGCTATCATGGCGATACGCTGGGCGCCATGTCGGTCTGCGATCCCGTGACAGGCATGCATACGCTGTTCAGGGACGTACTGGCGCGACAGATTTTCGTGGAGCGTCCCGCCTGCCGTTTTGACGGTCCCTTTGACCCCTCCTCTCTGGAAGGTGTTCGCCGGGCCTTTGAGGAGCACGGGCACGAGATTGCCGCCGTCATTCTTGAGCCCGTCGTACAGGGGGCGGGCGGCATGTGGTTCTACCATCCCGCATATCTGCGTGGCGTGGCGGCGTGTTGCCGCGAACATGGCGCACTGCTTATCTTTGACGAGATTGCGACGGGATTTGGCCGCACTGGCAGGATGTTCGCGCTGGAACATGCGGGCGTGACGCCGGACATTCTTTGCTGCGGCAAGGCCCTTACCGGCGGCATCATGACACTGGCCGCCACCATCTGCTCGCGGGGCGTCGCCGAAGGCATCTGCCGCGACGGACAGGTATTCATGCACGGGCCTACCTTCATGGGAAACCCTCTGGCCTGCTCCGTGGCGCTGGCCAGCCTCGATCTGTTGGCGGAGGGGGCCTGGGAGCGGCGGGTGGCCGCATTGGAACGCAGTCTGCGCACAGGGCTTTCCCCCTGCGCGGTCATGCCCGGCGTAGCCGATGTGCGCGTGCTTGGCGGCATAGGCGTCGTCGAGACGGAACGCCCTGTCAACATGGCCGCGCTGCAGGAGTTCTTTGTGGAACGCGGTGTGTGGATTCGTCCTTTCAACCGGCTGATCTACCTTATGCCGCCCTATGTGAGCCCGGCGGAAGACATTGCCCGCTTGTGCGAGGCGGTGCGCGCCGCCGTGACTGAAAAAAAGATATAGGGCGGTTTCGCATGGACATGGTGATCGCTCTGGCGGTCGCGGGAGCGGACGCCCGCGCCCTGCTCCAGGGTCAGTCCCGCGTCGCGCGCCGTCCCATGAGCGCGCCCAGACGCCCGCGAAAAATGACCCTTGTGGCCGTTTCGTCGGCCAGCTCCGCAACATCCATAAGTTTTTCCAGCAATTCAAGGAGATGGAAGCGATCGTTTTCACAACCGTCTCTGAAATCGGCCTCCAGTTGTCCGGAGCGCATGTAATGTTCCAGCTCTTCAAGATCGCGTATGGTCAGCATGGCATCTTCCCTGTTCTTTTCCCAGGCGCGTCAGGGCGGCGCGCAGGAGTTCATCGGTCAGCCGGCGGCATTCCTCGATTTCTTCGTGGGTCATACCGGCATAGTGGATGCCCGCGGTGACGCAGGCCGTACAGTCAAGGCCGTCCGCAAGGCCCTGTGCCAGCTGGCGGGCCAGTTCCGCATCCCGGTGTCCGGGCAGGGAAAGCGACTGTGCCGCAACGCCGGGGGCGGCCAGGGCGGTTCCGCCTACATGGGCGTCGCCGCCGGTGAGCGTCGCCTGAACGTCCTGTCCCGCGAATCGGAGACGAAGGGCGAGGGTCAACCGGCCTGAGGATGCGGTCAGCGGCATGTGAGGCTCCTGTGAGGTTCGTGGGCGGTAGGGTACCGTATGCCAGGATCGTGGGCATGGCAAGGGCGGAGGGCTTGACGCGGCGGCTTCGCGCAACGTAGTGTTTTGCCTGCGGGAAGTGCCCGTTCATTCATGGAGAGGCTGTATCTCTGTTGCCCTCATATTTGCAAATGGAGCGGCCCGTGGCGTTGCGGAATGCCGGGGTTGCCGAGGAGTTGTCGCATGGCGTTGGATCCGACCATCTATCCCGACTGGAAAATTGCGCGGGATGCCGAGACACGCATGAAGCCCATTGCGGTGGTGGCCAGGGAACTGGGGCTTGAGGACGACGAGCTGCTGCCCTATGGGCGGTTCATGGGGAAAATCGAGAGCGGCGACGTCCTGCGTCGCCTGGAGCGGCGTCCCGAAGGCAAGTATGTGGATGTGACGGCCATCACCCCGACGCCGCTGGGCGAAGGCAAATCGACGACGACCATCGGCCTTTTGCAGGGTATGGCGCGCCGTGGACTCAGGGCCTCCGCCGCCATCCGTCAACCCTCCGGCGGCCCCACCATGGGTATGAAAGGCTCCGCGGCGGGCGGCGGTCTGGCCCAGTGCATCCCTCTGACGCCTTACTCCCTGAATTTTACGGGCGATATTCATGCCGTGACAGCCGCGCACAATCTGGCCATGACGGCGTTGACGGCCCGTATGCAGCACGAGCGCAACTATGACGATGCCACGCTGGAACGCCTTTCCGGTATGCGCCGTCTCAACATTGATCCCACGCGCGTCAGCATGGGCTGGGCCATGGACTTCTGCTGCCAGGCGTTGCGTAACATCGTCATCGGTATTGAGGGCGACGGTCGGCGCAACGACGGTTTCATGATGCGATCGCATTTCGATATTTCCGCAGCTTCCGAAGTCATGTCCATTCTGTCGCTGGCCCGCGATTTGCCCGATCTGCGCAAACGTCTCGGCAAGATTGTTCTGGCGCTGGATCGGGACGGCGCGCCTGTGACCGCGGCCGATCTGGAAGTGGACGGCGCCATGTGCGCCTGGCTGGTGGACGCCGCCAAGCCGAATCTGATTCAGACCATCGAGGGGCAGCCCGTACTGGTGCACTCCGGTCCCTTTGGCAATATCGCTCTGGGACAAAGCTCCATTATTGCCGACCGCGTGGCGCTGAAGCTGAGCGACGTGCATGTGACGGAATCCGGCTTTGGTTCTGAAATCGGCTATGAAAAGTTCTGGAATGTGAAATGCCGCATCAGCGGCCTCAGGCCCGATGCCGCCGTTATTGTGGCGACTGTGCGGGCGCTCAAGTATCACGGCGGCGCGCCGCGGCTTGCGCCGGGGCAGCCGCTGCCTGAGGACTACGTCCGTGGGAACGTGGCTCTTGTGGAGGCCGGCTGCGTCAATCTGCTGCGTCATATCGGTGTGGTGCGCCGTTCCGGTGTGCCTCCCGTCGTCTGCATCAATGCCTTTGCTTCCGATACGAAGGAGGAAATCGCGGCGGTGCGCCGGGCCTGCGAAGCCGCGGGCGCGCGCGTGGCCCTCTCCGAGCATTGGGGCAAGGGCGGCGCGGGCGCGCTTGAGCTGGCCGACGCCGTCATGGACGCCTGCGCCGAACCCAACGGCTTTACGCCGCTCTATGCGCCGGAGTTGCCCTTTGCCGATCGCATCGACAGGGTGGCCCGCGACGTCTATGGGGCGGATGGCGTGGATATGACGCCGCTGGCACAACGCAAGCTCAAAGAGTTGCAGGAACGTCCCGATGCCGCCGATCTGGGGCTCTGCATGGTCAAGACCCAGTACTCTCTGTCCGATGATCCCGTACGCAAGGGCGCGCCCACAGGCTGGAGACTGCGCGTGCGCGATGTCATGTTCTTTGGCGGCGCTGGGCTGGTCGTTCCCGTGGCGGGCGATATCAGCCTCATGCCGGGAACCGGTTCCCGTCCGGCCTTCCGCAAGGTTGACGTGGATGTGGAGACCGGCCAGGTGACAGGCCTGTTCTAGAGGGGTATCTGGGGGCACGCTTCCCGTGACGGTGCGCCCCCGGAATGGGTGCCATGCTGTTCTCCGTGATCGCCATAAGCGCTGGCGCGGCCCTTGGAGCCACAGCGCGCTGGCTGCTGGGCTTGGCGTTGAACGCGGCGTACCCGCTCATCCCTTTGGGGACGCTGGCGGCCAACCTGCTTGGCGGCTTCATCTGCGGACTGGCGCTGAGCGTTTTCGTGGCCTTTCCGATCGCTTCTCCTACATGGCGCCTTTTTATTGTAACGGGATTTCTGGGAGCGTTGACCACATTCTCAACGTTTTCCGCTGAGGTTGCCAGTCTCCTGCAGCAACAGCGTTTTTTTATTGCCGGAGCCGCCGTGGCGTTACATGTGGGCGGTTCTCTGGCAGCCTTCTTCCTTGGGATGGGGACATTCGTTGCTGTAAGGCGTTTTTTTCAGTAGGGTTACAGGCGTCATGATCGGCAAGGCCGGACATCCGCGAGGATGTCCGGCCTTTTCCGATGCTGGCGAAACCGATCTACGCCTGTTCCAGCGCCTGATCGACGTCGGCGAGTATGTCGTTGATATGTTCAAGTCCCACGGAGAAGCGGATCATGCCGGGAGTGATACCGGCGTCGCGGAGTTGCTGATCCGTGAGCTGGCGGTGGGTTGAGCTGGCGGGGTGGAGCACACAGGAGCGGATGTCCGCCACGTGTACTTGCAGGGAGACGAACCTGAGCGCGTCGATGAAGCGGATTCCGGCGTCCCGGCCGCCTTTGAGCGTGAAGGAGACGACGCCGCTGCCCCCCTTGGGCAGATAGATGTCGGCAAGAGCCTTGTGCGGGTGGCTTTCCAGACGGGGGTAGACGACGTTTTCCACCTTGGGGTGGGCGGCCAGATGGCGGGCGACGGCTTCGGCGTTGGCGCAGTGCTGGCGTATGCGAAGAGGCAGGGTTTCCAGACCAAGATTGGTGTAGAATGCGCCCTGCGGTGTCTGGCAGCAGCCCAGATCGCGCATGAGCTGGACGCGGGCCTTGACGATGTACGCGGCCTTGCCAAATGCCTGGGTATATATCAGTCCGTGATAGGAGGGGTCTGGCTCGGTAAATTCGGGGAAGCGTCCCCGCGTCCAGTCGAAACTGCCGCTGTCCACAATGACGCCGCCCAGCTGTACGGCGTGCCCGTCCATATATTTGCTGGTGGAATGGACGACGATATCCGCGCCAAATTCAAAGGGGCGGCAAAGTATGGGCGTGGCAAAGGTGTTGTCGACGATCAGCGGCAGGCCGTGGCGGTGGGCCAGCGCGGCCATGCGCCTGATATCCAGTACATCCAGAGAGGCGTTGGTCAGGGTTTCGCCGAAGATGGCGCGGGTGGTGGGGCGGATGAGCTTTTCAATGTCGGCATCTGGCGCGGTCTGATCGACGAAGGAGACCTCAACGCCCATTTTTTTGAGCGTGACGCCAAAGAGGTTGAACGTGCCGCCGTAAATGCTGGAGGTGCTGATGACATGATCGCCGCTGTGGGCAAGGTTGAGGATGGCCAGAAGGTTTGCCGACTGTCCCGACGCCGTGCACAGGGCGCCTGCGCCGCCTTCCAGGGCGGCAATCTTGCGTTCCACGGCATCGATCGTGGGGTTGCCAAGACGGCTGTAGAAAAAGCCTTCGTCCTGTAAATCAAAAAGGCGGGCCACGGCCTCGGTGGATTCGTAGGTGAAGGTCGTGCTCTGCGTAATGGGCAGGACGCGGGGTTCGCCGTTGCCGGGCGTATACCCGGCGTGAAGGCAAAGGGACTCTGATTCCATGGGACTCCTCGTGCTTGTTGCCATCGCTGGGGAAGGACGCGGACACTGTTGCGGATCCGCCGTATCACCCGCAAGGGAATTTTTTCATTTTTCCCTTCCGGCGGCCGTTGGCCGCGGGTAATCTCTGTGAGGATCAGTAGCGCATAGCGAACGGCATGACAAGGCCGGCGCATGCCGTTTCCTGCCAGCGGGGCGAACCGTATTGACCATTTGCCTTTGGCGGGGTACGATAGGAGCATATCGGCATGGTTGGAGCCTTTTTCCTGTTTGCTTCCGGCAGATGGACGAAAAGGCGGGAGGTTCATGGCGCGACGTTTTTTGTGAACGTAACGTCAAAGTTTTCATTCTTTGCCAGGAGGCACAGTATGCGTATTGCCGTGGGACTGGGCAAAACGGATGGTCAGGAGCGCCTTGAGCGCCAGGGTATCAGCCGTCGGGATTTCATGAAGTTTTGCACCGCCGTTGCGGTGACGATGGGGCTTGGCCCTTCAATGGCTTCCGATGTGGCGGCGGCCCTGACCGGTAAACGCGCCTCCGTGGTCTACCTGCACTGCGCGGAATGCACGGGCTGCTCCGAGGCGTTGTTGCGTACCTACAAACCCTTTATCGACTCCCTCATTCTCGATACCATTTCCCTTGACTATCATGAAACCATCATGGCCGCCGCGGGTGAGGCCGCCGAGGAAGCGCTGGAAAAGGCCATCAAGAACCCCGACGGCTATGTGGCCGTTGTGGAAGGCGCCATCCCCATGGCGGACGGCGGCAAGTTCGGCTATGTGGGCGGGCATACCATGTATGATCTCTGCAAGCGTGTGCTGCCCGGCGCACAGGCCGTGATCACCATGGGAACCTGCGCCGCCTATGGCGGCGTGCAGGCGGCCAAACCCAATCCGACAGGCGCTGTGGGCGTGAACGAGGCCTTTGCCGGCATGGGCGTCAAGGCCATCAACCTTCCCGGCTGTCCGCCCAATCCCCTGAATTTTGTCGGCACGGTGGTGGCCTTTCTGCAGGGGCGTGAAATCCGCCTCGATGAACAGGGCCGTCCGCTCATGTTCTTCGGCAAGACCGTCCACGAACTGTGCGAACGCCTGCCGCACTTCGAGGCCGGGGAATTCGCTCCTTCCTTTGATTCCGAGGAGGCGCGCAAGGGCTGGTGCCTCTACGATCTCGGCTGTAAGGGACCCAGCACGTACAACAACTGCCCCAAGGTGCTTTTCAATGATACCAACTGGCCCGTGCGTGCCGGCCATCCCTGCATCGGCTGTAGCGAACCCGGCTTCTGGGACGAACTGACGCCCTTCTATAAGAACTAGGAGCATTCTCCATGAGCGAAATCAAGAAAACGCCCCAGAGCAACTATACCGGTCCGGTGGTCGTAGACCCCCTGACCCGTATCGAAGGCCATCTTCGTATTGAAGTGGAAGTGGAAAACGGCAAAATCAAGGATGCGCGCAGCTGCGGAACCCTGTTCCGGGGGCTGGAAACCATCCTCAAGGGCCGCGATCCCCGCGATGCCCAGCACTTTACCCAGCGTACCTGCGGCGTGTGTACCTATACGCACGCCCTGGCGTCCACCCGCGCCCTGGAAGACGCCATCAAGGTGAGCATCCCCGCCAATGCCACCTATATCCGTAACCTGGTGCTGGGCCTGCTGTTCATGCACGACCACCTTGTGCATTTCTATCACCTGCACGCCCTTGACTGGGTGGACGTGACCGCCGCGCTGGCCGCCGATCCGGAGAAGACCGCCCAGCTGGCCGCGTCCATTTCCCCCCGCCCGGCCAAGGCGGCTGATTTCAAGGCCGTCAAGGAGCGTCTGCAGGCCTTCGTCAATACCGGCCAGCTTGGCCCGTTCACCAATGCCTATTTCCTTGGCGGGCATCCCTCCTACTACCTGTCGCCCGAAGCCAACCTGCTGGCCACGGCGCACTATCTTGAAGCCCTGCGCATGCAGGTCAAGACCGCCCGGGCCATGGCCGTCTTCGGCGCCAAAAACCCGCATCCGCAGTTCCTCATCGCTGGCGGCGTGACCTGTTACGAATCCCTGACGCCTGCCCGCATCAAGGAATTTACCGATCTGTACAAGGAATCCCGCAAGTTCATCGAGGAAGTCTACATCCCCGATCTGTTGCTTGTGGCCAGCCAGTACAAGGACTGGGCGGCCATTGGCGGCACCGACAACTTCATGGCTTTTGGCGAATTTCCCGCCGTTGGCGGCGAACGCGACCTTGATTCGCGCTGGCTCAAACACGGCGTGATTCTCAACCGCAACCTTGGCGGCGTGCAGCCCATGGACGCTTCCAAGATTGCGGAACATGTGCGGCACAGCTGGTATGAAGGCGAACAGGCGCGTACGCCATACGAGGGGGAAACCAAGCCCGCCTTCACGAAAATGGGCGACAAGGATCGCTACTCCTGGCTCAAGGCCCCCCGCTATGACGGCGTTGCCATGGAAACCGGCCCTCTGGCACAGGTGCTTGTCAGCTACGCCCACAAACATCCCGCCATCGTGCCGCTGGTGGATTACGTCCTCAAGCAGCTCAGCGTGGGCCCTGAAGCCCTGTTCTCCACCCTCGGCCGTACCGCAGCCCGCGGTATCGAAACCCTGGCCATCACCCAGCAGGTGGAAAACTGGATTAACGAATATCAGGCCAATATTGACAAGGGGGACAGGAAGATCGCGGAAAACTGCGAAATTCCCTCCAAACCCTGTCGCGGCGTCGGCTTTGTGAACGCCCCGCGCGGCGGTCTTTCCCACTGGATCTGCATTGACGATCAGAAAATTTCCAATTTCCAGCTCGTGGTACCGACCACCTGGAACCTTGGTCCCCGCGACGCGGCGCATGTCATGAGCGCCGCCGAGCACGCGCTTGTGGGGACGCCTGTGGCCGATCCCAAGCGTCCCGTGGAGATTCTGCGCACCATCCATTCCTTTGACCCATGCATTGCCTGTGCCGTTCACGTCATTGACGGACAGACCAACGAAGTACACCGCTTCAAGGTTCTGTAATACGCGCTTCTGAAAGAGGCGACCCGGTCATGCGGGCCGCCTCTTTTCTGTCCGTGCGTGGGAGAGAGCGTGTTCACAGACGTTGCCACCGTGCGCGGGCAGCGCCGCCTTGGAAAGGAATCAACCTATGGAGACAATTTCCCCAACGGATACCGTCCTGATTCTTGGCGTCGGCAACACGTTGCTGACGGACGAGGGCTTTGGTATGCGCGCCGTGGCCTATCTGCGGGATCACTATGCATGGCCCGCCAATGTGACGTTGCAGGAGGGCGGTACGCAGGGCCTCATGCTTATGACGGCCATTCAGGAATGTTCCGTTCTGATAGTGCTGGATGTCGTTCTTGGCGGGCGGGAGCCAGGTACCGTGTACCTTCTGGAAAATGAGGATCTGCGCAAAAGCCTGAGTTTTCGCGATTCCATGCATCAGACGGATCTTGTCGATACCCTGGCCACCTGTGAGCTTATCGGCTGCCGTCCGCAAACCGTCGCCTTTGGGCTTGAACCCTATGATTTCCGTACCATGCACCCGGAAATCAGTCCGCAGGCCGAAGCCAAGCTGCCTGAATTCTGCCGCAAGGTCGTGGCGGAACTCGCCCGGCGCGGCCTGTGCGCCACGGAAAAATAATTGCCGGAGTCACCGTCAGCAAACCGCTCTGGGAAGCGGTTTCATAGTAAAAACGCGACAGCGCTAAAAGAGAATGTGCCCATTATCGTGATAGATGTCGAAGCCGGTGGTTCGGACATTGCCGAGAAGGGTGAGGCCAGCGGCACGGGCAAGGTCGATGGAGGAGGTCATGGCGCGGGACAAGGAAGCGAAGACGGGAAACCCCGCGCGCAGGGCTTTGTGAACAATTTCCGAGGCGATGCGGCCGCTGGAAAGCACCATCAGATCCCGGCGGTCCCGTTGCTGGCGCAGCGTATGGCCGATGAGCGTATCAATGGCATTGTGGCGGCCGATATCCATACAGAAAAAGACAAGCCCCTGCCGATCCAGCAGAGCGGCATTGTGGCAGCCGCCCGTAAGATGGAAGAGCTCTGAAGCGTCGTCCAGCGTCTTGGCCGCCTGCATGATCCGCCGGGCCTCCCATGTCGGGCGAGCTGGACGGGGAAGCGTAGGGAGAGCGCGTTCCCGGAGCGGAACGCTCCAGCCCAGGGCCGAGGTAAGCGTCAGTGGCGCGGCGGCGGGCGCGTCCGCCAGACGCACGGACGCATCGCAGATCCCATCGGCCCGCTGGGAGACCTTCAGCTCGGCAATGTCTTCCAGCGTGTTGATAACGCCACAGGAAAAGAGAAATCCGGTGATAAGCTCTGGCATATGTTCGCCGGAACAGGCCATGCGCACAAAGGGGGTGCCGTCAATGCGAATGGTCAGCGTGGTTTCCACGCAGGCGGTAAAGGATCGCCGCTGCCGTCGCACGCCGTCGTAATGCGTGATGTCATAGCGACGCACAAGGCGGGATGCCGCGTCATTCATCAAAAATTCCTTTATGTCCGCATCCTCCCCTTCAGGGAGGGGGTACGCCCACGCGGCACACACAATGTTGATGCAGGCTGGTGTTGCGTAGGGCCGTGCCTGGTCTGGGAACGAGGGGGCTTCGGGCGAAGGCCCCTGTTTTTCCGGTGGAACGTCGCTACAGGGCTTTCCACGTCTTGCCGGAGTGGGCGGCGAGGAGGTTGATCACATCCTGGGTGCCGTTCTTGCCACGCCCCTGAGCAAGCGCCATGCGGTAGACTTCCTCGGCGCGTTCCGTTCCGGGAAGAACAAGCCCCATACGGCGGCATTCCTCAAGGCACAGACCAAGATCCTTGACAAAATGTTCTATAAAGAAGCCGGGCGCGTAGTCGCCCTTGAGGACGCGACGGCCGAGCGTGTTCATGGCCGTGCTGCCCGCCGCGCCCGCAGCCACCAGGTCCAGCCAGGCGCTCTTGTCCAGACCGGCTTCCTGCGCAAAGAGCAGTGATTCACAGACGCTGAACATGACGCCCGCAATGGCAATCTGGTTGGCCAGCTTGCCCTGCTGGCCGGTTCCCGCGCCGCCGCAGTGCAAAACCTTCTGACCCAGGCACGCAAAACACGGTTTGATGCGCTGAAAGGCGGCCTCCTCACCCCCGACGAAAATGGACAGAGTCGCATTTTGCGCGCCTACGTCGCCACCCGTAACAGGAGCGTCCAGCGCCGTGCAGCCCGCGGCTGCGGCGGTTTTGGCAATGCGTCGGGCCAGCGCCGGGCTGGACGTGGTCATGTCGCAGAGAATGCCTCCTTTTGCCAGTCCGTGCAACGCGCCGTGTTCACCGATGGTGACGGCTTCCACGTCGGCGGGGTAGCCCACAATGCTGAAGACGACGTCGGACTGTTCGGCAACGGCGCGGGGCGTGTCGGCCCAGCGGGCGCCCTTTTCCAGCAGCGCGGCGGCTCTGCTCTTTGTCCGGTTATAGACCGTGAGCGGGTACCCTGCCTCCAGCAGGTGCGACGCCATGGAATGCCCCATGACGCCCGTACCGATCCAGCCGATGCGAAGGGATTGTGCCATAGAATCAATCTCCTTATTCCAAGGTGACATACGCGTATGCGCAGCGACAGCAGCATGGCACAGGAGTGGGATGTTTGCAATGGGATTGGCGTTGTTGAGCGCGCTTCTTCTCCCTGGGAATGTGGCCGCCCGCGCCCAGGCAGGCAATATGATCTCCTAATGCGCAGGCTGTTTCAGCAGCTGGGAGAGCAGGACGGCGCGCTCCGGTGGAGCGCCCTTGCGCCAGCGTTCCACATGATCGCGGAAGATTGCCAGATTGCCGCGCATGGTTTCGTTTCGGGGTGTCCGTCCGGAAAGCTCGTTATCCATCCGCATCAGAAGTTCCGTCACGATGCCGCCGTCCAGCGCGCAGATCTCGTCGAGCGTGCCGGTGTAGTATGCCAGAGAGGCGTCAAGGCGTGTCCTGTTCTGAGCAAGGGCGCTGTCGGTCACGGCCAGAATTTCCGGCAGCAGGGACGCGCCGTCTTCCTCCGCATGCCGCGCACCGGCGGCCAGGGCCTCGCGCTGGTTTTTCAATGCGATCTGACGGTGGGCCGCGTTCCGGGCAGCTTCCATCATGGAGAGGCCCGCCCGCAGCAGAGATTCCGCATCCAGACGTTTTTTCCGGGCCATGACGCTGTCGTTTTCCTCCAGCGTGGAACGGAGCTGCCGCAGACGCGCTCCGACGCCGCCGTCGCCGTCAATGCCGTTGTGGGGAGTCAGCGCCAGCAGGCGATCCACTTCTTCCAGCAGATGGCCGGAATCTGGCGAAGGGGACGCCGGGCTCTGTTCCCTGACGGCATCCCAGGCGGCGGCCAGAGCCGCAGGGCGATCGCCGCCGGGTGTATTGATGCCAGTCAGGACGGGGCGGAAGCCCAGATCCTGCGCCGAGGCCGGGCCGTCGGCAAGGAAGAAGGGGTGTTCTTCCCTGCGGCCGGGCATGACGGCGGCGGCATCGGAAAGATAGGAGCCGCCTTTGCGCACAAAGCCTCCGGCTGAGCCGTGCAGACGGCCGCCGACGGAAAAACGGAACATGTCCAGGCACATTTCCGCCACGTTGCCCGCCGTATCATAAAGACCCAGCGGATTGGGTTTTCGGGAGCCTATGCGGGCGGCATGTTCCACAAAGGAGCGTCCCTGCCGGAAGACGGCATAGTCGTTCAGCGTCCCGGAGGCGGCAAAGGGGAAAAAGTCTTCCTGCAACATCTGGCGTGCGGCGGTGTTCTGGCCGCCTCTGGCGGCGTATTCCCACTCCGTTTCCGTGGGCAGACGCAGGAAGGCGGTGTTGCGCTGGTCATGGGCGAAGCGGGGCAGGCTGCCGGGAGCGTTTTTCAGAAGCCACAGTGTGTAGCGGCGGGTAAATTCGACGGCGTCATACCAGGAGACGCCGGTCTGGGGATAGGCGTCCGCCGCCGTAATGTTTCCGGTGGAAAATCCCGGGTCCATGACGGCGCGCCACTGCCCCCGGCTCACTTCATATTTGGCGGTAAGATAGAAGGAACAGTCCGCGCCATTGGCGGGCGCGGCCGCACGCCAGGATTCGGGCAGGTCGCCGAGTGTGAAGGGGGCGGACAGAGAGGCGGAAAAACGGCGATCGTAGAAGGCGCGTCCGGGATTGGCAATGTCGTCCCGTCCGGGACGCAGGGGGATGTCCAGAAGAAGGCCGCGGGCGGGCACGGCGGTCAGGCGGAAGGCCATATTCAGCCCGCCGGGCATGGGAAGCAGAATATCTCCGGCATCGGGGTGCGGATTGTAGAGATCGCGCGGCCGCACGGCATCCTTGCGGGCTAGCGCCGCATGGACGGGCATGGCGGCGGCAAGAAGGAGCGAAAGAAGCAGCAGAACCGCCAGGGGAAAGGGGTGGGCACGTTGCGGGGCGATCCTAGACATCGCGGATGACCTCCGAAGGTTCTGTACGGGCCGCACGCAGCGCGGGACCCAGGGCAGCGGCCAGTGAAAGCGCCGTGGCCATGCCCAGGGCCACGGCAAAATGCTGTGGCAGCAGGTGGCATAGGGTCTCCATCCGCCCAAGGCTGCCGGCAAAAAGAAGGTTGATGGCCCGCGATGCGGCAAGGTAGAGGAGGGAGGCTAGCGCTGTTCCGCCAAGGGCGGTCAGCAGAGCCTGCGTCAGGGGAAAGATCAGCAGGGCCGTCATGGGAAAACCCATGAGGCGCAGCAGGCCAAGGACGCGTTCCTTGCGCTTGACGCCCGCCAGTGCCGCACTTGTCGTGGAAGCGGCAAAGCCAACGGCCGCCGCGACGCTGATAAGGCTGAAGATCAGTCCCAGCGAGGCGGAAAGCGTCATGACCTGCTCAATGTCTTCGGCATGGGTATAGACCTCAATCTGTCGCGCCTGGAACGCATCGCGCAGGCGTGGAACGCCTTCCAGGGTGCGGGCATAGAGACGGAACCCGGCGTAGACGCGCGGCGCATTGGGCCGGGGAGTCCCCGTCCAGCCGTCCGCGGGATTCATGGCGAAGGCGGCGCGCCCGTCGCGGAAGTCCTCCGCGGCTTCCAGAAGGGCCAGCGGCAGAAAGGCCACGTCTTTCTGTCCCGCGGCCAGAGGCAGGACGGAAGCGACGGTCAGCTGTACCCTGGCTTTCTCCACGGCGCCGCGCCGTCCGCGTTCCACGATGCCGGTGAGCGTATCGCCGGGGGTGACCCCCAGTTTTTCGGCTGCGGTGGCGCTGAGGCAGACGCCGCTGCCGGTCAGGCGTTTCTGTCCCTCTGTGTTTTCATAGCTGGCCTGGGGTATGGCGGCCCCGTAGCGTTCCAGCAGCGGGTCACCCGCCGCCGTGGGCTCCATGGAGGCCATGACGGCGCGAGGCGGGATCGCGCCGGGAGCCGCCGGGCGGGACAGGGCGACGGTGGCCGCGATGGCCCGCGTACGGGGCAGGGCAAAGCCCACGTCGGGATTTTCACCCAGCGAGGCCACATAGGCCGCGCTGTAGCGGCCGCTGCCGGCCGGCGCCACCTCCAGCGTGGCGGGGTTGTGTATCAGACGTGCCGTCAGGGTCTCCACCACGCCGAACTTGACGCCGTAGAGAATAAGCAGCGGCGCCAGAACGGCCGCCAGACCCAGGACGGCGCAGGCCGTGAGGAGACCCTCCCGCCGGTAGTCGGCGCAGGCCAGTCTGGCGGAGAGGATGTGCGGAGCCGCCATATCAGGTCTCCTCCTGGGCAAAGCGCAGGCGCGAAACGCTGTGTTCATCGTGTCCGTCCCTCTCGACGCGGATGGGGGCCAGCGTAAACCCGGCGTCGCGGGCCATATCCGGCGCGTGAGTGACCATGACGACTGTGCAGCCCTGTTCATGGGCCAGACGGGCAAAGAGGCTCATGACGCGGCGGGCGTGCTCCGGATCAAGGGCGGCCGCCGGTTCGTCCGCGAGGACGACGGCGGGCGCGTGCGCCAGCGCCCGCACAATGGCCACCCTCTGGCGTTCGCCCACGGACAGCGTCGCGGGATACTGATCGGCGACGCCGTCCACCCCCAGTTCGGCGGCCAGCCGCGTGACGGCCTCGGTACGCGCCGCGTCGCTGGCCGCGCATTGGCATGGCAGCAGCATGTTCTGGCGGGCCGTCAGAAAGGGCAGCAGGCCGCCTGTCTGGAGGACGTAGCCCATGTGATGCCGCCGCAGTTCCGCCAGTCGGTCTCCCCGCCCGGAGCGCCAGAGCCCCAGAAGGTCGTATACGGAATCCGGCGTGGGGGAAAAACGGCATACGGCATCCGGCGTTGCGGTGTCCGGCCGCAGGATGCCCGCCAGCAGATCCAGCGCTGTGCTTTTGCCGCAACCGCTCGGTCCCACAAGGGCCAGCAGCTGTCCCCGGCGCACGTCAAGGGCCGGTATGGACAGGCAGAATCCCTCCGGCCCGGGACGCCGTTTGCCGGTATGGCGCAGTGAAAAGAGCAGATCACTCCGCCGCGCGGGCGATGGCGGCGAAGAGGTTGATGCGGCGTTCATGCGTTCCGCGCTCCTAGGGCAACATGGTCAGAGGGACGCGGTAGACCCAGTCGCCGGCATTGGCCTGTCCGAAGCTCTCCCAGTTGTCGCGGTCACGATCGTATTCCTCATAGCGGGCAAGGCGGGACTTGAGGCGGTTGATGAAGGCGGTCTGTTCGCCGATGCTCATACGGTACCAGTCATCTTCGCGCAACAGCATGATGTCGCTTCTGTAGGGAAGGCCGTCGAGAAACTCGCCCAGCACGTCCAGTTCGGCAAGGCTTTTGCCCTGGGTGGGGGCGTTGGGATCGCGGGCCATGCGCGTGGAGGCGGAGAGGATGCCCTGGAAGAAGTCGCGCGCGTCGGTTTTTTTGGTCCGTTCGGCGTTGTCTATGATGGAGCGCAGCTGCACGCTGAGATCGTTGAGCTGGTTTTTGGTCAGCAGTACGGCCACATCCACGGAAGGCTCGTGTTCGCCGCGCGCCAGTTTTTTCAGATCCATGTCGGCAATCCAGGAGCTGACGACATCAGGAGCGCGGTTGGCATTGCGGCGGCCAAGGTATTCCAGCTGCATGGCGTAGCCGAGATCGGCCGCAAGCCGCCGGGCCTGTTCTTCCGGTGTAGGATTGACGGGCGTTTTTTCCTTGGGGCGGGTCATGATTTTGCCTTCGGCCGTGTTCTTGACCATCTCGACCATACCGCGGGCAAGGATGGCGGCGACGGCGTTGAATTCTTTTGCGCCGCGCGCGGGCGTGGAGGCGTTGACGGCCTGGTAGTTGGCGCGATCGCCGGAAAGACGGCTCAGCGCGCGGTAGTTCTGCTCGGCATAGGCGTGATTGCCGCTGCCCTTGGGACTTTTGATGTGCAGTGTGGAGATCCAGATGCCTTTTTGCCGGGCAAAGTCGTTCATTTCCCTGGCGGCCATAGGTGTGGAGCGGTATTTATCATTGGCGCGCAGGGGGCCCGCGTCGGTGACGAGCAGGATCAGCCGGGAGGAATAATCGTCCCAGCGCAGGCTTTCGATGGCCTTGTAGACGCCCGCAAGGGAATCCTCATTGAAATCATGGCTGGAAACGGCGGCCTCCCGCGCTTCGGCAAGACGCTGCTCCAGCGCGGATCTGTTTTTGGCCGTGGCAAAATCGCTGATGACGCGCGTGGTGTAGCCGAGTTTCGGTGTGGCCTTGGGGCTGCTGCGGAAGGCCACGACGGCAAAGCCCACATTGTCGGTCATGCCGTCGCGCTCCAGCTGGTCATAGATGGCGCTGACGACATCGCGGCTCTGATCAATGTAGGGTTTCATGGAAACGGACGTATCCATGACGATGGCGATGCCGGTTCGGGGGGATCCCGTCACCGTGGGCTGGTGCGCGGCGTTGCCGGGATCGATGGAGGCGACCTGAAGAAACTTGACGCCCTCATAGGGATCCTTCATTTGCAGAATGGGCATGAGATAGAAACGCTTTTCCGAAACAGCGCCTCGCGTTTCCGCCGGTTCGCTGGCCACAATGGGCAGATCGGCGGCAGGGTTGCCGGACTGGGCGGCGGCAAGCAGGCTGTCCAGGCGTTCTTCCATGTCTGGCGCCTGACAGACGTCGTTCAGCCCGTTTTCCGACTTGAAGAAAAGAACGGGGTCGCGGCCTGTGCGGGGGCTGAAGAGCAGTGTCAGCGACTGGTTCCAGGGCGTGCATCTGGCGGCCTCGATCCAGCCGTCGGGCTGCTGCGTTCCCGAACCGATCTGAACCCATCCTTTGGAACGGGCATAGACATAGAGCACCGTAAAGGGCGTGAGCGTGCGCAGGCTTTTTTTGCCAGGTTCCGCGAACAGTTGCGCGCCGGGGTGCGTGACGACGCGCTGAAAGAGCGTTTTTTTTCCTTCCTGGAGAAGGGGAGCGGCCTGCGCGCCGGCGCTGGTGAGGAAAAGGGCGGGGATCGCGATCGCGACGCCAAGACAGAGCAGGGCGGCGCGGCAGCAAGCGTGAAAAGGGCGTTTGTTCATCAGAAATTCCTTATTTCCAGGATTGCAGCAACAGCCGGGCTTCCCCGTCGCCCTGCCGGGCTTTCTGGACGGTAAGGTCGCGCAGGGCCGAAAGTGCCCGCGCGCCTTCGGCATATCCTTTGTCGCGGGCGGCCTCATACCAGTATCTGGCCTGCGCCAGATCTGGAGGGATGCTGCCGCGAGGAAGCTCCGATGCGGGATCATAGAAGCTGCCGACAAGAAACATGGCTTCGGCGCTGCCTTTCTGGGCGGCGTCTTCCAGCAGGAGAAAGGCCGCGTCGCTCTGTTGTCCGCCGGCGGCGGGCGCGCGCAGGGCCTTGCCCGCGGCAAGCGTTTCTTCGGGCGGCGCATTGCGCCGCAGCAGATCCCGCGCGCTGGAGATTGCCGTTGTTCCGGCGGCCGCTGTTTCGGCTGTTTCGGCGGCGGGCGGCGTGGCTTCAGTTCCCGAGGCGGGCGGCGTGGCTTCCTGAATCACTGCGGGAACAGCCGGATCCGCTGTCGCTGGCGGCGTATCGTGTGGCGTGGGGCGGTTGAGAAAAGCGCCGCCCGCAATCAGCAGGACAAGCAGCAGAAGCAAGGGCGGGCGTCTCCCGCGACGGGGCTCTTCCTCCGGGAGGGGGATCGGGTCTGGCGTTTCCGGCGGGGAGCCGGGGGGCGTCATGGAGAGCGTTTCCGTGTCCTGGGGAACGGGCCGGGGTTCGCTGTGCCGGGTTTCCCCCGCCGGAGGGTTCCCACCGGCGCGCAGAACACAGACCTGATCGCCCAGGCCGAAACGGTAGGTTTCGCGCGGATCAAGTTGATCCATGATGTCGGCGGCAACGGCAAGGCGCAGATGGTCGCCGTCCCTTTCCCAGGCTTCGGGAGTAAGCGGCGTCTCGCTTTCCCGCCAGCCGTCGGGCGAGAGATATCCCTGTGTCGACAGAATGGTGAAGCTGGGTTCGCCTTCCAGGGGGGGAGCGTCGAAAACCTCGATGACGGCGACGTCAGGAGCGCCCTCTTCGGGAGTGGCAATGGTGGCTCGCATGAATGCTAAATCCTTGATCAGAAATGGAAAATGGGCAGCCCTTATCCGCGTTGAGCGCTTCGGGCGGACGTATGCTTCCCGAAGGCGCCGGCCGTGCTGGCGGCGGCACAGGCATGTTTCCGGAACAGGCGTTCGCGGCCTATATTGCCGCAGGCCGCGACGGCGCGCAAGGCCCCGATCCTGACTTCATGCCGGGCCCGGCGCGGATCCGTTACAGGCGGGTGCGCACGACGCACCCGCTGGAATGGAACTTTTGCTTTTTTGTCTTTTGTGTGTTACCTCAAAAAAAGGCGGCAGAAGCAGTGTGCCGCAAGATTTTTTTTGCAGGAGAGCGACATGAAAAAATTTCTCAGCCTTCTTCTTGCGGCTGGCCTTGTGCTGTCCGCCGCATCCGCCTTTGCCGGCGGCAAGCGTCTGACCTTTGCTACGGGCGGCACGTCGGGCGTGTACTTTCCCCTTGGCGGCGCCATTGGCCAGGTGATTTCTTCCAAGAGCGACGGGGCGTTCTCCATCACGCCGCAGGCGACGGGCGCATCCGGGGAAAACATGCGCCTGGTGGAAATGGGCGAAGTGAACATGGCCATTGTGCAGAACGACGTGGCCGACGCCGCCTTCAAAGGCACCGCCCCCTTCCGCTCCAAGCTGACCAACGTGCGCGCCATCGGCCGCCTCTATCCCGAATATCTGCATCTTGTGGCCAGTGAGGAAAGCGGCATCAGGAGCATTGAGCAGTTCAAGGGCAAGCAGATTTCCGTGGGCGCGCGCGGCAGCGGCAACGAAGTGAACTGCCGCCAGATTTTCGGTTTCTTTGGCCTTGACTACAAGAATGTGGAGCCCATTTTCCTGCCCTATGGCGAAACGGCCGATCAGTTCAAGGATCGCCATGTGGACGGTTTTGTCTTCACCATCGGTACGCCCAACCCCGCCATTCAGGATATCACCACGGCGCAGAAGGTCGTTTTTGTGCCTCTGGAAGGTCCCAAGGTTGACGAGATCGTGAAGAAGTTTCCCTTCTTCGTGAAGGATGCCATTCCCGCCGGCGTCTACAGGGGGCAGGATGCTCCCGTGCCGACCCTGTCCGTGCAGGCCATGCTGGTTGTCAACAAGGACATGCCTGACGACGTGGCCTACACCCTGACAAAGCTGCTGTATGAGAACGTGGACGCCGTTGCCAAAGCGCACAACAAGGGCAGCGAAATTGCCCTTGAGAAGGCGCGCCAGGGCGTGACCATTCCCTTCCATCCCGGCGCTGAGAAGTATCTTCAGGAAAAAGGCGTGAAGTAGGCGCGTTTTCCGGCGGCGG
Organism: uncultured Desulfovibrio sp.; assembly: GCA_934546745.1. GTDB lineage: Bacteria > Desulfobacterota > Desulfovibrionia > Desulfovibrionales > Desulfovibrionaceae > Desulfovibrio. The sequence continues at coordinate 45,039 of CAKTDV010000001.1, read as the reverse complement.
GCGGCGCTGCCGCCCGCGTTTTTTTCGCTGTTGGGAACAAGGCGGCGTTTTATGGAATCCTTCCTTCGCTGTTGTGGTTTTTCTTCCGCGCGCCGGATACGGCGCGGGGTCTTCCGCCTGTTCCTGGCGGCGGCGCTGGCGTTTCCGGCCGTTGGCGGCGCGGCCTTTGCCGCGCGGGCGGACGATGCCCCGACGCGCCTGGAATTGCGGGACGCCCGCGGGGCGCTGCTGTGGAGCGTCCCAGCGCGGGAGGGCATGACCTTTGCCATCCGCTATACCCATTCCGTCGCCCTGACGCCGGTGGAAGACTGCTTTGCCGTGGTCAATGGCGTCATCGAACTCCAGCGTTCGGAATATCAGGATTTCGGCGCGGGCCTGCCGCATGCGCCTGAGCGGGGGCAGCATATGCGGGTCGAAGGGGGGCGCGTCGTCATGGACGGCTACCGCAGGCCCTTGCCCTCCTTTGATGTGCGTGTCGGGCGTGTGGCGCGGCATACCCTTCTGCTGGACGGGGCCTCCGGCGAACGGAGGGCCATACCCCTGGATTCTCTGGCCCGTCCGGGTCAGGTCATTACGTTTGGTCTCGGTCGCGACGGCGTTGGCGGAGACCCCATTCATATGTCCGAAGGCGGCGCAGCTCACTAAGGAGGGGAATCGCCAATGAGCCATAAGGATCGCATGGAGCTCATAGACAGGCAGGGAGCGGGCGGCTTCTCTCTGGAAAGCGTGGAAACGCTGAATTCCGAAGCCGTCGAAAAGGTGCAGGGGAGCGTCGACGTTTCTGAAATCGTCGCCAAATACGACAAGGAGTCCGTCTACAGAAATTTCAAGGGCTGGGTGGATATGGCCATCCGCTGCCTCTGTATCCTTTTTTCGGCCTTTCACCTGTATACGGCGGCCACAGGACCGCTCCCGCCACAGATCCAGCGTGCCGTCCACCTCGGTTTCGTACTGACGCTGATCTATCTGCTCTATCCCGCCCGCGCCACGGGCAGGCTCGACCGCCTGGCCTGGTACGATGTGCTGCTGGCCGCGGCGGGCGCAGCCGTCTGCGGCTATATTGTCTGGAATTACGATGTGATTGTCCTGGACGCCGGACCGCCGACCGATATGGACTTCTATTTCGGCTGCGCCGCCGTCGTGCTGGTGCTGGAGGCCACGCGGCGCATCGTCGGCCTGCCCATTACCCTTGTGGCCGCCGCCTTCCTGCTCTATGCCCTGCTGGGCGAGCATATTCCCGGTATCCTGGGGCATCCCGGCTTCTCGCTGCGCCGCATCATCGGACACATGTACCTGACGACGGAAGGTCTGTTCGGATCGCCGCTGGCCGTATCCGCCTCCTTTGTCTTCCTCTTTGTGCTGTTCGGCGCGTTTCTGCACAGCACGGGATTGGGCAAGTTCTTTATCGATCTGGCGCTGGCCGCCGCTGGCCGCTATGTGGGCGGCCCGGCCAAAGTAGCCGTTCTTGCCAGCGGCTTTTTCGGCACCATTTCCGGATCTTCCGTGGCCAATACCGTCTCCACGGGGACCTTTACCATTCCGCTCATGAAGAGCGTGGGCTACCGGGGGTCGTTCGCCGGAGCCGTGGAGGCGGCCTCGTCCACCGGCGGCCAGATCATGCCACCCATCATGGGGGCGGCCGCCTTCATCATGGCCCAGTTCCTGGGCGTGGGCTATCTGGAGATAGCCAAGGCCGCTCTTATTCCCGCGCTTCTGTACTATCTGGCCGTGGGTTTCATGGTGCATATGGAGGCCAAACGGCTCGGCCTGAAAGGCATTCCCAGGGAGCGCCTTCCCCGCGTCTGGGTGGTGCTGCGCGAGGGCGGGTATCTGCTCATTCCCATTGTGGCGCTGATCTATCTGCTGGTGCAAGGCTATACGCCGCTGAAGGCCGCCTATTACTGTATTGTGACGACGGTGGTCATCTCCGTTCTTGTCAATAACTGGAAGGCCTGGCACGGCGCCTCCTTCGCGGGGATGGGCGTGGGGCGCGCCCTGGCGGAGGCGAATCAGCTTTCCCTTCAAAGCGTCCTTCAGGCGATGGAAAACGGCGGCCGTCTGGCGCTGGGCGTCGCCGCCGCCTGCGCCTGCACCGGCTTTGTCGTCGGCGTGGTGACGCTGACCGGTCTGGGCATGAAGCTGGCGTCGGCCATCGTGGATTTCTCTGGCGGCATTTTCCCGCTGACCCTGCTTTTCACCATGCTGGCCTCCATCGTGCTGGGCATGGGGCTGCCGACGACAGCCAAGTACATTGTGCTGGCCTCCATTGCCGCGCCCGCCATTACGGAATTTGGTGTGCCCAAACTGGCGGCCCATCTGTTCATCATGTATTTCGGCATTCTGGCCGACCTTACGCCCCCTGTGGCGCTGGCGGCCTACGCGGCGGCGGGCATCGCCCGTTCCGAACCCAACGCCACGGGCTTCATGGCCGTCAAACTGGCGCTGGCCGGTTTTCTCATCCCCTATATCTTCTGTTACAATCCCGCCCTGCTCATGATTGACGCCACAGCGGGCGAAGTGGCGCTCATCGTGGTGACAGCGGCCACGGGTATCGCCTCTCTGTCTTTTGCCTGCGTGGGCTACTGGGTACGCGAACTCTTCTGGTACGAACGCCTTGCCCTGCTTGCGGGCGCCGTCACCCTTATCACGCCCGGCGTTGCGACGGATCTTGTGGGCCTCGGCATCATGGTCGCCGTCTATATGCTGCAGAAGGCGCGCCCCCACGGCCCCGCCGGATCGGCTCCGGCGCTGGGCTGACTCCAAAAGCCCGGTGCAACGCCCAACACGGCCACGCCTGTTGCGGAGGAAGCATGTTCTTTTCCCGCCTGAAACACTGGTTTTCCCGTTCGGATGCGCCGAAACGCGCCGCCGCTTCTTCCGAGCAGGATTTCGCCCTCCTGCATCACCGTTTCAAGCTCTTTCTTACGGCATGGAACAAGTTTCAGGAAACCATGACGGAGCTTGAGTATACGCTGTGCTGCGATCATCCCTTCGGCTCCTACCGTGTGCGCGCGCTCTGCACCCGTGTGGCGACGCAGGTCTTTCAGTGTATCCGGCAACTGGAAATGCTGCATCCCGCCTCGACGCCAGAGCTGTACCGGCGCTTTGGAGAACTCCAGGAAATTGTCGCCGCCGAGGTCTACGAGGACGATCAGCCGCGGCCAGGGCCGCTCATGCTCCCGCTGGGGCATCCTGATTTCGAGACCATGCCGTATCTGGCGGATCCCAGCACGATCCGTCTCAGTCGTCTGTGCGGGACGCTGACCGCCCCCGCGCGCGTGCCTCCGGGGTTCGTCATGACGGCGCCTGGCTGTATGCGCGTGTTCAGGCGCAAGGAGTTGCGGGAGGAGTTCAGCCGCCGTGTCCAGGCCGCGGGAGGCTATGCCACGGAGCATCTGGCGGAGTTGTCGGAAAGCCTCCGCGAACTGGTGGAAAGTCTGCCCCTGCCGGAGGAGGTGGCCGGAGCCTTTTTGGAAGGGGTGCGGCAATTGCGCGCCCAGTGCCCACGGGAGGGAATGCAGCTGTTGCTTCGTGGGCGTCTGTGGCCCGGGACGGAGGGCGACGGCGAAAGCGATCCCGGCCTGCTCATCTGGGGGCCGCCCGTGAGCCTCCATGCGCCTGACGCCGAGGTGCTGGCCGCCCTGCATGCGACGCTGGCGCGCAAGCAGCAGGCGCAATCCCTGATTTACCGCCGCGCGCGCGGCCTTACCGACGGCGGAGCCGGCGTGTGCGTGGCCTGTATGGCTGTGGAGGAAGGCTGCGTGGGCGGTATCGTCCATTCCGCAAATCCCCTGGCCGTCAGCGGTAACATTCATATCTACGCCTGCCCCGGTCTGCCACAGGATATGGAATACTCGCTGCTTCCTGTGGATTCCGTCCATGTTTCCCGCACGGAGCCGCATGAAGTCACGTCCCGCCGGCTCTACGATCCCGCGCATCCCGTTCTGGACGCCAGCGCCCTGCGCCAGCTGGCGGAGGTGTCCGTGGCGCTGGAACGGCTGCTGGAAAAACCGCAGGCATTTACCTGGCTGCGGACCCCCAGGGGGGAAGTGGTATTGCTCCAGCTGCGCGACATTGTCTATGCGCCGGCGTCCCCCCTGCACGACGCGCTGCACGAGGAGCGCGATCAATTGCCGTCCCCGCTTCTGGGCGGGGGCGAGACGGCGGGCCGCGGCTGCGTCTGCGGGCGTGTGCTGGTGGCCGATTCGTGGGAGGATGCCCGTCATATCCGCAAGGGTGACATCCTTGTGGTGCGGCGGGATCTCTATCGCTGGGTTTCGCTGATTGACGTTGTGGCGGGGATTGTGGCGGAGGAAGGCATCATGGGATCGCGCCTGGCCTCGCTGGCCAGGGAGTTCGGCAAACCCATGATCATCAACGCGGCCAGGGCCTGTCGGATGCTGCATACGGGCGACAGGGTGACGCTCTGCGCGGATGGCGGCGTGATCTTCCCTGGTCAGGTGGAGTGCCTGCTCGCCAAAGCGCCGCCGCCCCATGACTACATGCCCGGAAGCCCCGTCATGCGCAGCCTGCAGAAGGCGGCGGAACATATTCTGCCTTTGACACACGACGTGGACAGCATCGAATTCAGGGCGGCCAACTGCCAGACCTATCACGATATTGCCCGCTACTGCCATGAAAAGGCCGTGAGCGCCATGTTCTCCCTCGGTTCGGACAAAAAACACGCTGCGGCGCGTGTCCGGCAGTTGCGCGACAAGGTGCTCAAGCAGTTCTGGGTCGTCAATCTCAACGACGGTTTTCGCGTCCGGCGGAGCGAACCCTGTATCGACATCGAGGACATCGCCTCCCTGCCCATGCGTTTTCTCTGGTACGGCATGAACGCCTATCCGTGGCAGGGGCCGCCGCCTGTGGACGGCAAGGGTTTCCTTTCCGTGCTGTTCGAGGCCACGGCCAACCCCAACCTCGATCCGGCGATGCAGACGGGCTATTTTTCCGAAAAGAACTATTTTCTTGTATCGCGCGACTATTGCAGCCTGCATTCCCGTTTCGGCTTCCATTTCGTTTCCGTGGAAGCCCGTCTGGGTGAGCGGCACAGTGAGAACTACCTTGTTTTCCAGCTGCGCGGCGGCGCGGCCAATATTGAGCGGCGCATCCTGCGCGTGCGCTTTGTCGCCGATATCCTCTGGGAGTTCGGCCTTTCGCCCGCTGTGCGCAACGACGCCCTCGTGGCCCGCGTCGACGGCATGGACATGGAGGAGGGGCGCTGCCTGCTGGCTGTGGCCGGGTATCTGACCATACACACGCGCCAGCTGGACATGATCATGCAGGAACCCGCCAGGGTCGAGGCGGCGCGGGCCTCCATCCTTGAGCAGTGCCGCGCTCTCTACACGGGAAAAGGGCTGCCGGAGGGCATTGAGGCGCCCGCCTGCGCCCTGCCGTTCGCCGGCGGTGAAAACGGATCCGGAGAGGCGGGGAAGGAGGAATCCGCATCATGAGCGAACCCAAGAGCTATGTGGCCAAGCGCGGCTACGCGGGGATACGGCGGCGGCTGCTCTTTCTTCTGCTGCTGCTGGCCATGACGCCGTTGCTGGCGCTGGGGCTGTTCTGCTACGATCGTCTTGGCGTCCTGTACGACGAGAAGCTGGCCATGGGGCTGGAGTCCGTCACCAACAGCAAACACAGGGCGCTGGACACCTTTCTGGCGGAGCGCGTCTCCCAGGTGCGCACCCTGGCGTTTACGCATTCCTATGCGGAATTGAGCGACCCCGCCCGTCTGAGCGCCATTTTTTCCGTTATGCAGGCCCACAGTCGTTCCTTTGCCGATATGGGCATCATCGGCATGGACGGTCGCCATGCGGCCTATGTGGGGCCTTTTGATTTGCGTACCGCCGACTATACGTCCGCCGAATGGTTCCAGGCCGTCCTGCGGCGGGGTGTCTATGTCAGCGACGTGTTCATGGGGTATCGCAACGTGCCCCATTTCATCATCGCCGTACTGCGTCACGAAGGCAACCGCAGCTTTATCCTTCGCGCCACCATCGACATGGAGGCCATCGGCGCGCTGCTGCGGCGCCTCTATTCCGCCGGCAGCAGCGACGCCTTCATCGTCAACGAGAAGGGCGTTCTCCAGACGCCTTCGCGGCACTATGGCGGCAGCATGGGGCATTTTGCCCTGCCTCTGGATCTGGAACGCCTGCAGAAGGGCGGCATCGTGGTGGAAAAGCTGGCGACGCCGTCGTCGCTCCAGCCGACGGCTTCGTCCAACGCCAGGGCCGCCGCCGCCATGATGCGCCTCGATACCATGCCCTGGATTCTGGTCGTGGTGGAGGACATGACCGACAGCCTTCAGCCGCTGCGGCAGCTGCGTCTTTCCGTGGCGCTGCTGGTGCTGCTCGGGCTGGTGATTACCTGTTTCGGCGCACTGTTCGCCACGCGGCGGCTGGTGTCGTCGCTGGCGGCATCCGATCGCAAGCAGGCGCACATCGACGCGCGTATGCTGCAATCGAGCAAGATGGCCGCGCTGGGCAAGATGGCCGCGGGCGTGGCCCATGAAATCAACAATCCACTGATGCTGATTCAGGAGAACGCCGGCTGGATGCGCGATCTTCTGGAGGAGGAAGACGCGGCGAAGATGCAAAATTACGGGGAGCTGCTCGAAAGCACGGGCAAGATTGAGCAGCACGTGCAGCGCGCCAAGGGCATCACCCAGCGCCTGCTCGGTTTCGGGCGGCGCATGAATCCCGGACGCACGGAAATCATGCCCAACCAGCTGCTGGATCAGGCCGCGGGTTTTCTCGCCACCGAGGCCAGGGGGCGGCATATTGAGCTTGTGCGCGAACTGGGCACGGATGTGCCGGTGATTCTCTCGGATCCGGCGCAGTTGCAGCAGGTGTTCATCAACATTATCGACAACGCCATCGATGCCGTAGGCAGGGACGGCGTCATCACCCTGCGCAGCGAGGCGCGCGGCAAGGGCGTCCGCCTCTCCATCTCGGATACCGGCCCCGGCATTGCTCCGGAGAATCTGAAGCGTATTTTTGATCCTTTCTTCACCACCAAGGCCGTCGGCGAGGGAACCGGTCTCGGCCTGGCCATCTGCTTTTCCATTCTGGAGAAGCTCGGCGGGCGTATCGAGGTGGAAAGCGCCCCCGGCAAGGGGACGACCTTCCGCATCGATCTGCCGCCTGAACCGCCGGAACCCGTGGCCGCCTCCGACGGGGAGGAAGAAGGGTAGCGCGGCTTCCGTTCGGGAGTATGCGCCCGACCGAAACACCACCCCCAACCCGAAAGGAGAGCGTATGCGGGCTCTGTTTGTGGATGATGAACGGGAATTTCTGGAACTGATGGAAAAACGTCTTTCCCGGCGCGGTATCGGCGTAGCTGTGGCGCACGACGGGCTGGAAGGGGTTCGGGCGGTGGAAGAGGCCGTCGCGGGTGGCACGCTTCCCGATGTCGTGGTCATGGACGTGCGCATGCCCGGCATGGACGGGCTGGAGGCGCTGCGGCGCATGAAGGCCGCCGCTCCGGCGCTGCCGGTCGTGCTGCTGACCGGGCACGCGTCGCTGGGCGTCGCCGTGGAAGGCATGGATCTCGGGGCGTTTGACTATATGCTCAAACCGGTGGCCATCAACGAGCTCATTCTGAAGATGGAGGAGGCGGCGCGCGCCGCCAGCTAGGATCATGGGCGTACTCGACAGCTTACGCAATCTGCTGGGGCGCGGCCCGGAGCGGCCGGATCCCGAGGCGCTGGCCCGCGAGGAGGCCCTCAAGGCCCGTCTGCGCGAGCGGTGCGCCCGTTTCCGCCGCCTGCTTTCCGCCAACAAGGCGGCGCTTGAGGGGATGAGCGACGCGGAGGCGCTGCTGTGCGGTGGGCATCCTTTCGGGATGGGCGCTGTGCGGGCGCTTGGAACGCGCGTCGGCGCGTCGGTGTACCAGATGGTGCGTGAGCTGAACGCCCTTTCCGGCAACGCCTACCCTGGGCTGCGGGACGCCTTCCGGCGTGTGCATGCGAATGTGGAGTCCTGCCTTGCGCGGCGTGAGCGCGAGGAGGACGTGCCCCTGATTCTGCCTCTGGAGGAGATCCGTCTGCGGCATATGCCGCTGGTGGGCGGCAAGATGGCCAACCTTGGCGAAGTGGCCGCCAACGTGGGTATGGATGTGCCCCAGGGCTTTGCCGTGACCGTGGCCGCCTATGAGCTTTTCATGGCGCACGACGGTCTGCGCGACGCCGTCAACCAGCGTATCCAGAGCACCGATCTGGAAAGTCTGGACGCCGTGTTCAATCTGTCCGCGTCGTTGCAGCGGCTTGTGCTGGGCGCGTCGCTGCCGCCGGAACTGGCGTCGGCGCTGGAAGAGGCCGTTGCCGGTATGCGCCGCCGTCTCGGGCCGGATCTGCGTCTTGCCCTGCGCAGCAGCGCCGTGGGCGAGGACGGCCTTGGCGTCACCTTTGCCGGACAGTACCGTTCCGAACTGGATGTCCCGCCGGAGGAGGCCTGCGATGTCTGGAAGGAAATCATTGCCAGCAAGTATTCCGTGACGGCCATGAGCTACCGTTTCCAGCGGGGCATTCCCGACGAGGCCGCGCCCATGTGCGTGGGCGTGCTGAGCATGGTGCGGGCCGAGGCTGGCGGCGTGACCTACAGCCGGGATCCCGTGGCGGCGCGGCAGGGCCGGGAACAGGTGACGCTCAACGCTGTGCCGGGCCTGCCCCAGGCCGTCGTGGACGGCGGCATGACGCCCGATGTCTTTACCTTTACCCGTACCAACCCGCCGGAACTTCTGGAGCGCCAGATTGCCGTCAAGCCGTTCCGGCTGGACTGCGCGCCGGGCTGCGCCCAGGGCGTGCGGCGGACGCTTCTGGACAGGGAGGAGGGCGGGCGTCCCAGCATCAACGACGGACAGGCCCTGCATCTTGCCCGTCTGGCGCTGGCGCTGGAAGAATTTTACAACGAGCCGCAGGACGTGGAGTGGGCGCTGGAGACACGCGACGGCGCGTCCTGTCTGGTGGTGCTGCAGAGCCGTCCCCTGTCCGAATCCGCCGATGCGACGGAAGCGGCAGCGCCCGAACCCCTGCCGGAATCCGTTCCCGCCTCGGCCATTCTGGCGCGGGGCGGCATGACCGTCAGCGGCGGCGTCGCCTCCGGGCCTCTTTTTGTGGCGCGCAAGGATGCGGATATGCTGTCGTTTCCCAGGGACGGCATTCTGGTTGTCGAGCGGGCGCACCCCCGCTGGGCACCCCTGCTGCCACGGGCGGCGGGCATGATCAGCGAGACGGGCGGCATGGCGGGGCATCTGGCATCGGTCGCGCGGGAATACGGCCTGCCAGCGCTGTTCAGCCTGCCCGGCGCCTGCGCGCTTCTGGAGGGCGGCGGCATGGCGACGCTTGACGCGGGCAGGGCGGTGGTGCTGCGCGGCGAATATCCGGAACTTCTTGCGGCGCACGAGCCGCCGCGCAACCTGATGCAGGGCAGCCCCGTCCAGGAGACCCTGCGCGCCGTGGCCTCCTTCATGACGCCGCTTCACCTGCTGGATCCCGAATCGCCGGACTTCGCTCCTGCCTCCTGCCGTACCTTTCATGACATTACGCGCTTCTGTCATGAAAAGGCCGTTGAGCTCATGTTCGGCGGCAATGCCGATGTGGATCAAAGGGCTGGCAAACAGCTCCGGGCGGGCGTCAAGCTCCAGTACTGGGTCGTCGATATGGACGACGGTTTTTCCCGTCCTGTGACGGGGCCCGTCGTTGATTTGCAGGATATCGCCTGCGAACCCATGCGGGCGCTCTGGGCGGGCATGACGGCCGTCCCCTGGGCCGGGCCGCCGTCATCCGGGGCGGCGGGCTTCATGAGCGTCGTTTTTGAGAGCGCCATGAACAAGGATCTGGAAAGCACCGCACCCGCCGTCATGGCGGAGAAGAATTTTTTCATCATTTCCTCAAAGTACATGATTCTCCAGGCCCGTTATGGCTATCATTTCTGTACGGTGGAATGCCTCGCCGGAGACAATTGCCATGAGAATTTCGTCAGCTTCCAGTTCAAGGGCGGCGCGGCCGACGCCCGCCGCCGCGAGCGTCGCGCGCGGCTGATTGCGGAGCTGCTGGAGGCCGAGGGTTTTCGCGCCGATGTCCGCAGGGACGCGCTCTTTGCCGTGGCCGAAGGCTATGACAAAAAGGAGACGCTGCTGCGCGTGCGCCTTCTCGGGTACCTGCTTATCCATACGCGGCAGATCGACACCATCATGCTTGAGGAGGCCCGCGTGGCCGCCTATCGCGCCAAATTCGAGCGGGACATGGCGGCGCTGAAAGCGGAATAGGGCGGGAATGCGCGCGCGATTTTGGCAGGGCGCGCCGTCTTGCCAGAGGCGTGGGCTCTCGCGTACACTGCGCCCCTGTTCCGGGATTGCCCGGCGCGTCTTTCGCGCGACAGGAGGATGAAGTATGGGTTTTGCCAACGCCACATGCAGCTTTACGCGGTTTCGCATTCTTGATCCCGTGCCGGCCGCGCTCTGGACGTCCATTGAGGACAGGCTGAAACAGCACGCCTTTCTGGATATTGACGACATGCCGGAAATGCAGTCCAAAGGATGGGTCTGCTTTGAGGATATGCTGGACACCGGCTGGCGCGCCGCGCCGCCGCGGAAGGGCGCGTACATCGTCTTTTCCCTGCGGCTCGATACGCGGCGCATTCCCGCCGCCGTCGTCAAAAAGCATCTGGCGCTTGCCCTCCGGGAGGAAAAGGCCCGCCTGAGCGAACAAGGCAAGACGTTCATCGCCCGCGAACGCAGAAAGGAGATCAAGGAGCAGGTTCTGTTGCGCCTGCGCGCGCGCTTTCTGCCCATTCCCGCGGAATTCAATGTTCTCTGGGCGACGGATCGCAACGAGGTCTGGCTGGCCTCGACGCAGAACGCCATGATCGATCTTTTTATGGAACTTTTCCTTGAGACCTTCGATCTGCATCTTGAGCAGATTACGCCGCACACGCTGGCCGTCGCCCTGCTGGGCGAGAAGCGGGAGGAACAGATCGATCGCCTTGAGGCGACGCAGTTTGCCGTTTCCTGATTGCGGGAGAGCGGCCCGAAGGAAGTGACACATGAGTCAGACATCGCCTCTGGATTCGTTGGACAATATCCTTGGACAGGAGTTTCTTACCTGGCTCTGGTACCAGAGCGACATCGCGCCCGGGGCCTTTACGGACGGGCAGGGGCAGCCGTTCAGCGTTTCCATGGAGCAGCGCATGGTCGTGCAGGGCGGCGAGGGGGACGCCAGGGAAACGGCGTCGGTTTCCGGATCGCTGTCGCCCCTGCGCGAGGCCCGGTTCGGCCTTGGCACGGGCAAGAAGGTGACGCGGGCGCTCATCCGGCTTGAGAAGGACGAGCTGGCCTTTCAGCTCACCCTCAGGGCCGAGGATTTCAGCGTGAATGCCCTGAAGACTCCCAAACTGGAAAAGACCGGCGGCGATGACGTCGATCCGGACGCGCTGCTGCTGGAGAAAATCTATCTGATGGAAATCTGCGTCGGGCTGCTTGACGGTCTGTACGCCCAATTTCTCGACCTGCGCCTCTCGCCGGGACGCTGGGAAGAGGAAGTGGCCGCCATGCGGCAGTGGATGACCCGGACGGAATAGCCATGCCGCGGCACAGTCCTCTTTCCTCTTCCGCGCGCGGCGGCGTTCTGGGTGCGCGCGCGCGGCGCATTTTCCGCAAGATCCTCTGGACGGCGCTGGTGCTGCTGGGCATTACGGCCGTCAGTTTCGGCGTCATCCATCTTGCGCCGGGTTCGCCCACGGATATGGAGACGACCCTCAACCCGCTGGCGGGGGAGGCGGCGCGCAGGCAGCTTGAGAGCCTGTACGGCCTCGACAGACCCCTGTACGCCCAGTACTGGGACTGGCTGACGCGCATCGTGCGGCTGGATTTTGGCCGCTCCATGTCGGCGGACGCCCGCCCCGTGCTGGACAGGATTCTTGAACGCCTTCCCCTGACCGTGGGCATGAACGTGATCTCGCTGCTGCTGACGCTGCTGATTGCCATTCCCGTCGGTGTTTTTTCGGCCTGCCGCCGCAATTCCCTGCTGGACAGGAGCGTGACAGTCCTTGTGTTCCTGGGCTTTGCCATGCCGTCGTTCTGGCTGGCGCTGCTGCTCATGCTTTTTTTCGGCATAGAGCTGCAATGGCTGCCGCTTTCCGGGCTGACGTCGCTGGATTTCGCGCAGCGGGATTTCTGGGGCAAGGCGGCCGATCTGGCGTCGCATCTGGCGCTGCCCATCGCCGTCTACACCCTGGGCGGTCTGGCGGGCATGTCGCGCTACATGCGCGCCTGTATGCTGGAGGCGCTGCGGCAGGATTACATACTGACGGCGCGGGCAAAGGGCCTTTCGCCCGCGGCCGTTGTCTGGCGCCATGCGCTGCGCAACGCGCTTCTGCCTGTCATCACCCTGCTGGGGCTGTCCGTGCCGGGGCTGATTGGCGGCAGCGTGATTCTTGAATCCATCTTTGCCCTGCCGGGGCTGGGGCAGTTGTTCTATGCCGCCGTCATGGCGCGGGACTATACCCTGATTATGGGCAATCTTGTTCTTGGCGCGGTGCTGACGCTGGCGGGCAACATTCTGGCCGACGTGTGCTACGGTCTTGCCGATCCGCGTATCAGGGCCGCCGGGGAGGAAGGCTGATATGACGCCCCGTTGTTTACGGCGTTTTTTGCGCCGTCAGTCCCTGCTGGCGCCCGGTCTGTGCCTTGTGCTTGTCATGTCGCTGGCCGCAGTGGCGGCCCCGCTGCTTGCGCCCCATGATCCGGACGCCCTGCATCTGGACGCCATTCTTGCGCCGCCGTCCTCCGACTTCTGGCTGGGAACGGATCGCCTGGGGCGGGATGTCTTTTCCCGCCTGCTGTACGGTGGGCGCGTCTCCCTCTGGGTCGGTTTTGTGGCTGTGGGCATCTCGTCGCTCATCGGCGTGACGCTGGGGCTTGTGAGCGGCTATTTCCGGGGCTGGGTGGATGAGGCCATCATGCGCCTGGTGGACGTGATGCTGTGCTTCCCGTCGTTTTTTCTCATCCTTTCCGTCATTGCCTTTCTGGAACCCAGCCTTACCAATATCATGATCGTCATCGGCCTGACATCGTGGATGGGGATAGCGCGGCTGGTGCGCGCGGAGACGCTGAGCCTGCGCGAACGGGAGTTTGTGGACGCCGCCCGTCTGGCGGGATGTTCCACGGCGCGCATCCTCTGGAGGCATATTCTGCCCAACGCGCTTGCGCCGGTGCTGATTGCCGCCACGCTGGGCATAGCCGGGGCCATACTGGTGGAATCAGGCCTGAGTTTTCTGGGCCTTGGCGTCCAGCCGCCGGACGCAAGCTGGGGCAACATGCTGCAGGAGGGCAAGGCCGCGCTGGAAACCGCGCCGTGGCTCTCCGTCTATCCCGGCATAGCCATTCTGCTGACCGTGCTTGGGTACAACCTGCTGGGTGAAAGCCTGCGGGATCTCTCCGATCCCCGTCTGAAACAGTGACTGCCATGCTTGAGTACCTGCACATCCGTCATCTTGCCCTCATTGAGGACATGGAGCTGGAGTTCGCGCCCGGCATGAACGTGCTGACAGGAGAAACAGGCGCGGGTAAAAGCTTTATCCTCAAGGCGCTGGGCTTTGTGCTTGGCGACAGACTGTCCGCGGACATGGTGCGTCGCGGCGCGGAAAAGGCACGCGTGGAGGCCCTGTTCACCCTGGACGGCGAGGAACTCGTCATACGGCGCGATCTGCTGGCCGAAAGCGGACGCAGCCGCCTCTATGTCAACGACAGCCTGCGTTCCCAGGAGTCCGTGCGCGATCTGCGCGCGCGCCTGCTTATCCACACCAGCCAGCATGGGCAGCAGCGCCTGCTGCAACCGGCCTTCCAGGCGCGTCTGCTGGAGAGTGTGATCCCCTGCCGGGAACTGCTGGAAACCCGCGACGGTGTGCTGCGCCGTCTGCGCGCCGAAGCCGAGGCCCTGAACGCGCTCCGGGAAAAGCGGGACGAGGCGGCTTCCCGGCGGGACGTGCTGGAAATGCGCCAGCAGGAGATTGACCGCGTCGCTCCCGAGGAAGGCGAGGAGGAACGGCTGGAGGAACAGCGGGCGCGCCTGCGCGCGACGGCGGATTTGCGCGATCTCTATGCTAGGGCGCAAGGCGTTCTCTATGGTTCCGAGGAGGGCGGCCTTGTGGACGCCTTGGGCCAGCTTGAATCCGTGCTGCGGCGCATCAGCGCTGTGGAAGAGGATATGGCGGAAGAGGCCGACGCCGTGGCCGGGGCGCGCCAACATCTTTCACAGCTGCGTTCGCGCTTGCGCCTTCCGCCCGCGCCGGAGGATGGCGGCGATATGGACGCACTGGAGGCGCGCCTCTACGAACTGGCTCAGCTCAAGCGCAAGCTGCATCGCACTATGCCGGAGATTCTGGCCATGCGCGAGGAAATAGCCGACACACTGTCGTTTCTTGATGCCTGCGCGCTGGACATTGCGGCGGCCACACGGCGTACCGCCGCGCTGGCGGAAGAGCTGAAGCGCGTGACGGATCGCATCATCCCCCTGCGGCGCGAGGCGGCGCGGCGGTTTACGGCGCGTCTGGAAGGGGAATTGCGCGATCTCGGTTTCTCCGAGGCCGTGCGCGTTCTTCCCGAGTTTTTGCCGCGGGAACTGTGGCCCGGCGTTGCGGATGAAAAGGCGCGCCTTCTGTGGGCCCCCAATCCCGGCCAGCCCCCGCAACCACTGGATCGCATCGCCTCCGGCGGCGAACTGTCCCGCTTTCTGCTGGCGCTGATTGCCGTGCAGCCTCACGCGGAGAGCGCCGCCTGCATTTTTGACGAGGTGGACGCGGGCGTTGGCGGAGTGACGCTGCAGCGGTTGGCGGACAAGCTGGACGCCTTTTCGCGGACGCGGCAGACGCTGCTTATCACACACTGGCCCCAATTGGCCGCACGCGGGCAAAAGCATTTCCAGGTCCGCAAGGTGGTGCGCGAGGGGCAGACCTACACGCTGTGCGCACCGCTGGATGCGGCGGGGCGCCGCGCCGAGCTGGCCCGCATGGAGGGCAGGCCCTGCGCCAACCTCTGCCCGGAGGGATAGCGACGCCACGCGGCCTTTAGCGAGCCGCGTCGCTTGACGAAGTGCACCCATCGTCAGCGAACGTGCCGGACACGCAGCGGCAGCGTAGTTTTTTTTGAAAAAATACCATGCCCTCATGTGGAACGCCGGGAGCGAAGGTGGGGAAACCTTCGCTCCCGGCGTTCTTCACAATGCCGCTTTTGAAAGCCGTCGCGCTCAAAAGCGGCGCTGCCCACGCACGGTGGAAAAAACGCGGTTTTTCCCTGTGCCTGGGCGGGGGCGGCCGCTTTCGCGTCCGCACTTGCGGCGGCGGGCGGGAGAAGCCCGCCGCCGCGTCTGTACCCGGCGCCGGGACGGCAAATTTGATTGCCTATTCCGGCGTGCGCTGCAGGGCATCCTTGGCCGAAGCCGCGCGGGCGGGGGAAAGGGCCTGCGTCCTTTCGCGTTCCTCCGCATCCTTGACGTACATGCCGAGGATGAAGGCGATCTCCTGCCGTGTCAGGATGCTGTCGTCGCCAGTCGCCGGCGTACCGTATGCGCTCATAACACCTCCTTTGGTTCCGAGAACCCCGTTTTGTTGTCGGAGGGGACTCCGATATTCCCCAAACGGGGAAAGTCCGTCGCCGGATTGCGGCCGCTGACAGGCCCCCGGCGTGAAAAATATCGGAACGGCGGATGAGGCGCGCAACGCGCGGGTATGCCCCGGCGGGCGGCTTTTCCCAAAGCCGTCGGGAGCGGGCGGCGTCCCTGATGGGCGCTCTAGAAAGAATATAGAAATCGTATTTTTTTTCTAGAAAAATATAGCCTGTTATTTCAGTCTGTTTCAGAAAAGGCGGAAAATTTTTCCAGAGCGCCCTCGCCCTGCGGCGTTGGAATTGCAATTTATTAGTAATAATAATTGATGTTTTTTATGATTGACAACCAGGCGTCGTTGTGAAAAACATTGCGGCGAGAAGATGAGGAGGGTTCCATGAGGAAGTTGTTTGCGGCCATCGCTGGCGCTGGCGTTCTCCTGACCTGCGTTCCGGTCATGGCGGCGCGGGAGTTGGGCGATATACAGGACAAGTTCGCCAGCGTTTCCGATCTGGTGCGGGAAAAATGCATGGCCTGCCATACCAGGGGGTACAATCTGCCGTTCTATGCCAGGGTCCCCGGCATCCGCGCCGTCATTGAGAAGGATTACAACGACGGCCTGCGCGCCATGAATCTCAATCAGGAGCTTGTGCGGAGCAAGGGCAAGCCCGTGGGGGAAACCGTGCTGGCGAAGATGGAGTGGGTCATTGGCAACGACACCATGCCCCCCGCCAAGTTTGCCGCCGTGCATTGGGGCAGCCGTCTTTCCGACAGCGAAAGGCGGCAGGTTCTTGACTGGGTGGCCGCGACGCGCAAGGCGTACTACGCGACGGACGCCGCGCCCGCCTACGCCAATGAGCCCTTGCAGCCGCTGCCCCGCGGCGTGGCGTTTGACAGGGCAAAGGCGGAGATTGGCAACATCCTGTTCAACGACAAACGCCTCTCCGCCGACAGCTCTCTGTCGTGCGCCGGATGTCATGCGCTGGACAAGGCCGGGACGGACAACGCCCGTTTCTCTGAAGGCATCCGTGGGCAGTCCGGCAACGCGAACGCCCCGACGGTGTTCAACGCGGTCTTCAACGCCGTCCAGTTCTGGGACGGCCGCGCGGCCGATTTGCGGGAGCAGGCCGGCGGGCCGCCGCTGAACCCCATCGAAATGGGCAGCAGGGACTGGAACGAAATCATCGAACGCCTGTCGCATGACGAGGCGCTGACGGCGCGCTTCAGGGCCGTCTATGCGGACGGGTGGTCCAGCGGCAACATTACGGACGCCATCGCCGAATATGAGAAGACGCTCATTTCCCCGGACAGCCGTTTTGACAAGTGGCTGCGGGGGGACAGCGCGGCCCTGAGCTCCAGGGAAGTCAGGGGGTACGAACGCTTCAAGGACTACCGCTGTTCCTCGTGCCATGTGGGCAGGAGCGTGGGCGGCCAGTCCTATGAATACATGGATCTCAAGAAGCCGTACTTTGCGGATCGCGCCGGTGAGGCGCTGGCCTCCGACAAGGGCCGCTACAATGTCACCCATCTGCCCGGCGACATGCACCGTTTCAAGGTGCCGAACCTGCGCAATGTGGAGCTGACCTGGCCCTACCTGCATGACGGCTCCGTCACGACGCTGGACGAGGCCGTGCGCATCATGGGCGTGTACTGTGCCGGTCTGGAGGTTCCTGAGGACGATCGTCTTCTGATTGTGGCGTTCCTGCGTTCGCTGACGGGCGAACACGAGGGTCGGCCCGTTCAGGGCAGGGCCGTTGCGCGCTGATTCCTGCGGCCTTTTTCCCTCTTCCCCATAACGGCACTGGCCCGGCATGCGCTGCATGCCGGGTCTTCTGTTCTGGAGCGGAAACTGTGACCGCTTTCAAAGGCGTCATGTTCCGGAGTCCGGTCTTGCCAGAAGGGGCGTTGGTGACTACCATGAAACGGATCGTTTTTGAATGTCATTTTCAGGACAGCGCCATTGTTGAGATGGAAAACTGGGAAAAGCGCCCTGCTCCATCCAGGGAATGCTTCAGGTCAGGAGAGAAGAGTATGCGTAAGGCGTCGTTTGCCATCACGGGTATGACCTGCGCCGCCTGTGCGGCCCGTGTGGAAAAAGCGGTACGGCAGGTCGCTGGCGTGAGGGACGTTTCGGTCAACCTTTTGAAGAACAGTATGACGGCGGCCTTTGACGAAACGGCCGTCTCGCCGGAAGACATTGCCGGGGCCGTGCGCAGGGCGGGCTACGGCGCGCGGGCCGGGGGCCAGCATGACGGGGGCGGCGGCATTGGCGGTGGCGCCGGGAGTGGGGGCGCGGGCGGCGTGGAGGACGCGCTGCGCGCCCTGCGCTGGAGGCTGTGCGTCTCCTTCTGTTTTCTTGTGCCGCTGATGTATGTGTCCATGGGGCACATGGTGGGCCTGCCGCTCCCGGAACCGCTGCGGCCCGGCGATCATCCGCTGGTACCGGCGCTTGTGCAATTGCTGCTGGCGTTGCCGGTGCTGCTGGTGAACGGCGCGTATTACCGCACCGGTTTCAGGATGCTGTTTTCCGGCGCGCCGAATATGGATTCGCTCATCGCCGTCGGTTCCGGGGCCGCCGCGCTTTCCGGGGTCTGGGCCGTTCTGGCGGTGGGTGCTGCGCTGGAGCGGGGCGATATGGCGCTGGCGCGGGAATGGGGCGAACGCCTCTATTTTGAATCCGCGGCCATGATTCTGACGCTCATCACGCTGGGCAAGTTCTTTGAGACGCGGGCCAAGGGCAAGACCTCGGAAGCCGTGGCCCGGCTGATGGGCCTCGCTCCCCGGACGGCGACGGTGTTGCGCGACGGCGTGGAGGCGTGCGTGCCTGTGGAAGAGGTGCGCGTGGGTGAGACGCTTGTGGTGAAGTCCGGGGAGAGCTTTCCCGTGGACGGCGAGATTCTGGAAGGCGGCGGTTTTGTGGACGAATCCGCCATCACCGGCGAGAGTCTGCCCGTGGAGAAGGGGGAGGGCGCGCGGGTGACGGGCGCGACCATCGCCACGTCAGGGCATTTCCGTATGCGCGCCCTGCGCGTGGGCGAGGACACCACGCTGGCCCGCATTGTCCGTCTTGTGGATGAGGCCACCTCGTCCAAAGCGCCGGCGGCCCGTCTGGCCGACAGGGTGAGTGGCGTCTTTGTGCCCGTGGTCATGGGCATCGCCGTGGCCGCCGCCTGCGTGTGGCTGCTGCTCGGCAAGGATGTGGAGTTCGCCCTTTCCATCGCCATTGCCGTTCTTGTCATTTCCTGCCCCTGCGCCCTGGGGCTGGCCACGCCCACGGCCATCATGGTGGGTACCGGCCGGGGGGCGTCCTGCGGCATTCTCTTCAGATCGGCGGAAGCCATGGAGGCCATGCGGGGCATCGACGCCGTGGTGCTCGACAAGACGGGCACCGTCACCTTCGGCGCGCCCGAAACGACGGACATATGCCCGGCGGCGGGCGTGGATGAGGCGGATCTGCTTCGTGTGGCGGCGTCGCTGGAGCATCTGTCGGAGCATCCTCTGGGCGGAGCCATCGTCCGGGAGGCGGAGCGGCGTTCCCTGCCGCTGGCGGAGGTGACGGAGTTTTCCCAGACGGCCGGACAGGGCATCAGCGGGCGCGTGGACGGCGCGCTGTGCCTGGCGGGGAACGCCCGCCTGCTGGAGGCGCGCGGCATCGCCCTTTCCGGAGAGCTTCGCGCCGCGGCGGCGTCGCTGGCCGGGGAAGGCAAGACGCCGTTGTTCTTTGCGGCGGACGGGCGGCCGCTCGGCATCGTTGCCGTGGCGGACGTGGTCAAGCCCGACAGCGCGCGGGCCGTGGCCGCGCTGGAGGACCTCGGTATCCAGGTGACCATGCTCACGGGTGACAATGCCGTGACGGCCGCCGCCGTGGGGCGTCAGGTGGGCATCCGCCGCGTGGTGGCGCAGGTGCTGCCGCAGGACAAGGAGCGGGAGATCCGCACCCTTCAGGAACAGGGACACAGGGTGGCCATGGTGGGCGACGGCATCAACGACGCGCCCGCGCTGGCGCGGGCCGACGTGGGCATCGCCCTTGGCGCGGGAACGGATATCGCCATCGAGTCCTCCGGCGTGGTGCTGATGCGGAACTCCCTTATGGATGTGGTGACGGCCGTGGAACTGGGCCGCGCCGTCGTGCGCACCATCCGCCAGAATCTGTTCTGGGCCTTTTTTTACAATGCCGCCGGTATTCCCGTGGCCGCGGGCGCGCTGTACGGCCTCTGCGGGCTGACGCTCAATCCCATGATCGCGGCGGCGGCCATGAGTTGCAGTTCGGTGAGCGTCGTTGCCAACGCCCTGCGGCTGCGTTCCTTCTCTCCCCGCCATGCCGTTGCCACAGCGGCGGCCGGGGCGGGCCAATCCCCAGAACCTCAGCAACACAGGAGTATCCCCATGCGGACGATCATCAGAATTGACGGCATGAATTGCGGCCATTGCAGCGCCTCCGTCGAAAAAGCCCTGCGGGCCGTCGCGGGCGTCGGCGACGTGGCCGTGAGTCTTGAAAAGAAAAACGCCGTCGTGACCCACGACAACGCCAGCGTCGACGCCCTGCGGGCCGCCGTCACCGGGGCGGGCTTCACGGTGACGGGCGTGGAGTAGGGCATGGCGCTTTTCCGGCCCCACCCGGTGCGGGATGCCGCGCCAGAGAGGCCAGCGGCGGGGGCTTGACGCGCCGGAGGAACGGCCTTACAAAAGAACAAAGAGCGGCGAGTGTTGCCACACACCCGCCGCTCAGAACCGGGGCAGTCCCCCGAGTTTTCAGCTTTCCAGCGGAAAAGCTCAAGTTTTTGCCCCTAGGGAAATGGCTGTTCCCTAGGGGCTACCTGTTTCGGTCACGGAATAGGTGACGGAGAACAAGTGCCGCCAGGACGGAAGCCACAACGTGGCTTGCCACGTCCAGCAGGAACTGCGCCATAGGCATCACCTCCTTTCGGAGGGCTGCCCCGCCTTGTGTCTACCTGAAAAGCGGCGGCTTGTCATCCGGCATGTTACCTTTGAAAATCCCCGCCCTACAGCTGGGGCTTGACGCGCCGCCGGAACAGACGTAGAAAAAAGAGCGACGCGTGTTGCCACACACCCGCCGCTCACAGTGGGACACGTTCCCCGCGAATTGGTATCGCAAGATTTGCGCCCCGGTAAGAGTGTCGCCTCTTACCGGGGCAACCTGCGTCTTAGAGGTTCATCAAACGAACCGCCAGAGCCACAAGGATGCCCGCGACAAAGGCCACGAGCACATCCCGGAAGAAGCGTCTCATGGGTGTATCCTCCTTTCGGAGAACGCGCCCACAGTGGAACCGTAGCTGAAAAAGGGAGAGTCTTCAAGCGGCGTTCCGCGCACGCTACGCCGGTTCGTGGGAGATGCGGGGGGCTTGACGCGCCGCCGGAACAGACGTAGAAAAAAGAGCGGCGAGTGCTGTCACACACCCGCCGCTCGCAGTGGGGCACGTTCCCCGCGAATCACTGAAAGTGTTCACAAGTTTGCGCCCCGGTTGGAGTCTCACCTCCTACCGGGGCAACTTGCGTCTTAGATGTGCAACATGCGAATCACCAAAGCCGCAAGGACGGCGGCCACAAACGCGGCCAACACGTCCCGGAGGAAGTGCTTCATGGGTGTACCCTCCTTTCGGAGAACGCGCCCACAAGCGGCACCGTAGCTGAAAAAGGGTGCGTCTTCAAGCGGCGTTCCGCGCACGCTACGCCGGTTCGTGGGAGATGCGGGGGCTTGACGCGCCGGAGGAACGGCCTTACAAAAGAACAAAGAGCGGCGAGTGTTGCCACACACCCGCCGCCCTGCGCGAACCCCGCGTCTCCCCAAACACAGTTGAATGTATTTGAGTAAGCGGCCCCGGTAGTTCTTGTCCAACTACCGGGGCCGGGCCTTTTCCAGTATGTCTAGCCGCAGGAACGCAGCAGGACGGTCAGGAGAAGGGCCACCGCACCGGCAGTGACCTTGATGTTCACGCTGACGTGCAGCATGAGCCATCACCTCCTCACGGGGCGGGATTTCGTGTCTGGGGAGGCAAGAAGGAGCATGGCCGGAATGCCGGACGGAGGCAAGGCGCCAACGCGCCCCCTTCCCCCTCCCTCATCTCTCCCCGATCCCCCCGTCAAAAATATGCCGCCCGCCTTCTCCGGCGGCGGCAATTTTTGCAGAGGCCGCCCGCGCCGCCTCCCCGTTCCCACGCCAAAAAAACGCCCCGCCGCGCGGCAAAATTTGCCACACACCGCGTTGAAAAATAAAAAAACAAGGAATTTCAATGAGATAAAATTTCTGGCATGTTTTTAGCATTCTCCCGGGCAACAAGGAAACAATCAGGCGGCGCGGCGCTGGCAATGACGCTGCCGCGACAGCGCGCCGGTTGCACTTTTCATAACAACCTCAAGGGAGAAGGGGAAAAAACATGAGTCTTGTCGTCAATCACAACATGATGGCCGCCAACGTGGCGCGCAACCTCAACGCCCACTACGGCAACCTGAGCACGTCCACCCAGCGCCTTTCCACCGGCCAGCGCATCAATTCCGCCGCTGACGACGCCGCCGGCATGGCCATTCGCGAACTGCAGCGCGCGGACATCGCCGCGCTCCATCAGGGCGCGCGCAATGCCAACGACGCCATCTCCCTCATCCAGACCGCCGACGGCGCCATGGGCGTCATCGACGAGAAACTCATCCGCATGAAAGAACTGGCCGAACAGGCCGCCACCGGCACCTATGATTCCACCCAGCGCCTCATGATCGAGTCCGAATACCAGCAGATGGCCTCGGAAATCACCCGTATCGCCAATGCCACGGACTTCAACGGCACCAAGCTGCTGGACGGCACCCTCTCCGGCGTGCACGACGGCAGCCAGATGATTTCCAAGGGCGAGCTGAAGGTCCACTTCGGCACGGGCAACGACTCGGCGGAAGACTACTACTACATCGAGATTGGCGACGTCACCGCGCAGGCCCTCGGCCTCGGCAATTCCTCCACCTATGCGGAGGATCGCGACCGCATCATCGCCGAATACAAGGCCAACCTTGAAAAGAACATGAAGGGCTGGGATCGCGGCGAGGCGTGGCAGAAGGCCGCCTATGACGAGATTGACAATCTGGTGACGGACTTCGCATACAAGATATACAACATTGAGACCGCACTGAATCAGGCTAATGGGCAATTCACCATCGACAATAAAACATATAATATGAACAATCTGGCCGAGGCTTGGAATCAGCTCTCCGCCGAGGAAAAGCAATTCTATGGCAAGGGTCTGCCGTCGGAAAACATGCCGCCGGTCTATGAAGCAGGGCCTCCGGAGGTCAACCAGTACCAGCAGATGTCCGATCGCGACAAGGAAAAGGTGCTCTACGCCTATACCCGTGCACTGGTGAACTCGTGGTCGGATGGTGACAAAGGAGCTACTATCGACCCAACAGAGAGTAGTTTCGGTGATAAGAACAACGATAATGTTTGGAGTTTGAGATATATCGATGAAGCCGTGACTATTGATGGGCAACCACTTGGCAACGGCAACAGTTTCTGGAATGCCGTGCAGGTTGCGGCAACTGCCCAAGGCCTTGCTGATCCTCGTGCTGCGGCCAATGCCGCCGTCAAGGCCATCGGCGAAGCCCTGCACACCATGTCCGTGTCGCTGGAAACCAAGTACGACGCCGCCGGTCGGGACATCAGGACGCAGGAGGACGCCCAGCTTGCCCTGGAGGCCATCAACAACGCCATCATCGAGAAGGACAAGGTGCGCGCCCACCTCGGGGCCATCCAGAACCGGCTTGAGAACACCATCACCAACATCAACGTGCAGGCCGAAAACCTGCAGGCCGCCGAATCCCGCATTTCGGACGTGGACGTGGCCACGGAAATGACGGAATTCACCCGCCAGCAGATTCTGACGCAGACGGCCGTGGCCATGCTCTCGCAGGCCAACTCCCTGCCGCAGATGGCCATGCAGCTCATCGGCGGCTAGTGAAAACGCGGAAATCCGGCCGGGGGGCGTCACCGTGCCCGCACAGGGCGTGGCCCCTCCGGCAAACCTTGAGGAGTTGGAGCTATGATCACCTCGCTGAACAGCGCCTCCTTTGATCCGCGTGTGCGGGATCTGGAACGGGCCGCCCAAACCGTGCCCGGCCAGCCCAGCATCCAGCATGCGGGACAGACCACGGCGGACACGGCGGCGGACACGGTGACGATGCGCACGCCCCACCTGCTTACCGATGCCGAGGCCGCCGAGGCCATGGCCTCCGTGCGGCAGGGCACACAGGAACACGCCACCGAGGCCCTGGGCCTCTATCAGGGCCTGAACCACGATCGCGTCATGAAGCTGCTTGAGGGCCTGTAGGAAGCGGCCCCGTGCGGCGGCGAAACCCCGCCAACGGGACTTGACGCGCCGCCGGAACAGACATAGAAAAAAAGAGCGGCGAGTGTTTCTGACACACCCGCCGCTCACAGTGGGACACGTTCCCCGTAAATCATCTGGATTTACAGTATGGCACCCCGGTAGAGATGCACCTCTACCGGGGCGCGGCTGTTAGAGGTTCAGCAGGTGAGCCACCAACACCGCGAGAAGGTTGGCCACAAACGCAGCCAACACGTCCCGGAGGAAGTGCTTCATGGGTGTATCCTCCTTTCGGAGAACGCGCCCACGGCGGCACCGTAGCCGAAAACGAGCGATCCTTCAAGCGGCGTTCCGCGTGTCGTCCGCCCTGCCCAGAGGATGCGCGCGCGTTTTGACGCGCGCCCGTAAAAGAGCTAGACTGACGGCGGGAGGGCCGCTATGAGCATCTTCGCCTTTGACTCTCTGGCCTATGCCAAGGAAATGGAAGCTGGCGGCTTCACGCGCCAGCAGTCGGAAGCTTTTGCCGCCGCGCAGGGAAAGATTCTGAAAGACGCCTTCGCGGCCTCGGAACTCGCCACCAAGACGGACATCCGGGACGTGCGGGATGAAATTCAGGCCGTGCGCACGGAACTGAAAGCGGAAATCCAGGATGTGCGTAACGAAATTCAGGCCGTGCGCGCGGAATTGAAAGCGGATATTCAGGATGTGCGTAACGAGATTCAGGATGTACGCAACGAAATCCAGGATGTGCGCACGGAACTGAAAGCGGAAATCCAGGACGTGCGTAATGAAATCCAGGACGTGCGTAACGAAATCCAGGATGTGCGCACGGAACTGAAAGCGGAAATCCAGGACGTGCGTAATGAAATCCAGGACGTGCGCCTTGATGTTCAGAATGTGCGCCTTGAGGTTCAGGACGTGCGCAATGAGGTGAAGGGCGTGGAAATGCGGCTGCTCAGGTGGCAGATAGGCATTGGCGCGGCCATCGTCTCCTTCATGCTGGCCGGGTTCGGCGGGATTGCCGCCATCATGGCCAAGGCCCTTGAGTGGAGGGGGTTCTAGAGCGGTGTCACGGCATCAGGCAGTGTGCCCCGGCAGAGTTCGCGCCTCTACCGGGGCCTTGCTCGTTGTGGAGCTGTGCGTCATGGTTTTCGCCGTGCGCGGGCGGCGGGATGCCCTAGGTTCTGTTGCGGCCGGAAAGGGCGAGCAGGCCGTCGAGGATGCTCCACGGGCTGGGGGGACAGCCGGGAACGAAGAGATCGACAGACAGATGGGCGGGCACGCCGTCGCCGCATTCGGGCGAGGGCTGGAACAGCCCGCCGGAAATGGCGCAACCGCCCACGGCAATGACAATTCTGGGTTCGGCGATGGCGGCGTAGGTGTCGAGCAGGGCGGCGCGCATGTTGCGGCTGACAGGCCCGGTGACCAGCACTCCGTCGGCGTGGCGCGGCGAGGCGGCGAAGCCGATGCCGAAACGGCCGAGATCGTAGGTCAGGGTTCCGAGAACGTTGGTATCGGCCTCGCAGGCATTGCAGCCCGCGGCGCTGACCTCGCGCAGGGAGAGGGACCGGCGGTAGAGGCTGTAGTCGCGTTGCGGAGCGCCTGTTCCGGCAAAGGGCTTTTCCGGCGTGACGATCAGTGCCTCACGCTGGAAGGCGGCAACGCGGTAGTCGCGGCTGAAGGCTACGGCTTCCTTGGGGCAGACATCGCGGCAGGCACCGCAGAACAGGCAGCGCCCCATGTCGAGCTGGGGGCCGCCTTCCGGGCGGGGCGCGATGGCCCCGGAGGGGCAGACGCGGGCGCAGGCCGCGCAGTCCCCGCAGTCCACGGCGCGTAGGCGGGGCACGCCCAGATAGCGGTCGGGCAAAACCGGATCTGTCCTGGGATAGGCGGAGGTACGGTATTTTTGCCGGAAGCGTTCGGCGAAGATGCGGAACATGGCAGCTCTCTTGCTGAAAATGTGAGGAAACCGCTCTAGAGGTCAAAGCCGCAATAGGACAGATTGAAGCTTTTGTTGCAGAGGGGAAAATCCGAAATCTGCTGCCCGCGCAAGGCCATGGCCAGACCCTGCCAGTTGTGGAAGGAGGGATCAACGGCCTTGAAAAAGGCCGGGCGTCCCGTGGCGTCCGTCATGATCAGGTGGCATATTTCGCCGCGCCAGCCTTCCACCTGCGCGACGGCAAGACGGAGCGGCGGCAGGCGGTCGGGCAGATCGGCCAGAAGCGGGGAGGGCGTTTCGGCGGCAAGCGCCTTGAGATCCGCCTGGGCCTGCGCTGTGGAGGCGTCCAGTTCACGGCTGCGGACAAGGGTTCGGGCCAGCACGTCGCCACCGCGTTCCACCACCGGAGCGGCGGCTTCCAACGGTTCCGGTTCCAGAGGATGTGAGAAGCGGGCGTCCACGGGCAGCCCGCAGGCGCGCGCCGCCATGCCCACAAGACCAAGAGCGCGGGCGGTTTCCGGGCTGACGGGGCCCGTCCCCTCCAGACGGTCATGGACGCTGGGGCTGGCCAGCATGACATCCACGGAGGCGCGGGCGTCGCGCCAGGCGGCCCGCAGGCGCTCAAGCGCCCCGGCGCATTCCCCGGCGGAGAGATCCTGACGCACGCCGCCGGGACAGAGGAGATTGCGCCCGAAGCGGTTGCCGCAGAGAACGGCCGTGGTATTGAGCACGTCGCCGCGGATGCGTCCGTTCCATGCCGCTGTGGGCAGAAAACCGGTATCGCCGCCAATGGCCCCCAGATCGCCGATATGGTTGGCGAGGCGTTCCAGCTCCAGCGCCACGCGGCGCAGCAGGCGCGCGCGGGGAGGGACGACGATGCCCGCGAGGCGTTCCAGGGCCGTACAGTAGGCCGTGGCATGGCCTATGCTGGTGTCGCCCGCGAGGCATTCCACCAGCGAGACGCGACGCCGGGGCGCGGCGCGCGGCAGGAGATCCTCCACGCCGCGATGCTGAAAACCAAGACAGATTTCCAGATGGAGCACCGTCTCACCCAGACATTGAAAGCGGAAGTGGCCGGGTTCGATGATGCCCGCATGGACGGGGCCCACGGCCACTTCGTGAATTTCCGCGCCCTCTATCTGGAAGAAGTCGTTTTCCGCCGGGCCGGGGCGGCGCGGGGCGTCGTTGTCCGGCCAGGGGGCGTTGAAGCGCACGGGCTTGAGCCACGGATGCCCGGCGGGCATGATGCCGGAACGTTCGAGGAGCTCCCGTTCAAAAAGATGGGCCTGCGGAAACTGCGGCGTCAGGGAGGCGTAGCCCGCAAGGGCTTCGCTGCGCAGGATATGCAGGCTGCCGTCGCCGTCGTGGCACAGCAGACTGCACAGGCTTTTGCGCGCATCGCCGGAGCTTGCCCCCGGCAGGGCGAAGAGAGCCAGCAGGCGGCAGCCCGCGTCAAGGAGCGCGCCGGTTTCTTCCCTCCAGCGCGCGCCGCGCAGCTCTTCCACCTGGGAAATGTCGATGCTCTGGGTATGGGGAAAACGCATGGTCTAGCCTCCGATGCCGCGCGCGGCCTGTGCCAGGGCATGCCGCAACCCTTGCGGCACGTACAGGCCGAGAAGGAGAACGGTCAGGCCCAGCGCCAGAGGGGGAAGGACGCTGAGCGCCGGTTCGCGGGTGGCGCGGGGCACGTCCGGCGGGCGCGAACCCTGAATCATGCGGAGCACCGGAACGCTCATGCCCACGAAGATGACGGCCAGCAGCGTCAGATAGACGGCCCCGGCAAGCCATTGCCCCTGTGCCAGCGCGCCCTTGAATATCCAGAATTCGCTGACGAACAGCCCGAACGGGGGGGAACCGGCGATGGCGAGAAAGCCGCCCGTCCAGAGAACGGTGGTGAAGGGCATGGACCAGCGCATGCCGCGCACGTCATAACTGGAAAGCGTGTGGTAGCGGGTGAGGATGTTTCCCGCCAGCAGGAAGAGCATCCCCTTTGTCAGGGAGTGGCAGAGGGCGTGCAGCATGGCCCCCTGGACGGCCATTCCCCCAAGGCCGATGCCGAAGGCGAGAATGCCCATGTGTTCCACGCTGGAGTAGGCCAGCAGGCGCTTGTAATGTCCCTGCCCCACGATGAAGACGGCGGCCGTAGCCAGCGAAAGCAGGCCGAAGAAGAGCAGCAGGCGGGAGCTGAAGCCGCCCAGACCGGCGGCCAGCAGTATCTGATGGCCGCGCAGGATGCCCAGCAGCGCGCAGTTGAGCAGCGCTCCCGAAAGCAGGGCCGAAACCAGCGAGGGGGCCTGGCTGTGGGCGTCGGGCAGCCAGTTGTGCAGGGGTGCGAGGCCCATTTTTGTGCCGTAGCCCACAAGAAAGAAGATGAAGGCCGCCTTGAGCCAGGGCACGGCCGGGCCGCCGGGCACGATGCCCTGGGCGAGCCGCTGGAGCACGGCGAGCTGATCCGCCGTTTCGTTGGCGTGTTCCAGACCGTTGCCCGCAAAGGCCAGCGAAAGCAGCAGGTTGCCGATCAGGGCCAGCGCGATGCCGATGGAGCAGATGATCAGGTATTTCCAGGTGGCTTCCAGCGAGGCCTGGTGGCGGTGGAAGTAGATCAGCGGCGCGGAGGCCAGGGTGGTCGCCTCGATGCCGACCCAGAGCGCGCCGAGGTGGCGCGTGCAGGTGACGAGGGTCATGGCGGCGAGAAACACGCACAGGCAGGCCGTGAAGCGGCGCTCCGGCGCGTTGGTGAAGCGTTCGCCGGTGTTCATGTGGGCGCGTTCGCCCAGTTTCTCTTCCGCCTTGAGGTAGCCCACGGCATAGAAGGACGACACGAGAAAGAGCGCCGAGGCGATGCCGAGAAAGAGGCCGCCGAGCATGTCGGGCGCGAGCAGGCCGCCAAAGGCCGAGGGGGCGTCTCCTCCGGCGATGCGGCGCAGGACGGCGACGGTCAGGGCGGCGTGGAGGATGGCGGCGGCCACAAGCAGCGTGCGGCCCGTGGCGGCTCTGGTGATGAGCATCATCAGCGCCGCCGCCAGCAGCGGCAGAATCAGCAGGGCTTCTAGCATGGCGGTCAATCCCTGAGGCTGCGGAAGCGGCCTACGTCTATCGTTTCAAATTTGCTGGAAATATGGTTGATGGCAATGCCCATGACGAAAACGGCCACAAAAAGGTCAAGCAGAAGGGTCAGCTCAAACCAGATGGCCCCGGCGCTCATGAGGGGGATGCCCAGCAGGAAGATGCCGTTTTCCGTCACCAGATAGCCCATGACCTGCGACAGGGCCGAAGCCCGGCCCACGACGAGCAGCAGGCCGCTGAAAAGCGTGCCCAGCGCTGTCGGCAGAAGAAAGGGCGGAAAGAAGCCCTGCGGCAGAGGAAGATGGTTTTCCAGCCAGAGGGCGAAGACAAGGCCGATCATGCCCGCCAGCACCGCCGCCGCGTAGGGCAGGTGGGGCGGCACGGACGAGGGCGCGCCGATGCGCCGGTGCGTGCGGCGCAGCAGCAGCGGCAGGCCCACGCCCTTGATCAGCAGGATGGCCGCGCCGATCAGCAGGTGATCCAGGCTGATGAGCAGCGCGGCCAGCAGACAGCCCTGGACGGCCACAAGCCTGTTCATGCCCGCCAGCCGATCCGTCCCCAGCAGGAGCAGGTTGTTCAGCAGGAGCAGAAAAAGCAGCAGAAGCGGGATGGACAT
This sequence comes from uncultured Desulfovibrio sp., assembly GCA_934546745.1. GTDB lineage: Bacteria > Desulfobacterota > Desulfovibrionia > Desulfovibrionales > Desulfovibrionaceae > Desulfovibrio. The sequence goes on along the minus strand of CAKTDV010000001.1, from coordinate 15,493 downwards.
GGGGATTCCTTTCCAAGAGGGTGGGGTGGCGGGGTTTCCTGTTTCCCTTTTTCTTGCGCGGCGTTGCCGGAACAGCAGCGCGCCCTGTCAGCGTACATGGCTCAGTATCAGGGTCAGGGCGGCCAGCGCTCCCGCGCCGCCGATGAGCCGGGGAACGCGCGTGAGCCGCAGGCGCGCCATGACGGATTCCACAAGGCCGGTGACGGCGGCCAGCGCGGCCATGACGGCCAGATGGCAGACAAGGCCCGGCCAGAAGGGCAGGGCGGGCAGGAGAATGCCCGCCGTCAACCCGGCGAAGAGCCAGAGCTTGAGGGCGGCCCCGTAGAGGATAAGGGCCAGATTCGGGCCGGAATGATCCAGAATCATGGCTTCGTGGATCATGGTCAGTTCCAGATGTGTGGTGGGGTCGTCCACGGGGATGCGGCAGTTTTCCACCAGCAGCAGGGCAAAAAGGGCCAGAGGGATCAGGGCCAGTTCGGCGCGGCCGGTGAACCAGGCGGCGGAAGCCTGGCCCGCGAACATGGACGAAAGGCTGAGGGATGGGGCGTGCGCCGTGCCGTCCGACGCGCCAAGGGCGATATTGGCCAGCGTCAGGAAGCAGAGGAAGAGGGCGGGTTCGGCCAGCGCCGAAAAACAGGCTTCGCGGCTGGCGCCCATGCCCTCAAAGGGCGAGGCCGTATCCAGCGCCGCCAGAATCATGGCAAAGCGCCCGAGGCCCAGCAAATAGGCGGCGAGAAAGAAATCCCCCTGAAAGCGCAGGGGCGAGGGCGCGCCGCCCAGCGGCAGCAGCGCCAGCGCGCAGATCGTGGCCGCGAGACCCAGCCCCGGAGCCGCGGCGAAAACCCATGTGCTGCTTGTGCTGCGGGCTTCGCCCCGGCGCAGCAGTTTGAAGAGATCATGATAGAGCTGCGACAGCGGCTTGCCGTGCCGCCCGGCCACCCTGGCCTTGACGCGGTTGACGATGCCCGGAAAGAGCGGAGCCAGCAGCAGCGCCAGCGCCAGATGGAGGAAATAGTCGCCGTTCACTGGTTCAGCCCCCACACGAGCAGTGCCACCGTGGTGGCGAAGATATAGAGGATATAGAGATGAATCTTGCCGTGCTGCAGGATCTTGCAGGCGTTGCACAGACGCTCGACGGCGGCGAAGAGCGGCGAGAAGAGGCCGCTGCGCAGACGGTCGGGCGCGCTGATCTGTACGGAGGATCCGTGGGGGAAGAGGGCGGCTTCGTCATGGCGGAGGCTCACCTTCAGCCCCATGATGGGCGCGAAAAGGCGGGACAGGGGTTCGCTGAACGAGGCGTCCGTGTACTGGATGCGGGCGTTGCCGTACTGATAGCCGCAGCCCCATGTGGGCACGCTGTGTACCCGCCCGCGCAGAAGGTGGCGGCGCGCAAGCAGCGCCGCGGCGCCCAGAAGGAGCAGCAGCCAGCCGGTGAGCGTCGCCGAGGCGAGGCTGGAGCGCGTGGCCTCCAGCGCGCCCGCGGCAGAGCCGCCGCTGGGCACAAGGCGCTGTGTCAGCTGGAGCGCGGCGGGCGCGACGGTGTCGTGCAGCAGCGGCCCCGCCAGCCCTCCGGCGACGCAGGCCAGCGCGGGCAGGGCCAGCGGCCAGAGATCGCGCGCGCGCGGCACGTGCGGATTGCGGGCGGCGGCGCTGCGCGGTTCGCCGAGAAAGGCGATGCCGTAGACCTTGGCGAAGGCGGTCAGCGCCAGCCCGCTGATGAAGGTCACGGCCACCAGAGAGAAGAGCAGGCCGAGGGAAAGCTCGGGCACGGGGGTGCGCGCGCCGTCCAGAAGGGCCAGCACCAGCGAGAATTCGCCCATGAACCCGTTGAGGGGCGGCAGGCAGGCGATGGAGGCCGCCCCCAGCGCGAAGGCCGCGCCGGTCAGGGGCAGGCGTTTCTGCAGGCCGCCCAGGAGTTCCATGCGCACGGTGCCCGTGGCGTGCAGGACTTCCCCGGCGCAGAGAAAGAGCAGGCCCTTGAAGGAGGCGTGGTTGAGCATATGCATGAGGCAGGCAGCGAAACCCAGCGCCGCCAACGGGGCGTTGCCCTGTTGCGCGCCGGTGAGGGCCGTGCCGAAGCCGATGAGCATGATGCCCATGTTCTCCACGCTGGAATAGGCCAGCATGCGCTTGATATTGCTCTGGGCCAGCGATTTGAGAATACCCACACAGCCTGTGGCCATGCCCAGAATGAGCACCAGCCAGCCCCACCAGCCCGGCGTTTCCGGCAGCGGGCCGAAGAAGTCCAGGCTGCGGATCATGCCGTACAGGCCCGCGTTGATCATGGCTCCGGAAAGCAGGGCGGAAATATGGCTGGGGGCCGCGGGGTGGGCTTCCGGCAGCCAGACATGCAGCGGCATCAGGCCGGCTTTTGCCCCGAAACCGGCAAGGGAAAGGAGGAAGAGCGTACTCAGCAGGGGCAGCCCCATCCGCGCGCCCACGCCCGCCAGCGCCGCAAAGTCCGTGGCGCCGCCCTGCTGCCAGAGAAAGGCCCAGAAAGCCATGAGCGGCACGACGCCCAGATGCGCCGCCACCAGATAGACCCAGGCCGCGTCGCGCACGTTGCCGTCCTCGTCGTTGAAATCGATGAGGAAGAAAGGGGAGAGGGACATGATTTCCCAGGCCAGCAGAAAGAGGACGGCGTCGCGGGCGCTCATGACAAGCGCCATGCCGCACAGGAGCAGCAGGAAGAAGAACCAGTGCGCCGGCTGGTTGTGCTCGCCGGCGGGAATGGGGCGCAGGGCGATATGCCCGGAGCAGGCGCAGGTCAGGCCGAGGCCGAAGACCGGCAGAAGAAAAAGGGCGCTCAGGCCGTCAAGGCCGAGAAGGCCGCTGCCAAAAGGCAACCCCCAGGGCACGGCCGCCGTGACGGGATCCTGCCCCAGATGAAAGAAGATGCCGGAAAGTCCGGCCAGCGAGGCCAGCGTCGCGCCCCCCGCGCCAAGGCGGCCCGCCCAGCGCGCCCGTTCGTCCGTCAGGGGCAGCAGGGCCAGAATGCCTGTCAGCGCCGCGGTGGACAGCAGGATGACAAGGGCGGCAAGAAAACTGTTCATCAAACATTCCTTCGCGGTCTGAAACCTTCCCCCGCACCGGGGGGATAAGGTCTTTTTGACGGAGCGGGCCACGCCGGTGAAAGCCTTGCGGAACGGCGCGAGGCGATTGTGCGTCCTTTTTCCGCAAAAGGCAAAGGAAAGTTGGGGAAGGCTGGAGCATTTCCGGAAAAGGGGCGTCTGGGAAAAGGTTTTTTTGCGCGGCGTCCGCGGCGGCATGGCGGGTGAAACGGCACGGGAAAGCGGAGGAGAAGGCGCCCGCATCCGCCCTGAAACGCCTTGTGAAAAATTTCCATAGACCAATGATATCGGTGTGATGGGAACATTCCGCGCGGGAAACGGCCGCTTTTGGGCGGGGAGGGAGACCCCCGGCGGCGGGTGGGAGGCGACGACCCGGCGCGAGCAGAGAAGCGTCTTGACGTGGATCCGCGTGAGGTATACGCTCTTCGCAGTCTGTGTGATAGGCTCCATATCCGGAGTCTCGGTACGCCGGGGCGCGCGCTTCTGGCGGTAGGGTAAATGTTCTGCATGCAAAAGGACAAGCACATGAGGAACAGCAAAACACTGCTCAGGGCCGCGGCGGGCGTCGTGGTCGGCGCGGCATGTCTCCTGCTTGGCGCAGGCGCCGCGCTTGCCGGCGACAGCAGCTCGGCCGGACCCGCGGCGCTGACCATGTTCCCGGTCAGCGAAAAGGCCAATCCGGCCAACGCCAACATGAAGCCCGTGATTTTTAATCACGCCATTCATGAAGGCAAGGTGGAGGACTGCACCACCTGTCACCATACGGGCGATCCCGTGGCCTGCACCACCTGCCATACGGTGGAAGGGAAGGCGGAAGGCAAGTTCATCACGCTTGAACGCGCCATGCATGCCACCGGCATCAAAAAGCGTCCCGAAGGGGAAACGACGCCCCAGAGCTGCGTGAGCTGCCACGAGGCCGCCTACAAAAACAACCGCCAGTGCGCTGGCTGCCATGCCATTGTGAAGCCGGAACGCAAGGCCCAGTGGTGCGCCACCTGTCATAACGCCGACGTGACGCCCGCGGAAATGGCCAAGGGCCGCGCGGACAAGTACACGCTCGACGTGCGCGGCGAACTGGCCCGGCGCACGCTCAAGAAGAGCGTGAAGGCCGAACCGCTGACCTCCCTTGACGGCCCCCTGACGGTCACCATCGGCGATCTTTCCGACAAGTATGAAGCCAACCGCTTCAACCACCGCCGTCACGTGGCCTCGCTGATGGATCGCATCAAGGACAGCAAGCTGGCCGACGCCTTCCACAGCAGCCCCGAAACCCTCTGCGCCACCTGCCACCACAACAGCCCGCTTTCCAAGACGCCTCCCAGGTGCGGCAGCTGTCACAGCAGGGAAATCAATCCCGCCGCCCCGGAACGTCCGACCCTCAAGGCGGCCTACCACCTGCAGTGCATGGGCTGCCATGACGGCATGAACGTGGCCCGCCCGCAGAAGACCTCGTGCGTCACCTGCCACAAGGTCAAGACCGCCGAGTAAGGGGATGAAGATATGAACCGCAGAAAATTCCTCACGATTCTTGGAAGCGCGGGCGTCGTTTCCGCCCTGGGTAGCGCCAGGGTGGCCAAGGCGGGCGCCACGCACACCTTCCCCTACTATGACAACAGCTACGGCGTGCTGCACGATACCTCGCGCTGCATCGGCTGCCGCAGCTGCGAAGAAGCCTGCAACAAAATCAACAACCTGCCCAGCCCAGATCGTCCCTTCGATGATCTTTCCGTCATGGACACGAAGCGCCGCACCTCGGCCTATCAGTGGACTGTGGTCAACAAGTACGAGCTGGGCGGCAAGGACGTTTTCCGCAAGACGCAGTGCTTTCACTGCAACGATCCGGCCTGTGCCTCGGCCTGCTTCGCCAAATGCTTCTCCAAGCAGCCCGACGGCAGCGTGGCCTATGATGGCTCCCAGTGCGTGGGCTGCCGCTACTGCATGATCGCCTGCCCCTTCTACGTGCCGGGCTTCCAGTACGACGAGGCGTTCGATCCGCTGGTGCAGAAGTGCACGTTCTGCGAAACGACCCGTCTGCGGAAGGGGCTGCTCCCCGCCTGCGTGGAGGCCTGCCCCGTGGACGCCCTCACCTTCGGCCGCCGCGGCGATCTCATCAAGCTGGCCCGCAAGCGCATTGCCGACAATCCCGGCAAGTATGTGGACTACATCTACGGCGAGCATGACGCGGGCGGCACCGCCTGGATGGTGCTTGCGCCCGCGCCCGATGCGGAGGCCGCCATTCCCACGGCCAACCCCATCGACGCCGGCCATACGTTTGAGAAGATTGGTCTCGATACCCATCTGGGCAACCGTCCCATGGGCGAATACACCTATGGCGCCCTGGGTACCGTGCCCATGATCATTGCCTTCTGGCCTCTGCTCTTCGGCGGCGCCTATGCCATGACAAAGCGCCGCGAAGCCATGCACAAGGCCGAAACGGATTCCGTCATCAAGACCGCCAGGGAAGATGTGGCGACCGCCGTGGATGCCGCCGTGCGCACCATCGAGCAGCAGCAGGGCCAGCAGGCCGCGGACGAGGCACGCAAGGCCATGGTCGAGGCTCTCAAGGCCCGCGAGGCGAAGGCCGGAGACGGGCACGGCGCGCACGGGGAGGGTAAGTAAATGGAAAATCATGGCATTGTCATTCCCACCAAGGATAAAATGCTCAACCTCGGCGAGTTCTCGCTGAAGCGTCCGGGCAACATGATCACGGCCGTCATCCTTGTGGTGGGCTTCGTTCTGACGGTGATCCGCTTCACCCAGGGCATCGGTTCCATCACCAACCTTGACGACAACGCTCCCTGGGGCATGTGGATCGGTTTTGACCTGCTCTGCGGCGTGTGCCTTGCCGCCGGCGGCTACTTCACCACCGTGGCCTGCTACGTCATGGGCATGAAGCACTTCCATTCCGCCGTGCGCCCGGCCATCACCACGGCCTTCCTCGGCTACGCCTTCGTGGTGTTCGCGCTGCTCTATGACCTGGGCCATCCGCTGCGCCTGCCCTACATGTTCTTCTTCCCCGGCACGACATCCGTCCTCTTTGAAGTGGGTCTGTGCGTGGCGACCTATCTCACGGTGCTCTTTGTCGAGTTCTCCGTGGCGCCCATGGAATGGCTCTCCCAGAAGTTCCCCTTCCTCATCAAGTGGCGCAGGATTGTCGTTCGCTGCACCATCATTCTGACCATCTTTGGCGTGTGCCTTTCCACCCTGCACCAGTCTTCGCTGGGTTCGCTCTACCTCATCGCTCCCGGCAAGCTGCATCCGCTCTGGTATTCGCCCTTCCTGCCCATGTTCTTCTTTGTGAGCTCCATGGCCGCGGGCGCTTCGATGGTCATTTTTGAGGGCATGTGGGCCCACAAGGGTGTGCATCACTACATGGACGCCACCCACCTGCGCGAGGCCGACGAGGTGGTCTTCAGCTTCTCCAAGGCCGCCGCGTTCATCCTCATCAGCTATTTCATGCTGAAGTTCATCGACATGCTGGTTCAGGCCAACGTGCCCTACCTCTGCACCGGCTACGGCGCGTGGTGGCTGGTGGAAATGTTCGGCTTTGTGCTGCTGCCCGCGCTGCTCTACGCCAAGGGTTCGCGTGATCGCAACGTCTCGCTGTGCCGCCTTGCCTCCTGCAACGCCGTGCTCGGCATCGTGCTGAACCGCTTCAACGTGTCCATGATCGCGTTCAACTACAACATCCCCGCCGCCGAGCGCTATGTGCCCAGCATCTGGGAAGTCTGTATCTCCATCTTCGTGGTGACGCTGATTGTGACCGTGTACCGCTTCATCGTCTACCACATGCCGGTGCTCTACGAACACCCCAACTTCAGGGACGCCCACTAGGCCCTCACAGGAGATCATTATGGAATTCCATACCTTCTATGACTACTTCCTGTATACGAAGAGCTGGGCCTATGTGATGATGTTCATCACCCTGCCGCTCTACGTCATCATCTGGAACACGCTGCTCTATCCCAAGAAAGGCAGCTGGTTCAAGGATGAACACGAAAAGCACTAGCGCCTGAACGCCTGCAACGGCCTCTGTTTCCTGAAACAGAGGCCGTTTTTGTTTTCAGGCGGTGGATCGGCACTTTTACGTCGTTGATGATTTTTTGCTTTTCTCCTGCACACCTTTCAAAGAGTGATAACGGCATTCCCCTCAAAAAGGTGCGACTCTCCGGGGAACGCGCGGCTTGCATTTTCCTGAAAAGTGGATAACATAAGTTTTGAGAAGGTGCTGTTCAAAGCGCCGGATCCAGAGTGGTGCCATCGTGAAAATGTGACCGCTCTGGCGGACGCGAGAGCGGACGCCCGCGCACCCAGGCACAAGGAAAGACAGAGTGTTTTCCGCCGCGCGCGGGCGGCATCGTTTTTTTAGTGGAAAAATTGCAAACCTCAAATGCGCTAAAATCCCTGTGGAGAATTCTATGCGTGTGAAAGCTTCTCTGGCGCTGGCCGTCTTCCTTGCCTTTGCCTGTATCTCGACGACACCGGATGTGGCCGATGCCGCCCGTCTTGGCGGAGGCCGCTCGTTCGGCAGCCAGCCCGCCATGCGCCAGAGCGCGCCCGCGCCCATGCAGCGGCCCCAGGCCATGCAGCCGCAACAGCGGCAGATGCAGCAGAACGCGGCGCCCCAGAAACCGGGCGGCCTTCTTGGCGGTCTGGGGGGCATGGGTGGTATCCTTGGCGGTGTGCTTGCCGGTACGCTGCTTGGTTCCCTGCTGTCCGGCGGCGGCCTCGGCGGCGGTGGCGGCTTCCTTGACATCATCCTTCTGGGCCTTGTGGCGTTTCTCGCCTACAAGTTCTTTTCGCGCCGTCGCGCCGCGACGCCCGCCCCCGCCGCGCCGGGAGGCATGGCCGCCGCGCCCCAGGTTTCCCCGTATCAGCCTGTGGAGCGTGAGGACATCCAGCAATCGGCGGCGGGCGACGCCTGGGGCAATCTGCGCAGTCAGCCCGCATCGGGCATGACAGCCGAAGTGCCTTCAGGTCCCGCCCTGCCTGAAGGCTTTGATGCCGAGGAGTTCCTTCGCGGCGCGAAAATGGCCTATACCCGTCTGCAAAAATCCTGGGACGCCCGCGATCTGAACGACATTGCCCAGTTTGCCAATCCCGCCGTCATGGAGGCCGTGCGCGAACAGCTCAAGGCGGAACCCACGCCAACGACCACGGAACTGCTTCTCGTCAACGCCCAGTTGCTGGAAGTGACGCGGGAACCCGATGGTGTGGAGCGTGCGCAGGTTTACTTCGATGTCCTGATGCGTGAGGATCCCCGTCAGGAAACACCTTCCAGCGTGCGCGAAATCTGGCACTTCATGCGCGAGGGCGCGCAGGGGATGTGGCGTCTGGACGGCATCCAGCAGGTCGCGTAACGCTTCTGAAAACGTTCTCCGCAACAAGTCTGAAATGAAGGGGCCGTCCGGCGAGGGCGGCCCTTTTTTGCGGGGCTGTCCCCTCCCGTTTTTCCGGAAAACCCGGCAGGAGCGTGGGGGGACGGCTTTTTTTAGCGGCCTTCCCGGAGGGGGTGGCGCTCTTCAGCGATTCTTGCCCGGCACCGGGGCTTTTTCTTTCCTTTCTTCTTTGGCGGGCGCGGCGAAGAGTGGTGCGAATCTGCGCGCGAGGGGGGCGAGCAGGCGGGCAAAGACGCCCGTCAGCAGCGCGGAAAAGAGCGTCCCCTCACGCACGCCCACAACGGCGCCAAGGCCGAACCAGCTCACCAGCGCGGCGGAAGCCACCATGCTGGAATCCACCAGCGTCTTGATGCTGCCGAAGCTGTGGCGCGTCCGGAAGGCCAGCGCCAGCACGATGCCTTCTCCGGGCAGGACGACGGCATTGCTCACCACCTGAAGGTTGATGCCCGCGGCCAGAACCACAACGCCGGAAAGCAGCACGCCCAGCCGTTCCCCGTAGGCCAGCAGGGCGACCGGGGCGGTGACGTGCATCCAGGCGTCGATGAACAGGCCGAACAGAAAGACCGGGGGCATCTGCATGATGTTGGCAAGACGGAAGTACCTGCCGAGAATGAGTTTTTCCGCGCCGATGAGCAGGACGCTGACAAGGATCGTGTAGCCGCCGATGCTGAGCGGGGCCAGCGCGTTCAGCACAAGGGGCAGGCTGGTGATGGGCGTCGTGCCCGTATTGGTGTTGGTTATGAGCGCAAGGCCCAGCGCGGAAAGGCACATCCCCGCGCAACATCCCGTACAGCGGCGAAACCAGAGAGATGCGGACATCCTGTCTCCTGAAAAAGAAAGCGGCGTTGCCGCCGAAGCTGAAAAAACAACGTCAACCGCCGCGTGCCCGGAAAGTCCGGTACGGAGACCGGGGAAACGCCGGGCATGCGGCGGCGGGTACAAAAAAGAGGGGGGCCGTATCAGGCGGCGGTGACGGGCGTGCGGGGAGCGCGCAGCGCCGCCGGAACGATTTCGTCAAGGGTGGGGTGGGCGAACATGATTTCATGGAGGCGATCGACCGTGTAGCCGTCCTTGATCAGCAGCTGGGCAACGGTGATCAGGTGGGAGACGCCATGCCCCACAGCCGCCATGCCCACGAGCCTGCCGTCGCTCCAGACAGCCTTCACCATGCCCGCCGTGGCCGCATACGCCTGGGCGATGGGGTTCAGCGACAGGGGCACCCGCGATACCTCCACCGGTATGCCTTTCTCAAGGAGTTCCCTGGCCGTCGCGCCCGCACGCATGAGTTCCACGCTGCCGTAAATGCAGGACGGAACAGGGCCGGGATTGTAAGAGCCGTGTTCCGTACCGCAAATGCGGCGGGCCACATAGGCGGCCTGATGCTCAGCGGCGTGCGCCAGCAGCGTAAGGCCGTTGACATCGCCTACGGCGTGGATGCCGGGGGCCGCCTCAAGGCAGGCGTCCACCTCCACAAAACCGAGGCGGTTCAGGCGGCAGCCGGCCTTCTCCGCCTGAAGCCCGGCGGTATTGGGTGTCCGCCCCACGGCGATCAGCGCCTTGGCGGCGGTGATGGCGCGTCCGTCCTCCAGCGTCAGTTCGGCATGATCGCCCACCGTCTTCAGGGATGCCGCCCGGACACCCTCAAGGCACTCGATGCCGTTCTTTGTGACGGCGCGCAGCATTTCCTTTGCGATGTCGGCATCTTCCAGCGGCACGATATGGGGCGCGGCCTCCACCACGGTCACCCTGCATCCCATGGCGGCGAAGAAGTCGGCCATTTCCAGACCGATAGCCCCCGCCCCGACGATGACAAGGCTGTCAGGAATGGCGGGAATCCGCAGCAGGTCCGTGCTGTCCAGTACGCAGTCATGATCGGGTGTCAGACCCGGAAAGGCCGCGCTGGAAGAACCGCAGGCAAGGACGACGTGTTCGCAGGCCAGGAGCTGTTCCGCCCCATCACGGGCGGTGAAGCGTACCTCTCCCTTGCCGGAGAGCCTTCCCGTTCCTTCCAGCAGGGTGACGCCCAGCGCGGCAAGGTTCTTTGTCAGCGTCTGGCCGCTGCCCTTGAGAAAGCGGTCAATGCGCGTCCGCAGGGCGGCGTAGTCCACGGCGACATCGCCGGAAAGCGTCTTCAGGCGTTGGTGGGCGCGCAGTTGCGCACCGCAGGCGGTGGCGCCCAGAAGCATCTTGGTGGGGATGCATCCACGGTTGAGGCAGACGCCGCCCCAGTGCGCCTGTTCGATGATGGCAACGGATTTTCCGGCGGACGCCAGTTCTCTGGCCGCCGTCACACCGCCGGGGCCGCCGCCGATGATGATGGCGTCAAACGTCGTCATGGAGGTTCCTCCGCAAAGGTTGAACGTGATCCGGGAGCGGAAAGGGAGCGCGCCTTTTACCGGCGCACCCCGCCCTGCCGCCGCGTCCTCTGTTAGCACGCAAACGGCGGAAAGGCAAAAACCCCCTTTACGCCTTCCCCCTCTTGCTGTGGGCCGGCTGCGGAAAAAAGAAAAAACGCTTGCCAAGGGGCGGGCTTTTGTTTATACCTCTTTCCACGCCGAAGTGGTGGAATTGGTAGACACGCTAGGTTCAGGGTCTAGTTCTCGCAAGGGAGTGGGAGTTCGAGTCTCCCCTTCGGCACCAGTTGAAAGTCCACAAAAGTCCCGCAAGGTTCAAAAAGCCTTGCGGGACTTAGTTTTTTGGGCTATGGGCAGTCCAACGAGGTGTCGGGAAATCCAGGGACAACGCACGAAAAAAACGGTATTTATGGCGGTATCGCCTGTCGGGGCATCCTTTCCGTTTCAAAAATACCGTCACCTGCTAACCCTTTGACACCAGAGGATTTTTGCCATGCCCCTGACCGACACCATGCTGCGAAAGTTGAAGTCTGACGGTACTCCAACCAAACTTGCCGATTCCGAAGGTTTGTACCTGTACCTCTCCGCCACCGGTGGAAAATTGTGGCGTATGGATTACCGTTTTGACGGAAAACGAAAAACCCTGAGTTTCGGCGCGTACCCGACCGTTTCCCTGAAGGATGCTCGTGGCAAGCGAGATCAGGCCAAGGAACTGCTTGCCAAGGACATTGATCCTGGAGCGCACAAGAAAGCCGCCAAGGCGGAAGCCGAAGCCATCGCCAAGGAACAGGCCCTTACCTTCGCGGTAGTCGCGCAGGAATGGTTTGACACCAAAAAGGATGTTTACGCCGCTTCCCAGATCAAGAAAAAGCAATGGCTCCTTGATTTGCTCAAAGAGCACATCGGCGACAAGCCCATTACGACCCTTGTTCCTGCGGATGTCTTGAGCGCGATTCGCCCTGTTGAAGCAGCCGGACATTCAGTCACCGCGCATAAGCTGGCGGAGACTGCCGGACAGGTTTTCCGCTTCGCGCGTACCTGTGGTTATATCCTTTTCAACCCCGCTGATGGCCTCAAGGAAGTTCTCAAGCCTGTCCGAACCAGGCACTACGCAACCATGACCGACCCCGCCGCCGTGGGGCACCTCTTGCGCTGCATAGACGAATATGAGGGCGGCGTCATCGTGGGCTATGCCCTCAAGATATTGCCCTATCTGGCCCTACGCAGCATGGAACTGCGAGGCGGCAGATGGTCGGAAATCGATCTGGACAAGGCTCTGTGGATTGTCCCCGCTGCCCGCCGTGAAAACGCCAAGGATGGCGGCGGCATGAAAATGCGTATCGCCCATATGGTTCCCCTGCCGCGACAGGTTGTCACACTTTTCAGGGAACTACATCTGCTGACCGGCTCAGGCGAGTTGTGCTTTCCTGGTCGCTACTCCGCTTCACAGTGCATTTCCGACATGGCCCTGCTAAACGGTATCCGCAGAATGGGATTCAGCAAGGAGGAAATGGCCATTCACGGCTTCCGCGCCATGTTTTCCACCATTCTTAATGAAAAGAAGCTGGAATGGGGCTTTGATGCTGACATCATTGAGGCCCAACTTGCTCACAAAGAACAGAATACCGTCCGGGATGCTTACAACCATGCCTCTTATCTGGAAAAACGCCGGGAGATGCTTCAGCGGTGGGCTGACTATTTGGATGAATTGCGCGCCGCGCAATAATCTGCCGTGAAAGCGATAAGAGAGAGAGACGATTATGCCAAATACCGACACTACCCCTCTGAACCAAACGGTTAGCGAAGAAATGGATATGTTTGTGAGTATCGGCAAAATCCCGGCTAATGCCCAAGTCACCGTTGCGGATACGGGATGGACTGAGGAAGAAATCGAGCGGATGCGAGCCAGAGGCTATGACGGCATCGACATGATCAGCGCATGGTATAGCTGACAAATATGGCGGGGCGTGCTTCCAGGCATTGCCCCGCTTCTGCTCTATTGTTTTACGGTATGCCTATCCCATGTTTGAACAAGAAAAAATAGCTGTGAGCAGACTTCGGCAAGCCTATAACCTCAGCGCCACGGAGGCGGACAACCTCGTCCTTTCCCTGTGGCCGAGCAAGGCGTTCCCTCTGGAACTATGGCAGGAAGCCCATGAAACATACTGGCGCAGTTTTGCCGAACGCAATGCAAGCCTGTATGGACTGGAAATTCCCAGCCTGCCGGAAGTGGGCGATGCTCAGACGTTCAATTCCTATCTTCTGTCCTGCGATGTGATGCTCTTCTTCAGAAGCTCTCCCGCTGTATCCATGTTCATGCGCTGGAGCTTGGCCTGCGCCATATTCTTGAAAATTCCCACGATGAACCCGACGCTGTTTTTCCAGAGGAAGAGAAATACGTAGCCGCAAAAATGGACAAAGCTGGAGGAACAAAGTGATTTTATGTGATTTTTTCCTGCAATTTCTGGACATTATCCAAAAAGAGCGGTAAAATCATCTCAAAAGTATCACAACTTGCTGTTGCGCCTACTATGGAAAAAAATCCCCTCGATTGCAAGAGTTGTAACAAAATTTTTTTCTGGAGGTTGGGATGAGCAGGAGCAAAACAGGTTGTGAAGGGGTATATCTCCGCAAAAGTGCCAGACGACTCCTCTCCGATGGAACACCTGATCAGTGTTATGACATCACTTATAGGAAAGACGGCAAACTCGTCTGGGAAAAGGTCGGCTGGCTCTCCGAAGGATACACCCTCGAAGCGGCTGTACAACGCCGCCTCGAACGCCTTGAGCAAGAGCCCAACCCATCCTGTGCAGCCAACGTGCCTACCATTGATGAACTCTGGGAACACTACCGTCAGAACGCCCCTCACCTTCCCAGACCGGCCACCTATACCTATATCGCCCGCCGCTTTGCCAATGTGCGGGCTTGCGACATCTCCCATGCGGATCTGGACAATTTTCGTCAGGAGCTTGGCGCAACGGTAAAATCTGACGGAACCCACCTCTCCGAAGCCTTTATAAAAAACGTCGTCTATCTGCTGATACGGATCGTGACAAAAAGTGTGGAGTGGCAGCTGCTTCCTCCTGAACAAGCTCCTATTGCACGGCGTGTCAAAAATATAATGCCCAGAAAAACAGGACGAACCAAAACCCCTTACGTAGGCGTTTACGTGCGACAAGCCAAAAGCCGCATCAGAGAAGGGGGAAAACCGGATATTTGCTGGGACATCCACTACCGTGCACACGGACGCGAATACTGGGAAAAAGTCGGATGGGCATCGGAAGGGTATACCCTAAAAGATGCCATCGCCCTTTACGGCCAGCGCATTAAAGCACTCCGCCATCCAGAACTTGCCCCAGAGAAACCTTCCAAGCAGTCAGGAGGCACTATCGGAGAGCTGTGGGAGCGCTATGAGCAAGTCTGCCTCCCTCACATAAAAAATTCAGCTTCCATTGTAGCCTGTTATAAATATATCAACAAGCGCTTTAAAAACAGCCACGCAGCCCAGATCTCCCGCCTTGATATTGAGATGTTTCGCGAAGAGCTTTCCCGTATGAAAAAAAATGACGGTACCCTCCTGTCAAAAGCATATATAAATCATGTAATATCTCTCCTTGGCCGGTTAATAAATAAAGGTATGGAATGGGGCATTCTACATTCCATATCCTCTCCAACACACAGAATGAAATTCCGTAATGCGGACAACCCCAGAGAACGCTTTCTCACAGCCAAGGAGGCCGCGCGTCTGCTTGACGGTCTAGCGTTCATTGCACCAGATGTCTGCGCCATTGCGGCAACATCACTTCGTACCGGTATGCGTATCGGCGAAATCCTGAAACTCAAGGTCAAAGACGTCGATATTGAAGGGAAAATCATTGCCATTGACGGAAAAACGGGAAAGCGCCATGCCTACCTGCCTGATGATTTTCACATATTCTTTTCATATCTTACTGCCAAACCCCAAGATGCCTACGTTTTTTCTCTGCCATCGGGGCAACCATTTTCAAAACGCGTTGTCCTTACCGCGTTTAACAATGTTGTCAATGCACTGGGTTTGAATGAAGATGTCAGCACTTTTTCCCCGAGGAAGGTCGTATTTCACACCTTGCGTCACACATTTTGCAGCTGGCTTGCCATTCGAGGCGTTCCTCTCTACACCATCGCCAAACTTGCCGGACACAGCAAACCGGACATGACGCAGCGTTATGCAAAGCTCTCCCCTGATGCCAAACGAGAGGCCATCCGGCATATATCCTCCTTTTTGCACACTGGTAACTCCCCTGAACAGAAAGAAAGCGTCACGATGACAGTACAGTGTGACGTGGACATCGCCCGCTGGTGTCGTGGGGATCCCGCGATCATTACCGCGACATTGCGTCAGATCATCCGTTTTTGCCCAAGCCCTGAAAAGCTTTCCGAATTTCTTCAATGCCCCGTCGCCTACGGCTCTGGGGGATAGATGTGGGGGTGCGCGCGGGCGCGCAACATCCCCGCCGGCATTTCGTCGCCAGGTCCTCGGCGACTTGTGCAGCTCCGCGCGGCATGGCCGTGCTCGCTTCCGCGTCGCCCGCGTCCCGCTCCTCATGCCGTCATGGATGTTTCCCCCTCTTTCCTGGAGCCTTTTCTGTGGGCTTTGCCCACCCGCGCGTTGGACATGTCTCCGGTTCCC